>NZ_LMNE01000012.1:0-308104 GCF_001423285.1 Methylobacterium sp. Leaf111 | reverse complement strand
GAGGGGGCGGACGTGTCCACGAGCGAGGGGACGTTCGCCCGCTACGAGATCGTGGACCTGTCGGCGGCCACGATCGAGGCGCTGCGCGGGCGTGCGCTGGACAGCCTGCTGGCCTCCTTCGGGGACCGGCGCCCCTCCCTYGAGCCCGTGATCGGGGTGGGCGACTACGTGGCCGTCTCGGTCTGGGAGGCTGGCTCGGGCGGGTTGTTCTCCGGGCCCCTGGTGGCCGACCGCTTCTCGGCCGGCTCCAAGTCCGCCCTCATCCCCGAGCAGGTGGTGCCCCGCGACGGGGCCATCAGCGTGCCCTATGCCGGGCGCATCCAGGTGGCCGGGCGCCGGCCCCAGGACGTGCAGGCCCTGATCGAGACCGAGCTCGCCGGCAAGGCGATCCAGCCCCAGGTRCTGGTCTCGGTCACCAAGGCGGTGTCCCAGACGGTGACCGTCACCGGCGAGGTCGTGGCCGGGGCCCGGGTGCCGCTCTCGGGCAAGGGGGACCGCCTGCTCGACGTGGTCGCCACCGCCGGGGGCGTGCGCGCGCCGGTCAACGAGACCTTCGTGCGGCTCTCGCGGGGCCAGCAGACCGCCACGGTGCCGCTGACCACGGTGGTGTCGAACCCGGTCGAGAACATCTTCCTGCGCCCGGGCGACACCCTGACCCTGGTGCGCGATCCCCAGACCTTCCTGGCGGTGGGCGCGCTGGGCAACTCCACCGAGATCCCGTTCCAGGCCGAGGGCATCACCCTGGCCCAGGCGCTGGCCAAGGCGCGCGGCCTGTCCGACTTCCAGGCCGATCCCTCGGGCACCTTCATCTTCCGCTTCGAGCCGGCCGCGGTGGTGCGGCGCCTGAAGCCGGGCAGTCCCCTGCTGGGCACGCCCCTGGTGCCGGTGGTCTACCGGATCAACATGCGCGACCCCAACAGCCTGTTCCTGACCCAGGCCTTCCGCATGCGCAACCGCGACCTCGTCTACGTCTCCAACGCCCCCTTCACCGAGGTCCAGAAGGTCCTCTCCGTCTTCTCAGGGCATCACCCTGGCCCAGGCGCTGGCCAAGGCGCGCGGCCTGTCCGACTTCCAGGCCGATCCCTCGGGCACCTTCATCTTCCGCTTCGAGCCGGCCGCTGTGGTGCGGCGCCTGAAGCCGGGCAGCCCCCTGCTGGGCACGCCCCTGGTGCCGGTGGTCTACCGGATCAACATGCGCGACCCCAACAGCCTGTTCCTGACCCAGGCCTTCCGCATGCGCAACCGCGACCTCGTCTACGTCTCCAACGCCCCCTTCACCGAGGTCCAGAAGGTCCTCTCCGTCTTCTCAACCGTCACCGCACCGGTCTCGGCGGCGGCGTCGGTCTACAGCGTCTCGCGCTGACACGAAAAAGGGGGCGCTCGCTGCGCCCCCTCCCTTCGTTCACCGACGTACCCGATCCTAGAAGTAGGACTTCAGCGTGCCGCGGCGGCGGACGTCCAGCGTGGCGCAGTGGAACGAACCACCGAACGGGCCGTAGGACAAGAACGGCGCCGGGATCGGATCGAACCCCCAATCCTTGAGCGCCTTGATCAGTGTCGGCTGGCTCGCGTCGACGACGATCTTCTTCTCGTCGAGCGCCAGGACGTTGATCGACGTCCAGGGCGAGCACATCGAGATCTTGCTCATGAAGCCCTCGACGGGATCGGGCCGGGGCGCGATCAGCACGTCCCACTTCTTCAGGACGGCGGGCAGCTTCTCGACGTCGATGTAGTCCGGGTTGACCAGCACCTTGCCGGGCGCCAGCGGCATGAACGACGAGTCGATGTGCATCGGCTGCGGGCAGCGGCTCTCGATCTCATGGACCCGGAAGCCGGAGCCGAGGTGGCGGCGCAGCCACTCGATGCCCATCAGGTTGGTCACGTTGGAGCGCGTCACGAAGATGTCGCGGCCGCAGCGCACGAAATCGGCGGCGTCGAAGACCGGCTCGAACTCGTTGACCGTGAACTGCATCGGTTCGCCGGCCTTCAGGTTCGGCACCCGGTAGTCGTAGTTGTAGAGTTCGTCCGTGAGCTGCGGCCGGGGCGCCGAGGTCCAGCGCGCACCGTTCCGGAAGTACTCCTTGAACAGCGAGCGGTAGGCATCACCCTCGAAGTAGCGCGAGCGCCAGCACATCGGGCTCTCGATGATCTCGTCGCCGATCACGAGGTACGGATCGCGCGGGCATGCGACGCAGAAGCCGCGGGAGGACCAGCGCGGCGCCTTGTACTTCCGCGAGAAGTCGAGCGAGTCGGGACGGCGGATCTTCACGCCCTCGCCGGCCAGGATCGAGATGAAGTTGTCTAGCTCCTTCTGCGCGAGCGTCTTCATGAACTTCGGGTACCGGAACCCGGACGCGAAGCGATAGAACGGCTGTGCCGCTCGCGGAAGGTTGAAGATGACCGTCAGGTGGTGTGTCGGAATGGTCGCACCGTCGAGACTTCCGACGATGACCTCCTCCAGCGGGTCCCACTCGTTCCAGGCCATGACCGGAGAGCTCGGCGCGGGATCGCGGGTCGCCCCGTAGGCGCTTCCGGCGTAGCGCTCCATCTGCGCGTCGTCGTGCACGACCTCACCGGTCGTGATGTGTGATTCGCGGTCCATCGAATTCCATTCCCCTGTCCGCCCCGACGGCTGATTCTCGGGCCTTCCGCCCTGTGCCGCTTTGGTTCTGACTGTGTCTCCGGGGTGATAGACAACGGTTCCCAAAGCTGCAACTTCCGGAGACGTTCACCGTTTCCGACGGTTTTTTCCGGTCGGAAACACGGCGGATCTAAGCTGCGATTCGCTGTGCTGCTGGCCGAAAGGGGCCCATGAAACGTCTCACGACATTGGCCCTGATCGCCGGTCTCTGCACGGTCGTCGGCCTGTTCCTGTCCTCGGGACTGGAAGACGTCGCGGCTGCTGTGGTCAGCGCCGGTTGGGGTGCCCTGATCGTGGTCGTCGCACGCGCCGTCGCGGTGGCCTGGGCCGGCCTCGGCTGGTTCGTGATCTTTCCGGCAGCGGCGCGCCCGACGCTCTGGGACTGCATGACCCTGCGCTTCGTGCGTGAGGGCATCAACACGCTCCTCCCCGTGGCCCAGGTCGGCGGCGATTTCGTCGGTGCCCGGCTCCTGACCAAGCGCGGTGTGCCCGGCGGAATCGCGGGCGCCAGCATGTTCGTCGACCTGATGACCCAGGCGGTCACCCAATTCCTGTTCACCGTCGCGGGCGTCCTGCTCCTGGTCTGGATCGCCGGCGATGGTCCGATCGTCCGGACGGTGGCGGGCGGTCTCGCCCTCGCGGCGCCCGCCCTCGGCGCTTTCTACCTGATCCAGCGCCGGAGCGGCCATCAGGTCATCCAGGCCCTGGTCAGCCGCTTCGCCGGCTCGCGCGAATGGCGGGCCCTCGGCGCCATCGACGTACTCTACGACAGCCTGAAGCGTCTCTACGGCAACCGCGGCCGCGTCGCCGGTGGCCTCGGCATCCATCTGATCGGCTGGCTCATCGGCACGGTCGAGGTCTATGTCGCCCTGCATTTCATGGGCTATCCGGTCAGCATCGTCGAGGCGGTGGTGATCGAGAGCCTCGCCCAGGCGGTTCGCGGCGCGGCCTTCGCGGTCCCGGGCGCCCTCGGCGCCCAGGAGGGCGGCCTCATCGCGCTCTGCGCCATCTTCGGCATCCCCGCCGAGGCGGCCCTGGCGCTGTCCCTGGTCAAGCGTCTCGCCGACCTTCTGGTGGGTGTTCCCGGCCTC
Source organism: Methylobacterium sp. Leaf111 (assembly GCF_001423285.1). Lineage (NCBI taxonomy): Bacteria > Pseudomonadati > Pseudomonadota > Alphaproteobacteria > Hyphomicrobiales > Methylobacteriaceae > Methylobacterium > Methylobacterium sp. Leaf111. The sequence goes on along the minus strand of NZ_LMNE01000012.1, from coordinate 304,372 downwards.
TTCGCCTGGCATGCCCTGGAGGGCACCCAGGCCGTCGAGCCGGTGGCGGCGGAGGCGCGGGCCGAACCCGCCCTGCGGCACGACCTTCTCGTCCCGGTGCTCGCCAATGACTTCGGCAGCCGCGCTCGCGCCGAGGCCGATCTGGGAGATCTCAAGAAGTGCGCCTGAATCGCGTCGTTCTCGCAGCCCTCCTCTTCGGCCTGCTGCACCTGAGCCCGACCGCGCGCGCGGCGGACGATGCCGCGGTGGAGTCGATCAGCAAGATCTATACGACCTTCGAAGCGGCCCTGAAGGAGGCTCCGAAGGATGTCGGGGCGCGTGCGGCCAGCATCGGTCCCACCCTGAGCGAGACCTTCGATTTCCCGGCCATGATCCGCCTGGCCGCCGGACCGAAGTGGAAGACCTTCACGCCGGAGCAGCAGGGCGCGCTGACCGAGGCCTTCGGCCGATACTTCACCGCGACCTATGCCACACGACTCGCGCAGGCGGCCGGCGGCAAGTTCACGGTGAAACCGCAGAGCGAAGCGCGGGGTGCCAACCGCGTCGTCCAGACCGAAGTCGCCAACAAGGACGGCGACACCTCCCAGGTCGATTTCCTGGTCGGTTCCGGCAACCGGGTGCAGGACGTTTATCTCAACGGGAACGTCAGCGAAGTGGCGAGCCTGCGCGGCAGTTTCGCCGAGCCGCTGAAGACCGGCGGTGCGGACGGCCTCCTCACATTCATGCGCGATCGCACCACGGGAATGCTCGCCGTCAAACCAGCGCCTTAGAGTCGGGTGAAACACGCCGGACTTTGTTCCTCTCCCCGCCTTCGACGATTCGCGCCGCTCGCTACCGCGGCACTCTCACGAGACCCGTGACCGAGCGATGCCCTTCATGGACCTGACCTGGCTCTCGCACCTTTTGCCGCTGATCGCCCTGGTCGGCTGCTTCTACGGCCTGACGGCGGCTGCCCTGGCCACGCGGTTCGCGCGGAAGCCCGAGCCGAAGCTCGGATCCACGGTCCCGACGGTCACGATCCTCAAGCCCCTCTGCGGGATCGAGCCGAACCTCTACGAGAATCTCGAGACGTTCTGTCAACAGGCCTATCCGGCGCCGGTCCAGATCGTGTTCGGTGTCCAGAACGCCGCCGATCCGGCGATCCCGGTGGTCCGCCGCCTGCAGGCCACCTATCCGGCGGCTCGCCTGGATCTTGTGATCGACGCCCGCCAACACGGTTCGAACCGCAAGGTCTCGAATCTGATCAACATGTCGGCCCGCATCGCCCATGACGTCGTCGTCCTCGCAGACAGCGACATGGTGGTGAAGCCGGATTACCTCGCCCGCATCGTCGCTGCGCTGAGCCAGCCGGGCGTCAACGGCGTCACCTGCCTCTATCACGGCGTACCGGCGCATCGGGGCATCTGGGCCCACCTCTCTGCGCTCGCCATCGATGTCCAGTTCCTCCCCAACGTGGTGATGGGGACGTCCCTCGGCCTCGCCAACCCGTGCTTCGGCTCGACCATCGCCTTCAGCACGAAGGCGCTGGCGGCGATCGGCGGCTTCGAGGCGTTTCGGGACGATCTCGCGGACGATTATGCCATCGGCGAGGCCTTGCGCGCGCAGGGTGGCCTCGTGGCGATCCCGAGCTTCAGCATCGGGCACACCTGCGTCGATACCGACTTGGCGAGCCTGTGGAGCCACGAGCTGCGTTGGAACCGCACCATCCGAAACGTCGATCCGGCCGGATACGCCGGTTCGTTCGTCACGCACGCCTTTCCGCTGGCCCTGATCGGCGCGCTGATTCCCGGGGCTGGCACCACTGCCCTCGCGGTCGCCGCCTTTGCACTCGCCTGCCGCATCGTCCTGTGCGTCCGGCTGGAACGTGCCTTCGGCCTCGCCGCGCACCCCTACTGGCTGTTGCCGATACGTGACATCCTCTCCTTCATGAACTTCACCTGGAGCTTCGTCTCAGGTGCGGTGACATGGAAGGGCCATGATTATCGCGTGGTTGCAGACGGTACCTTGATCCCGGAGACGACGCTCGGCCGCGATGCTGGTGCATCGTCGCTTTGACCTTCGCCTCGACCCTCGTTTCATCTTTCCCCTGATCTCGCTGAGGCCTTGAACCCCATGCGCACCCTCTTCCTGCAGGCCCCCACCTTCGACGGCTTCGATGGCGGCGCCGGCTCCCGCTACCAGGCCAAGCGCGAGATCAAGTCGTTCTGGTATCCGACCTGGCTCGCTCAGCCGGCCGCTCTGGTGCCGAACTCGAAGCTGATCGACGCCCCGCCGCACAACATCAAACTCGACGAAATCGTCGCGCAGGCGCACGATTTCGATCTCGTGGTGCTTCACACCTCGGTTCCGTCGTTCAAGTCTGATGTGAAGACCGTCGAGGCGCTGAAGGCCGCAAACCCGAAGCTCATCGCTGGCCTGATCGGCGCAAAGGTGGCGGTGGACGCCGCCGGCTCCATGGCGCAGGCCCCCTGCATCGATTTCTGTGCCCGCAACGAGTTCGACTTCACCGTCAAGGAAGTCGCCGACGGCACCCCGATGTCCGAGATTAAGGGCTTGTCCTATCGTGATGCCAATGGCGTCGTGGTCCATAACGAGGACCGCGAGATCATGACGGACATGGATCAGCTGCCGTTCGTGACGTCGGTCTACAAGCGCGACCTCGAGATGGAGAAGTACTTCATCGGTTACCTGAAGCACCCCTACATTTCGTTCTATTCGGGCCGTGGCTGCAAGTCGCGCTGCACCTTCTGCCTCTGGCCGCAGACGGTCGGCGGCCACACCTACCGGACCCGTTCGGTCGCGCACGTGATCGAAGAGATCAAGTACTGCCTGAAGGAATTCCCGCAGACGAAGGAGTTCTTCTTCGACGACGACACCTTCACGGACAACCTGCCCCGCGCCGAGGAGATCGCCCGCGAGCTCGGCAAGCTCGGCGTGACCTGGTCGTGCAACGCCAAGGCGAACGTGCCCCGCGAGACCCTGAAGGTCCTGAAGGATAACGGCCTGCGCCTGCTGCTGGTTGGCTACGAGTCCGGCAACCAGAAAATCCTGAACAACATCAAGAAGGGCATGCGCGTCGAGGTGGCCGAGAAGTTCACGAAGGACTGCCACGAACTCGGTATTGCGATCCACGGCACCTTCATCGTCGGCCTCCCGGGCGAGACGAAGGAGACGATCCAGGAGACGATTGCCTTCGCCAAGCGCATCAACCCGCACACGATCCAGGTCTCGCTGGCCGCGCCCTATCCCGGCACGTTCCTTTACAAGCAGGCCGTCGAGAACGGCTGGCTCGACGTCGAGAATGCTGAACTGGTGGATGAGAACGGCGTTCAGATCGCGCCGCTTCACTATCCGCACCTGTCGCATACGGAAATCTTCGCGGCCGTCGAGGAATTCTACAAGAAGTTCTATTTCCGTGCGCCGAAGATCGCCTCGATCGTCTCCGAGATGGTTCGGTCCCCCGACATGATGAAGCGTCGCCTGCGCGAGGGCGTGGAGTTCTACCGCTTCCTTAAGGAGCGTCAGACCAGCGCCGCCGCCTGAGCGCGACGCCAGTTCGATGTGAGACGGCCGGGCTGGAAAGCCCGGCCGTTTCGCGTTTCGGGGTTCAGGTCCCCAGCCGCGGACGGGGATCTCGTCCGCCAACCGGAGCCGCTGTATGAAGCGATTGGTTGTCACGGCCGATGATTTCGGCCTCAGCCTTCAGGTCAATGAGGCGGTGGAGCAGGCCCACCGCGACGGTATCCTCACTGCCGCGAGTCTGATGGTCTCGGCGCCGGCCGCCGCTGATGCAGTGGAACGGGCCAAGCGCCTGCCGTCCCTGCGGGTCGGTCTGCATCTCGTGATGGTGGAGGCTTGGCCGACCTTGCCGCCGGCCGAACTGCCGGATCTCGTCGGGTCGGACGGGCAGATTCGCAGCGATATGGGTCGGCTGGGTCTGGATCTCGCGCTGAAGGCATCGGCGCGCCGACAGCTCGCTGCCGAGATCGAGGCGCAGTTCCGCGCCTATGCGGCGACGGGCCTGTCCCTCGACCACGTCAACGCCCACAAGCACTTCCACGTGCACCCGCTGATCGCCGGGCTCGTCCTGGCGGCCGGCGCTCGGCACGGCATGCGGGCGATCCGCGTCCCGCGGGAGACCCGGGCGGTCCTGCGGGCGGCCGAGCCGGGGACGCAGGCGAAGGCGGCCCTGGACACGGCACCCTGGGCCGCGCTCCTCGCGGTCCGCGCACGCCAGGCCGGCCTCCTGATACCCGATCGGACGCTTGGTCTCGCTTGGTCGGGAGCAATGACGCCGGCCCGTGTGGCGGGCCTTCTGACACATCTGCCGGACGGTCTCACCGAACTTTATACCCACCCGGCGACCGGGGGCGGGTTCCCGGGCGAGGCTCCGGGTTATGCCTACGCGGCCGAGCGCGACGCGCTCATCGCTCCGGAAAGTTCGGCGGCCGTCGCCGGGATCCCGCGTGGCGGGTTCTCGGACTTTCTGACCTGAGGGTTCGAACGGCCCGTCGCCGATCGCGCTTCCGGATCGGAAACGGGCGCGGATTCGATCCGCGCCCGTTTTTCGTTTTGCTTTGAGAGTAGCGACCTACTTCGCGGGAACGGCTTCCACCGTCTGAGCCCGTGCGGTCGGCGGCAGGGCTGCGTCGCCTTCGGGGCGCTTCGGATCGGGGTGCTTGGGCGGTGGGCCAAGGAAGGCCGGGACCACGAAGAACGCGGCTACCAGGGTGAAGAACAGCGACAGGGCAAGGAGCTTGCCCATGCTGGCCGTGCCCGGATGGCTGGAAAGCACCAGCGAGCCGAAGGCGGTGCCGGTGGTCAGGGCCGAGAAGAAGATCGCCCGCGTCAGGCTGGAGGCCAGCATGTCGGTGACGCCGGCCCGCCAGGCGATGACGTAGTAGATGTGGAAGGCCACGCCGACGGCGAGCATCAACGGCATCGCAATGATGTTGGCGAAGTTCAGCGGCATCCCGACGATGTGCAGCGCCATCAGCGTCCACAGGGTCGCCAGCACCAGGGGCCCGAGGGTCATCGCCACGTCCCACGGCTTCCGGAGCGCCACCGACAGGATGATGAAGATCAGAACCAGGGCGGTGATCGCGGCCTGCAGGAACGCACCGAGGATGGTGTAGCTCGACGAGGTCGTCGCGACGGGAGCCCCGGTCGCGTGTGGCGCAACGCTCTGGACCTCCTTGGCGAAGTTCCGCAGGACGCGGTTGTCGTTGGCGTCACCGCTCGGGTGGACCTCGATCCGCGAGCGTCCGTCGGCGGCGACCCACTCGGCCTTGAGCTTCGGCGGCAGGTTGTCCAGCGTAACTTTCTCGGGGTTCAGGAGCCCTGAGAGGCGGGTCAGCAGCGTCTTCAGGTCGGTGGTGAGCGCGACGCTGGCGGCCTCACGGGTGCCGACCGGTGCGGCGGCGAGCTTGTCGAGGTCGGTGGCGAGGTCGCCCGCCGCCTTCGCGCCTGGTGCATCGGAACCTGACGCGATGCCCCGCAGGGCCGTGACCGCCTCCTTGATCGCCTTGACGTTGTCCGCATCCGTGGGCGGCGGCGGCTTGCGGCCCGGATTCAGCACGGGACCGAGGAGCTGCGCCGTCTCGGCGATGGTCGCGAGCTTCTGGTCCTGATCCGGCGGCACGAAGGTGTTGATGTCGATCACCTTGGCCACCGACTTCAGCTTCGTGAGCTTGTCGGCCAGGGCCGGGACAGCCTCCACGGAGGGCGCCATCACGTCGATGATGTTCGGGCTGGTCGCCGGATCTTTGATCAGGTCGAGATAGGTCGAGATCGACTCCACCTTCGGGCTGCGCAGGTGCATCGGGTTGGAGTCGAAAGGCAGCTTGAAGAGAAGCGGAGTGCCCGCCAGCGTGATCACGCCGACGCCGATCAGGATCGGCTTGCGGTTGCGGATGATCCACGGGTCGACGCCGGCGAGCCAGGTGGTCTCGACGGCCTCGCGCTCGCCCTTCGGCTTGAACACCGCGATGAGCGCGGGCAGCAGCGTGAGGGCGAACAGATAGGCCACGATCATGCCGACACCGGCGATGAGGCCGAGCTCGGAGACGCCGCGGAACGCGGTGGGCAGGAACGCGAAGAAGCCGGCGATCAGGGAGATCGCCGCCAGGGTCAGCGACCAGCCGACTCCGTGCGCCGCGGCCCGCATGGCCGAGAGGAGGTCGGGCTGCTCGAAGCGGTCGGCACGGTAGCGGACCGCGAACTGGATGCCGAAATCGATGCCGAGGCCGACGAAGAGCGCCGCGAACGCCACCGAGATCGGGTTCAATTCGCCCACCATCAGCAGGCCGAGGCCGGCGGTGACGATGAGGCCCGCAAAGGTGGTGATCAGCACGGCGCCGATCAGTGGCGCGGAGCGCAGGGCGAGCCAGAGGAACAGGACGATCGCCCCGACCGTGACGCTATAGTTCAGGAGCGCATCTTCGGAGAGGGTGGCGAATTCGTCATCCGCCACCGCCACGGGACCGGTCAGCCGCATGCGTGGCGCACCGGCGAATTCAGAACCACCCAGGGTGTTGATCTTGAGATCGGAAGCGACCTTGCGCACCACCTCGGTGGCGTTCGCGCCGGGCTGCAGAGCGTTGTAGTCCAGCACCGGCTGGATCATCACGAACTTGCGCAGATCGGTGCTCTGCGTCTGCCCGTTCGACAGGAGCATCTGCCAGGACATCCGCGCCGGCTCGCCGGCCAGCACCTTGCGCACGGTCGCATCGATCTGCGTCATCGGCCGCTCGAGATCCTCGAGCTTGGCATCGCCGCTCTTGATACCGCGTGCGCCGAGACCCAGCACCCGCATGATACCGCGCAGGGACGGATCGGCGGCCAGCGGACCCAGCAGACCCTGCTGCTGCACGAGCTGCTCGGTGGTCTTGGTCAGCTCCTCCTGCGACATCAGGAGGAAGCCGTTCTTCTCGTAGAAGGCACCGCCGTCCGGACGGTAGACCGACTCGATCATGTCCTTGTGGCTGACGAGGGCCGCCGAGAACTCGGCCGCCGCTTCCTCCGCCTCCTCGGGCGTCTTGCCGTCGATGACCGCGACGAGGGTGCCCGTGCGTTGCGGAAAGGCCTTCTCGTAGTTGATCTCGTCCTGTCGCCAGGGCACATCCTTGTCGATCAACCGCTCGACGTCGGTATTGATCTTGAAGAGGTGAGCCGCCACACCGGCACTTGCCACGGTGACGAGTGCGACGAGAGCTATGACCAACCAGCGACGCTGGACGGAAAACGCGACGAGCCGTTCGATCACGAGTATCCTACCTGCCTGAGCGATCCGATTGCCGCCCGGCCGCGCCACATGTGGGCGCCGAGGCCAGTACGGCCACGGGACGGGAATCGATCTGTCTTGTGACGCCGGTTATCACCTGTTGGTGCAAAACCCGAATCCGGCGCGCGATCGGCCGGAGAGCGACGGTCCTCGGATCATCGAACGAATCGCATCGCTCACACGAATTTGCTTCACCGTGGCGCTCACCTAGCGAGCAAATGTCTGTAATGCAACGCGAACGGATCGATCAGTCTCCGGTTCGTCCAGGCGTGCGCTTTCGCACCGCACATCTCCACGACCCAAGCTTTGTTGGATCGGACAAGCGGTGACGAACAGCCAAGCTGCGGCCCAGGCATGCAGCCAAGGATTAGGAATAAGCGCTTCCGGCGGAGCTATATGCCGCCGGAGCGTTCCGGCTGACCGAAGGGTCCGGGTCACCGTCTGTGGCCGGATTGTTGCAGCACCCGGAGAACTTGCGCGAACGGCATCCATTCGGAGCCTTTCGGATTGGTTCCAGTCTAGCTCGCTGGAATTTGGCCTTTTTTCACGCTAAGCAGCCCGATACATCGGGGCCAACAACAAGGAGCCGCGTCTTGGGCATCCCTATCCGGTACGTCGCGAAGATTGGCGGCTACATCCTGAAGCAGCACCTCACTGGTCGCAAGCGCTACCCGCTCGTGATGATGATGGAGCCGCTGTTCCGCTGCAATCTTGCCTGCGCCGGCTGCGGGAAGATCGATTACCCCGACGAGATCCTGAACAAGCGGCTGCCGGTCGCCGACGCGCTGGAATCCGTGCGCGAGTGCGGTGCACCCGTGGTGGTGATCGCCGGCGGCGAGCCGCTGCTGCACAAGGATCTGCCCCAGATCGTCGAGGGCATCATCGCGCAGAAGAAGTTCGCCATCGTCTGCACGAACGCGCTTCTGCTCGAGAAGAAGATAAAGGAGTACAAGCCCAGCCCGTACTTCACGTGGTCGATCCATCTCGATGGCGACAAGGAGATGCACGACCAGTCGGTGTGTCAGCGCGGCGTCTACGACAAGGCAGTGGCGGCGATCGCGAAGGCCAAGGAGATGGGCTTCCGCGTCACCATCAACTGCACCTTCTTCAACAACTCGTCCGCCGACAAGATCGCCGATTTCTTCGACAGCGTGACGAAGATGGGCATCGACGGCATCACCGTCTCGCCGGGCTATGCTTACGAGCGGGCGCCCGATCAGAAGCACTTCCTGAACCGCAAGGCGACGAAGGAGCTCTTCCGCGGCGTGTTCCGGCACGGCAAGGAGAAGGGTCGCGAGAAGTGGACCTTCCAGCAGTCGGGCCTGTTCCTGGACTTCCTGGCCGGCAACCAGACCTACCACTGCACGCCCTGGGGCAACCCGACCCGCACCGTGTTCGGCTGGCAGAAGCCCTGCTACCTCCTCGGCGAGGGCTACGCGGCGACCTTCAAGGAGCTGATGGAGGAGACCGACTGGGACTCCTACGGCACCGGCAACTACGAGAAGTGCGCCGACTGCATGGTCCATTCGGGCTATGAGGCCTCTTCGGTCGTCGACTCCGTGAAGAAGCCCTGGAAGCCCCTGGTGCACGCCCTCCGCGGCATCAAGACCGAGGGCGAGATGGCCCCCGAGGTCAGCCTGGAGAACCAGCGTCCGGCCGAGTTCGTGTTCTCGCGCAACGTTGCCCAGAAGCTGTCCGAGATCAAAGCCTCGGGTGTCGACACCAAGCGCGAAGCCCGCAACCGCAGCGCCGCCTGATCCAGGTTCGGCGCCGCCATCCGCGAACAGTGAAAGCCCCGCTCTGCTTCGGCAGGGCGGGGTTTTCGTTGTCGCCCGGGTGCTGGCTGCGCGGGGAAACTCGCGGCAGGCGCCTTAAAAGGCCGAGATGCCGCGCTTCCGGGACGGGACGCCGATTCCGCCGCTGGCGATCTCCTCCGGGGTGGGGATGTCTGTCTGGGCCGCCGGCACAGGCACGGCCGCTGTCGTGACGGATGTGGGTTGCGGCAGCTTGCCCACGCGCTCGATGCGCACGCCGACATAGTCGCCGCGCCGCCAGGCGATCCGGACGAGGCAGAGGAAGTCCCGCCCGATGATCCGGAGCAGGAAGACGGGCGGGAGCGCCTGGCTCGCACCGACGCAGATTCGTGCGCCCGATTTCGAGACGTCCTTCACGCTGCACGGAATCTCGGTGCCGTCCCGAAACCGGATCGTCGCGATCCAGTTTGTCGGGCTGCGCTCCTCGCGCCGCGGGATCGGCGCCGCTGATTCGGGTTGCTCCATGCGGGTCGTCACGGGGTTCCGTCTTTGCGCACCGTGCGCGTCGGCGCATGCTAGCAGCGGAAGTCTTTACAGACGGATATCGCCCGCCGCACGCTCCGCTTGGCGATGAGTCGGCGGCGCGTCGCGGGCGGTCACGGCCGGGGAGGTCGGCGACGGTGCGCAGAGCGCAACCCGACCGTGATCAAGCCTCCACGCGACCTGAACGGCCCATTCCGGCAAAGCTTCGATCCGGAATAGGGCGGGACGCCTTGCCTTGCCGGCGCGAATCCTGATAAGGCAACCGCCTTTCCGCGATGCATCGACACATCGCCGAGGCCGCCGTCAGGTGCCTCGTTCCCGAGACCCTATGGACAGGCGGCGGGCTCGTTCCCGACCGACGTGAGACCGATGAAGATTCGCAACTCCCTCAAGTCCCTCCGTGGCCGTCACCGCGACAACCAGATCGTGCGTCGCAAGGGCCGCGTCTACGTCATCAACAAGACCCAGAAGCGCTTCAAGGCCCGCCAGGGCTGAGGCCACGGGGTGCTTGGCCGCCAGACGCGGCAAGCGCGCACGTTGACGTCGCGATCCGGGGCGAGGAAGCTCCGACCATGTCGCGACCCTCTCCGCATCGATCCTGCCTGAAAGCCGCGCTCGTCGCGGCTTTCTGCGTTTTCCTCGCTGTCCCCGCCGGAGCCCGGCCGACGCCGGAGGCGCCGCCGCCGAAGAAGGCGCAGCCGCTGACCCTCGACAACCTCTACGCTCGGCTGAAGGCGGCGGGCGACGAGGCCGAGGCGAAGGGCATCGCACGGCTGATCGAGCAGCGCCTGGGCCGATCCGGCAGCGCCACGGCCGACCTGCTCACCGAGCGGGCGCGGCAGGCGATGTCCGGTCAGGATCTCCCCCTGGCGATCGAGCTGATGGACCGGGCGACGACCCTGGAGCCCGGATGGTCGGAGGGCTGGAACCGGCGCGCGACGGTGTTCTGGATGCTGTCGGACCCCTCCGCGGCGATCGCGGACCTGCAGCGCACCCTCGTGCTGGAGCCGCGTCACTACGAGGCCTGGGCGGCCCTGGGGCGGATCTACCAGACCCTTGACGACAAGCGCCGCGCCCTGGAGGCCTTCCGCCGGGCGGCGGCGCTGTATCCCCGGATGGACCGGCTGCAGCAGGCCATCGACCGGCTGTCGCCGGACGTCGACGGCCGCGACCTGTAGCCGATCATGCTCCTGCTCAAGCTGATCGCCGGCCTCCTGGCTGGCGGCGTCGTCCTCGCGCTCGTCGCCGCGGGCGTCACCCTGCTGATCGCGGCGCGGATCGACGCGCGCTATCCCCCGGCCGGACCGTTCGCGTCGGTGACCGGCGGGCGCATCGGCACGATCCAGGCCGGTCCGAACCCGTCCGTCCGGGGTACGGTCGTTCTGCTGCACGGGGCCTCGGCCAACGCGGCCGACCCGATGGCGGATCTCGGCCGCCGCCTCGCCGCGGAGGGGTTCCGCGTCGTCGCTCTCGACCGGCCGGGCTTCGGCTGGAGCGACCGCCTGACCGGCGGCGCCATGGCGACGCCGAAGGCCCAGGCCGCGGCGATCGCCGAGGCCCTGGCGAACCTCGGTGTCGGGCCCGCCCTCATCGTCGGCCATTCCTGGGCCGGCGCCCTGGCGACCGCGCTCGCCCTGGATCATCCCGATCGGGTCGCGGGCCTCGTCCTCCTCGCGCCGGCGGTGATGCCGCTGCCCGCGCTCGGACCGATCCCCTGGTATTACCGGCTGGCCCTGGTCCCGCCGGTGACCTGGCTCCTCAGCCGGACGGTGGCGACGCCGATCGGGCTCTACTACCTGGCGCCGGCGGGCCGGTCGGTGTTCCGGCCCCAGGAGGCGCCGGCCGGCTACCTGGAAGCGAGCCGGGCCGCGCTGCTCCTGCGTCCGGCCACGATGCTCGCCAACGTCCAGGACCTGATGGCGCTGCCGGAGGCCCTGACGCGCCAGAGCGCCGCCTACGACCGCATCACCGCGCCGACCGTCATCATCACGGGCGACCGCGACGGCATCGTCCCGGCGGACCGGCACGCGAGGCCGCTCGCACGCCTGATCCCGGGGGCCCGGCTCGTGGTCCTGCCCGGGATCGGCCACATGGTCCACGTCGTCGCCACGCAGGCCGTGGTCGACGAGGTCGTGCGCCTCGCCGAATCGCTGCCCGCTCCCTGAGGCGCGTCGGGCCCGGAGCCCGGCGCGCCCCCGGCCGGGTCAGGCCTTCGCCGCGTGCTCGCGGGTGACGAAGGCGATGCGCACGAGGTTCGTCGCGCCGGGCGTCCCGAACGGCACGCCGGCCACCACGATGATCCGGCCGCCGATCTCGGCGAAGTTTTCGCGCACGGCGAACTTCGCCGCCCGGAACGCCATGTCGTCCACGTCGCTCGCATCCTTGGTGACGATGGGGTGCGTGCCCCAGCACAGGGCGAGGCGGCGCGCCGTCTCGCGCTTGGGCGTCAGCGCGATGATGGTTGCGTTGGGCCGGGAGCGGGCGAGGCGCAGGGCGGTGGAGCCGGAATGCGTCCAGGCCATGATGGCCGTGAGGTTCAGGGCGTCGACCATCTGGTGCGCCGCCGCCGCGATGGCGTCGGAGGCGGTGGCGTCGGGCTCGGAGCGCTGGGCCGTGAGGATGGTCCAGTAGAGGGCATCCCGCTCCACCTGCTCGGCGATCCGGCTCATCATCGAGATGGCCTCGATCGGGAAGGTGCCGGAGGCGCTCTCGGCCGAGAGCATCACCGCATCCGCGCCCTCGTAGACGGCGGTGGCGACGTCGGAGACCTCAGCGCGGGTCGGCACCGGGGCGGTGATCATCGATTCGAGCATCTGGGTCGCGACCACGACCGGCTTGCCCATGCGGCGCGAGGCGCGGGTGATGCGCTTCTGCACGCCGGGCACCTGCTCGAGCGGCATCTCGACGCCGAGATCGCCGCGGGCCACCATCAGGCCGTCGGAGATCTCGATGATCTCCTCCAGGCGGGTCAGGGCCTGGGGCTTCTCGATCTTGGCCATCACCAGCGCCCGGCCGGCCGCGACCTTCTTCACCTCGGCCACGTCCTCGGGACGCTGCACGAAGGAGACGGCGATCCAGTCGGCGCCTGCCGCGAGGCCGGCTTCGAGGTCGCCCCGGTCCTTCTCGGTCATGGCGGCGACGGGAATCACCGTGTCGGGCAGGGAGACGCCCTTGCGATTCGAGATGCGGCCGCCGATCTCGACGCGGGTCACGGCACGGCCCTCGGACACCTCGGTCACCGTCAGCCGCAGCTTGCCGTCGTCGATGATGACGACGTGGCCGGGCTCCAGGGCCGAGAGGATCTCCGGATGGGGCAGGTAGACCCGCGAGACGTCGCCGGGCGTCGGGTCGCTGTCGAGCACGAAGGTGGCGCCGTTCTGCAGGATGGCGGCGCCCTCGGCGAAGGCGGCCACGCGCAGCTTCGGCCCCTGGAGGTCGACGAGGATCGCGATCGGATGCTTGAGCTCGCGCTCGATCGTGCGGATGACCTCGATCTTCTCGGGCAGCTTCTCGCGGGGCAGGTGGCTCATGTTGAGACGGAAGACGTCCGCGCCGGCGCGAAACAGCTTCTCGATCATCTCCGGCGTGTCGGAGGCCGGGCCCAGGGTCGCGATGATCTTCGTGCGGCGTGAACGTTTCACTGTGGTCTCCATCCCCAATACCAGCCTCGCCGGTTTCGGACGACCGGCGTTGAGCGAAGGGCCACAAGCACCGATGGGGCCGGCGCGTCAAGAACGCCGGACCGTGCCGGCGCCCGACGGACGCCGTCGCACTGCGCTGCCTGCATGCGCGCGCGGCCCCGCCGCCGGTTCCGGCGCGGGGGATCCATGGCGGGAGACGCGGGACGCCGCGAAACCACGTGAACAGAACGAAAGCCGGTTCCCCGGCGTCCCTGGGCCCGGCCCCGGAGGCCCGAACCCGTCACGTCACGACGTCTGTCTACGGCGCTGGCGACTCGGCTTGTGGCGGCCCCCCTCCGGTGCCCCGATCCCTTGCGGGATCGACGGCCCCGGCGGCCGGCTGATCATGGCCCAAGGCCCCGGACCCGCCTCGTAGTGGGCGGGCCGTCCGTTGTCTGGGGATGCCCCAGATGCCGGGCCGCCGAAACGGCCCTCCATCCGGAACACCTTGCGTCGCGCGGTGCCGCCCGGGGCGATGGCGAAACCGGGCCATCGACACGGGCGCCGTCTCCTCCTCCCAAACCCGCCGACCCGGTCCGCCAGCGGGCATCCCATCGGGGGAGGCGAGTGACGGCAAAAGAGCATACAATAGGAATATTGTCAAGAAATTCGTGCGGCCTCCTGGCCGTGATCGATGGCGGACGCTTGTCGCGATACCGTCGGTGGCCAGCCTGATGGCGGCCCGTACCGGGGTGGGATCGATCGAGTCGTGTCCTGCGACTCAACGGACCCTTCCCGGATGGGCACTGTCATGGGCCGACGCTTGGGCTCGTCTCAACCCGCTGCGCCCCGGAAAAGTCCGCGTCGTGGCAATGGGTAGAGTCAGAACCGAAGGCTGGAATCGGTCGCTTTCCGCCGGTCTGCATCGAGACGTGGGACAGCGGGACCGGACGTTCGACCCGCGCGGAAGTGCGCCGCCTAACGAAGCGCTTCCGCGATCCGGAGTAGCGTCGCGGTGACGATACGGGGGTCGAGGGGCGCCACGGCAGTCCGGATGCGATCTTCCGTATCGGTCACGATCCCGGAAGCCCTGTCCAAGATGCCGCGACCCGACGCCGTCAGTTCGGTCTTCAGAACGCGCCCGTGCTCGGGGTGGGCCGTCCGCACGATGAAGCCGTTGCGCTCGAGCGCGACGAGGATCGCCTGCATCGTCTGCGGGGTGACGAAGGCGGTCCTCGCGAGCGTGGCGTTCGACGCGCCCGCCTTGCCCTGAAGGCAGGCGAGGACCGCGTATTGAGGCATGGTCAGCCCGATTTCACGAAGCTCGGCGTCCAGACGGACGCGGAGCGCGTGCTGGGCCTGCTTCAAGGCGAACCCGACGGTCTCGTACGGATCACCCATGCCGGACACGGCGGCCTCGCTTGACATATCAGTGCCCTTATATGTATCAGGACCCTGACAATAGCGTCGAGCGTCGGCTTAGGGAAGACCCATCGTGCCTCATCTCATTGGACCGGATTTCATCGGTATCCAGGTCGTCGACATCGAGGCCGCGCGGGCCTTCTACACGGACGTCGTCGGGTTGAAGGCGGCCGCTCAAAGTCCGCCCGGCGCCGTGGTCTTCGACACCAAGCCCATCCCGTTCGCCGTCCGCACGCCCGTGATCGACCTGGGGGACACGGAAGACCTCGGCCGGGGCATCGCCATCTGGTTCGGCTGCGACGACGCCGACGCCCTGCACGATCACCTTGCCCAGCAGGGCACGACGATCGTCTTTCCGCCCAAGGACGGGCCGTTCGGCCGCTACTTCGCGTTCCGTGACCCGTTCGGCTACACGATCACGCCGCACACCGTCGCACGGCCATAGCCGGAGCGCGCCATCCGGACGCCCGACCGTCGCGGACGGTACGGGCGGACGGGAGTGGTTCACGCCGTCCCGCGGGCGTCATCCCTCGCGTCGAGGTCGGCGATGAGGCCCCTGCCGTTCGGCTGCCAGCCCAGGCGGGACCGCGTCAGTGCGCTCGACGCCGTCATGTCGGCCCCGACGAACCCCGCCAGCCATCCGAAATGCGCGGCGGCCGCGTCGGGCGCCACGGAGACCGCCGGGACGCCAAGGCCCCGGCCGACGGCTTCCGCGATGGCCCGGAGCGGGACGCCCTCCTCGGAGACGGCATGGTACCGGGCCCCCGCCTCGGCACGCTCCAGGGCCATCACGTAGAGGCGGGCGACGTCGCGCCTCGGTCCCGCCGCCCAGCGGTTCGCGCCGTCCCCGACATAGGCGGAAACGCCCTTGGCCCGGGCATGGGCGACGAGGTAGGTCACGAGTCCCTGCTTCACGGTGTCGTGTACCTGCGGGAGCCGCATCACCGACACGTTGACGCCCGCGTCCAGCAACGCCGCACCCGCCCGCTCGGAGGCGACCCGGGGGTTCGGGTGGTCCAGGTCGAAGACGTCCTCGGTGGCGGGACGGCCGGGCGTCGGGCAGCCCATCGCCACGCCGGACGTGATGAGCAGGGGCCGGTCCGAGCCCTTGAGCGCAGAACCGAGGGCCTCGATGGCCCGCCGGTCCTTCTCGCAGTTGGCGACGAAGTCCGAGAAGTCGTCATGATCGAACGCGGCATGGATCACGCCGTCGGCCCGGGCGGCTCCCTCGCGCAGGCTGTCCGAGTCCGTGAGGTCGCCCCGATGCGGCTCGACCCCCGCCGTCCGCAGCGCCGCCGCACCTGCCTCGGACCGTGTCAGCCCGATGACCTGATGCCCGGCGGCGACGAGTTCCGGGATGAGCGCCGAGCCGATGAAGCCGGTGGCGCCAGTGAGAAATACGCGCATGTGTGTTCGTCCGCGTCATGAGGGAGACCCTCTTTCCCGCAGCGCCCGACACCATAAAATACGTGACCGTATCAGGGTATAATTGCTCACAGGATCGCCATGCCGGCCGGCTCGGAGAACCCCCTCGGCGCCTATCTGCGGGACCGTCGGTCAAAGCTGGACCCGTCCTCCTTCGGGTTCGCGGGCCGCAGGCGGACGCCGGGCCTGCGCCGGGAAGAGGTCGCCCAGCGCTCGAACATCAGTGCGACGTGGTACACGTGGCTTGAGCAGGGCCGCGGCGGCGCGCCCTCCGCGGACGTGCTGAACCGCATCGCCGCGGGGCTGATGTTGACCGATGCCGAGCGCGAGCACCTGTTCATGCTCGGCCTCGGACGCCCGCCGGAGGTCCGCTACGCGGCCGCCAAAGGGATCACGCCCCGGCTGCAGCGGCTGCTCGACACGCTGGAGACCAGCCCGGCGCTGATCAAGACCGCCACCTGGGACGTCGTCGCGTGGAACCAGGCGGCTGCCGTTGTGCTGACGGATTGGGACACGGTCCCGCCGGGCGAGCGCAACATCCTGCGCCGCATGTTCGGCTCCAGCCATGTGCGCGCGATCCAGCACGACTGGGACAGCGTGGCCCGGTACGTGGTCGGAGCGTTCCGTGCGGACGCCGCCCGCGCTGGCGCGGCGTCCGAGGTTGGCGCGCTGGTCGAGGAACTGTGCCGGACGAGCGAGGACTTCGCGTCGCTGTGGCGCGAGAACGATGTGCACCATCACGGTGAGGGGACGAAGCGGCTGAAGCACCCGATCCTCGGCGCCATCGAGCTGGAATATTCGTCCTTCGCTGTCGACGGTCGCCCCGATCTCGGCCTGATCGTCTACAACCCCACCACGCCGTCCGTCAGGGAGCAGATCCGCAGGCTGGTCGATGCCCGGTCCGGTGAGAGCATCCCCGCAGACCCGTCACGGTAGCTGCGCAGTCGACATCGACTGTCAGGTCAGAGGCGGAACGTCCGCTTCAAGGGGAAAGGCCAGGGTCTGCTGACGACCTCGAACCGAAGCAGCCGGACGTCCGGCGAATCACCGCTCTCGGGGAGCACCGACGCGGACGTGTACAACTGGGGTGGGTCGAAGACGGACCGTCCGCTCATGGCCCCCAAAGTCGCCGCTTGCTGTCGATCCCAGCCGAACCAGCAGCAGGAGGCTTGGAAAAAAGGCCATACACCCCGAGACGAACCGGATCTCCAGCGTGAGACCGGAACCCGCCATAGCCGAACCCCCGCCACGCCTCAGGGCGTCGGCGCCACCGGCTGGTTTGGGTCGGTGAGCTGGATCGTCCAGCTCTTCTGCTCGCCGGTATCGACCTCGTAGAAGCCGTTGCGGTCGAGGCCGCGGGCGAGGCAGTCCTCGACGCCGCGGATCGTGAATTCGCGGTCCTTGGTGCACATCAGCGAGCGGCCGTTCCACTCGCCGCCGCGCGTGTAGTCCACCGCATAGACGTAGTAGAACCGCGCCGCGAGGGAGCCCTTCAGGAGCGTCTCGCAGACCTTCGGCGCCACGTCCCACCAGCCCTCCGTCACCCAGCCCTGCGGATCGCGGTAGCCCAGCGCGATGCCGACCTTGCTGGCGGTCTGGTTGCACATGCGCAGGTCGGCCCGGGCGGGCACCGGGAGCAGCGTGACGGCCAGGAGGGACGCGCCCGCGAAGGCCCGCTGCGCGCTGCCGACACGCCGGGGGCGGTCCATCGGAGCTCGGGCGTCGAGCCGAACAGGGCTCCCGCTCCGGTCAGGCGAGACGTTCGGCGCGGTGGGATCCATTTCCGACGAGCGCCGGTCCAGGCACGGGTTCGTCCCTCTCCCCCCGGCGGGGGAGGGTGCCTGCGGGGCAGGCGGGAGAGAGGGCGCCCCCTCCGAGTCAGGCGCTCCCCTCACCCGACCCCCTTCGCGGGCCACCCTCTCCCGCGAAGGGGAGAGGGGAACGCGCGCGGGTCGGGACTGGAAACGCGTGCGTCCCATCAGGCGCGCGAACGCCCTAGCCGACGAGGATGATGCGGCAATCGTTGACATTGGTGCGTGTCGGACCCGGCTGAACGAGGTCGCCGATGGTGGCGAAGAACTTCGTCGAATCGTTGTCGGCCAGCATCGCGGCGGGATCGAGCCCGGCGGCGCGGGCGCGCGCCAGCGTGGTCGGGTCGACCAGGCCGCCGGCCGGGTCGGTGGCCTCGCCACGGCCGCCGTCGGTGCCGTCGGTGTCGGCGGCGATGCCGAGGATGCCGGGCGCGCCCTCCAGCGCGAGCGCCAGCGCCAGGGCGTATTCCTGGTTCGGGCCGCCATAGCCCTCGCCGCGGATCGTCACCGTGAGCTCGCCGCCCGAGATGAGCGCGACCTTGCGGCCGGCGCCCGCGAGGTCGAGGGCCATGCGGGCATGCTCGGCGGCGACCTCGCGGGCCTCGCCCTCGAGGTCGGGCCCGAGCATCACGGGCTCGTAGCCGGCCGCGGCGGCGGCGGCGGCGGCCGCCTCCAGGGCGTCGATGGGCCGGGCGATGATGCGGTACTCGGCCCGGGCGAAGGCGGGGTCGCCGGCCTTCGGGGTCTCGTTAGCGGGATCGTTCAGCAACGCCTTGGCGGTCTCGGGCAGGGGGATGCCGCGGCGCTCGCAGATCGCGCGGGCATCGGCCAGGGTCGTCGGATCCGGCACGGTGGGGCCGGAGCCGATCACCGCCGGGTCGTCGTGGGGCACGTCGGAGACCGCCAGCGTCAGGATCGAGCGGGCGTTGCGCGCCATCATGGCGAGGCGGCCGCCCTTGATCCGCGAGAGGTGCTTGCGCACGCAGTTGATCTCGTTGATCGGCGCACCGGAGCGCAGCAGGGCCTTGGTGATGGCCTGCTTCTCCGTGAGGGTCAGCTCCCCGGCCGGGGCGATCCAGTTGGCCGAGCCGCCGCCGGAGAGCAGCACCAGCACGTCGTCGTCCGGCCCCGCATCGGCGGCGATCTTCAGGGTGTCGATGGTGGCGTCGATGCCGGCCTGGTCCGGCACCGGATGCCCGGCCTCGACCATGCGGATCATCGGCGCCTCCTCGCCGTAGCCGTGGCGGGCGACCGCCAGGCCGACGATGCGGCTCGGATCGACGCCGTGCTCCTCCCGGTAGAACCGGCTCGCCACCGCCGCCATGCTGCCGCCGGCCTTGCCGGCCCCCAGGATGATGAGGCGGCCCTGTCCAGGCGCCGGCAGGTGCGGCACGAGGCAGCGCGCCGGGTGGGCGGCGGCGATGGCCTCGTCGAGGCAGTGGAGGAGGAGGGCGCGGCGGGCGTCGGTCGAGGCGGTCTCGGTCGAGGGGGAGTCGGTCATGGCGTTTCCGTATTCCGGTGGTCGATCGCGAAGGCGGCCCGGTGGTTCTCCTCCGGAGTGTTGTGCCCCCGGCATGGTGCCGGATTGTTGCCGTCGCGGCGCGATCCGCGATACGTGCTGTGCCCGACGCTTGCCGCCTCGGCAAGCCGCGCGTGCGCGGGCATCCCCCGCGATGCGGCCGGAGCCTTGCGTCCCGCCTGGTACAACGATGCCGCCCGCGCTCAACCGGACCGTGCCTCCCCATGCAGACACCGCATCCCGTCGAGACCCTCCCGGGCGATCCCGCCCGGGGCCTGCTCCTGATCTGCGACCACGCCTCCAACCACGTCCCCGAGGATTTGGGTCAGCTCGGGGTGCCGGAGCACGAATTCGCCCGCCACATCGCCTACGACATCGGCGCCGCCGCGGTGACGCGCGCCTTGGCGGCGGCCCTCGGGGTGCCGGCGATCCTGACCCGGTTCTCGCGCCTGATCATCGACCCGAACCGGGGCCGGGCCGACCCGACCCTGGTGATGCGCCTCTCCGACGGGGCGGTGGTGCCGGGCAATGCCCGCATCGACGAGGCCGGCAAGGCCGAGCGCATCCGGCGCTTCTACGAACCCTTCGACGCGGCGATCGACGCCGGGGTCGCCGAGGCCGAGGCCACCGGCACGCGCCCGGCCATCGTCACCATCCACAGCTTCACGCCCTACTGGCGCGGGGTGCCGCGGCCCTGGGAGGTCGGCATCCTGTGGGACCGGGACGACCGCATGAGCGCACCCTTGATCGCGGGCCTGCGGGCCGATCCGGCCGGGCTGACGGTGGGCGACAACGAGCCCTATGGCGGGGGCCTGCCCGGCGACACCATCGACCGCCACGCCATGGCGCGCGGCCTGCCGAACGCGCTGGTGGAGATCCGCCAGGACCTCATCGCCGCGGAGGCGGGACAGGCCGCGTGGGCGGAGCGATTCGCACGCCTCCTCCGGCCGATGCTGCCGATCCGCGCTTGACGGGAGGCTTGCGCGCGCCGACCTCAGGTGGAGATTGGGAGACCCAGCATGACCGAGATCGACGACGCCACCCGCACCGAGCTCGAGGCCGCCGTGTTCCGGCGCCTCGTCGCCCACCTGCAGACCCGCACGGACGTGCAGAACATCGACCTGATGACCATGGCCGGGTTCTGCCGCAACTGTCTCTCGAACTGGCTCAAGGACGCCGCCGACGCCAAGGACCTGCCGATGACCAAGGACGAGAGCCGCGAGGCCGTCTACGGCATGCCCTTCGCCGAGTGGAAGCGCCTGCACCAGTCCGAGGCGACGCCCGAGCAGCAGGCGGCCTTCGCGAAGGCTGCGGCGGAGCCACACTGAGGCCGCAGCGGGGCCGCACTAAGGTCCCGGTAAGCTTGACGGCTTATCGAGGCGGTTCCGGCGCAGCCTCCCGCGCTTCGCAGATCAGGGACTTGAGACGACCATGGCCGCATCCGCCGCACCCGCCGTCGACGCTTCCTCCGTCGCCGCCGACCAGCTGAAGAGCTTCATCGAGCGCATCGAGCGCCTCGAGGAGGAGAAGGCCGGCCTCGCCTCCGACATCAAGGATGTCTACGCCGAGGCCAAGGGCACCGGCTTCGACACCAAGGCCCTGCGCAGGATCATCTCCCTGCGCAAGAAGGACCATGCCGAGCGCCAGGAAGAGGAAGCCATCCTCGAGCTCTACATGCAGGCCCTCGGGATGGTCTGACCCCCGCCTTCGACTCCGGCGCGGGCCGCGGGGCGGACGTCCCGATCCGGCCTCGCCCGGCGGCGGTCCCGTCCGGGGCGGCGAATTGCGGCCCGGGCGTTTTCGGAGCATTGCGGAGGCCATGCCCTCCGATGCTCCGACGCCAAGGATCGCCATGCGCACGAATGCCGGTCTCGCCCTCGCGCTCTTCCTCGCCTCGGCGCCCGTCCCGGCCCTGGCCGCACCGAACGAGGCCGTGCTCGCCGCGGCGAAGGCGCAGGACGGCCCCTATCGCGAGACCCTGAAGGGTCTGGTGGACGTCGATACCGGCACCGGCGACGTTCCCGGCCTGTCCACCGTCGAGGCGATCCTGACGGCGCGCCTGAAGGCCTCGGGGCTCACGGTCGGCACCCGGGCCGCCCCCGCCTTCGGCGGCAACACCCTGATCGGCACGCGCGCGGGCAAGGGCACGCGCAGGATCATGATGCTGGTCCACTACGACACCGTCTTCGGCACCGGGGACGCGGCCAAGCGCCCCTACACCGAGCGGGACGGCCGGGCCTATGGACCCGGGGTGGCCGACGCGAAAGGCGGCGTCGCCATGATCCTGCACGTCCTGGCCGCCCTGGAGGCGCTGCACTTCGACGGCTACGGCACCCTCACGGTGGTGCTGAACCCCGACGAGGAGCGCGGCTCGCGCGGGTCGCGCGACGCGATCGCCGAAATCGCCCGCGACCAGGACGTGGTCCTGTCCTTCGAGCCCTCCTTCGCCGAGGCCGGCGTCGATGCGGTCACGGTGGCAACCAAGGGAATCAACTACGCCAGCCTGACGGTGAAGGGCCGCGCCTCCCACGCGGGCGGCGCGCCGGAGGCCGGCCGCAACGCGGTGGTCGAGCTCGCCCACCAGATCCTGCAGCTGCAGGACCTCGGCGATCCGGGCAAGGGCACCAGCCTGCACTGGACCGTGGTCCAGGGCGGCACCAAGCCGAACATCATCCCCGAGGCGGCCCGGGCGGAGGGCGACATGCGCTACTTCGCGCCGAGCGAGTACGAGCGGGTGCTGACCCAGGCCCGCCGGATCATCGGGACGCACCGCGTTCCCGACACGCAGGTGAGCTTCGACCTTGCCAAGGGCCGCCCGCCGCTGCCCCAGAACCCCGCGACGCAGGCGCTGGGCGAACGGGCGCGGGCGATCTACGGCGAACTCGGCTCCGCGCTCGCCCTCGCCGAGATCGGTGGGGGCACCGATGCGGGCTACGCCTTTCAGCCCGACAGTCCGGCAAGGCCCGCCCTCCTCGAATCCCTGGGCATCGTCGGCGGCCACTATCACAGCGCGGACGAGTTCGCCGTGCTCGCCAGCATCACGCCGCGCCTCTACCTGGCGACCCGCCTGGTGATGGAGGTGTCGCGCGATCCGGCCCCCTGAGCCGGCCGCGTCCCCCGATCCGCCGCATGCCGTGACGGCTCCCCCGGTGAGGGCGCCGAGCGGATGGCCGGGAGGTGCCTGACGGTCCGGGCGCGCTCGGGCGAGGCCCGGGCCGCCCCTTGCGGCAGATCAAGGCGCGCCGCCGACAGGCGCCGTCAGATGCCCGTGAAACAAGAACGGGCGCGACCATGCCGAAGCACACGGGACCGGTGCTCGTCGTCGATGACGATGCGGCCGTCCGCCACTCCCTCCAGTTCATCCTGGAGCTCGAAGGCTACGCCGTCCGCCTCTACGCGGATGGCGCCGACCTCCTCGGCGACGCCGCCCTGCCGTCCGCCGGGTGCCTGCTGGTCGATTACTGCATGCCCGGCATGGACGGCGTCCAACTCGTTGGACGCCTGCGGGACCGCGCCGTCGATCTTCCGGCGATCCTGATCACCGGCTGCCCGACGGACGACCTGCAGCGCCGGGCCAAGGCCGCCGGCTTCCGCCGTGTGGTCGACAAGCCGTTCGAGGACGGCTCCCTCCTGGACGGGATCCACGAGGCCCTCGCGGCATCGTCCCGAGGCGGGGAACGGGTCCGTAAAGCCCCTTGAGCGAAGACCCGGAATTTTGCCGTCCCTCCCGTGAGCCCAGTCAGGGAATCACGACCCGTTGTCCGGAGGTGTCCATGCAGACCGCTCTCGCCGCCATCGGCCTCACGCCCGTCTTCGTTCCGCAGGAAACCGATTCCATCGTTCCGGCAGCGACGCGCGATGCGGTGCACGGCATGCGCCGCACCGTCGCCGCCGACGCGGAGATCTTCGCCGAAGGCGACCGGGCGACGACCTTCCACAAGGTCGTCTCCGGGGTCGTGCGAACCGACAAGCTCCTTTCGGACGGGCGCCGGCAGAATTTCGGCTGGGCGACGGATCACCTCCTCGCCCTCGCCGAGCGGGTCTGCGGCGGCCGCCTCGTCTCCGTGCTGGAGGGGGGATACGACCTCGGCGGCCTGTCGCGCGGGGTCCAAGTCCATGTGGCGGCCCTGCTGGAAGCGGGGAGCGTTCGAACCCGGGGCCTCTCCGAGGACGCACCGGACCTTTCGGACCCGTACCGGATGGATGGGTCGGGGCCGTTTTCAGGCCCCGACTCCGGTCGCTTCCCCGGACGGTCGGGCCGGTCTGTACCGGGCCCCGGCGTCGTCGGGTCTCGAGCCCCCGCGGAGCGGACCGGTCATCACGGTGATTCCGGTCCTTGTACGCCGCCAGGCGCACCGGCCGGACCCGGGTCTGCTTCGCGGAACGCGCCCCCTGACCGAAAGGGCAGCGCCTCCGACAGCCCGAGCGCCTCATGAACGAATTCCCGGCATCTCGGCCGCCGCGCGGGCGCCGGTCCTGGAATGCTCTGTTTTTCTTCGGAAACGCCTCGGTCGGGAAGCCGAGTTTGGATAATCGCGTTCAGACTCCCTTAGGAGGCGCAAAAAGATAATCATCGAAAGTCAACGAAATCTTGGATCACATCGAGACGATGATTTTCGGAGCTGAGATCCAGTTATCAGAGCCAAGGTCCCGCGATCTCAGTCTTTCCGGTATCGGAGATCTTACCGCAAAAACCCGGTCTGCGCGGCATGCGGCTTTCGTGATCCCCGGCGATACGCTTCGGCGATGAGACGGAACCCGACCCGGAGCGACATTCGAAACCGCCCCGGCACCGCGAAGGCCCGGTCTCGCCGTGCCATCTCCCCGATCATTCACCGCGCATAGCGAATTCGACATGGCCCAGATCCTCGCATTTCCGCCAACCACGACGTCGGACGGGCTCTCTCGTCTGAAGGCGCAGCTGGAGCACGACTTCGCGGCCGGCGTGGATCTCGGATCGCGGCGCGCCCAGATCGCGGCGCTCTCCGCTTCCCTCGCCCACCTGCTCGGGGCGCTGGAGCGGACGACCGGCGAAGTCTTTCGCGACGGGCCCGAACCGGATCCCGATGCCCTCCGGACACGCAACGCCGTGGCGAACCTGATCGCCTGCCTGAAGGATCTGATCGCCACGATCGACGGGCTGTTCCTGCGCAACCGCGCCCTCTCCGAGACCCCACGCGCTCCGGTCGGTCACAACGACGACCACGGCGCGGTCGCGCGTTCCGGCCGGTGCCGGGTCAGCCCGTCTCTCCCTGCCTGAAATGCGCGGCCTCCTGCGCGGGGCGCTTCGACACCCGGATCCTGCTTCGCGAGAGAGATGATGACGAAAACGTCGGTGCGCCATTCCTGGGGGCAGGGCGAGGTCTACGAGAGCCTTTGCCTTCTCTCCATCGGGACGAGTTTCTGGATGATCTGCGTGTCCCTCGGCCTGTTCGACACGCTGACCACCTTCGTCCTCGCGCACAACCTGCTCGAGTTCCTGATGCTGGCGACCTTCATGGGCGCCGCCCTCATGGGGGCCTTCGTGCGGAAATCGATCATCCTGCGACGGACGATGGCCGAGCGCGACGCCGCGGCCTCCCAGGCCGAACAGGTCGCCCGCCATGACGCCCTCACGGGGCTCGCCAATCGCAGGCTCTTCCTCGAAACCCTCGGATGCTGGCAGACGAAGCCCCAGCCGGGACCACCCTCGGCCGTGCTCCTGATCGACCTCGATCGCTTCAAGCCGGTGAACGACCTCTACGGACACGCGGCCGGCAACGCCGTCCTGTGCTCCGTCGCCGACCGGCTGCGTGCCGTCCTGCCGCGTCACGGCATGGCCGCCCGCATGGGCGGCGACGAATTTTCCATGCTGCTTCGGCTGGAGGGCGGCAGCGAGGGCCTGCTCCGCCTGGCCGAACGGGTGATCGCCAGCCTCTCGGCGCCGGTCCTGTGGAACGGCAACGAGCTGAAGGTCGGCGCCACGGTGGGCATCGCCTTCGTGACGGGCGAACTCGCCGATGCCGATGCCGTGCTGCACGCCGCCGACCTCGCCATGTACCAGGGCAAGAAGGACGGCCGCGGCGTCGTCCGGGTCTTCAAGAGCGCCATGGACGAGGAGTTGCGGGCCCGCGCGCAGCTCGAGACGGAATTGCGGGCCGCCATCGAGAACGGCGAGATCGAGCCCTTCTACCAGCCCGTCGTATCCTTGCCCGGCCGCAAGCTGATCGGCGTGGAGGTGCTGGCGCGCTGGCGGCACCCGATCCGGGGCCTGCTCGCGCCATCGGAGTTCATTTCGGTGGCCGAGGAAACCGGTTCGATCGCGGATCTCTGCTACAGCCTGATCCGCCGCGCCTGCCTCGACGCCCGGGAATGGCCGGCCGAGCTGACCCTGGCGGTGAACATCGCCCCGCAGCAATTCCTCGACGCCTGGATGGCCGAGCGCATCCTGGCGATCCTGACCGAGACCGGGTTTCCGCCGCACCGGCTGGAGGTCGAGATCACGGAATCGGCCCTGATCCAGGATCTGGACGGAACCCGCAGAACCCTGACCTCGCTGCAGAATCTCGGTGTCCGTGTCGCTCTCGACGATTTCGGGACCGGGTATTCGAGCCTGTATCACCTGCGGGAACTGAAGTTCGACAAGCTGAAGATCGACCGCAGCTACGTCGACAGCGTCACGATGAGCGCCGAGCGCGCCAAGCTCGTCGACGCCATCATCAAGCTCGGCGCCAGCCTCGGCCTCGTCACCACGGCGGAGGGGATCGAGACGGAGGACAGTTCCAGCTGGCTCTCGGACCAGGGCTGCGCTTTCGGACAGGGCTACCTGTTCGGCAAGCCGATGCCGAAGGACGAGATCGACCGCGTGATCGCCCATCCCGCCTGCGATCCGGCGGATTGCGCCCCCCCGCGGTCGACGCAAGCCGCCTGACGTTCCGGGGGCGAGGCCGGCCTCAGGCCTCCCGGAGACCGGGCTTCGCGCCCGGCTCGAAGGTGAACGCGACCCCGGCCTGCTCCAGGACGCGCCGGACGGCCTGAAGCGTCTCCGATCGCGGCCGGACGCCGGAGGCCGCATCCTCCAGCCGCATGATCGTCGAGACGGAGACCTCCGAGCGGCGGGCCAATTCGTCCTTCGACATGCCGACCATGCCCCTTGCCCCGCGGATCTGGGCCGGGGTGATCATAGGACCCGCGCCCGGGCCGGTCTCGGCCGGCTTGTCCGGCATCCGCGGGGCGCCGAAGCGGTTCTGCCCCGGCACCGTGAGGCAGACGCCGACCCATTCGCGGATCGAGCCGTCCCGGTTCAGGACGGGAACGCCCCGCGAGTTGAACCAGCGGAAGACGCCGTCCGCGCAGAGCACGCGGAAGTCGGTGTTGTAGGGCGCCACGTGCGAGACGGCGGTGCGCCACGCGGCGGCCGTGCGCTCGCGGTCCTCCGGGTGAATGGCGTCGAGCCAGCCCTGACCCTGCATGGCCCCGTGGCTCTGCCCGGTCAGGGTCTGCCAGAGGGGCATTTCCAGCGCTTCCCCGTCGGGGCTGACGATCCACACCACCGCCGCCGTCGCGGTGATGAGGGCGTTGTAGCGGTCGAAGCGCTGCTCGACCGCCTTGCGGGTGTCGTGGCGCGCCGTGACGTCGAAGACCACGCCCAGTCCCTGATGGGGCTCGCCCTGCGGCCCGAGGAGCACCTCGGCGCGGTGGTGGATCCAGCGCTGCGTCCGGTCCGGCCGGATGATGCGGAATTCGCGGCTGATCGGCTGCCCGCTGCGCAGGACCGCGATCTGGTCGCCGTGCACCGCCCGGTCCTCCGGGTGGATCATGTCGAGGGCGAAGCCGAAGGTGAACTCGGTCGAGGGATCGAGTCCGAGAATGCGATAGAGGCCGATCGAGGCGTCGAGCCTGTCCCTGCGCAGGTCCGCCGACCAGAAGCCGACCTCGCCCGCATCCTCGATCATCTTCAGGAAGTGGCGCGAAGACATGCCCCGAAAGCCGCCGTGTCCGGCGGCAGCGTTGCTGCGCATCAGGGATCGGGTCGGCATCGGTCTTTCCACGCGGCTCCGAACGAACTCTCAAATGCGAGGATATCGAGCATGGTGCCGGGAAACCATTCGCCAGAAGTCCAATACCGGTCACGCGACCGGGACCGCATCCCTTCGATACCCCGGCGATTCCGGGCTGCCTTTCACGACTCTTTGAGAGCAGCCGTCTAAGGTTCGACCAGATCGAATTCGGGAACGACGAGGAATTCGTGAGATCCGTTGTCCTGCTCACCAACTCGCCGGCGCGAAGTCAGAGACTGAACGACCTCAGCTTCGGTCGTTGGCAGATCATCGTCGTCGATGTACTCGATCCGGACTTGGCACCGACGGCGATCGATCCCGCGTCCGTGGCGGCCGTGATCAGCGACGTGCCCCTCGCGAATTCCGTCGAGGTGGGCTCGGTCCGCCGGTACCTGACGCGGTTCGGCGCCGGCGATCGCCCCTACCTCTGCATCCTGCACGAGGAATCGCCGCGCGCCCATGCCCAAGCCCATGCCCTCGGCGCGAGCCGGGTCATCTCGGCCCGCGATCCCTTCGAATGGATCGCGGCCCTCCTGGCCGAGATCGTCCCGTCTCCCAAGCCGGTCGCCGAGCCTGCCCCCGCGCCGGCGGTCGCGACGGCCGCGGCGGGGGCCGCGAAATCCCTGACGCGCCTGTTCGATCTCGGCCGGGCGGGCCAGGCGCCGAACCCGGCGCTTCTCGCGGAGGGCGCAACCCTCGTGCTCGGCGCCCTCGACCAGGCCGACATCCGGGGCTGGCTCGACGTCGTCTGGCGCTTCGACGACGCGACCCACCAGCATTGCCTGCTCGTGGCTGGTCTGGCAGCCGGGTTCGGGCGCCATCTCGGCCTGAAAATGGCCGATTGCCGGCCACTGACGGAAGCCGCCCTCCTGCACGACCTCGGCAAGGCGCAGATCCCGCACGCGATCCTGAACAAGCCGGGGCGCCTGGATCCTGCCGAGCAGGCCGTGATGCGGACCCACCCCGCCCTGGGACACGCGATGCTGCTGGAGCAGGGCGGTTTCCCCGAGATCATGCTCGCCGTGGTCCGCTCGCACCACGAGGCCCTCGACGGATCGGGCTATCCCGACGGGCTCGAAGGGCCGGACATCCCGGATCTCGTCCGGCTGGTGACCATCTGCGACATCTACGGCGCCCTGATCGAACGACGCCCCTACAAGGCGCCCCTCGACCCCGGCGAGGCCTACGGCATCCTCGCCGGCATGGCCGGCAAAGTCGACAGGGACCTCGTCAGAGCCTTCGGGGCCCTGGCAACGGCATCGGGTCCGGGGCATCCCGTGCCGGTCCGGTGCTCCGATGCGGCGTGATCGGCGTGACCATCGTCGGCCGCTTTTCCCACGGCGCCGGGGATGCATGAGAGCGGGGCGACCGATCGCCCCGAAACCCCGAACCCTCGAAGGCTGCGGCGTGAACGGTCCCTTTCTGACGAAGCTCGAGCACAGCGGCCACACCGATGTGGCGGATCGCGCGGCCATCGCGTCGATCGTCGCGCATCATCGCGTCGTGTCCGCCCGCCAGGACCTCTCGGCCGAGCCGGGGCGCAGCACGGTGCTCGTCCTGCTCCAGGGCGTGATGTGCCGGTATCGGGTCATGGACGGCCGCTCGCGGCGGATCGCATCGTTCGTCCTGCCGGGGGATCTGTGCCGGCTCCCCGAGGCGCCGCCGAAGACCTCGGATTGGAACATCGGGGCCTTGAGCCGATGCGCGGTCGGGGAGATCCCGATCGAAGCCCTGACGGCCCTGGCCCGGGAACGGCCGAACATCAACCGCGTCCTCTGGTGGATGACGCTGAATGAGCTCGCGCGGGCCCGGGAATGGCTCGTCACGGGCACCATGCCGGCGCCGCAGCGAACCGCCCACCTGTTCTGCGAGCTCCACGCCTGCCTGCAGGCCGCGGGGCTGGCGGAGGGCGGCGCGTTCCGCCTGGAGATCGGACAGGCCGCCCTCGCGGATGCGGTCGGGCTGTCCACCGTCCACCTGAACCGCACCTTGCGGATCCTGCGCGAGGCGGGACTCGCGTGCCTGTCGCGCGGCCGGGTGGAAATCCCCGATCTCGCGCAACTGCGCGCGTTTGCCACCTTCGATGGCGGCTATCTCGGCCTGAACGGGCCGGTCGCCCGCACCGGGGGCGCGCTCCACCTCGGGACCTGAGGCCGGCGGGTCGGTTCCGCGTCCGGCATCCCCACGGAGGGCGAGACGGGTCCCGCCCGGGCTCGGTCGGGGCGGGTGGCGGCCCGTCCCGGGGTCAGTGGGAGAGCAGGCAGCAGACGGTGGCCCGCGCCAGCAGATCGCGGGTGACCCCGCCGAAGAACCACTCGCGCAGGCGGCTGTAGCCGTAGGCTCCGGTCACGATGAGATCCGCCCCGAAGGCTCCGGCGGCGCCCTCCAGGGTTTCGGCCACGGACCAACCCGCGGGCGCCATCGCCTCCGCGGTTGCCGGCACGTCGTGCAGGGCAAGGTAGGCGGCAACGTCCTCGATCTCGGAACGGTCGCGGGTCTCGGCCACCCGCACCACCTGGACGGCGTCCGCACGACGCAGGAGGGGCAGGGCGTCCGACAGGGCCCGGCGGGTCTGGAGCGTGTTCTTCCAGCCGACCACGATCCGGCGCGCGGCGAGGTGCTCGAGACCCGGCGGGACGGCGAGGACCGGGCGACCGAGGCCCATCAGCACGTCGCCGACCGGGACCGCCATGCCGGGCGACACGCCCGCCTCCTCCCCGTCGCGCCCGACCACGACGAGGTCGGCGGCGCGGGATTGCTGCTCCAGGAAGGGCACCGGGGCGGCGAGGTCGGAGCGCCAGGCGACCCGGTCGTTCAGGCAGGATGCCTGCCGGAAGACCCGCTCCGCGCCCGCGAGCCGATCGAGGGCGGCCTGGCGGATCTCCTCGATGGCCATGCCCGCCGGCACGATGCTCTCCCCGAACCCCTGCGGATATTCCGGCAGGCAGCCGGCCGCGCCGATCAGGCGGGCGCCGAAGCGGTGGGCGAGTTCCGCCGCCAGGCGGACCCGCGCCGCGGCGTGACGCCCGTCATCCACCGCGACCATGAGGCTTGCATAGGACATGGGATCCGCTCCTGGGCTCGACCGCGAGAGGCCGTCAGGGTGCGGCCCGCGGCGAGGCCCGGCCTTGATCTGTCTCAACCGCATGCCGGTCCCGGCCCGGGCTGTCGCCGGACGAGCCACGGACGGGACCGATCGCTCGCACGCGAGACCTTCTCGGCGTCAGCGCTCCAGGGACTTCAGGTAGGCGATCAGGGCCGCGGCCTCGTCCGGATCGAAGCGGAATTCCGGCATGCTCGGGTGACCCGTGCGGATTCCCTCAGCCAGGGCCTCGCCGAGATTCTCGACAGGGTAGCGGGCGTGGAGTTCGCGGAAGGGCGGTGCGATGCGCAGCGGGCTCGCTCCGGTTCGTTCGACCGCATGGCAGCGGGCGCAGTCGGTGCGTGCGATCGTGGCGCCCCGCTGTACCGCCCGGTCCCAGGCCAGCGCGGGGCCGCCGAGGGCGAGGGAGGCCAGCAGGAGGTGCCCGGCGGCGGAGGGGGCTGTCGGGCGCATCAGTGGCTCATCAGGCAGCAGAGGGTGGTCGCCTGCAGGACGTCGCGGGTGGCCCCGCCGAAGATCCACTCGCGCAACCGCGTATGCCCGTAGGCGCCCATCACGATGAGGTCGGCGTCGGCGCGCCGCGCGAACTGCAGGACCGCCTCCGCGGCCTCGGCGCCGGGGCTCGGGAGGAGATGGGTGGTCACCGCGGCTCCATGCCCGGACAGGTAGGCGGCCACGTCCTCCGCACCCTCCTCGTGGGCACCGGGCCCCGCCACCACGAGGTGGACGGCCTCGGCCTGGCTGAGGAACGGCAGGGCGTCCTGCACCGCCCGGCGGGATTCCCGCGTGTCCTTCCAGGCCACCACGATCCGTTTCGCCGTCAGGCGCTCGACGCCCGGCGGCGCCACGAGCACCGGGCGGCCGACCGCCATCAGGAGGGCGCCCGCGGCGATGCCCATGAGACCGGGATCGCCGTCGACGGGCCCGTGACGACCCACCACGACCATGTCGGCGGCGCGCGCCTGGGTCGTGAGATAGGCCGTGGGTTCGGCGAGCGCCGCCCGCCAGGCCGTGCGGATTCCGCGGCCAGCCTCGCGCAGGAACACCGCCCGGGCTTCCGCGAGCTGCTCCCGCGCACGCCGGTCCTCGATCTCGTAGATGCGTTCGGATTCGCGGACGTCGCTGACGGCGATGAGGGCGGGCACCTGCCGCGCGGCGACGCCGGTCAGGGTCGCGTCGAAGCGCTCGGCCAGGCTCGCGGAGAGCTGGACCCGATCCGCGGCGGCCGCGCCGAGGTCTAGCGACACCATGACGTTCGAAATCTTCATCTCTGCCTCCCGTGGTCCGGCCGTCCGGACCGGACGGGAAATGGTGGGGCGCGCCCTCCGCCCGGTCCTTGATCCATCGCAAGGGATGGGGTGTGGCGTGGTGGTGCCGGCCTTTTCGCGACCCCTAATCGCGCAGGCGTCTCGCCAAGGGGACCGGACCGGGACCGAACCCGTCGGCGGCCACCGACCGAACGACCCGGAGCAGGGCTGCGACGTCCATCGGACGGTCCGTCCCTGCGTCCGGCTGCGGCGCTGCCGGCTCGGCCGGCCCCTGGCCCCGCGGCCCGGCGTGCCCTTGGCCGTCGACGGTCGTCCGCCGCCGCCGGGACAGCCGCGCCCGCAACCAGCGCGGCAGGGGGCGTCCGGACCGGCCCCGCGATCCCCAGACTCGCTCGTCGTCGGCAGCCATGCGGCGTCTCCCGTATCCTCTCGATCGTCGGTGCCGCCCCGCGCCGTCCGCATCGGGGCCGCGGCCCCCTTCGCCTTCACGTCGGACGGGCCAGCACGAGCCGGAGCGGCGTGGGGGTCACGACCACGGAAAGGAGCGCGAGACCGAGCGCCTGGAGGCGGCCGATGCTCCGGTGGCGAAAGAGGTCCGCGACGATCGGAGCCGCCGACGGTCGCGCTCCGAGGATGTGCGGCACGCCCGTCGCTTGGACCGACCGGACGGAAGCGGATCGCAAGACGATCGTCACCGGAGCCTCCTGTTCCCGTTTGCGGTCGCGATGATGACCGCGGGGCCGGCGCGCACCTTGCGGTGGATCAATGTGACGCCACGGGGTTTCCGGCCCCTCCGCTTCGGGGTCGCGGCGACGGGACGGGCCGCGGCACGGAAGCGAAGGCGTGGCGGGCGTCAGCCCGGGGCGGGCCGACGCGACAGGACCTCCCAGGCCCTCCACGAAGGACGGCCGCGCCGCCGCCGCCTCAGCGCAGGATGCGGGGTGCCGGCGTTCCGGCCGATGGGGCGGGCCCATCCGCATCGCACAGGCCGGCCCAGAGCTTCCACTCGGTCCAGGCCTGCTCCAGGGCCGCCACGGCCGCGTCCCGCGAGGACACGGTCGCGCCTCGCCGGAACGGAGACGCCCCGATGTCGAGGTGCAGGCCCCAGGTCCATTGCGCGGCGGGCGGGGGATCGTCGCGGATGCAATCCACCCGCCCGACGATCAGCGCCCCGCTCGTGATGACGTATGTCTCGCGCGGGTGGTCCTCGAGGCGGGTGTAGATGAGCTGCGCCACGATGCGGTGTGCCTCCGTCCCCCTCGGGCGTCGTGCATCCGACGGCCTCGCCCCCGCATCCTACCGCAGAGACCGCGCGCGCGAAGCGGCCGGTTTTCCAGCTGAAACGGCCCTGCGGGGGCGGGTCGGTCGCTCGGACACGAAAAAAGCCCCGGCGGCGCAGCGGCCGTCCGGGGCTCGATCCTCGGCGGGCGGCGCGGCCTTCAGAGGCGGGCGGTCTCGCGGCGGTTGAAGGCGAGGGCGCAGAGCGTCGCGACCGCGCCGGAAAGCAGGTAGACGCCGACCCAGGACAGGCCGAAGCGGCTGGAGACGCTGAGCGCCACCAGGGGCGCGAAGCCTGCGCCGATCAGCCAGGCGAGGTCCGAGGTGAGGGCGGCGCCGGTGTAGCGGAAGCGGGTGCCGAGATTGGCGGTCACCGAGCCCGAGGTCTGGCCGTAGGAGAGGCCGAGCAGGCCAAATCCGATCAGCACGTAGATGGTCTGGCCGAGCTCGCTGTCACCGAAGATGATGGGCGCGGCGATGCTGGCCAGGGCGAACAGACCGATCAGGCCGGCCGCCACGCCCACCAGGGTCCGCCGGCCGATGCGGTCGGCCAGGACGCCGGAGAGCACGATGGTGCCGGCGGCCAGGAAGGCGCCCGAGCACTGCACCAGCAGAAACTCGCCCGCCGAGCGGCCGGTGAAGAGGTGGATCCAGCTGATCGGGAACACCGTCACGAGATGGAACAGGGCGAAGCTCGCCAGCGGCACGACGGCGCCGATGAGCACGAACCGGCCGTGCGTGCGCAGGAGCTCCAGCACCGGGGTCGGCTCCAGCTCCTGCATCTGCAGCATCCGCGAGAATTCCTCGGTGGCCACGAGCCGCAGGCGGGCGAAGAGCGCCACGACGTTGATCGCGAAGGCCACGAAGAACGGGTAGCGCCAGCCCCAGTCGAGGAAGTCGGCGTTGGAGACGTTGCCGAGGAAGAACGCGAACAGGGCGCTCGCCAGCATGAAGCCGACCGGCGCGCCGAGCTGCGGGATCATCGCGTACCAGCCGCGCTGCTTCTCAGGGGCGTTCAGCGCCAGCAGGGAGGCAAGTCCGTCCCAGGCGCCGCCCAGAGCGAGGCCCTGGCCGAAGCGCAGGGCGGCCAGGATCCAGATCGAGAGGGCGCCGAGCTGGTGGTAGTTCGGCAGGAAGCCGATCGCCATCGTCGAACCGCCGAGCAGGAACAGCGCGATCGTCAGCTTCGCCGCGCGCCCGTGACGCCGGTCGATCTCCATGAAGATCACCGAGCCGATCGGGCGGGCGATGAAGGCCAGGGCGAACAGCGCGAAGGCGTAGAGCGTGCCGGTCAGCGGATCGGCGAAGGGAAAGAACACGCCGGGGAAGATCAGAACCGAGGCGATGCCGTAGACGAAGAAGTCGAAATACTCTGCGGCGCGCCCGATTACGACGCCGATGGCGATCTCGCCCGGCGCCACTTTGTGATCGCTCGACGCCTCGTGCGCGTCGCGCTCCAGCGATGAGGAGGAGGGCAATGCGGAGTCTGCGCTCATCAAGGAAACCGTGCTCGCTTCATGCGTTCGAGGCCGAATCAGGCGCGGGGCGGCGCGTGAGGCCCTGGGATATGGGACACGTGTACGCCCTGCCATTTGTCTGCGTCAAAGCGCAGCGTGACGCGCCCCGGGACAAAGAGCGCGGTGTTTTGGCGCGATCCGTGAAATCGTGGCAGGGTCCATAGCGTGCTTTGTCCTGCATCGGCTATGCCCGCAGCGCTGATCAGACGCGCCGCATGCGACTTGTCAGATTGATGCAATGCAGCGAATTGAGACCCGACGATAACGCCTTCGGCCAATCGGGGCCGTTGGACGTCGCTCATCCGAGATGGTGCCAGACGAGTCCATGCCGGTCAAAACCCTTCGTACGCTCGCGCTCCTCCCGCTGTTCGGACTCCTGTCCGGCTGCAACATGGTCCTGATGCAGCCCTCCGGCGACATCGCAACGCGCCAGCGCGACCTGATCCTGGCCTCCACCGGCCTGATGCTGCTCATCATCATCCCGGTTATCGCCTTCACGCTGCTGTTCGCGTGGCGCTACCGGGTCTCGAACACCAAGGCCGAATACGATCCCGACTGGCACCACTCGACGCAGCTCGAAGTGCTGATCTGGTCGGCGCCGCTGGTCATCGTCATCGCCCTCGGGGCCCTGACCTGGATCAGCACCCACACCCTCGATCCCTACCGTCCCCTGAGCCGCCTCGACGCAGACCGGCCGCTGCCGGCGGGGGTCAAGCCGCTGACGGTCGAGGTCGTCGCACTCGACTGGAAATGGTTGTTCTTCTACCCAGATCAGGGCATCGCCACCGTCAATGAACTGGCGGCTCCGGTCGATGTGCCGATCTCCTTCAAGATCACCTCCGCCACCGTCATGAACTCGTTCTTCATCCCCGCGCTCGCCGGGCAGATCTACGCCATGGCCGGCATGGAGACGAAGCTCCACGCAGTGATCAACAAGGCCGGCACCTACGAGGGCCTCTCGGCCAATTACAGCGGCTCCGGCTTCTCGCGGATGAACTTCAAGTTCCACGGCCTCGACCAGGCCGGGTTCGACCAGTGGGTCGCCAAGGTGAAGGCCGAGGGCAAGCCCCTCGACCGCCAGGGCTACCTCGCCCTGGAGAAGCCGAGCGAGCGCGAGCCGGTGCGCTACTTCTCCACCGTGGAGAACGGCCTCTACGGCGCGGTGCTCAACATGTGCGCCGTGCCGGGCAAGATGTGCATGAACGAGATGATGCACATCGACGCCATGGGCGGGGCGGGCAAGGAGAGCCACGCCAACCGCGAGCGGCTGGAATACGACAACCGCTACGCCGAGCAGGGCATCGAGGCACCGGGCGCCACGGTCGGCGGCTCCGGCCGCGAATCCCACAGCCGGGAGCAGCCCGAGGGCATGAAGCCCAAGAGCATCGCACCGGAGGTGAAGCCGGACTCGGCACCGGAGCATTCCGGGCACGACCACGGCGGTCACCATGGCGGGCCGGCCGGTGACGGCAAGGATTCCAAGGGCTCGGACTCCGTCGCGCCCGGTCAACTGAATCGATAGTCGCGGACGCTTCGGTCGCCCGCACCCCCATTCGGCACACTCCTCTCACGAGTAGGTCCCATGTTCTCCAATCCGGATCTCCAGAAGCTCCTGTTCGGGCGGTTGACGCTCGACGCCGTGCCGCTTCATGAGCCGATCCTCCTCATCACCTTCGCGATGGTCGGCCTCGGCGGCGTCGCGGTGCTCGGTGCGCTTACCTATTTCCGCCTCTGGGGACCCCTCTGGCGCGACTGGTTCACCTCCGTCGATCACAAGAAGATCGGCATCATGTACATCGTGCTCGCGCTGGTCATGCTCCTGCGCGGCTTCGCCGACGCGCTGATGATGCGCGCCCAGCAGGCGATGGCCTTCGGGCCGAACGAGGGCTACCTGCCGCCGCACCACTACGACCAGATCTTCACCGCCCATGGCGTGATCATGATCTTCTTCGTGGCGATGCCGCTGGTCACGGGCCTGATGAACTTCGTCGTGCCGCTGCAGATCGGCGCCCGCGACGTGGCCTTCCCGTTCCTCAACAACTTCAGCTTCTGGATGACGGTGAGCGGCGCCGTGACCGTGATGGCCTCGCTGTTCGTCGGCGAGTTCGCCCGCACCGGCTGGCTGGCCTATCCGCCACTCTCTGGGCCCGCCATGAGCCCGGGGGTCGGCGTCGACTACTACATCTGGGCGCTCCAGATCGCCGGCATCGGGACCCTGCTGTCGGGCATCAACCTCATCGCCACCATCGTGAAGATGCGTGCCCCCGGCATGACCATGATGAAGATGCCGGTCTTCACCTGGACCGCGCTCTGCACCAACATCCTCATCGTCGCCGCCTTCCCCATCCTCACGGCCGTTCTCGCGCTGCTGTCGCTCGACCGCTACGTCGGCACGCACTTCTTCTCGAACGACCTCGGCGGCAACCCGATGATGTACGTGAATCTGGTTTGGATCTGGGGTCACCCGGAGGTGTACATCCTCATCCTGCCGGCCTTCGGCGTGTTCTCGGAAATCGTCTCGACCTTCTCGAGCAAGCGCCTCTTCGGCTACGCCTCGATGGTCTACGCCACCGTCGTCATCACGATCCTGTCCTACCTCGTGTGGCTGCACCACTTCTTCACGATGGGCTCGGGCGCCAGCGTGAACTCGTTCTTCGGCATCACGACGATGATCATCTCGATCCCGACGGGTGCGAAGATCTTCAACTGGCTCTTCACCATGTACAAGGGCCGCATCCGGTTCGAGGTGCCGATGCTCTGGACGGTCGGCTTCATGGTGACCTTCGTCATCGGCGGCATGACCGGCGTCCTGCTCGCGGTGCCCCCGGCCGACTTCGTGCTGCACAACTCGCTGTTCCTGATCGCCCACTTCCACAACGTCATCATCGGCGGCGTGCTGTTCGGCATGCTGGCCGGCATCACCTACTGGTTCCCGAAGGCCTTCGGCTTCAAGCTCGACGACTTCTGGGGCAAGGTGTCGTTCTGGTTCTGGCTGACCGGGTTCTGGGTCGCCTTCATGCCGCTGTATGTCCTCGGCCTGATGGGCGTAACCCGCCGCGTCCAGCACTTCGACGACCCGTCCCTGCAGATCTGGTTCATCATCGCGGCCTTCGGCGCCGTGCTGATCCTCTGCGGCATCGCCTCCTTCGCGATCACCCTGGTCGTCAGCGTCCTGCGCCGCGAGCAACTGCGCGACACGACCGGCGACCCGTGGGGCGGCCGGACCCTGGAATGGGCGACCTCCTCGCCGCCGCCGGACTACAACTTCGCCTTCACGCCCGTGATCCACGATCACGACGCGTGGTGGGACATGAAGAAGCGCGGTTATGCCCGGCCGCTTCAGGGGTTCAAGGCCATCCACATGCCGAAGAACACCGCGGCCGGCATCATCCTCGGCGTGCTGAGCATCGTCTTCTCCTTCGCGATGATCTGGTACATCTGGTGGCTTGCGGCCTTCAGCTTCGCCGCGATCGCGGTCGTCGCGATCGGCCACACCTTCAACTACAACCGCGACTTCTACATCCCGGCCGACGAGGTCGTCCGGACGGAAGGCCAGCGGACGTCCCTGCTGGCGGAGCGTGTCTGAGATCATGGCAACCCAGTCTTCCGCTGCCATGAACTTCGAGCCCGGCCGAAGCCCGTCGGTGACGATTCCCCAGGTCGATCCGACGGCCTTCTACGACGCCAAGGGCGAGCATCATCCGGAAGGGAGCACGATGCTCGGCTTCTGGCTCTACCTGATGAGCGACTGCCTCATCTTCGCGGCGCTGTTCGCCACCTATGCGGTGGTGGGCCGGAACTACGCCGCGGGGCCCTCGCCGAAGGATCTGTTCGACCTGCCGCTGGTGGCGTTGAACACCTCGATGCTGCTGTTCTCCTCCATCACCTACGGCTTCGCCATGCTGGAGATGGAGAAGGGCGACCTCAGCCGCGTGCAGATCTGGCTGGCGATCACCGGCCTGTTCGGCCTCGCCTTCGTGGGGCTGGAGCTCTACGAGTTCCACCACCTGATCCACGAGGGCGCGACGCCCCAGCGCAGCGCCTTCCTGTCGGCCTTCTTCACCCTGGTCGGCACCCACGGCCTGCACGTCAGCCTCGGCATCGTCTGGCTGGTGACGCTGATGGCGCAGGTGCACAAGCGCGGGCTGGTGCCCGAGAACAAGCGTCGGCTGCTCTGCCTCAGCATGTTCTGGCACTTCCTCGACGTGATCTGGATCGGCGTCTTCACCTTCGTGTACCTGATGGGAGTCCTGCAATGAGCGCCGCGTCGAAGGCAGGACACGACGATCACGGGCACGGACACGGGCATGCCGACGGCGGCAGCCACGGGACCTTCAAGGACTACATGACCGGCTTCGTGCTGTCGGTCATCCTGACGGCGATCCCGTTCATCCTGGTGATGGGCAACGTACTCGGCAACGACCGCATCACCGGCATCGTCATCATGGGCTTCGCGGTGGCGCAGATCGTGGTGCACATGATCTACTTCCTCCACATGAACACGAAGTCCGAGGGCGGCTGGACCATCCTGGCTCTGATCTTCACCCTGACGCTGGTGATCATCACGCTCGCGGGCTCCCTGTGGGTGATGTACCACCTCAACACGAACATGATGCCGCAGCACATGCACATGGGCTGATGGCCAGCCCACGACCGGGGGCGCGGCGCTCCATCTTCGCGCTCGCGGCCCTCGCCGTCACGGGGCTGATCCTCGTGGCGGCCCTCGCGGCTCTGGGGACCTGGCAGGTCCAGCGCCGGATCTGGAAGCACGATCTGATCGCCCGGGTCGAGGCCCGGGTCCATGCCGATCCGGTCGCGGCGCCGGGCCCCGGAACCTGGGACGGGCTGACGGCGGATGCCGACGCCTATCGCCGGGTGCGGACGAGCGGGCACTTTCGCAACGACCGCGAGACTCTCGTTCAGGCCGTCACCGATCTCGGCGCCGGTTTCTGGGTGCTGACGCCCTTGGAGCGCAGCGACGGTACCGCGATCCTGGTCAATCGCGGCTTCGTCCCCGCGGACCGCCGAGACCCGGCCGCGCGGGCGGCCGGACAGATCGCCGGCGAGACCACCGTCACCGGGCTCCTGCGCCTGAGTGAACCGGGCGGGGCCTTCCTCCGCAGCAATGCCCCCGAGGCCGGGCGCTGGTACTCGCGCGACGTCGCCGCCATCGCGGCGGCGCGGGGGCTCGCCGACGCCGCCCCGTACTTCATCGATGCCGACGCCACCCCGAATCCCGGCGGCTGGCCGGTAGGCGGGCTGACGATCGTGCGGTTTCCGGACAACCACCTCGTCTACGCGATCACCTGGTACGTCCTCGCCCTGATGGTCCTGGGCGCGGTCGGCTACACCCTCCTCGATGCCCGCCGCGGCGCGGGGCGGGCATCGGCCTGAGGTCAGGCCGCGGCGAGGCGCTGCAGCCAGGCGCCCGCCCGCACGACGTCGGCCTGCGAAAGGCCGTGCCCGACGGGCAAGGTCTCGTGCGTGACGGTGGCGCCGGCAGCCCGCAGGCGTTCGGCGAGCGACCCCACATTGGCCGCGGGCACGATCGGGTCGGCGGCGCCCGAGAGCATCAGCACCGGGCGGCCGGCGAGATCGGCCGGCGGCGTCTCCCGCAGGGGTACCATCGGGCGCAGGAGCACCGCGCCGGCGAGCACCTCCGGGTGCAGGAGCAGCAGGGCCGCGGCGATGTTCGCCCCATTCGAGAACCCGACTGCCACCGGCGCGGCGAGGCCGTAGGCCGTCCGCGCCGCGGCGACGAAGCCCGCGAGGTCGGCGGCGCGCCGGCGGAGATCGTCCTCGTCGAACACGCCCTCCGCGAGTCGGCGGAAGAAGCGCGGCATGCCGTTCTCCAGCACCGCGCCGCGGGGGGAGAGCAGGGCGGTGCCGGGCAGCAGGGTCCGCCCGAG
Organism: Methylobacterium sp. Leaf111; assembly: GCF_001423285.1. NCBI lineage: Bacteria > Pseudomonadati > Pseudomonadota > Alphaproteobacteria > Hyphomicrobiales > Methylobacteriaceae > Methylobacterium > Methylobacterium sp. Leaf111. Next base: position 263,882 of record NZ_LMNE01000012.1, on the reverse strand, counting down.
GGGCAGGAGGTCGGTCTCGTCGCCGCCCGTCCCGTGCAGGAGGAGGAGCGGCGGCAGCCCGGCCTCGGTGGCGCGCACGAAGCGATGGGTGAAGCGCTGGGCTCCGCCCCAGGATGGTTCGGTCATGGCAACCTCGCGACGATCGGTTGGAGCGCGCCCGCTCCGGACGGAGCGAGCGCTTGTCTTCGGCCGGTTTCGTTCAGGCCACTTCGGGCAGGTGCCCCTCGATCTGGGCCCGGTGGGGTTCGAGGAAGGCCGGCAGCTTGAGGTCGCGGCCCAGGGTCTCCACCGGCTCGTCGACGGCGAAGCCCGGGACGTCGGTGGCGATCTCGAACAGCACCCCACCCGGCTCGCGGAAGTAGACCGAGCGGAAGTACTGCCGGTCGCGCTGCTCGGTGACCCCGAGCCCGTAGGTGCGGGTCAGCGTCTCCACCATCCGAGCCTGCTCCGCGTCGTCCGCCGCCCGGAAGGCGATGTGGTGCACGGAGCCCGCGCCCTGGCGGCCGCGGAGGAACTCGCCCACCGCCCGCAGGGTGACGAAGCCGCCCTCCGGGGCGCCGCTGGCGTAGCGGGTCGCCGCCCCCTCGCGTCCGGCCTCGTGGAAGCCGAACACCTCGGTCAGGATCGCCGCCGTGCCCTCCGCCTCCTTGAGAAGCAGGGTGACGCCGTGGAACCCGCGGATGGCGTGCTCCGCCGGGATCTCGGCACCCGTCCAGGGCGCGTCGGTCTCCGCCGCCTCGGTGCCGACCAGGGCCAGCATCAGGCCGTCGGGATCGCGGAAGCGCAGGGTCGGCTCGCCCAGCACCGGGGCCAGGGCCTCGTGGGTGACGCCCTTCTCGATGAAGCGGTGGGTCCACCAGCCGATCGAGGCGCGCGGGACCCGGAAGGCGGTCTCCTGGGTCTCGCCGATCCCGACCCGGCCGGGGGCCGCGTGCGCGATCGGGAAAAAGGTCAGGATCGTGCCGGGGCGGCCGGTCTCATCGCCGTAATAGAGGTGGTAGGTGCCCGGATCGTCGAAGTTGACGGTCTTCTTCACCAGCCGCAGGCCGAGCACCCGGGTGTAGAAGTCGACGTTGCGGGTCGCGTCGCCGGAAAACGCGGTGACGTGGTGGATGCCATTCTGCGACATGGGACGATCTCCTGGGGGCCGCACCGCGCCGGGACCGGCCGTGCTGCGATGACCGGAAGATGCGCCTTGCCACCGCGTTCGAAAATGGAAACGATGGAAACGCATCGTTTCTGAAAGACCATCGATGAAGCTTCCCGATTTCGAAGCCTGGGCCATCTTCGCCAAGGTGGTCGAGACCGGATCCTTCGGCCGTACGGCCGCTGAGCTGGGCATCACCACGGGTACGGTTTCCAAGGCGGTGACCCGTCTGGAAGTGCGGATCGGGGCGCGCCTGTTCCACCGCACCTCGCGCAAGCTCGCTCTCACGGAGGCCGGCGCCTCGGCCCGGGAGGCCGCCGCGCGCATCCTCGCCGAGGGCGAGGCGGCCGAGGCCCGGGCGCAGGACGCGGCGGCGCAGCCGCGCGGGAAGGTCCGGCTCGCCGCGCCGATGTCGTTCGGGGTGCTGCACGTGGCGCCGCTCCTGCCGGATTTCCTTGCGGCACATCCGGGCCTGAGCATCGACCTGCATCTGGGCGACGATCTGATCGACCTCGTCGGCGGCGGCTTCGACTGCGGCCTGCGCATCGCCGCCCTGACGGATTCCTCGCTCCGGGCCCGGCGGCTCTGCGCGATTCACCGCTCGCTCGTCGCCACGCCGGCATACCTCGCCCGGCACGGATGGCCGGCCCATCCGCACGATCTCGCGGGCCATGCCTGCCTCGGCTACGCCTACCTGCCGAGCCCGGATCGCTGGCGCTTCCTGGGGGCCGGCGGCGCGGAGGCCACGGTGGTGCCGGATGGCCCCCTGCGGGCGAACAATGCCGATGCCCTCGCGCCCGCCCTGCGTGCCGGCCTGGGCCTCGCAGTCCAGCCGGACTTCATGGTGTGGGAGGACCTGCGCGACGGGCGCCTGGTCCGGGCCCTGCCGGGATGGACGCCGCCGCGGATCGACCTCCACCTCGTCACCCCGCCGGGCGATCCGCGCCCGGCCCGGGTCAGCGCCCTGATCGCCTATCTGGCCCACGCCCTCTCGGCCGCGCCCTGGGCGGCCGGGACCGGCACCGTCCCGGCGTGAGCCGCCGGCTCAGGCCTCGGCGATCTCCAGGGTCAGGCCGCGTCCGCGCAGCACCTTGTCGAGGCGCTGGCGCATTTCGGGGCAGAGGTGGTCCACGCGCAGGTGCAGGGTGTCGCCCTGCGGCGTCCCGGTGACCCATAGGCGGTAGCGCAGGCCTTCGTCCCGGAGCTGCTCCAGCAGGCGCTCAGAGGCGATTCGGTTGGCCTCGTTGTTCATCGCGATGAGGCGTGCATCCATCTCGGTCTCTCCTGCTTGCAGAAGGGCAACGCGCGACGGGGCCTTTTTCGTCCCTGCGACCTGACTTCGTGGTGAAGCGGAGCGTGTTCGGGCGCCCGAGAGGGGACGGCTGATCTCCCGCTCAACCGGAACACGGGGCCGATGCCGAGGTTCACGGGCATGAGATCGCTGGAGGAGGATGTGATGACACGCAGGGCCATGATCGCCGTCGCGGTGCTACTCGCGGGACCGGCCGCGGCGCAATCGGTGAGCGAGAAGACGGGGGTGAATGCGCTGATCGGGGTGAGCCCCTCCACCGCCGATTTCGTGACCCAGGCCGGGGTCAGCGACCTCTTCGAGATCCAGACCAGCCGGCTCGCGGCCGAGCGCAACGACGCGCCGACCAAGGCCTACGCCCAGAAGATGATCGCCGATCACGAGAAGACCACGGGCGAGCTGAAGGCCATGCTCCAGGGTGGGAAGGTCTAGGCCACCCTCCCGACGGCCCTCGACAGCACGCATCAGGGCAAGCTCGACACCCTGAAGGGCCTGCAGGGTGAGGCCTTCACGAAGCAGTATCACAGCGATCAGGTGAAGGCGCACAAGGATGCGGTCGACCTGTTCCAGCGCTACGCGAAGGGCGGCGACAATCCGGACCTGAAGGCCTGGGCGGCCAAGACCGAGCCGGCCCTCGCGCATCACCTCAAGATGGCGCAGGATCTCGATAGGTAAGTCCCGTCCCCCCGGCGAGCGGTACGGCGGAGACCCGTCCCGACCCGCCGCCGGATCAGAAGACCTCGTCCGTGTGGACGTCGAAGCGGGCGAGGTGCGCGTAACCGAAGTTCGTGGTGATCGCCACGTCGGTCGCGTCGCGCCCGCGGGCCATGACGATCCGGCCGATGCGCGGCGTATTGTGGCGCGCGTCGAAGGTGTACCAGGTCCCGTCGAGATAGACTTCGAACCAGGCCGAGAAATCCATCGGGTCGGGCACCGGCGGGATGCCGATATCGCCGAGGTAGCCGGTGCAGTAACGCGCCGGAATGTTCATGCAGCGGCAGAACGCGACGGCGAGATGCGCGAAATCGCGGCAAACGCCCTGGCGCTGCATGAAGCCGTCCCAGGCCGTCCGGGTGGCATCGGCGCACATGTAGTCGAAGCGGATGCGATCGTGCACGTAGTCGCAGATCGCCTGTACCCGGCCCCAGCCGAGGGGCGTGCCGCCGAACAGCGACCAGGCCGTCTCGGACAGCTTGTCGGTGTCGCAGTAGCGGCTGCCCAGGAGATAGACGAGCACGTCGTTGGGCAGGTTCTGCACCTCGATCTGCTGGGCGTTGGGCGCATAGGCGTCGGGCAGGCCGGAATCCTGGACCACGAAATCGGCCGAGATCGTCAGGCGGCCGGGGGGCGTGACGATGCGGGTGCAGATGTTGTCGAAGACGTCGCGATAGTCCTGGGACGGGATCGGCGGATCGAACTGGATGACGTGGGGGGTCAGGACGTCCGGCATCCGTGAGGGGTGCACGCTCAACGCGAGGATCATCGGCGTTGGCTGAACCGATTCGAAGGCGATGTCGAACCCAGTCCTGATCTTCATATCCACCACCTGATCCTGTCGAGAAACACACGCTCTTCACTTGCGACCGGGCGGCGGTTACCGCGCCGGTGCGTCAACGCGCCAGATCCGGATCCGTCGCCCGAGGCCCCCCGGCCCCCGGCTCGACTTCCTGGACATCGACGCTCACCGTCATGCCCAGATCGTCCGCCGGAAACCCGAAGAACGACCCGTGCAGCGGGACTGCCTGGCGCGGGTCTCGCGCCACCGCGACCCGGATCAGATCCCGGTTTCCGACGATGCCGTTCGTCGGATCGAACTCGATCCAGCCCGCGCCGGGCAGGTAGACCTGCACCCAAGCATGAGTCGAGCCACCGCCCACGTGCCGGTCGCGATCCCCGCGTGGGTTGTAGAGGTAACCCGAGACGAAGCGGGCCGCCATGCCGAGGGCCCGCACGGCCTCGATCATCAACACCGCGAAATCGCGGCAGCTTCCGCGCTTGAGGCGCAGCGTCGTCACCGGATCCTGCACGCCCTTCTCGGAGCGGGCCAGATACGCGAAGTTGCGCCGGACGCTGCGGGTCATCTCGGCCAGAAGGTCCTGGGTCCCGATCCGTCCGGCGGGGGGCACGAAGCTGCGGGCCCAGGCGTCGACCTCGTTGCGCGGATCGGCGTATTGCCGCTCCATCGAGCGGCTGAGATCCGGGATGTCGTCGGCCCCGTAGCCGAACGGGTAGAACGCCGCATGGGCGGCGATGGGGAAGACGGGCGCTGATTCCGGCGTGTGGTCGAGGGTGATCGCGCATTCGAACGTCAGCTGCGCGGCCCGCCCCGTGAAGGTGGCCACGGCCACGCAGTTGCCGAAGACGTCGTGGAGCCAGCGCAGGCCGCTCGGCTCCGGCGTGATCTTCAGGGTCGCCGAGATCAGGCGCTGGTCGTAGCTGTCGCGAGGCCGGAACAGGATGCGGTGTTCACCGAAGGCCACCGGCTGCCGGTAACGGTAGGTGGTGCGGTGGCGGACGGACAGGATGGGCAAGGCGAGGGGCTCCACCGCGCCGGATCGGCGTGGTCTGGTCGGCGCGGACGCTGGGTTCGGCGATGCAAGTCGTGCGCCGGAGCGACCCGCCGCGGGAGCGGCGGAAACGCCTCTCGGCGGGGCGATCCGACCGGGTCAGGGCACGATGGGCTGGGGCACGGTGGTGGCGATTTCCGCCTCGCTCAGGAGATCGAACGGGCGCCACGGCTTCGGAATGAACACTGCCTGCTCCGGCAGGGTTCCGGGTCGTTCGGCCCGCCGGCCCGAGGTGACCACCATGCGGGCCGCCGGCCAGAGCAGGGCGACCGCGGAGGCGAGCTGGACCCCGTCCATCGCGCCGGCCAGGCTCACATCCGCGAAGACTAGGGCGACGTCGCCGCCGCGCTCGCGCATGATGGTGAGCGCGGCCTCCGCGCTGTCGCAGCCGATGGCGGTCAGGTCGGTGTCGCTTAGGAGCGCCTCGGCCAGCGCCCGCGTGGCGGCGTCGTCCTCGACCACGAGGGCGAGCTTGGATGGGCGGGGCTTGGCCGGATTGGGCTTGGCCACCGGTTCCGGTTCGACCTTGCGCACGAGGATCGCGAGGTGTTCCGGCACGCCCTCGGCGATCAGGTCGTCGTAGAAGGCGGCGAGGGCCTGGCCGATCCGGTCGAGCGACATCCCGGGACTCAGCGTGTCCGCGAGCGATGTCCGGCTGACGGCGGACGTGTCGTCCGCGTTCGTACCTTTCGGGTCCGGCAAGCAGGGCCTCCGCGGTGTGTGTCTCGAGGCGGGCCAGAAGGGCTCGCCGACATTAAAGCCGAGAGATCACGGTCAGTTGCGGGAAATCATCCCGGACGCTGTCCGCCCTGTGCGTTTCGTCAGTCCGCCGTCGCGTCGGCATAGGCCAGGATGCCGGCCATGGAGCGCACGTCGCGGTAGCGTTCGCCGCGGGTGCTCATCATCGCCTCGAACTTCTCGTGCACCTGCGCCACCGACAGGCTGACGGCCTTCCGGCGCCCGCGCTGGGCGGCGAAGAAGATCGTCTTGTTGGCCCGGGCGGGGCCGGGCAGCATCTGCGCGGCGGCGGCCTTCGGCGTGTCGACCACGGTGGCGAGGAAGTCCTCGGCGTCGTCCGGGCCGAGGAAGTGGGCGAGGTAGACCTCGCCCAGGGTGAGTTCGCGGCCGATGCGGAGCGCGATGCGGGCGGCGTCGCGCTTCAGCATCTCGCCGGCCATCAGCGCGGACAGGTAGGGGTCGCGGCGCATCTCGAGAATGCGGGTCCGGTCGGCCGGATCGAGGACGGTGGGGCGTCCGTTGTCGCCCGCGACCACGAGGGCGGCATCCGTGGCGAGGCCGTATTTCGGCCCGAAGTCGCGCACCACGCCGAGCCAGGTCCGCTCGATGAACTGGAACAGGCCGGTCGCGGAGGACGTCTGGGCCTGGACCTCGGTCTTGAAGCTCGATTCCTTGTCGGCCACCGCCATCAGCAGGACGGGGTCGGTTTCCACCGCCTGCGCGGCGCGGACGATCTTCTGCACGAGGTGGCGCCGGATCTTCATCGGCCCGAATTCGAGGACCTCGTTCGGGTCGCCGACCGAGCTCTCCGTCAGGAGGTAGTCGTAGGAGACGCGGTCCACCGCATTGGAGCCGAGCTCGGTGTCGAGGTCATGGACCGGGGCGAAGGCGGAAGCGGCGGTGATCACCGCGCGGGGCGCGCTCGCCTGGGCGGAGGTCTGCAGGATGACCGGGACCGGCTGGATGCGCGGACGCGGCATGGTGATCTCGGTCATCGCCTGGGCCGACTGCACCACGCCGGTGTCCGGCCCGACGCCGTAAACCAGGACTCCGCCGAGGCCACCCGCCAGCAGCACCATGGAAAGCACGGAGCGGGTCAGGGCGGGGCGGCTGCCGTGATCGCGGCCGATGCGGCCGCCGAGGGTGAGGGCATCCGATGACGACGGAGCGGCGCCGAGGCCGGAGCGCGGTGCGAGCGAGCCCTTGACGGGCGCACCCTTGGCGATGGGGCCCTTGGCGAAGACGGTCCGTGACGATCCGACGTTTCGACCCTGCATCTGCGCGACCCAACCCCGTTCCCAAGCGACGGATTGAGATTAGCTTGACAGATGTGGCGACAACACGGCCCAGTTTGGGGCAATCCCGTGGCAAGATTGGCACGGTGTCCAGAGCGTTTTCGCACATCGCAGCCGGACGGGGCGGGACGCGAAACGCCGAACGCGGCCATGCCGGAGCACGACCGCCAAACAAATCTCATCGATAAGGAATGGTACCACTGCCCCGGCTCGAACGGGGGACCTCTTGATCCACAATCAAGCGCTCTAACCAACTGAGCTACAGCGGCACTGCGGGCGATCTATCCCGACCCGCGCCGCATTTCAAGCCGCCTTTGGCCGATCGTCGGCAAAAGTGTGGACCATTCTCCCGTCGAGCCCGAGGCGCCGGGCGGGCGACGGCGCCGAGCGGTCGACGCCGGGGCCGCCGACGGGCTAAGCAGGGCGCGGGTCCATCTCCCTGCGCGCGTTCCTCCCGGCGCATGCTCCCGTTCACCGGTCGATGCCACCGCACGCCATCCCCTCCCGACCGCCGCTCGCCCAGCGGGTGCTCGTGCAAGCGCCCGGCCAGCTGCGCGCCCTCGTGCGCGGCAGCGAGATCGGCCTGATCGTCCTGGCCGCCCTGATCGGCTGCTGCGGCGGCGTCGCGGTGGCCGGAATGAACCGCGCGACGCAGGCCCTGCGGGAGCTGCTCTACGGTCTGCCGCCGGGCTTGCGCCTGAGCGCGGCCACCGATCTCCCGGCCCTCGTGGTTCTCCTGGCGCCGGCCTTCGGCGGCGTCATGCTCGCGCTCTTCACCCTGGCCCTGCGCTGGCAGCGACGGCCCCGGCGCCCGGTGGTCGACCCGATCGAGGCGAACGCGCTGCATGGCGGACGGATGTCGATCCGCGATTCCCTCATCGTGGTGATTCAGAACACCATCTCCAACGGTAGCGGCATCTCGGTGGGAATGGAGGCGGCCTACACGCAGTTCTGCGCCGGACTGGCCTCGCGCCTCGGCCTCGCCTTCGAGCTGCGCCGGGCCGATCAGCGGACCCTCGTCGGCTGCGGCGCGGCGGCGGCCATCGCGGCGGCCTTCGGGGCGCCGCTGACGGGGGCGTTCTACGCTTTCGAGCTCATCATCGGCACCTATTCCATCGCCACGCTGACCCCGGTCGTGGTCGCCGCCCTCTGCGGCAGCGTCGTCGCCCGCGCCCTGGTGGCCCAGACCTCCCTCGTCACGGTGGAACGGGCCGATGCCGTGACCACGACGGTCCTGACCACCCTCGACACGGTTCCGAGCCTCGCCCTCGGACTGATCTGCGCCGGCCTCGGCATCCTCATCATGCGCGGCGTGACCCTGGTGGAAGCCGGCTTTCGCGCCACCCGCCTGCCGACCCTCTGCGTGCCGATCCTCGGCGGCCTGTGCGTCGGCGGGCTGGCGCTCATCGCCTCGCCGCAGGTCCTCTCCGGCGGACACGGGGCGCTGCACCTGCATCTCGACGCCCACGGCACCACCCTCGGCCTCTCGGCCCTGATCGTGCTGTTCGTCGCCAAGGCGACGGCCTCGGCGGTCTCCATCGGGTCGGGTTTCCGCGGCGGCCTCTTCTTCGCCTCGCTCTTCCTCGGCGCGATCGTGGGCGAGATCTTCGCCGCCGGCATGCCGATGATCCTGCCCGGCTTCGCCGCGTTCGGGCTGACCCCGCTCGCCTACGCGGTGATCGGCATGAGTGCGCTCGCCGTGGCGGTGATCGGCGGACCGCTGACCATGACGTTCCTCGCCCTCGAACTCACGGGCAGCTTTCCGATCGCGGGCCTGGTGCTCGTGGCGGTGATCGCCTCGTCGCTGACCGTGCGGAAGACCTTCGGCTATTCCTTCGCGACCTGGCGCTTCCACCTGCGCGGCGAGAGCATCCGCAGCGCGCACGATGTCGGTTGGATCCGGACCCTCACGGTCGGCAAGCTGATGCGCCGCGAGGTGCCGACGGCCGCCCTCGACCAGAGCCTTGCCAATTTTCTGCGCAAGCACCCCCTGGGCTCGCCCTCCCGGGTGGTGATCGTGGACGGGCAGGGGCGCTATGCCGGCATCATCCTCGTGCCGGAAGCCCACGCGGCCCTGCTGGAGGCGGAGGCCGAGGCGCCGGGTCTCCCCGGGCTCCTGCGCCACACCCACGACGTCCTCACCGCCGACATGAACGCCAAGATCGCCACGGCGATCTTCGACCGGACGGAAAGCGAGGCCCTGGCGGTGGTGGAGGACTTGAAGAACCGCAAGGTGATCGGCCTCCTCACCGAGAGCCACACCCTCAAGCGCTACAGCGAAGAACTGGACCGGCAGCGCCGGGCGGTGCTGGGGGAGACGAGCTGAATTGCTGGCCGGGCGGAAAAGCGCCGCGCGGTCACGGACGCCCCGTGGCCCGGCGCCAGCCGGCATAGCCGAAGGCGAAGAGGCTGGCCCCGCCCATCATCAGGAGGCTCCAGCCCCAGTCGCTCGGCACCTGCCCATCGACCGGATGACCGGCGAGGCCAGCGGCCAGCACGAGGCCGAAACCGGTGACGACGGCGGAGAGCAGAAGCCCGAGACTGATCCCGATACTCATCACGAAACGCTTCCCACACAGGAAATCCGGGCGCCGCGGCGCGGGCGCGCAAGGGCCGACGCCGGGTCCTGGGCGGGACGCGGCGCCGGCAGGGTCGGATCAGGGGATCACTTGATCAGAGGGTCCCTTCGTCGAAGGGCCCCTTCATCAGGGGTCACTCGAGTGAAGGATCACTCGAGTGAAGGATCATTTGGGGACGGCGGTCGAACCCGTCGTCGCCGCGGATGCCGGCGCCTTCTGCGGGGTTCCGAGCACGTTCACCACGTCGAAGCGCACGCCGTCCTCCACCTTCTTCAGGAGGGCGTTGCCCTCGTAATACTTGCCTTGTCCGATCAGGCTCGCCGCCTGATCGACATCGGTGGTCGTCTGGTTCAGCGGCACGACGGCCAGGACGAAGTTCATGTCGACGCCGGCGAGCTTGAGCTGGTCGATGGCCGACTTGCGATCACCCTTCTCGAGGCTCTTGTTCGCGGTCGCCACGGCGGCCGCCTTGGTCGGCGTGGCGACGAAATCCTCGCCGAGCGTCAGCTGGCCGTCGACGGGCAGCCAGGCCGTGGGCTGCTTGGATGCCTTCGCCTCCGCGGTCTTAGCGTCGGCCGCCTTCGCATCGGAAGCCTTCGCATCGGAAGCCTTCGCCATCGCGGCGTGCTTGTCGGGGCTCCGCAGGTCCGCTTCCGCCTTTGTGTAGATCGCCTCGTCGGTCTTGGCCTTGGCGAGCGACGCCTGCGCCTTGCCGATCAGGGTCTTGGCGAGGGTCGGATCGGCGTCGAAGATGGCGATGCGGGCGAGGTGCAGGTCGCGGAAGGCCTGGGCGCCGTCCTTCGACAGCTTGCCCACGTCCTTGTCCGCCGCCTGCTGCGCGGCCGTCACTGGCGGAGCCGTCGCGGGCTTCACCGCATCGTTGGCCAGTGCCACACCGCTGAGAAGCGAGGTTGCGGCAAGGAAAGCGGCAACTGTTCTTGTCTTATTCATCACACTGCCTCCGAAGAAGAGCCGCGCCTGGATCGTGGATCGAACTGATCTCCCTTCTCCGGCGATCTCTTCTGAAGCAAATGTGGTCTTGGCCAATCGAGATGTCATCTTAAAGTTTGGTCAGGTTCAGTTCATCAAATATTCGTTGACAGCAGCCCAGACGCTGAGGTGCATCAAGCCGTTTCCGAGTCGGATGCCGGCGGCACAAAAAAGCACGCGGTGATCGCTCACCGCGTGCCGGTCGTTCGCCCGAGGAGGAAACGGCTCAGGCGGCCGAGAGGCGGGACTTGCGCGTCAGCGCTTCCTCGACGGTGCCGTCGCCGTCGAGGTAGCCGTGACGCTTCGGGTTCGGCATGATCAGCGAGCCGATGAAGGCGACGCCGAGCATGACGGTCACGTACCAGAAGAACGTGCTCTCGGAGCCGACCTGCTTCAGGTAGAGCGCGACCATCTCGGCGGTGCCGCCGAACAGCGAATTGGCGATGGCGTAGGAGAGGCCGACGCCCAGGGCCCGCACCTGCGTCGGGAAAAGCTCGGCTTTCACGATGCCGCTGATGCCGGTGTAGAAACTGATCACGATCAGGCCGACCATGATCAGCGCGAAGGACAGGACCGCGTTCTGCGTGGATCCGATGGCGGTCATCAGCGGCACCACCATCAGGGTCCCGAGGCCGCTGTAGAGCAGCATGTTGGCCTTGCGCCCGATCCGGTCCGACAACCAGCCGAAGAAGGGCTGGATGATCATGTAGACGAACAGGGCGGCGGTGGAGATCTGCGAGGCCGTGACCTTGTCGATATGCGCCGTGTTAAAGAGGTACTTCGGCATGTAGGTGGTGAAGGTGTAGAAGCTCAACGAGCCGCCGGCGGTGTAGGCCAGCACCACGCAGAAGGCGCGCCAGTGCTTGAACAGGGCCGCGAAGGTGCCGGAATCCTTCTTGGCCATGTCTTCCTTGGTCGCCGTCTCGGCCAGCGACGAACGCAGGTAGAGCGCGACCACCGCCGCGATGGCGCCGATGACGAACGGGATGCGCCAGCCCCAGGCCGTCAGTTCCTGCGCGGTGAGGAAGCTCTGGAGGATGATCAGCACCAGCGAGGCGAGGAGCTGGCCGCCGATCAGGGTGACGTACTGGAAGGAGGCGAAGAAGCCGCGACGGCCCTTCACGGCGATCTCGCTCATGTAGGTGGCGCTGGTGCCGTACTCACCGCCCACCGACAGGCCCTGGATCATCCGGGCGAGCAGCAGCAGGGCCGGCGCGAGCTGCCCGACCGTGGCGTAGGTCGGCAGCACCGCGATCATCAGCGACCCGGCGCACATCATCAGCACCGAGATCAGCATCGAGGTCTTGCGGCCGAGGCGGTCGGCGATGCGGCCGAACAGCCAGCCGCCGATCGGGCGCATAAAGAAGCCCACCGCGAACACGGCGGCCGATTGCAGGAGCTGACTGGTGCTGTCGCCGGCGGGAAAGAACACCGGTGCGAAGTAGAGCGCGAAGAACGCGTAGCAGTAGAAATCGAACCATTCGACGAGATTGCCCGACGAGGAGGCGACGATCGCCTTGATCCGGCGTCGGTTGTCGGCGGCGTCCTCCGCCTTGGTCGGAATGGTCCCGGCCCCACCTGTCATACGTCTCATCCCTGTGCTCTGAACAATGCCGTTCCGCGGCTTGCTTGACGGGGACGTTATCGCCTCGAACGCGATTTCCAAAGGGCGATCAGCGGGTTGTCGGACACGGCCAAGATGACGATGAAACCACGCTGTGGAAGACGTGCCCCTGAGCTTGGCTGTACCGAGTCAATAGGCTGATCGCGATCAGCCGCAAGATCAGCGCAAGAAATCCGGGAACGGTTTCTCGAAGATCCTCGTTGCGGACGGCATCGACGTCGAGCGGCGTCCGACAACAACGAGAGTGGAAACGATCCCATGAGCAAGCTCTTTCGGAGCACGGTGACGGCGGCGGCCCTGGTGATCGGCGCAGCGAGCGCGTTCGCGCAGGGCGGGCCGGGCGGCGGCGCTGGTGGCGGGGCAGGCGGTGCCGGGGGCGGCGCGGGCGGTGCCGGAGGTGGCGGCGCCAGCATGGGCGCGGGCGGCGGCGCCGGTGGCGCGGGTCCGGGTGCGGGTGGTGCCGGCGGAATGCGCGGTGGCGCCGGTGGCGGTGCGGGCGGTGGCGCCGGCATGCGGGGTGGCGAAGCCGGCGGTGCGGCTGGCGGCGCGGGCATGCGCGGCGGCGCCGGCGGTGCGGAGACCGGGGCCGGTCCGGCCGGTGGTGCCCAGCGCGGCGAGGCCGGTGGCCGTGGCGCCGAGGGTGGCGCAGGGCGGCAGGACGGTCGTCCGGGTCAGGCGACCGGAGAGCGCGGTGGCCGCGAAGACGGTGGCGCCGCGGCACGAGACGGCCGGGGCGACCGGGACGGCAAGGGAGATCGCGACGGCAAGGCGGACCGCGACGGCAAGGGCGATCGGGGCGGCAAGGCTGATCGCGACGGCCGCGAGGAGCGCGGTGGACGGGCCGACCGCGATGAGCGCGGCGGTCGCGACGGCCGCGTCGAGCGCGAGGGCCGGGGTGGTCGCGGCGATCGCGGCGCCGTCCGCGGCGCCTATGGCCGCCTGGGGGCGCCGCAGCGCACCGAGTTCCGCCAGAGCGTGTTCCGCCGGGGCATCCCACGCCTCGCCGCCGGCGCCTTCGCGCTCACCGTCGGCACGGCCATTGCCCGCAGCTACACTCTCTACGACCTGCCGCCGGACATCGTCCGGATCGCGCCGGAATACGAGGATTACCGCTACGTGCTGGTGGACGACGACATCGTCATCGTCGATCCCGACACCTACGAGATCGTCGACGTGATCCGCGGCTGACCCGAGCGATCGGAACCGCGTCGGGGGCGGGGCTTCAGGCTCCGCCCCTTCGCGTTTTCCGCTCAGCGCTTGCGGTCGAGGAGGCCGGAGACCACCCGTGCGGTGTAGTCGACCATCGGCACGATGCGGGCATAGTTCAGGCGCGTCGGGCCGATGACCCCCACCACGCCGACGATCTTCTGCGACCCGTCGCGGAACGGAGCCGCGATCATCGAGGAGCCTGAGAGCGAGAAGAGCTTGTTCTCCGAGCCGATGAAGATGCGCACGCCCTCGCCGCCCTCGGCCCGGGACAGGAGTTCGATCACGTCCTTCTGGGTCTCGAGGTCGTTGAACAGCAGGCGGATGCGGTCGAGATCCTCGGCGGCCCGCAGGTCGTCCAGGAGATTGGCCTGCCCGCGCACGATGAGCTGCCGGGCATCCGAGGGGCCGACGCTGACGGCGAGGCCGGCATCCACGAGGCGCTCGGTGATCACGTCGAGTTCGCGCTTCATCGCTTGCCGGCCCGACTCGATCTCGGCGCGGAGCGTCCCCAGGGTCCGGCCCTGGAGCCGGGCGTTCAGGTAGTTCGAGGCCTCCTGGAGAGCCCCCGCCGGCAGGCCCGCCGGTAGGTCGAGGAGGCGGTTCTCCACCGAGCCGTCGTCGGAGACCAGGACGACCAGCGCCCGGGTCGGGTCGAGGCGGACGAACTCGATATGCTTCAGGTGGACATTGGTCTTGGTGGTGAGCACCACGCCGGCTCCGCGGGAGATCCCTGAGAGCAGCATCGAGGCCTCGGCCAGTGCGGAATCGAAGGTATGGCCCGAGGCGGCCGCGCGCATCTGCGCCTCGATCCGCTCCTGCTCCTCACGCCCGACATCGCCGAGCTCCAGCATCGCATCGACGAAGAAGCGCAGGCCCTGCTCCGTGGGCAGACGGCCGGCCGAGGCGTGGGGTGCGAAGATCAGCCCGGAATGCTCGAGATCCGCCATGACGTTCCGGATCGAAGCCGGCGACAGGGCCATGGGCAGGATGCGCGCGAGGTTACGCGAGCCGACCGGCTCGCCGGTCGTCAGATAGCTCTCGACGATCTGCCGGAAGATTTCACGCGAGCGTTCGTTCAGCGCGCTGAGAACCTGCATCTGCTGCGATGTGGAGAAGGGGCGGGCGGGCTCGGTCACATTCCATTCCTGAGGCGGAGAGTGTGACGGTCTCCCGTGCTTTACACAATGCCGTCCACCGTCGCCCCTGGCGGACGCAGGGAGAATTCGAGAAACCGCTTGGCCGCGGTAGGCGTTCCGCACCTCCGGCTCACCGGCGGCGCCGGCAATCCGCCCGACCTCGCTTGCCGGGCGGGGGCCGGAACCGTAAAGCCGCACTCCATCGACACCGGTAAGGAGATCGGCATGCGGCCCTCGAAGCGCGCGAACGACGAACTGCGCATGGTCACCCTGGAGCGCGCCGTCTCCCGCCACGCCGAAGGCTCATGCCTCGTCAGCTTCGGCGACACCAAGGTGCTGTGCACGGCCACCCTGGAAGAGCGCGGCCCTGGCTGGCTGCGCGGCTCCGGCAAGGGCTGGGTCACCGCGGAATACGCCATGCTGCCGCGCGCCACTCACGCGCGCACCCGGCGCGAGGTCACGGCCGGCAAGCCCTCCGGACGCACCCAGGAGATCCAGCGCCTGATCGGCCGCTCCCTGCGCGCCGTGACCAACCTGCCGGCGATCGGCGAGCGCCAGATCACCGTCGATTGCGACGTGATCCAGGCCGATGGCGGCACCCGCACCGCGGCGATCACCGGCGCCTGGGTCGCCCTGCACGAGTGCTTCACCTGGATGCGCGGCCGCTCGATCATCTCGGTCGACCCCCTGCGCGACCACGTGGCGGCGGTCTCCTGCGGCATCTACAAGGGCAAGCCCGTCCTCGACCTCGACTATTCGGAGGATTCCGCGGCCGAGACCGACGCCAACTTCGTCATCACGGGCACCGGGGGCCTCGTCGAGGTCCAGGGTACCGCCGAGGGCAAGCCGTTCTCGGAGGAGGAGCTGTTCGAGCTGATGCGCCTCGCCAAGGGCGGCATCCAGTCCCTCGTCGCCCTCCAGAAGCAGGCCGTGGCGCAGGGAGTCTCCGCATGAGCGAGCACCGCATCCTCACGGGTCGCGTCGTCATCGCGACCCACAATGCCGGCAAGCTCGTCGAAATGCGCGAGTTGCTGGCGCCCTTCGGCATCGACGCGGTCTCGGCCGGCGAACTCGGCCTGCCCGAGCCGGACGAGACCGGGACGATGTTCGCCGAGAACGCGGCCATCAAGGCGCACGCCGCCGCGACGGCCTCGGGCCTGCCGGCCTTCGCCGACGATTCCGGCCTCTGCGTCAACGCCCTCGACGGGGCACCCGGGCTGTTCTCGGCCCGCTGGGCCGGGCCGTCCAAGGATTTCACCGGCGCCATGGCGCGGATCGCCGCGGAACTCGACAAGCGCGGCGCCACCACCCGGCGGGCGCACTTCGTCTCCGCCCTGGTGATCGCCTGGCCGGACGGCCACACCGAGACCTTCGAGGGCCGGGTCTTCGGCGAACTCGTGCCGCCGCGCGGCGCGAGCGGGTTCGGCTACGACCCGATGTTCCAGCCCGACGGCGACCACCGCACCTTCGGGGAGATCTCCTCCGCGGAGAAGCACGGCGTCGACTGGCAGACCGGCAACGCCCTGTCGCATCGCGCCCGCGCCTTCGTGCTCCTGGCTCAGACCTGCCTGCGGCGTCCGTAAACTGCCTGCGGCGCCCTTGAGACCGGCCGCGGGATTGCCAAACGGCGGTCCCGCGCGCACATCCGCGTCATGACCGAACCGACAGGCCCGGACCACCCGACCCGCGATGCGGGGTTCGGGGTCTATGTCCACTGGCCCTTCTGCGCCGCGAAGTGCCCGTATTGCGACTTCAACAGCCACGTGCGCCACGCGCCCGTGGACGAGGGCCGCTTCCTGGACGCCTTCCGGGCCGAGATCGCCCATGTGGCGGCGCGCACGCCCGGACGGACGGTATCGAGCGTCTTCCTCGGCGGCGGCACGCCTTCCCTGATGCAGCCCGCCACCGTGGCGGGCCTGCTCGACGCCATCGGCGGCGCCTGGACCGTGACGCCCGACGTCGAGATCACCCTGGAAGCCAATCCCACCAGCGTCGAAGCGGAGCGCTTCCGCGGCTACCGCGCCGCCGGGGTCAACCGCGTCTCCCTCGGCGTCCAGGCCATGGACGACGCCGCCCTGAAGCAACTCGGCCGCCTGCACAGCGCAGCCGAGGCCATGGCGGCGGTGCGGGTCGCGGCGGCGCATTTCGAGCGCTACTCCTTCGACCTGATCTATGCCCGGCCCGACCAGGGCCCGGCCGCGTGGCGGGCCGAACTCGAAGGTGCCATCGCCCGGGCGGCGGAGCACCTGTCGCTCTACCAGCTCACCATCGAACCGGGCACGCCGTTCTACGGCCTCGCCGCCGCCGGCAAGCTGGTGCCGCCGGACGACGATGCCGCGCGTGCCCTCTACGACGTGACCCAGGAGGTCTGCGACCGGGCCGGCTTGCCGGCCTACGAGATCTCCAACCACGCCCGGCCCGGCGCGGAATCCCGGCACAACCTCCTGTACTGGCGCTACGGCGAATATGCGGGCATCGGCCCCGGCGCCCACGGACGCCTCGTCGAAGCGGCAGGCCGGATCGGCACCGTCACCGAGCGGGCGCCGGAAGCCTGGCTCGCCCGGGTGGAGGGGCAGGGTCACGGCATCGTCGAGACCGAGACGCTGGCCGCCTCGGACCAGGGCGACGAGTTCCTGATGATGGGTCTGCGCCTGCGCGAAGGCATCGACCCCGCGCGCTACGCCGCCCTGAAGGGGAGGGCCCTCGACCCGAGGCGGATCGACGGCCTCGTCGCCGAGGGGCTGATCGCCCGACATGCGGGTGGCCGCATCGCCGCGACGCCCGCCGGTGCGCCGGTGCTCAACGCGCTGGTGGCCGCGCTCGCCGCCTGATCAGGTGCCCGACGGGCCGAGGGTGCGCGGCGCCGGGCTGACGATGGCCGGCGCACCCGAACGGATCTCGTAGACCGCCAGCGCGCGATCGCTCGGGCCGTCCGGCCGGAACCGGAAGGTCCCGTCGACGCCGGAGAAGCCGGACGGGTTGGTGAGCGTGGTGTCGGCGAAACGCTGCGAGCCGAACTGGCGCGACAGGGCCGCCATCAGCGAGACCGCGTCGTAGGCCAGGGTGGCGACGCGCGGCGGCACCGAGCCGAACCGCGCCTGGTAACGCTGCGAGAAGCCGGTGAAGCCGGCTGCGTCCGGGGCTGCGAACCAGCCGCCCTGGAGGGCGGGCAGGGCGAAGATCCGGGGATCGTTCCAGACGGCGGTGCCGATCGGCCGGACCCGGCCGGGGGCGAACCCGGCCTTGGTCAGGGCCGGGGCGACGGTGGCGAGGCCATCCGGCGTATCCGGCAGGAACAACGCGTCGGCCTGGGCCGCCGGCCCGGTGATCAGGCCGCCGAGGCGCCCGATGGCGGGGGCCGGATTGCCGACGGGATAGCGCTCGATCGCCACGAGGCGCGCGCCCTTGCGGGCTACCGCCTCGCGGAACTGCGCCTCCACGGCGTTTCCGTAGCTCGAATCCGGGATCATCGCTGCGAAGGATTTGCGGCCGGACGCGACGGATTCGTCGACGACCCGGTCGACCTCGGCCTGGGGCAGGAAGCTCAGGAGGTAGGTGCCGCGGGCCGCGACCCCGGCATCGGTCGAGAAGGCGATGAGGGGCTTGCCCGCCGCGCGTACCACGCCGGCCGCCGCCTGGACGTTGGCGGCGAAGAGCGGGCCGAGGACGACCTCGGCCCCATCCGCCACGGCGGCTTGGGCCGCCTCGCGGGCGCCGTCCGGCGCGCCGCGGTCGTCCTTCACCAGGATCTGCAGGTCGGACTTCTGGAAATCCTCGATGGCGAGTTCGGCCGCATTGCGCATCGCCGTGCCCACCGCCGAGCCCGGTCCGGTGAGCGGCACCACCAGGGCGACCTTCACCGATCCGGTGCCGATCCGCCCCCCCGCGGCGGCAATCGGCGCGTCGGCCCCCGGGCCTTCCACCTGGGGTGGCGGGACCCGGTTCGAGACGCGGCCGCCGCCGTCCGGCACTCCGACGCAGGCCGCGAGCAGGAGCAGGGTCGAGATCCCGACCAGCCCGGATTTCAGCCTGTTGGCGTGCGTCATCGGTGGCCCCCCTGTCGCCGGCTGACGACCCAGGCTTGCAGCCTAGGGGCCAAAAGTAAATGTGAACCGACGCGCCGCCGAGCATTCCGCAGGGAGCCCCGATCGTGGCAAGGTCCCGGCCATGACCCAGAAGATCGACACGCGGACCCGGCGGCGGCGCGACCCGGCCGCAACGGGGCCCGGCGCCCGCCCACCCGCCACCTTCACGGCCTTCGGGCTCGCCGCCGAGGCCGAGGCGATCGAGCCCGGTCTCCACGTGGTGGCGACCCCGATCGGAAACCTGAAGGACGTCTCGTTCCGCGCCCTGGCGACGCTCGCCGCCGCCGATGCGGTGCTGGCCGAGGACACCCGCGTCACCCGCACGCTGCTGATGCATTACGGGATCACCACGCCCCTGGTGGCCTATCACGAGCATTCCAACGCGGCGGTGCGCGAGCGGATGATCGCCCGGATGCAGGCCGGCGAGGCCCTGGCCCTGGTCTCCGACGCGGGCACGCCCCTCGTGTCGGATCCGGGTTTCAAGCTCGTGCAGGCAGCGATCGAGGCCGGCCTCAGCGTCACGCCCATTCCGGGCCCCTCGGCGGTGATGACCGCCATCGTGGCCGCCGGCCTGCCCACCGACCGGTTCTTCTTCGAGGGCTTCCTGCCGGCCAGGTCCGGCGCGCGGCGCAACCGCCTGGAGGCGCTCGGGCGCATCCCCGGCACCCTGGTGTTGTTCGAATCGCCCCATCGCCTGCCCGAGATGCTGGTCGACGCCGTGGAGGTCCTCGGGCCTACGCGCCCTGCAGCGGTCGCCCGCGAGCTGACCAAGCTCTACGAAACGATCCGGCGCGGCAGCCTCGGCGATCTCGCCGCGCTCTACGCGGAGGAGGGCGCGCCGAAGGGCGAAGTGGTGGTGATCATCGGCACGCAGGACGAGGTGCCCGACGCCGCCGAGACGGATGCGGGCCTCGATGCGGCCCTGACGGCGGCGCTCGCCCGGCACTCGATCAAGGACGCCGCGACCCTGGTGGCGGAGGAGACCGGCCAGGCCCGCCGGGTCGTCTATGCCCGTGCCCTGGCCCTGGCCCGGCGCGACGATGAGACCTGAGGGCCCTGCGGCCGAGCGCCGTCGCGCCACCGAGCTGCGCGGCCGAACGGCCGAGACCCTCGCGCTTTTCGCCCTGATGCTGAAGGGCTACCGTCCGCTCGGGTCGCGCTTTCGCGCGGCGGGGGGCGAGATCGACCTGATCGTCCGGCGCGGGGCGACGATCGCGTTCGTGGAGGTGAATG
Source organism: Methylobacterium sp. Leaf111 (assembly GCF_001423285.1). Taxonomy (NCBI): domain Bacteria; kingdom Pseudomonadati; phylum Pseudomonadota; class Alphaproteobacteria; order Hyphomicrobiales; family Methylobacteriaceae; genus Methylobacterium; species Methylobacterium sp. Leaf111. The sequence continues at coordinate 243,970 of NZ_LMNE01000012.1, read as the reverse complement.
CGCGCAGCACGCTGGAGGCGGCGCAAGGCGCCATCGACGCCCACAAAGTCGCCCGATTCTCGCGGGCTGTCCGGGCCTGGATCAGTCGGCACCCGAACACCGACGCGGCGACGTTTCGGGCGGACGCGGTGTTCGTCTCGCCCTGGGCCTGGCCCCGGCACGTGGCCGACGCCTTTCCGATCCGATGATCTCAGGCGCGCGCGGCCGCCACGGCTGCGATCAGCGTCCGCTTGAGGTCGGCTTGGCTGAACGGCTTCTGCACGACCGGACGATCACGGAACGGCTCACGGATGCCGGCGCCGCCGTAGCCCGTCGAGAATACGATGGGCAGGTCGCGCTTCACGATGGCTTCGGCCACCGGATAGATCGGCTCGCCCGCCACGTTGACGTCGAGGATGGCGACCTCGAAACTCTCGTTCTCCGCCATCTCGAGGGCGGTCGACAGACGCGCGGCGGGGCCGACGACGGTGCAACCGAAATCGAGCAGCATGTCTTCGAGCAGCATCGAGATCGCGGCTTCGTCCTCGACGACAAGCACGCGAGCCCCATTGAGAAGGTCTTCGTCCACTTGAGCACTCACGCCGGGGCTTCTTCCCTTCGATCGACTTGGAAATCCGGAACGCCTTCCGCGGAAGGTGTTCAGGGGTTCGCTCCCACCGTGTGCAATCAGGCTCGCAACATGCGAATGATGCAGGGCCTGAGCGAGCCGGCAAGGCGCTTTGAACAGCCCGGCACAGAGCGAGCCGTCGCCCGTTCCGTGGGGCGTGTCAAGCACCTGAACCTCGTCAAAGGCCGTCTGCGGGGCAGCAATGTTACGGTCTGAAACATTTCTGCGCCACCGACTCCTACCGGTAGGCAGCCCCCCCTGGAATGCCAACAACCTATGTTAACGGGACGGTCCGGGGTGCGAGACTGGACGCGACGGTCCGCGATGGCCTGGCTCGCGCTCTCCGGCATGCGGGCTCCCGACTCGGCCACGGCCGGGTCTCCCCTCGTGGTCGCCTCGAAGAGCGATACCGAGGGCGCGCTGACCGGCGCCATGATCGCCCAGGTTCTGGAGAAACTGAACCTGCCCGTCCTGCGCAAGCTCGGACTCGGGCCGACCCTGATCGTTCGCAACAGCCTCCTGTCCGGCGAGATCTCGATTTATCCCGAATACACCGGCAACGGCGCCTTCTTCACCGGCACGGAGACCGATCCGATCTGGAAGTCGCCGCAGGGCGCCTACGACACCATCCGGCGGCGCGACGCCGAGCGCGGCCTCGCCTGGCTGACCCGGGCACCGGCCAACAACACGTGGCTGATCGCCGTCAACGGGGACCTGGCACGGCGCGAGCACCTGACCACGATGACCGACTTCGCCGGAGCGGTCCGCCGCGGCCTCATTCGGCTCGCCGCCTCCACCGAGTTCGTGGAGAGTCCGGCGGCCCTGCCGGCCTTCGAGGCGGCCTATGGCTTCGCCCTGCCCTTGAATCGCATCATCAGCCTCCCCGGCGGTGACACGTCTGTCACGGCGCGAGCGGCCGCGCAGGGGATCAGCGGCGTGAATGCCGGGATGGTCTACGGGACCGACGGGGCCCTCGCGGCGCTCGACCTCGTCGTCATGAGCGATCCCCTGGATGCCCAGATCGTCTACGAGGTGGCCCCGGTGATCCGGCAGGCCGACCTCGCCCGCCACCCCGAGATCGCTCCCGCCCTGGCGCGCGTGTTCACCCGCCTCGACGCCGAGACCCTGCGGCGGCTGAACGCGCGCATCACCGTGGACGGCGACGTGGCCGAAGCGGTGGCAGCCCGTTACCTGTCCGAGAACGGGCTGCTGCCGTGACGGCGGGGACATCGGGAAGCGCGCTGCGGACGGTCGGGATCGGGCGCGTCCTCGCGTTGCTCGTCGGCACCGCCTGGCTCGGTGCCCTGGCGCTCGCCCTGACCTGGCTGCCGGTGCTCACCATCGCGCGGAACCGGCTCGCGCTCGGGGATCCACGGACCGGCTCGGAGGCGCTCGGCGCAACCGGTGCCCTGGTTCTCGCAATGAGCGCCCTCGCCATCGCCCTCGTGGTCTCGCGAAAGCGGGCGGCGGCGGCGCTCGCCACGCTTCTGCTTCTCCTGGCCATCCTGGCCTTCGGACAGGGCCTCGGCGCCGGCGCCGTCCGGTCCCTCGCCGGACTCCCGCCGGCCGCGCGGGCCAGTCTCGGATCGGGATCCTGGCTCGGCCTGTTCCTCCTCGCCGGCGCCCTCGGCCTCGCGGTTCGGCGGTCTCGCAAACCGGGTTTCGGCCTCGCCATCGGCCTCGGCTTGGGCCTGGCGCTCGTCGTCCTCGGGTGGTCGGGCGCCTTCGATGCCCTCTCGCTCGCGGTCGAGTACGCGGCGCGGCGCGAGACGGTGAACGCGGCGCTCGCGGAGCATCTCGCCCTCGCGGGCGCGGCCCTCATTCTCGCGGGTCTCCTCGCGGTCGGGCTGTCGCTGCTCCCGCAGGGGCTGGTGGCCCTGGTCCTCGGCGGGATTCAAGTCGTGCCCGCCGTGGCCCTCCTCGGGGGAATGGTTGCCGTGATGTCGGGCTTCCTCCGTGCCGTTCCGATCCTGCGGGACCTTGGTCTCTCGGCGTTGGGCCCCGTCCCCGCCATCGTCGCCATCGCCGCCTATCTGGCCCTGCCCCTCTGGCGCGGGCTGACCCTGGCTTTGCGGGCGCCGGACGACGACACCCTGCAGGCTGCCGAGGCCCTCGGCCTCTCGCGGGGACAGGTGCTGGCGCGGGTCCGTCTGCCGATCGGTGCGCCGATCCTCATCGGGGCCGTGCGGGTCGCGGCCGTGCAGGGCCTCGGCCTCGCCACCCTCGGCGCCCTTGTCGGGGCCGGCGGCCTCGGCCGCATCGTCTTCGACGGGATGGCGCAGTTCGCGCCCGACCTGATCCTCCTCGGGGCGATCCCGGTCGTGGTGCTCTCGTTGCTGACCGAGCGCGGTCTCAGCCGAGTGGAGGCCGCCGCGCGGCGGCGGTGGCACGCATGAGCCGGTCCCGACGAACCGCGGCCCTCGGCTTCGCCCTCATGGGCCTCGGCCTCGCTGTGGCCAGTTATCCCAGGGTGGCGAGCTGGATCACCGAGGCCCTGGGGGAGCCGGCGCGGCGTCCCCTGTCGGTGGAGCGCCTCCTCGACCTGGCATGGAAGCACCTCGCCCTGGCCGGAACCGGCCTCACCCTCGTGGCCGTCCTGGGGATCGGCCTCGGCATCCTGATCACGCGCCGCTTCGCAGAACCCTGGCGGCCGTTGATCGATGGACTCGCGGCGGCCGCGCAGGCGGTGCCCCCGGTGGTCGTGGTCGCGCTCGCCCTGCCGATCCTCGGCTTCGGAGGTCCCCCGACGCTGCTCGCCCTCGTCGCCTACGGAATCATGCCGGTCCTGCGGGGGACGGCGGGCGCCATCGCGGGGGTGGCACCGGAGGTCCGCGAGGCCGGACGGGCGATCGGCCTGACCCGGCTCCAGATCCTGGTACGGATCGAACTGCCCCTGGCCGCCCCCGATATCGTCGAGACCCTGCGCACCGCCCTGGTGCTCGCCATCGCCACCGCCGCCGTCGGCGCCCTGGCGGGGGCCTCGACCCTCGGCACGCCCATCGTGTCGGGCCTGCAGAACCAGAACACCGTGGCGATGCTCCAGGGCACCGCCGCCACGGCCGCCCTGGCGTTCCTGGCCGACGCTGCGCTGCTGGCCGGCGTCGGCGGGTGGCGCGCTATTCGTCCTTGAACACCACCTGCGCGCCGCGGCTGACGCGGTTGGCGAGGTCGCGCGCATCCCAGTTCGTCAGGCGGATGCAGCCGTGGGATTCGGTCTTGCCTACCTTCTCCGGCTCCGGTGTGCCGTGGATGCCGTAGGAGGGGATCGAGAGGTCGATCCAGACCACGCCGACCGGGTTGTTAGGGCCGGGCGGGATGGTGAACTTGGTCTTCGCCTTCACGCCGGCGAACTGGTACTTCGGATTGTAGGTGTAGGTCGGCGCGTAGGCGACGCCTTCGACCTTCGCCTCGCCGGACGGGGCCGGCTTCTCCTCGCTGCCGATCGAGGCCGGATAGAACGCGACGAGTTTGCCGTCCCGGTCGAAGGCCCGCACGGCGCGGCTCTCCTTGTCGACCTCGATGCGGGTCACGTCCTTCGCGTCGCGCGCCTCGGGATCGACCGCCTGGGCCTTCGAGCCCTTCGTGTCCGTCGCCTTGCCGGTATCCTTGTTGGACTCCCTCTCGCTGGAATCTCTCTTGCCGGATTCCGTCTTGCCGGCCTCCTGCGCCTGCTTCTTCGCGGCCTTCTCCTCCGTCGTCGCCTTGCCGGTCTCCAGCGGCTTCACCGCGGCGACCAGGATCACCGTACCGGCCTTGCCGAAATCCGCGTCGGGGTTGAGCGCGCCGAGGAGATCCGGGGCCATGTGGAAGCGCTCGGCCAGCATCTCGCGGGGGCTTGTATAGCCCAGCGCGTCGAGATCGGCCTGCTCCTCCATCTTCGCCGGCATCTTCTCGACGAAGGGCCCCGCCGCATCGGCCTCCGTGACGGTATATTCGGTGAGCACCGGATCACGGCTCGTCGCCTGAAGCGTGTCGGCGAGGTCGGGCGCGATCTCCGTTTCGGCCTTCAGGCCGTTGGCGGAGGCGAAGGCCGCCAAGGCGCCGCGCAGGTTGTCGCCGTCCCGGCCATCGATGGCGCCGGGCGAGAAATGGGCCCGGTCGAGGAGGATCTGCGCCTTCACAAGCGCCGGCTCCGGGCGCTTCGCTCCGCTGCGCTTGGCCGCCTCGCCCTTCGACTCGGCCCTGTCCGTCCTCTTCGCCGCGCCCGTCTTCGGTTCGCCGCCCTGGGCGTCGGCCTTCGCGGCGTCCCCGGTCGGCGCCAGGGCTGCGGATTCCACCGCCTCGCGCGTCAGCGCCGGTCCCTCCGCCTTGTCCTTCGTCTCGGCCTGCGCGCCGCCCGCCAGGGCGACCAGGGCGAGGGCGGCGAGACCGCCGCCAATGCGTGTCGAAGGATACCTGATCACCGAAGAACTCCCGCGCTATCCGCCTGATGGCGCGGGAGTAAGCGCGCGGGGCCGTCCGGCGTTCCGCCCCTCACTGACAGAGGCGGTGGCCGGCATTCCGCTGTCGCTCGTCGAGATGGAGATGGTTGGCGTGGGCCGCATCCGAGCCCGGGCCGAGGACCGTGCGGAAGAACGCGCAGGCCCGGCCGCGTACGGCGGCCAGGAAGGTCGCCTCCGGCGTTCCCTCCGGCGCGGCCAGCACCGAGAGGGCCGGGCGGTGGGCGAAGGTGAAGCCCATCACGTCGACGCCGTTGGCGAAGCTGTGTTCGCTGAGCTTGGCATCGGGATCGTGATTCTGGCCCCGGCATTCGTAGGACGTCCCGATCGTCAGCCCCTTCAGCGGCTGGCCGAGGTCGCGCTCGGCGGCCACCTGCGCCTCCGTCGTCCAGCGGGCGAGGGATTCGGCGGCTTCGCAGACCAGGGTCACCGGCGGCGCCAGGGCAAGGTCGTCGGCCAGCGCCGTGACCTTCAGGGGCCTGGCTGCCCCGCACTGACCGTTCGCGATGGCCGGCAGAGGCTCGAAGCGTGCGCCGAGGCGCTCCAGGCGACGCCGGCAGGCGCCGTCGTCGACGGGCACCACGGTGATGGCCAGGGCGGGGGCCGAGAGTTCGGCGGGTCGCGGAGGCGGCGCCGGCACTTCCCCGTCGTCCGTGGGCTTCACCGGTTCGGCCTCGCGCGCCTTTGCCGCCTCTGCCGGCGGCGACAGTTCCGCCGGTCGTTCGGGTGGGCGCGGCGCTTCGACCTGGGCCGGCGGGGCGAGCTCCGTTGGGCGCGGCGGGGGCGCCGGCGGCGGCGTCGGGATCGCCGTCGCATCCGACGGCACGCCTTTCTCCTGCGCCGAACCGTCGCGCGTGAGGCCGAGTTGGCCGGCGAGGACGAGGATCGCGGCTCCGGCAAGGCGGCGGGCGGGTCGGTGACGCATCTCGTTTTCCATCTGGTCCGGGGCCCCGGACCGCCGGTAACGGTCGGGAGGCGCTGCGGGTTCGCGCGGGGCCTTTACCGCGTCAACCCAGAGACGAAACCGACGCCGTGTCGCTTGCGGGCGTAGGCCCGCATTTGCGCTTCGCGCCTGGGTGCTTACCTTGCGGCGCGACGCGCGATGAACCGGACGAAGGACTGCGAATGACCACTGGCACGCCCGACGCTTCCCAGGAGATGGCTCACGAGACGACCGCCGCCGCGGCGCGGATCGGCCCCTTCGCCGACCCGGCCTGGTCGACGCCCCACGGTCTGCCGCCGTTCGAGCACATCGTGCCCGCCCATTATCTCCCGGCCTTCGAGGCGGCGCTGGCCAGCCACCGGGCCGAGATCGACGCCATCGCGGCCGACACCGCCCCGGCGACCTTCGCCAACACGGTTGCGGCTCTGGAGCGAGCGGGGCACGACCTCGACCGCGTCGCCTCGGTGTTCTTCAACCTGAGTGGAAGCCACACCAACCCCGAGCTGCAGGCGGTCGAGCGGGCCATCACCCCGCGCCTGGCCCGCCACGGCAGTGCGATCTACCTCGATGCCGCCCTCTGGGCCCGCATCTCCGCGGTGGATCCCGGGGCCGAGCAGCTCGGACCGGAGGAGCGTCGGGTGCTCGACCGCTACCGGACCCGCTTCCGCCGCTCGGGTGCCGATCTGGCGCCCGAGGCCAAGGATCGGATGGCTGAGATCGCCGCCCGCATGGCCGAGCTCGGCACCAGCTTCAGCCAGAACCTGCTCGCCGACGAGAGCAGTTTCGCCCTGCCCCTTGAGACCGAGGACGATCTTGCCGGGCTGCCGCCCTTCCTGCGCGCGGCAGCGGCGGCGGCGGCCCGGGAGCGGGCCAGCGCGCACGGCCACGTCATCACCCTGTCGCGCTCGCTGATCGAGCCGTTCCTTGTCTTCTCCACGCGCCGGGACCTGCGTGAGAAGGCCTACGACGCCTGGACCCGCCGCGGTGAAAGCGGCGGCGCCACCGACAACCGCGGCCTCATCGCCGAGATCGTCGCGCTGCGGGCCGAGCGGGCCCGACTGCTCGGCTACGACAGCTTCGCCCATTTCAAGCTCTCGGACACGATGGCGGGCTCGCCCGACCGGGCGATGGACCTCCTGCGCAACGTCTGGACGCCGGCGCACCACCAGGCCGCCACCGAGCGGGACCGGCTGCAGGCGCTGGTCCAGGCGGAAGGCCACAACTTCGATCTCGCCAAGCACGACTGGCGTCACTACGCCGAGAAGCTGCGCCGGGCCGAGCACGACCTCGACGAGGGCGAGATCAAGCCGTACCTGCCCCTCGACGGCGTCATCGCGGCAGCCTTCGACACGGCCGAGCGTCTCTTCGGCCTGCGCTTCGAAGAACTGCCCGACGTGCCGCGCTATCACCCGGACGTGCGCGCCTGGGCCGTGCGCAACGGGGACGGATCCGAGGTCGGTCTGTTCCTCGGCGACTACTTCGCCCGCGCCACGAAGCGCAGCGGCGCCTGGATGAGCGCCTTCCGGTCGCAGGAGCGGCTCAACGGCGACATCAAGCCGATCATCGTCAATGTGATGAACTTCGCCAAGGCGCCGGACGGCGAGGCCACGCTGCTCTCCTTCGACGATGCCCGGACGCTGTTCCACGAGTTCGGCCATGCCCTGCACGGCCTCCTCTCCGACGTGACCTACCCGCTGCTCGCCGGAACCGCGGTGGCGGGCGACTTCGTCGAGTTGCCGTCGCAGCTCTACGAGCATTGGCTCGAACAGCCGGAGGTGCTGCGCAAGCACGCCCGGCACTACCGCACCGGTGAGCCGATGCCCGAGGACCTGCTGAAGCGCCTGCTCGCGGCCCGGACCTTCAACCAGGGCTTCGCCACCATCGAGTACACCGCCTCGGCGATCGTCGACATGACGCTGCACCTGTCGAGCGCCGGCGAGGACGGGCTCGACGTGGCGGCCTTTGAGGCGGACGCCCTCAAGCGCATCGCCATGCCGGCCGAGATCGCGATGCGGCACCGGACGCCGCATTTCGCGCATATCTTCTCGGGCGACGGCTACGCGGCCGGCTACTACAGCTACCTCTGGTCCGAGGTGCTTGATGCCGACGCCTTCGACGCCTTCCGCGAGGCCGGGGACATCTTCCATCCGGAGACCGCGGCGCGGCTGCGCAAGTACGTGTACGGGGCCGGCAACCTGCGTGATCCGAGCGAGGCCTACACCGCCTTCCGGGGGCGGTTGCCGAGCATCGACCCGCTCCTGCGCCAGCGGGGGCTGGCGGCCTGACGACCCGCCACGCGGGAGACAGGGTAACGGTTTCGTAAAGAAACAGCCTTAACCAATGCTTCCTGCCCCATCAGGAAGCATTGGTCATGACGAATAAGGCCCTCGCGGCATCGGCCGACCCCTCGCCCGACACCCTGCTCAAGCAAGCGATCCTCGGCGCCCGCGCCTCGGCCGAGAAGGCCGCTGCGCCGTCCGTCGCCGGCGGCGCCCCCTGGACCGCGAAGCTCCGCCCCGAGCCGCGTCTCCTCGCCATCGCCGCGGCAAGCCTCGGGCTCGGCGCCCTCATGGGGGCCGGCGCGATGAGCCTCGCAGCCCCGCGCGGGGCGGACGGCAGCGAGACCCTGGCGCAGATCCGCCACCAGATGGAGATCGGCCGCACCGAATCCGAGCGGCAGGTCGAGCGCCTGGCCAAGGGCCTCGCACAACTTCAGGACATTGCGGAGGCCGGCCGCCAGGAGGCCAAGGCGCGCCACACGAATCTCGCCGAGCGCCTCGGCCGCGCGGAGCAGGGCCTCGCCACGAAGCTCGCCGCCACCGGTGACCGCCTCGAGCAGGCGGAGAAGGACCAGAGCGCCCGCCTCGCCGCCCTCACCCTGCAGATCGAGAAGCGCACGGCGGCCCCGGCTCCGCCGCCCGTCGTCGCGCCCCAGGCCGCCAAACCTGCCGCCCCCGAGCCCACCGAGACGGGCGCGCTTCCGGACAAGCCGAAACCGTCACCCGCCGAGGGCTGGGCGGTCCGGGAGGTCTACGATGGGGTGGCGGTCCTGGAGGATCGCAAACGCCGCCTCGTGGAGGTCGGCCCGGGCGACACCGTTCCGGGTGTCGGACGCATCGAGGGCATCGAACGGCGGGGCAAGAGCTGGGTCGTCGTCACCAAGCAGGGCATCATCACGCCGCAGGCGTGGTGAGGCCGGGCCGAGTTCGGCCGACCTGACGAACCGCGGTCAGGACGCCTGGGCCTCGATCTCGGTCTCGGCGTTCCGCACGGGGAAGCGGGGCTCGATCGTCAGGGGATCCGCGATCATCGACCCCCGCGCCGCGCGGTTGCGCCCGTGGGTCAGTGCCCGCGTCTGCGCTTCCGCCGACGGATGCAGGATGGCGGTCAGGAAGGCAAAGCCTTCGAAGTCGGAATCGAGGTTCTTGGCTTCGAACACTGGCATGGCGGTCACCGGACCCGAGGTCCTGAAGGGCCCCCGGAGGGAGCCTCAGGACCCGTCATTGGCAGATAATGGGGACAGCGGCAATAAGTTCCGAAAGCCCACAATTATTTACCGTTAATTCACCTCTGCGCCGGACCGAAGGTTAACGCGGTGCGGCAGCGCACCTGATTACAGTGTTCGCGCATCCTGGTAGATCGCCGCGGGAAGGCCCCGGATGTCGGTCTCGACGGTGAGGAGGTGGCCGGCCAGCGGGTCGTCGGCCGGGTCGCGCCCGCGCAGGGCGGTGGTGATGAACAGGGTCGTCAGATCCGGGCCGCCGAAGGCGCATTTGGTGACGAGCGCGGTGGGCACCGGCAGCACGCGCTCGATCTGCCCCTCCGGATCGAAGCGGGTGATGCGCGATCCACCGTAATGGCAGACCCAGAGATACCCGGCGGCATCGACCGTCAGGCCGTCCGGCTTGCCCCAATCGGCTTCGAAGGCCGCGAAGGGCTGGGGCGGTCCGATGCGGTCCTCCGCGATGGGATGGACCCGGATCACCCCTTCGGCGGTATCCGCGGTGTAGATCCGGCTGCCGTCGGCCGTCATCACCGGTCCGTTCGACACGGCGACCCGCCCTCCGAAGGCATCGAGGCGCCCACCGTGCCAGCGGTGGAAGGTGCCGGTGGGCTCCGCCTCGGCGTCGTCCATGGTGCTGAAGTAGAGGGCGCCGTCCGGTCCGACATGGCCGCTGTTGAGCCGGTTGCCCGAGCGATGATCGTCGGGCGCCACCAGCGGATCCCGACGGCCGCTCTCCAAGTGAAGCCGCACGACACCGGATTCGAAGCCGGCGAGCACCGTGCCGGGATCTTCCGTGAGAAGCGCGAATCCGAGCTTCTCGTCCTGCGGATAGCGCTGGGTCGCCCCGCTCGCGGGGTCGTAGCGCCAGATCGTCGGTGTCTCGACGTCGACCCAGCTGAGCGTGCCCGAGCGGGCGTCCCAGGTCGCTTCCTCGCCGAGTGCGCAGCGGCAGGGAACGGCGACGCGGGGCGTGTGCGGATGGACGCGCAGGGTCATCGGGTCGGGCTCCGGGCTCGGCAGGGGCTTGAACGGGGGAGCGGCACTCCGCTCCGGCGACGTCGGTCAGGCGACGTCTTCGCGCAGGAGCTCGGTGTTGACCGCGAAGGCCGCCATGGCCCCCTCTGCGGCGGCGACCACGGCGAATTGCACCCGGCGGGAGGCGTCCCCGGCGACGAACAGGCCGGGCACGTTGGTGGTCTCGTACTCGCCCGTCGGCACCACGCCCTTTCGGGTCAGGTCGCAGCCGAGCTGCGTGATGAGGTCGGACGGCTCGCACGGCATCGTCATCAGGAACACCGCGTGGCAGGGCAGACTGGTGCCGTCCGCGAAGGTGAGGCGCTGCGGTTGGCGGCCGTCGCCGTCAAGGCGCCGGATCGGCGTCTCGACGATGCGGACGCCGTGGTGGGCGAGACGCGCGCGATCGTGGTTGGAGAGAACGGTCGGCTGCGCATCGGTGCAGAGGGTGACGTCGTCGCTCCAGACGGTCAACTCGAGGGCCATGCCCTTGGCCGCTTCGCCATGGGCATAGACGACGAGGGGCCGGTCTCGATTCTCGTAGCCGTCGCAATAGGGGCAGGAATGGACCCCATGGCCCCAGTAGAGGTCGAAGCCCTCCACCGAGGGCAGGGCCTGATGCAGGCCCGTCGCTAACACCAGCTTGCGCGTCGTCTCGTGACTGCCGTCGGCCAGGGTGACGCAGAAGCCTTCGTCGCAGCCCCGGGCCTGGGTGACCTCGACCGCGCGGCGCTCCACCGTGGGATAGCGGTCAAGATCGGCCTCGGCCCGGGCCCGTAGCTCCAAGGGCGGCGTGCCGTCTCGGGTGAAGACCCCCCAGCTCCGCGGCGTGACCGCGTTGCGGGGCTGGCCGGCATCGCAGAGGAGCACGTCGCGGCGGCAGCGTCCGAGGATGAGCGCCGCGTTGAGGCCCGCCGGACCGCCGCCGACGATGATGACGTCGCGCATATCGCCCGCTCCCCGGCCTGACCTGTTCGAGGATCAACGGTCGGACACGGGGGGAGGTTCGGCGAAGGCCCCCGCGGAACAGGAAAAAGGGCGCTCGCGCGCCCTCGTTCCGTTCCCCAGGGCCGACGGGCGCCTCAGGCGGCGGTCGGAGCCTTCACGGGGATGCCCTTCTCGGACAGGAACTGCTGCAGCTCGCCCGATTGGAACATCTCGCGGGTGATGTCGCAGCCTCCGACGAACTCGCCCTTCACGTAAATCTGCGGAATGGTCGGCCAGTTGGAGAAGGCCTTGATCCCGTCCCGGACCGCCGCATCGTCGAGGACATTGACGCCCTTAAACGGCACTTCCAGGTAATTGAGGATCTGCACGACCTGGCCCGAGAAACCGCACATCGGAAACTGTGGCGTGCCCTTCATGAAGACGACCACGTCCTGGGACTTGATCTCGTTCTCGATCGCGGTGTTGACGTCGCTCATGGGAGTCCTCGTTCGTCTCGGGTCGTGGAAGCTCGCGCTTGAGTTCAGGATTCCAGCGCGGATTTCAAGGCCGTCGATCCTGCGATCCGACGCAGTGCCGCATCCCAATCACACGGAAGCACGAGAAGTTCGTCCGGACCGAGAGGGCATTGCGCCGGTAGGTTCGGAATCAAGGTATCGCCGTAGCGCCTCAGGCTCAACTTCGCCAGGGACTGCGCAGACGACCAGATCTTATCCCAGTCCAGGCGTTGCCGCAGAAAGCGCTCGTATCGATTCATCGCCGTGATCTGGAACGTCCCGGCTTCCTGGTACCAAAGGTCGAGAGCTGCTGCGTCCGGCGCGGACAACCGCTTCAGCAGATGCGCCAAAGTCTGTGCCAGCAGGCTCTCCACGGCCTGGACCTGAGATCGACCCACGCTCTCGATCTCCTCGGCGACGTTCTCCCAATCCAGGATGTTCAACAGGTCCGGCCGACGCGCGAGAGCGCGCAGGGTCGAGGCCTGCTGCTCGGCCCAGGTCACGATGTCGTCGTCGTAGAGGCTCGGCTGGTCCATACGGTCCGCCTCCGGGGAGACCTCAATCCTGCGGGACGCCCGTGGTGAGCGCAAGGGCGTGCAGCACGCCCCCCATCCGGCCCTGCAACGCGCCGTAGACCATCTGGTGCTGCGCGACGCGGGTCTTGCCCTTGAAGGCCGTGGACAGGACCGTGGCGGCGTAGTGGTCTCCGTCGCCGGCCAGATCCTTGATCTCGATCCGGGCGTCGGGCAGCGCCTCACGGATCATCGCCTCGATCTCGCGCGCATCCATCGGCATCGGGTTGGCTCCTGACGGTCGGAAAGGGGGGGGCTTCAGGCCGGGACGCCCGCCGGTTGGCTCGCCATGTAGGCCGGCAGCCAGCCCTCGTGGGTCTCGCGCAAGGTGGCCACCGATATGGTCTCGCCGTGCGGCAGGGTCAAATGGTCGTTGCCCGTCACGCCGACCACCGCCGCCGGGATGCCCTGCGCGGAGGCGCTGTAGAGGAGATCCGGCGCCGTCTCGGGGTCGATGGCGAGGAGGTAGCGGGCCTGGTCCTCGCCGAACAGGTAGGCGTGGGTCGCCACGCCCGGCGGCACTTCGGGGAGGGCGGCGCCGATGCCGCCCGCCATCGCCATCTCGGCCAGCGCCACGGCGAGGCCGCCGTCGGACAGGTCGTGGACCGTGTCGACGAGACCCGACGTAATCAGGCCGCGCACGAAATCGCCGTTGCGGCGCTCCACGGCGAGGTCGACCGGGGGCGGGGCTCCCTCCTCGCGGCCGGCGATGACCGAGAGGTAGACCGACTGGCCCAGCCAGCCGGCGGTCTCGCCGATCAGCACCAGGACGTCGCCGGCGCGCTTGAGGGCGATCGTGGCGTGGCGCGTCACGTCGTCGAGGACGCCGACGCCGCCGATGGTGGGAGTCGGCAGGATGCCGACGCCGTTGGTCTCGTTGTAGAGCGAGACGTTGCCGGAGACGACGGGGAAGTCGAGGGCCTTGCAGGCCTCGCCGATGCCCTTCAGGCAGCCGACGAGCTGGCCCATCACCTCGGGCTTCTCCGGGTTGCCGAAGTTAAGGTTGTCGGTGATGGCCAGCGGCCGACCGCCGACCGCCGTGATGTTGCGCCAAGCCTCGGCCACGGCCTGCTTGCCGCCCTCGACGGGATCGGCCTCGCAATAGCGCGGGGTGACGTCGGCGGTCATGGCGAGGCCGCGCGGACCGTCCTCGACCCGCACGATGGCGGCGTCGCCGCCCGGCTTCTGCACGGTATTGCCGCCGATGAAGTGGTCGTATTGCTCGTAGACCCAGCGCTTCGAGGAGAGGTCGGGCGAGCCGACGAGGCGCTTCAGGGCCTCGGCGCTGCCCACCGTCTCGGGTACGTCGGCGGCGGCGAGCACCGGCTGGTGCGTGTTGGCGATGTGGGGCCGGTCGTAGAGGGGTGCCTCGTCGCCGAGTTCCTTGATCGGCAGGTCGGCCATGACGACGCCGTCGTGCTTCACGACGAAGCGGAGCGTGTCGGTGGTGTGCCCGATGATCGCGAAATCGAGGCCCCACTTCACGAAGATCGCCTCCGCCTCGGCCTCCATGCCGGGCTTGAGCACCATGAGCATGCGCTCCTGGCTCTCGGAGAGCATCATCTCGTAGGCGGTCATGCCGGCCTCGCGGGCGGGCACCTTCTCGATGTGGAGCTCGACGCCGAGGTCGCCCTTGGCGCCCATCTCGACGGCCGAGCAGGTCAGGCCGGCGGCGCCCATGTCCTGGATCGCGATCACGGCGCCCGAGGCCATCAGCTCGAGGCAGGCCTCCAGCAGCAGCTTCTCGGCGAAGGGGTCGCCCACCTGCACGGTGGGGCGCTTCGACTCGGAGGCGTCGTCGAATTCCGCCGACGCCATGGTGGCGCCGTGGATGCCGTCGCGGCCGGTCTTCGAACCCAGATAGACGATCGGATTGCCCACGCCGGTGGCGGCCGCGTAGAAGATGCCGTCGGTGCGGGCGAGGCCCACCGCCATGGCGTTGACGAGGATGTTGCCGTCGTAGCGCGGGTGGAAGCCCATGGCGCCGCCCACCGTCGGCACGCCGAAGGAATTGCCGTAGCCGCCGATGCCCGCGACGACGCCGGAGACGAGGTGGCGGGTGCGCGGATGATCCGGCGAGCCGAAGCGGAGGGCGTTCAGGGCGGCGATCGGGCGCGCGCCCATGGTGAACACGTCGCGCAGGATGCCGCCGACGCCGGTCGTCGCGCCCTGGTAGGGCTCGATGAAGCTCGGGTGGTTGTGGCTTTCCATCTTGAAGACGCAGGCGAGCCCATCGCCGATGTCGATCACGCCGGCGTTCTCACCCGGGCCCTGGATCACCCAGGGCGCCGAGGTCGGCAGGCCGCGCAGGTGCTTGCGGGACGACTTGTAGGAGCAGTGCTCGTTCCACATCGCCGAGACGATGCCGAGCTCGGTCAGGGTCGGGTCGCGCCCGATCAGGCCGCGGAAGCGCGCGTACTCGTCCGGCGTCAGGCCGTGCTGGCGGACCAGTTCGGGGGTGATCGGAACATCGTTGCGGAACATGCGACCCTCTCGGCACCGCCCCCGTCCGGGTCCGGCCGTGCGTGACGGCTCTAAAGCGGAACGCCGCGCCGTGGCAACACGCGATCGTGGCGCGAGCGCGATCCGCGGCCCTAATCCTCCGGGCTTTCGGCGATGAAACGCCCCTTGGGCTGCTCCTTCACGTCGCGCCAGCGCCGGATCAGCGCATGGACGGGTTCGGGGCCGGCCACGAAGGCGACGTAGTCGAAGGCCTCCGGGTCGCGGCTCGACATGAGCAGCTGGAAGTGCATCCGGAATAGGTTCCACTTGCGCCGGGCGATGATGCGCGTCTCGATCAGATCCTCGATCCGGACGTGAATCTCGACGGGGCGATGGGCCAAGGGCGCCGGAAGCTTCGAGGCGCTGAGCGGATTGCGCTGGTGGACCGAGAGCCAGTCCCACTTGGCCCGGACGTCGAGCCAGCGGATCGCGTCGCTCGCCGCCACCCGGGCGAGGGCGCCGCGGGTCTCGGTGGCGCGGGGGTCGAGGGTGATCCACGGGATGACGCTGCCGATGCTCACGAAGGAGACCGGTGTGCCGCGCCGGCCGAATTCGGGATCGGCGACGAGCACCCGGTCGAGCGCCTCGAGTCCGAGGAAGCTCGACGAGGAATGGCCGATGACCACGATCTCGGAGGCCTGGCCCTCCGCGCCCCGGATGATCGACGCGAAGGCGTCGAGCCGGGCGCGCATCCGGGTGTCGGCGCCGCTGGCGTGATCGTGGGTGAAGGCGGTGTCGTCGACGAGGTGCGCCACGTAGAACGGCTTGCCGCGGGTCGCCCGCATGAGCAGCGCGAGGAGCCCGTAGGCCAGCACGGGCACCGCCAGGAGCCCACAGATCCCGGACAGGCCAGGCACCAGGGCGACGGCAGCCGACGCGAGGCCGAGGCTCAGGACGACGAGGAACAGGTAGATCAGGTGGACGCCGACGATGACCCGGGCGAAGCGCCGGGCCTCACGCCGGAAGGGAGCGACGTAGCCCGACCGGATCAGGCGCCACCACAGGGCCGGCACCTCGAGCAGGCGGCGTCCGTTGGTGCGGGGGAACCGGGCCGCGACGATGTCGTCCCAACGCAGGAGGGTGTAGTGCGTCGTGTGTCCGTCGAGATCCACGCGCCAGTCGACGGCCAGCCCGTCCGCGCTCCGCTCCGGATCGCCCACTGTGATCGCCAGTCCGCGCCGGACGGCCGTGAGCCGGGCTTCCCGCCGGAACAGACCCCAATAGGTCTCGGGTTCGCGGGGATCGAAGCCCGGCATGTAGAAGACCTGACGGGCAGCCGGTGCGGGCGGTTCTGAAGGCGTGATGATGGGGACCCGTCCGATTCGAAGCTGGCGGCCGCTGGCCGCGCCCGTCCCTACACGATGGCGATCCGGATAGACGAGTGCGAAAGCGCATCCGGGCGCCGTCGGGGCGCCCCGGCCGCACGTCCTACCGGGCGGCTGGCGCGTGGGACAGGAAATCCGCCACCGCCGCGACGAAGCGCTCGCCGTAGGCCTCGCGCTTGCGCTCGCCGACGCCGTGGACCGTGCGCAGGGCGTAGAGGTCGACGGGCTTGGTGCGCGCCATCTCGATCAGGGTCCGGTCGGGGAAGACCATGAAGGCGGCGATGCCCTCGGCCCGGGCGATGGTGGCGCGCAGGCCGCGCAGGTGCTGGAACAGGGCCTCGGTGGCGGGATCGAGATCCAGGCTCGCGTCCTCGCGGGCCGCCCCGCGCTTGCGGTCGCGCGCCTCGGCCACCTTCGGCTCTGGGTCGGGCCGCATCTGGATGGCCTCGCGGCCGAACAGGATCGCCTCGCCCTTGTCGGTGAGCGAGAGGCCGCCGAACCCGTCGCCGTTCTCGGTCACGGCCCCGGCGGCGAAGAGCTGGCGCAGCATCGCGCGCCAGGCGGCGATGGGCTTGTCGGCACCGACCCCGAAGGTCTTCAACGCCGCGTGGCCGTTACGCCGGATCGTGTCGGATTCCTTCCCGTGCACCACGTCGCAGACATAGGCGGCGCCGAAGCGCTGGCCGGTTCGCACGATGGCCGAGAGCAGCTTCTGGGCCGGCACCGTCGCGTCGATGAGCGAGACGCCGCTGCGGCAGAGGTCGCAGCGCCCGCAGGGTTCGCTCGCCTCGCCGAAATAGCCGAGCAGCGACTGGCGCCGGCAGGTGGCCCCTTCGCAGAGCGCGATCATGGCTTCCAGCTTGCGCCGCTCCACGCGCCTGCGCTCGTCCGGCACGTCCTTCTCGTCGATCTGGCGGCGGCGCAGGGCCATGTCGTCCAGGCCGTAGATGGTCAGGGTGTCGGCGGGCAGGCCGTCGCGGCCGGCGCGGCCGATCTCCTGGTAGTAGCCCTCGACGTTGGAGGGCATGTCGGCATGGCAGACGAAGCGCACGTCGGGCTTGTTGATGCCCATGCCGAAGGCCACCGTGGCGGTCATCACCACGCCGTCCTCCTGCAGGAAGGTGTCCTGGTTCCGCATGCGCGTGCCCTGGTCGAGGCCGGCATGGTAGGGCAGGGCGTTGAAGCCGTCCTTGGCCAGGGTCTCGGCCAGCTGCTCGGTGCGCTTGCGGGACGAGCAGTAGATGATTCCACTCTCGGCGCGCCGGTGGCGCAGGAAGCGCTCGATCTGGCGGGTGGGGTTGTCCTTCGGCGTGAAGGTCAGGCGGATGTTCGGCCGGTCGAAGGAATGGACGAAGGCCTTGAGTTCGCGGCCCGCCGGGAACAGCCGCTCGGTTATGTCGGCCCGAGTCGCCTTGTCGGCAGTGGCGGTGAGCGCCACGGTCTGGACGTTGCCCAGCGCCTCGCGGGCCCGGGCAAGATCCCGGTATTCCGGACGGAAGTCGTGACCCCATTGCGAGACGCAGTGCGCCTCGTCCACGGCGAGCCGGCGCACGCCGGCGCCCCGCAGGGCGTCCATGAGCCCCTCCATCATCAGCCGCTCGGGCGAGACGAAGAGCAGGCGCAGGTCGCCGGAGCGGATCTGCCGCCAGGTCTCGCGGGAGGTCGCCTCGGCGACGGACGAGTTCAGCGTCGCGGCCGCCACGCCGAAGCCGAGCATCTGCTGCACCTGGTCGTGCATCAGGGCGATCAGCGGCGAGACCACGACGGTCAGCGACGATTCGACGAGCGCCGGCAACTGGTAGGTCATCGACTTGCCGGAGCCCGTGGGCATCACGGCGAACACGTCGGTCCCGTCGAGGACGGCGCCGATCACCTCGTCCTGGCCGGGCCGGAAATCGTCGTAGCCGAAGGTGGTCTTCAACGCGGCGCGAGCCTCGTCGAGGCGGCTTGTCATGGGCATCCTGGCCTGATGGTGAGCGGGCGGGCCGCTTGCGGCGCCGATGTGTCGGCAAGACGCTCGACGCGTCTACACGGGTGACGCGTCGATCCGGGGATCGGCATAATGCCTCTGACCATCCGAAGCGAGGAGGTCAATCGCCTCGCCGAGAAGGTGGCCACCTGGCCAAGACGAGCCAGACCGAAGCGGTGCGCCGGGCCCTCGCACAGGAGTTCATCGGCAACGACTTTTCGCAGACCGACATCGCATCGGCCCTCGCCGGATGTCAGCGCAGGGCAATGGCGGCCGCCGCGCCGGCCATGACGGTCGCGGAGCCCTGGTTGATCCGGCGGCGGGCGCGCCGTGAGGTGAAGGCCCGGCGGGCGCGGTCGGCCGCAAGAACGTAGAGTCCCAGCATCGTCCCGAGCACCGAAACCAGGGCCGCCGCCATCGTCATGAGGCCAAGCGTCGAAAGGTGCGGAAGGTCGACGACGCTGGGGAGGAGGGCGAGGAAGAATAGGATCACCTTCGGATTGCCGAGGGTCATCGTGAGGCCCCCTAGGAAAGCGCGCACGGCGTCCTGGCGCGGCGAAGCAGCCGGAGCGGTTGTGTCCACCGGAGCGTTCCAGGTCTTCCAGGCCAAGTAGACGAGGTAGAGGACGCCGCCTGCCTTCAGGGCCACGAAGACGGGTGCGAAGGCCTGGGCCAGGAGCGCGAAACCGCAGGCGGCGATGGTGAACCACGTGAGGTCGCCGACGATCATCCCGAGGACGAATCCGAGAATGCCGCGGGTGCCCGAGGTCATCACGCGGGCCACGAGTGCGGCGATTCCAGGCCCCGGCGAGGCTACGGCGCCGGCGTAGATCAGCGCGGAGAGGAGAAGGCTGGAAAGGGGCATGGTCCCGCCACGAATCAATCCCGGGCGATCCGCCCGTCCGCGACCTTGACCATATCGGCCCGCCCGTCCAGCTCGCCGAACAGAGCCGGGTCGGCCCCCGTCATCCAGACCTGCCCCTGCAGGGCTTCGAGGGCATCGAAGAGCCCGGCGCGCCGGCGCGGATCGAGATGGGCCGCGACCTCGTCGAGCAGGATCACGGGCGCCAGGCCGCTCATGGCCTGGACAAGGCGGGCATGGGCGAGGACGAGGCCGATGAGGAGTGCCTTCTGCTCGCCGGTGGAGGCAGTGGCGGCGGGCACGTCCTTCGGGCCGTGGCGGACCACGAGGTCACTGGTCTGCGGTCCGCTCAGGGTCCGGCCGGCGGCGCGGTCGCGGCTGCGGCCCTGGCGCAGGGCCATGCGGAAGCGGTCCTCGGCCTCGATCGCGGGCCAGACCGCCACGAGGTCGTCGAGGTCGCCTTCCAGGCGCAGGCCGGCCCAGGGAAAGGGCTGGGCATCGTCACGGGTCTCGGCGATGAGCCGATCCAGGCGCTCCGCAGTCTCGCGCCGGGCCAGCGCCACGGCGACGCCGAGCTCGGCCACCTCGCGCTCGATCGCGTCGAGCCATTGGCCATCGTTGGGCCGCTCGTCGAGGAGTCGATTGCGCGAGCGCAGGGCGCGCTCCATCGCGTTGACGCGGGCGCCGTGGCTCGCGTCCACCGCGAGGACGAGGCGGTCGAGAAAGCGGCGCCGGTCACCGGCCGGGCCGCGAAACAGACCGTCGAGATCCGGGGTCAGCCAGACCACCCGGAGGAACTCCGAGAAGGCCACGGGCGAGGGCGCGGTGGCCCCGTCGATCCGGCACAGGCGGGCGGCGCGGCCGTCGAGGCCGGGCGGTTCGTAGCCGGTGCCGATCCGATGCTCGGTCTCATCCCCCGCCAGGGTCATGGACACGGCGAAGCCGCCCGGCCCGCCGGTCCGCGGCATCGCCGAAAGGTCGGCGCGGCGCAGGCCGCGTCCCGGCGAGAACAGCGAGATTGCTTCCAAAAGGTTGGTCTTGCCGGCCCCGTTCTCGCCCACCAGGGCGACGAAGCGACGGTCGACCGCGAGGTCGAGGTCGGCGTGGTTCCGGAAGTCGCGGCAGATCAGACGGGTGAGACGCACCCGCCTGCCCTTAGCCGATCACCCGCGGCCTGTCTCGCACCGCGACGCCACGAGCGGCGATCACACCCGCATCGGCATCAGCACGTAGAGGGCGGCGGCGCCCTCGCGGTCCTGGATCAGGGTCGGGGAGCCCGGATCGGCCAGCTTGAAGAGGGCGGTGTCGCCCTCGAGCTGACTCGTGATGTCGAGGAGGTAGCGGGCGTTGAAGCCGATATCGAGGGCGGGGGCGTCGTAATCGACGTCGAGTTCCTCGGTGGCGCTGCCGGAATCGGGGTTGTTCACCGAGAGGGCGAGGCGGCCCTCCTGCACGGCGAGCTTCACCGCCCGGCCGCGCTCCGAAGAGATCGTCGAGACGCGATCGACGGCCTTGGCGAAGACGTCGCGCTCGACAGTGAGGAACTTGTCGTTGCCTGACGGGATCACGCGCTGGTAATCCGGGAAGGTCCCGTCGATCAGCTTCGAGATCAGCACCACACCGCTGGCGAACTTGAAGCGGATCTTGGCCGGCGACAGGTCGATCTCGACGCTCTCGCCGCCATCCTCCACCAGCTTGATGATCTCGGCCACCGCCTTGCGGGGCACGATGATCCCCGGCATGTCGCGGCTGCCCTCGGGCGCCTCGATCTCGACGCGGGCGAGGCGGTGCCCGTCGGTGGCGACGCCGCGCATGCGCAGGGTCCCTTCGACCTCGATGGTGTGGAGATAGATGCCGTTGAGATAGTAGCGCGTCTCTTCCGTCGAAATCGCGAACTGCGTCTTCTCGATCAGGCGCTTCAGATCGGAGGCCGCGATCACGAAGCGGGTCGGCAGCTCGCCGGCCGCGAGATCGGGGAAATCCCCCTCGGGCAGGGCGCCGAGCGAGAAGCGCGAACGCCCCGAACGGATGGTCATCTGCCCGGTCTCGCCGCTGGTCTCGAGTGAGACCTGGGCGCCGTCCGGCAGCTTGCGCACGATGTCGTAGATGACGTGGGCGGGCACCGTGGTGGCGCCGGCATCCACCACGTCGGCCGGAATGGTCTCCGTCACCTCGATGTCGAGGTCGGTCGCCCGCAGCTCCAGGCTGCCCGCATCGCAGCGGAGGAGGACGTTGGACAGGATCGGGATGGTATTGCGGCGCTCCACCACGCGGTGCACGTGGCCGAGCGACCGAAGAAGGGCCGCACGCTCGACAGTGACTCTCATGGTCTGAACTCGTGGTCTCTCGTCGGACGTCGCCGGAACGGGCGCGATCGAAGCGCTCCGGTTCCACGTGCGCCCTGGCACCGTGGCCGTCGAACTTGGCGAAGCCTCCGGGCGAACGCAAGTGCGAGAGGCCGGCTATCCGCGGATGTTTCGGGGCGTCGCACGACGGCGCGACACCCCGGCGCGCTCAATCCTGCAGCATGCGCTTCAGAAGCTCGACCTCGTCGTTTAGGACGTTGTCCTCGCCGATCAGCTTGTCGATCTTGCGCACGGCGTGCAGCACGGTGGTGTGGTCGCGCCCGCCGAAGCGGCGGCCGATCTCGGGCAGCGAGCGCAGGGTGAGCACCTTCGACAGGTACATCGCGATCTGGCGCGGCTTGACCACGGCGGCGGTGCGCCGCTCGGACAGGATGTCGGAGCGCGAGACGTTGTAGCGCGAGGCCACCAGCTTCTGGATGTCCTCGATCTTGATGCGCTTGGGCTCGCGGTTCTTCACGAGATCGCGGATCGCCGTCTCGGCGGTCTCCATGGTCACGGCCGTGCCCGTGAGGGTGGCGTGGGCCAGGAGACGGTTCACGGCGCCTTCGAGATCGCGACCATTGGCCGTGATCGCCCGGGCGACGTAGGTGGCCACCGTCGGGGACACCTCGAAGTTCGGATGCGAGACCTGCACCGCGGCCAGGCGCGCCGAGAGGATCGAGGCGCGCAGCTGCTCGTCGAGGCTGCCGATCTCCACCACGAGGCCACCGGCCAGGCGCGAGCGCACGCGCTCCTCCAGGGCTTCGAGCTCGGTGGGCGGACGGTCCGAGGCGACGACCACCTGGCGGCCGGCATCGATCAACGCGTTGATGGTGTGGCCGAACTCGGCCTGGATCGACTTGCCCTGGATGAACTGGACGTCGTCGAGGATGAGGAGGTCGATGGCGCGCAGGCGCTCCTTGAAGGCCAGCGCGTTCTGGGTCTTCAGCGCGTTGACGAAGCCGTACATGAAGCGGTCGGCGGTGAGGTAGATCACCCGGCGGCCGGATTCCCGGGCGGCATGGCCGATGCCGTGGAGGAGGTGGGTCTTGCCCAGGCCGACGCCGGCATGGAAGTAGAGCGGGTTGTAGAGGGCACCCTGGCCGTCGTGGCGGGCGACGCGCTCGGCGGCGGCGTGGGCCAGGGCGTTCGAACGGCCGACGACGAAGCTCGCGAAGGTCAGGCGGTTGTCGAGGGGGGCGCCGTTGAGGTCGCCGCCGGCCTCGCCGCGCGGGGCCTGGGCCGACTCGCCCTCGGAGACGTTCAGGCCGTCCCCGTGCGACGGCATCGCCGAGCCGGCGGCCTGGAGGCGGGCGAGGGGGCTCGCGGCGCTGCTCGCCGTCTTCGGGACGCTGGGAACGGGGCGGGCCGCGGCGGAGGGACCCCGTACCGAGACGTCGAGGCGCGACACGGTCTCGACCTCGCTGCGGAAGGTGTTCAGCACCCGGTCGAGGTAGTGGGATTCGATCCAGCTCTTGAGGAACCGGGTGGGCACCGTGAGGCGGGCGGTTCCGTCCAGGACCTCCACCAGTTCGAGGCGGGCGAACCAGCTCGCGAACACATCCTCGCCCAATTCCGCCCGCAGGCGCCGCTTCACCCGGGCCCAGGCAGCCACCGTATCGGGACCGCTCACGCCGCTCATGCCCATCTCGGCATTGCCGGACACGCTACCGTCGACATGCATCATCGCTCTCCTCGTCCCGAGAGCGGAGGGCCGCCACCGGTACGTACGCACACTTGACTGACGTTGCGCCCCGCGAGGCATTCGCGAGACCCATATTGCCGGACCAGAGTCAACTGCCTCCGGGAAGGCTTTTGTCGATGAAGCAAGCCTATCAACAATAAGCTACGGTTCTCCTAACAACGGGACTTACGGGGATAGCTAAAATTGCAGCAATTCCGACGCGGGGTTCGGGTGCCGAGTCCAGGCGAGGCTCCCACCTTGTGTACGATTCGCCCTGGACTCGCCGTAACCGGGTATTTGTTGGTTCATCGTGACACATCGTTAAGCTACACTCGCCCTCGACAGGTCGCAACAAGACAGATTCCAGTTAGCGTTAACGCCGTGTCACCGGATCTGTCCTGATTCGGGCGTGTAAGGGGCGTTGGCTCGCATGGTCTCGGTCGCGGCGGGCGCGTGCTCCGCACAAGGGCCGCAGAAGCCGAAACGAAAAAAGCCCGGCATCGCTGCCGGGCTTTTCGCGTCTCTGCTGGAAGGATGGCTTAGGCGGCGAGCGCCTTCACCCGCGCGGCGAGGCGCGAGACCTTCCGGGAGGCGTTGTTCTTGTGCACGATGCCGTGCTGGGCGGCCCGCATGATCTCGGGCTCGGCGGCGCGGAGGGCGGTCAGCGCGTTGGACTGATCACCGGCGGCGATGGCCTCCTCGACCTTGCGGACGAAGGTGCGCATACGGCTGCGACGCGAGCGGTTGACCGCGGTGCGCTTCGCAATCTTGCGGGTCATTTTCTTGGCCGACACGGTGTTGGCCATGGGGCATCCTCGTCACGTTTGAGGCGATCGCGACGGGCCCGCGGGCTTGAGTGTCGGTGGATCGCGTGCAGGTTGTTCGGGCAATGGCGAAGCCGACGATCGCGGAGTGCGCGTCCGTCGGCGATGTGGGCTCTATAGCCACGCGTTGCCGATCCGTCAACGGAACGTCATCGTGCCGTCGTCGGTTCGGCGCCCAGGGGGGCTGTCGACGCGCCACCCGAGCGCGAGAGGAGAGCGGATGCGGAGCGAGGCGGATCGGGCGCGGATCGCGCGGCATCGACCCCAATCGGGCATGGCGACCCCGCGATTCTCGGGGCTCGCCAGTTTCATGCGCCTGCCCGTGATCGACCCGTCCGAAGCTCCGGGGCGAATCGAGATCGGCCTCATCGGCATTCCCTTCGACGGCGCGACCACCAACCGGCCCGGCGCGCGGCTCGGTCCGCGCGGCGTGCGCGAGGCCTCCACCGGCACCCGCGCCCGGAACGCCGCCACCGGCGTGGCACCCTACGACCTCGCGGCCTGCGCCGATCTCGGCGACGTTCCCGTCAATCCCGTCGACGTGGCCGCCACGGCCCGGGCCATCGAGGCCTTCTACCGGCCCCTGGCGCATGCCCGGATCGTTCCGCTCTCGGTCGGGGGCGACCACTTCGTCACCTACCCGGTGCTCCGGGCCCTCGGAGGAGCGCGTCCCGTCGGCCTGATCCACATCGATGCCCACGGCGACACCGATGACGCGCAGTACGACGGCACGCGCCTGACCCACGGCACCCCGTTCCGCCGCGCCATCGAGGACGGCGTCCTCGATCCCCGCCGGATGGTGCAGATCGGCCTGCGCGGCAGTACTGATTCGGCGGACGAGCTCGACTGGGCCCTGGCCCAGGGCGTACGCATCCTGTCGATGGAGGCGGTGATCGATCGCGGCCTGCCAGCGGTCCTGGCCGAGGCCCGCGCCGTGATCGGCCCCTTGCCAGCCTACCTGAGCTTCGACATCGACGCCCTCGATCCCGCCTATGCCCCCGGCACCGGTACGCCGGAGATGGGCGGGTTCACGGCCCGCGAGGCACTGCAGATCGTGCGCGGGTTGCGCGGCCTGGATCTCGTGGGTGCCGATGTGGTCGAGGTCGCACCGCCCCTTGATCCCTCCGGTGTGACGGCGCTCGCGGGGGCGACTCTTGCCTTCGAGATCCTCTGTCTCCTCGCCGAGGCGGTCGAGGCACGCAGATCGGGTTGAGCGAGCAGCCGACACACGGATGTCCGGCGGACCGGTCGAGAACCTTCTCGCGCTGAATCGCCGGAACGAACCGAATCGGTGCTCACCGACGAGAATGGGACGCGGGCAAGCCTGGATATTAGTCTGACAGCGGGCGTGCGCGACCTCAGGCGAGCGCAGACCCGCACCCTCCCGGGCCCGGCGCCGCATCGGACACTGGTTCGAACGGTTGACCTGAGCGGTCCCGGCGCAGAGCCTGCGCCGACCGATTCACCCGGAAGGTCTGCCGCTTGGAACCCGATCTCATACTATACCACGCCCCCCAGACGCGATCCTCCGGCGTACGCATCCTGCTCGAGGAACTCGCCGCGCCGCACACGCTGGACGTTCTGGACCTGCCGTCGGGACGGGGGCGGGAGCCCGAGTACCTGCGGATCAATCCCCTGGGGAAGGTGCCGGCCCTGCGCCACGGCGAGGCGCTGATCACCGAGCAGGCGGCGATCTACCTCTACCTGGCCGACCTGTTTCCCGAGCGGGGCCTCGCTCCGCCCATCGGCGACCCGCTGCGCGGGCCGTACCTGCGCTGGATGGTCTTCTATGGCTCGACCTTCGAGCCGGCGGTGGTCGACCGGGCACTTCAGCGCGAGCCCGGTCCGAGGGCGATGTCGCCCTACGGCGACTTCGACGCGGTGCTGGGGACGATGGTGGAGGCCCTGACGCCGGGCCCCTACCTCCTCGGCAACCGGCACTCCGCCGCCGATGTGCTCTGGGGCGCCGCTCTCAGCTGGACCACGAGCTTCAAGCTGGTGCCGGAAGAGCCCCCAATCATGGCCTACCTCGCCCGCATCAATGCCCGTCCCGCGGTCCGCAAGATCATGGCGGCCGAGGCCGCTCTCTCGGCGGAGCTGGAGGCGGCGCGGGCCTGAGCGAGGGGCCGCCCCCCTGCAAGAGAAGGGATACGGCCGGACGCTCAGCCCGGCGGCAGTGCCGCTCCGCTGCCCCGGGCCACCATCTCCTGCGGGGGAACGTCCGCCGCGAAGGCGGCGATCAGGTGAACGCCGATCACCGGGCCGAACACCAGTGTCATCATCACGGCCATGATCAGCGCGACGCTGGCGTCGCCCGGCGTGGAACGGCGTGTCCTGGGCCGGCGCGCCTTGACGCGCACGAGCTTGGAGCCATCCGCGCGGCGGAAGCTGAGGGTCCGCACGGGCGCCACGGCGACGCGCAGGCGTGGAAAGGCATTCGATAAGGTCATGGGCTCACCTCGTTCGACCGGGCCATCGGGGCCGGTCGCGGGCGAGCCGGATCAAGCGATCAGGCGCGGGTCTCGCGGAGGGCCATCGGCGGCGCGGTCCATCGACTACTGTCGCTGGGCATTGGGGTCGGGAGTTCCTGTGGAGTTGCGCGGGCGAGCGGATCTGCTGCACGTGCGAACGACGCCGAAATGATGCGGCGAGAGGTGTTAGTCAAGCCTTAACGCGCCAGCCCGCGATCGGCTCCGCGCGCTTGTCCCGAGCCTGTGGATCAGACGTCGAGGAGGTGGGCGAAACGCTGGATCAGGCGGCGGCCGACCTCGTCCTTGTCGAGGGTCGGCCAGGTCTCGACGGTGCCGTCGCGCCCGACCAGATGGACGGTGTTGGCGGTGCCGCCCATCACCCCGCCGGCCGGCGACACGTCGTTGGCGACGATGAGGTCGCAACCCTTGCGGGCGATCTTGGCGCGGGCGTTCTCGAGAACCCGGTCGGTCTCCGCCGCAAAGCCGACGACGAGGCGGGGGCGCCCGGCCGAGCGTCCCGCGATGGTGGCGAGGATGTCGGGGTTCTCGACCAGGGCGAGGGGCGCCGGCGCGGAGCCGTCCTTCTTGATCTTGGACGCGCGCGTCTCGGCCGGTCGCCAGTCGCCGACGGCGGCGGCGAAGATGGCGAGGTCGGCGGGGAGGGCGGCCTCCACTGCCGCCAGCATCGCGCGGGCGGTCTCGACCGGGACCACCTGCACACCGGGCGGGTGGGGAATCGCCACCGGCCCGGAGACCAGGATGACCGTCGCGCCGGCCGCCGCCGCGGCGGCCGCGATGGCATGGCCCTGGCGCCCGGAGGAGCGGTTGGCGAGGTAGCGCACGGGGTCGATCGGCTCGTGGGTCGGCCCGGAGGTGACGAGCACGCGCCGGCCGGCCAAGGGGCCGGACGCGGCCTCAACGGTCGCGCCGCGTCCCGCCAGGAAGCCGAAGCCCGAGGCTGGACGGGCCTCCGCCAGCATCGTCTCCACCGCGTCGGCGATCTCGGCGGGCTCGGCGAGGCGGCCGGGCCCGAACTCCGCTTCGGCCATGGCGCCTTCATTGGGACCGACGACGCGGACGCCGTCGCCGCGCAGGGTCGCGAGATTGCGCTGCGTGGCCGGGTGCTGCCACATCCGCACGTTCATCGCGGGCGCGATCAGGATCGGCAGGGTTGTGGCCAACAGCACCGTGGCGGCGAGGTCGGACGAATCGCCCGTGGCCATGCGGGCCATCAGGCTGGCGGTGGCCGGCGCGACCACGATGGCGTCCGCGTCCCGGGCAAGCTTGATGTGACCGATGTCGGCTTCCTCGGCCCGGTCGAACAGGTCCGTATGGGCGCGTTCACCGGCGAGGGCCGCCGCCGCCAGGGGCGTCACGAATTCCTGGGCCCCCTTGGTCAGGAGCGGGCGCACCTGTGCCCCGCGCTCGCGCAGGCGCCGGATCAGGTCCAGCGCCTTGTAGGCGGCGATGCCGCCCCCGATGACGAGGAGGATGCGGCGGTTCTGGAGCGGGCGGGTCATGGTCGAACCCCTCGGGAGGCGAGCCTGACGGAGCGTTGCAAGGCAGGCTACCGGAACGCCATCACCAGCGCACCGATGGCGATGCCCCACAGGGCCACCGTCGACCAGATCGCGCGCTTGCGCTCGGCCCGGGCGAAGGCGTCGAGGCGACCGGCGTCGCTGGAACCCCGCTCGTCGAGGCGCACCAGGATGCGGCGCAGGCGCTGGGCGAGGTCGGGGAGGTCCGAGACCACGTCGGTGATAGTCAGAGCGGCGCGGCCGAGGCTCTCGACACGGCCCACCGGCCCGAGGTTGCGGGCGATCCAGGAGCGCACCACGGGCTCCGCGCCGGTCCACATGTCGAGTTGCGGATCGAGCGAGCGGGCGACGCCCTCGACCACCACCATGGTCTTCTGCAGCATCACCAGTTCGGTGCGGGTGCTCATGTCGAACAGGGCGGTGATGTCGAACAGCAGGGTGAGCACCTTGGCCATCGAGATCTCGTCGGCCTTGCGCTGATGGATCGGCTCGCCGATCGCTCGGATCGCCTGGGCGAAATCCTCGACCGAATGGTGCGCCGGCACGTAGCCGGCCTCGAAATGCACCTGGGCCACGCGCTTGTAGTCGCGCAGGATGAAGCCGAGCAGGATCTCGGCGAGGAAGCGCCGCTCCATGTGCCCAAGCCGGCCCATGATGCCGAAATCGACGGCCACGAGCGTTCCGGTCGGATCGACGAACAGGTTCCCCGGATGCATGTCGGCATGGAAGAAGCCGTCCCGGATGGCGTGGCGCAGGAACGACTGGATCACGGCCCGGCCGAGGGCCTTCGGGTCGTGCCCGGCCGCCACGATGGCGGCGCGGTCGTTGAGGCGGATGCCCTCGATCCACTCGCTGGCGAGCACGTCGCGGGCGGTCAGCTCCCAATCGGGCTTCGGCACGCGGAAATCCGCGTCGTCCCGGGTGTTCTGCGCCAGCTCGGACATCGCGGCCGCTTCGAGCCGGAAGTCCATCTCCATCATCACGGAGCGGGCGAGGATCTCCACCACCTCGCGGGGGCGCAGGCGCTCGGCCTTGGGCGAGAGCACGTGGACCACGCGGGCCATGAAGCGCATGACCTGAAGGTCGCGCTGGAAGCGCTCGCGCACGCCCGGGCGCATGATCTTGATCGCCAGCACGCGCTCGGTGCCGTCGAGGTCGAGGATATGGGCCTTGTGGACCTGCGCGATCGAGGCCGCCGCGATGGGCGGGCTGAACGAGACGAAGAGATGCGCCACCGGCTTGCCGAGCGCCGCCTCGACCAAGCGGATCGCGGTCTCCTGCGGGAACGGGGGGACACGGTCCTGTAGGGTTTCGAGGTCGCGGGCCGCTGCCATGCCGACGATGTCGGGGCGGGTGGCGAGGAACTGGCCGAACTTGACGTAGCTCGGCCCGAGGCGCGTCAGGGCGCGCTGGAGCGGGCCGGCGCCGACCCCTAGGCCGGGACGCTCCAGCATCCGGCCGATCCGCAGGACGAGGCGGAGGTGCGGCGGCAACTCGGTCGGGTCGACCAGGGCGAGGGCGCCCTCGCGCGCCAGCACGAAGCCGACATGCGCGCCGCGGGCCAGGTGAACGACGGCGCCGAGCATCAGGCGGCCCGCGTCGTCACGAAACCCGCCGTCACGAGACCTTCCAGCCCGAATGGATCGCCACGATGCCGCCCGTCAGGGGCCGGTGGCTGACGTGCCGGAACCCGGCCGCCTCGATCATGCCGGCGAAACGCCCGGGGGAGGGGAACTTACGGATCGATTCTACGAGGTAGCGGTAGGAATCCGCGTCGCCGGCCACGCGCGCGCCGAGGCGCGGGATCACGTGGAACGAGTAGGCGTCGTAGATTCGGTCGAGCACCGGCAGGTCGACCTTCGAGAATTCGAGGCAGAGGAACCGGCCGCCGGGCTTCAGGACCCGGTGCGCCTCGGCGAGCGCCTTGTCGATCCGGGGTACGTTCCGAATGCCGAAGGCGATGGTGTAGGCATCGAACCGCTCCGCCGGGAGCGGCAGCGCCTCGGCATTGGCCGTGACGAAGTCGATGCGCCCGGTGAAGCGGTCCCCGGCCCGCTCGGCGCCGACGCGCAGCATGGCCTCGTTGATGTCGAGCACGGTGGAGTGCGTCGCGGGGCCGCCGGCCTCCAGGGCGCGGAACGCGATGTCGGCGGTGCCGCCGGCCACGTCGAGGTGCCGGAAGGGCCGGTTGCGCGGCGGCCGCAGCATCGAGATGAGGTGCGACTTCCAAGCGCGGTGCAGCCCACCCGACATCAGGTCGTTCATGAGGTCGTAGCGCTTGGCGACGGAGCGGAAGACGTCGTCGACGCGCCCCTGCTTCTCGTCGAGGGACACGCTTTCGAAGCCGAAATGCGTGCTCGCCTCGTCCGCGGATTGATCGACCGACCGTTTTACCGAACTCATGGACCACCCTCTCGCGGACGCTCATAGCGAAACGTGGCCGAAATCGCCATCTGCCATCCGAGCCCAGTCCCCATCGGCGACGCCGCACGTGCCCCATCGGCGATGCCGCAGCGAAGACACCGATCGAACGCATGCCCGAACTCCCGGAAGTCGAAACCGTACGGCTCGGCCTCGCCCCGGCCCTGGTGGGGTCCCGCTTCAGCCGCGTGATCCTGCGGCGTCCGAACCTGCGCTTCCCGTTCCCCGACCGCTTCGCCGAACGCCTGAAGGGTCGCACGGTCACGGACCTCGCCCGTCGGGCGAAGTACCTCGTGGCCGGTCTCGATTCGGGAGAGTCGCTGATCATGCATCTCGGCATGAGCGGGCGCTTCGACGTGGCCCTGCCGGACGGGCGCAACCTCTCGCCCGGCGATTTCTACCTCGAGGGCGCACAGGGCAACGCCAAGCACGACCATGTCGTCATGGCGATGTCGAACGGCGCCACCGTGACCTACAACGACGTCCGGCGCTTCGGTTTCATGGATCTCGTTCCGACCCCCGCCCTGGGCGAGAGCCGGCACTTCGCCGGCATGGGGATCGAACCCCTGAGCGAGGCCCTGACCGCGGACGCCGTCGCGCGCCTGTTCCGCAACAGGATCACGCCGCTGAAGGCCGCCCTCCTGGACCAGCGACTGATCGCCGGTCTCGGCAACATCTACGTCTGCGAGGCCCTTCATCGGGCGGGGCTGCACCCCGAGATGCGGGCGGGACAACTCGCCAGACCGGACGGGACGCCGACACCGAAGGCCCGGCGGCTCGCCAAGGTTATCGGTGAGGTTCTGACCGAGGCCGTGGCGGCCGGAGGATCGACCCTGCGCGATTACGCCCATACCGATGGCGGCAGCGGCGCGTTTCAACACGCGTTCCGGGTCTACGACCGGGTCGGTCACCGTTGTGGAGCGCGGGGATGTACTGGCACGATCGAGCGGATCGTCCAATCCGGGCGATCGACATTCTTTTGCGCGACTTGCCAGATCCGTCCGACAAAATAACGGGGGATGATGACGTGCCGCACCTTCGTTCGGGAAATGCTCAGACCTGGCTCGTTAAAGCTCATTTCGTAAATGGATGCGAACATGATGTCCGGCGAATGGGCATCCGGTTCTTCGGAAGACTGTCCGTCCAACTACACGATGAGCGCTTTCAGCCCGATGCAATCGGCTGGGCCCGGCACCCCGGAGGTGCCGGGCCCAGCCGGTCGGGTTCGCCGGTCCGCTGGAATTCAGGGCACGCATGTACCCCAAAGCGAGCAACGAAGCCGAGCGCCTGAGGGCGCTGCAGGATCTCGACATCCTGCAAGCGGAACCCGAACCGCATTTCGACGCCGTCTGCCGCACGGCGGCGGTCCTGTTCGGCATGCCGATCTCCTACGTCTCGCTGATCGCGGCGGACCACCAGCACTTCCTGGCCAAGTGTGGCCTCGACCTCGACGAGACGGCGCGCGAGGGCGCATTCTGCAACTACGCCATCCTGTCGGACGACGTGTTCGTGGTGGAGGATGCCTGGGCGGATCCGCGCTTTCGCGAGAGCCCCCTGGTGATCAATCCGCCGCATGTCCGGTTCTACGCGGGCGCCCCGCTCGTCGCCGAGGCCGGGTTGCGCGTCGGCATCCTCTGCGTCGTCGATCAGGTCCCGCGCCGGTTCGCACCGGAGGATCGCGCGCGGCTGCAAGATCTGGCCTCGGTCGTGGCGGCACAGCTCAGCCTGCATCGGGCGAAGGCCAAGCTGCGGGAGCGCGAGGCCCATTACCGGCTTCTCGCCGAGAACAGCTCCGACATGGTGATCTGGGCCACCCTCGACACCGTGCGCCGCTACGTCTCGCCGGCCTCACGTACCCTCCTGGGCTACGAGGCCGAGGAACTGATCGGCACCCGGCCCCTGGACCAGGTCCATCCCGCCGATGCCGAGGCGTATGGACGGCTCCTGTCCGATCTCGGCGCGGAGCGCGTCACCCGGGCGGTGTCGACCCAGCGCTACCGCCGGAAGGACGGCAACTGGATCTGGGTCGAGGTCAATTTCAACCTGACCTACGATGCCGACGGCGGGCGTGCGACCGGCTACGTGGCCGCGGCGCGCGACATCAGTGCGCGCAAGGAGGCGGAATTCCAGATCGCCCATATGGCACGGCACGACGCCCTGACGGATCTCGCGAATCGGACGCTGTTCCGCGAGCGCCTCGTCCAGGAACTCGCCGTGAGCCAGCGTCGCGGGGCCACCTTCGCCGTCCTCTGTCTCGATCTCGACCGCTTCAAGTTCGTGAACGACACCCTCGGCCACCATGCTGGCGATATCCTGCTGCGGACAGTCGCGAACCGCCTGCGCGCCCTGGTCCGGTCCGAGGACACCGTCGCGCGGATCGGAGGCGACGAGTTCATGATCATCCAGACCGGACCCGTGGTGAGCAGCAGCATCCGGACCCTGGCCCAGCGCCTGATCGAGGTCGTGTCTCAGCCGATCGACGTCGACGGCACCAGCGTCACCGTCGGCGTGAGCGTCGGCGTCGCGATGGCGCCCCAGGACGGGACCGAGGCCAACCTGTTGTGCCGGAATGCCGACCTCGCCCTGTTCCAAGCCAAGGATTCCGGGCGCAACACCTTCCGGCTCTACGAGCCCGGCATGCGCTTTGGTTCGCCCTGACGGGCGGTCACCAGCCCCGGATATCCTCCCCTGTGGGTCGGCGGCCCTGCGGCGTCAGCCCGTTGATGACCTGGGGCAGGGCCTGGGCGAGCTGCGACAGCAGGTTGTCCCGGTCCAGGCCGGTGCGCTGTTGAAGGGCGTTCACCGTGTCCGAACCGAGGGCGTCGGCGAGACGATCGGGCGCCACGGGACGATTCTCGCCGGAGCCGATCCAGGATTCCATGACGTCGCCGAGGCCCCCGCGCTGGAAGCGGTCGATCAACCCGTCGAGCCCGCTGCGGCCGTCCTGCGCCTCGTGATCGAGATGCGCGTAGGGCCCCGCACCGGCGCTGCGATCCTGAGGGGCCGAGGCACGGTCGCCTGGGCCGTCGAGCATCCCGGACAGGTCGCTGAAATCGCCTTCGCGTCCGGGCAGGGGCGAGGCGTCTTCGCCCCGATCGCGGCCGTAGCCCGGCTCCGGGCCGCGGTCCTGGCCGAAGCCGCCGATGTCGCCCCCGTCATCGCCGCGGGGCGGGCGGCCGTCATGACGGCCGCCGCCCAGGAGATCCCCGAGGCCTCCGGCACCCTTCGACATCAGCAGCATCAAGAGGGCCTGAACGATCGGCGACATCGCCCCGCCGAGCATGCCGCCATTTGAGCCGCCACTCCGCTCGGGCTCGCGCCCGCCGCCGAGCACCTGTCCGAGAACGCCGCCGATGACTTGATCGAGCAGGCCCATATGCGCTTCTCCCCTGTGTCGATGAATGGTGGCGGCCCCGCGCCGACGCCTCAGTCGCGGCGCGTTCCACCCGTGGCCGCGCGATCCTTCGCCGGAAGGTGGTCCAGCGGGTTCGTACGCGCACCCAGCTTTGCGTCCGATGCGGTGACGGCGGTCGGGGCGGAGATCGCCTTCGGCGGCGCGACCTGGCCAGTCGGCCGCTCGGCGGCGCCGGCCGCGGTGTCGCGGCCGGGCAGGGTGCCGGGCGTCGGCTGATCGTTGGGATTGGCCACCGACTGTGCCGAGGCCGGCCGCAGGCTCGCGGGCCCGACGAGCAGGCCGACGGCGCCCGAGAGGGCGAGGCCCGACAGGAACAGGGCGGTGATCGCACCGCCGGCGCGGGGCCGGAAGGCCGGGCGGCCTGCCCGGGAGCGGGGCGAGAATGGGTGGGTCACGGGACAGGCTCCGAACGGGAGGGGGCGTCTGTTGCCGAACCAAGCCCCGCCGCCGCCGATGGGTTCCGGCCCGCCGCTGGCAAACCGCCGGGGTCCCGTGCGGTCAGCCGCGCTTGCGTCCGCCCCCGCCCTTGTATTTCGGCTTCTGTCCCCCGAGCCCCTGAGTCGAGCGGGCCTTCGGGCGCTCCTGCCAGACCGGAGCGCCGACCGGCAGCTCGCGGTCGGTCCCGGGCCCCATATTGTCGAGGGTCGGCTTGGAAATGCGGCTCTGCTTGGCGCCGAAGCGCCCCGCCTCCCGCTCCACGTCGCCCTGGCGGGCCATGGGATCGTCCGATACCAGCAACTCCGTGGCCTGCAGGCGTTTCAGTTCGTCGCGCAGGCGCGCGGCTTCCTCGAAGTCGAGATCGGCGGCCGCCGTGCGCATCCGCTTCTCCAGGTCGGCCATGACCGCCTTGAGGTTGTGGCCGATGGTGACGGCGTTCTTGGCGAGCCCCGTATCGACCTGGACGTGGTCGCGCTCGAAGACGCTGTCGAGGATGTCGGCGATGCCGCGCTTCACGCTCTGGGGCGTGATGCCGTGCTCCACATTGTAGGCGAG
Organism: Methylobacterium sp. Leaf111; assembly: GCF_001423285.1. Classification (NCBI taxonomy): domain Bacteria; kingdom Pseudomonadati; phylum Pseudomonadota; class Alphaproteobacteria; order Hyphomicrobiales; family Methylobacteriaceae; genus Methylobacterium; species Methylobacterium sp. Leaf111. Next base: position 209,099 of record NZ_LMNE01000012.1, on the reverse strand, counting down.
CTGCTTGGTCCGGCGGCGCTCGGTCTCGGCCATCGCCCGCTCCATCGAGCCGGTGATGTTGTCCGCATAGAGAATGCAGCGCGCGTCGGCGTTGCGGGCCGCGCGGCCGATGGTCTGAACCAGCGAGGTTTCCGAACGCAGGAAGCCCTCCTTGTCGGCATCCAGGATGGCCACCAGGGCGCATTCCGGAATGTCGAGGCCCTCGCGCAGGAGGTTGATGCCGATCAGCACGTCGAAGGCCCCGAGCCGCAGGTCGCGGATGATCTCGATGCGCTCCAGGGTATCGATGTCGGAGTGCATGTAGCGCACGCGCACGCTGTTCTCGTGCAGGTACTCGGTCAGGTCCTCGGCCATGCGCTTGGTCAGCGTCGTCACCAGGGTGCGGTATCCGGCCTGCGCCACCTCGCGGACTTCGCCCAGGAGATCGTCGACCTGGGAGCGGGCGGGTCGGATCTCGATCACCGGGTCGACGAGGCCGGTGGGGCGGATGACCTGCTCGGCGAAGACGCCGCCGGTCTGCTCCATCTCCCACTTGGCCGGCGTGGCCGAGACGTGGATCGATTGCGGTCGCATCGCGTCCCATTCCTCGAACCGCAGCGGGCGGTTGTCGAGGCAGGAGGGCAGGCGGAAGCCGTACTCGGCCAGGGTCGCCTTGCGTCGGAAGTCGCCCTTGTACATGCCGCCGATCTGAGGAACCGTGACGTGGCTCTCGTCAGTGAAGACCAGGGCGTTGTCCGGCAGGTACTCGAACAGGGTCGGCGGTGGTTCGCCGGGCTTGCGCCCCGTGAGGTAGCGCGAATAATTCTCGATGCCGTTGCAGGCGCCGGTGGCCTCGATCATCTCGATGTCGAAGGTGCAGCGCTGCTCGATGCGCTGCGCCTCGATCAGGCGGCCCATCTTTGTCAGCTCGTCGACCCGCAGCTTGAGCTCGGTCTTGATGCCCTTGATCGCCTGCTGGAGCGTCGGGCGCGGCGTCACGTAGTGCGAATTGGCGTAGACCTTCACGAACTTGAGGTCGTTGATCTTCTTGCCCGTGAGGGGATCGAACTCGGTGATGGATTCGATCTCGTCGCCGAACAGGCCGATGCGCCAGCCGCGGTCTTCCAGGTGGGCGGGCCAGAGTTCGATCACGTCGCCGCGCACCCGGAAGGTGCCGCGGGCGAAGTCCGACTGGATGCGCTTGTACTGGAGCGCCACGAGGTCGGCGATGAGCTGGCGCTGCTCGATCTTCTCCTCAAGCGACACCGTGAACGACATCGCCGTGTAGGTCTCGACCGAGCCGATGCCGTAGATGCACGAGACCGAGGCGACGATGATGACGTCGTCGCGCTCCAGCAGGGCGCGGGTGGCGGCGTGGCGCATCCGGTCGATCTGTTCGTTGATCGACGATTCTTTCTCAATGAAGGTGTCCGAGCGCGGCACGTAGGCCTCGGGCTGGTAGTAATCGTAGTACGAGACGAAATACTCCACCGCGTTGTCAGGGAAGAAGCTCTTGAACTCGCCATAGAGCTGCGCCGCCAGGGTCTTGTTCGGCGCGAGGATCAGGGCCGGCCGCTGGGTCGCCTCGATGATCTTCGCCATGGTGAAGGTCTTGCCCGAGCCGGTGACGCCGAGCAGCACCTGATCGCGCTCGGCTTTCTTCACGCCGTCCACCAGCTCGGCGATGGCACGGGGCTGATCGCCGGCCGGCTCGAACTCCGATTTGAGCGTGAAGGCGAGACCGCCCTCGGACTTCTTCGGCCGATCCGGCCGGTGGGGCACCCAGGTCTGGCCATCCCGGAACAGCGGGTTGCCTTCGGTGAGCAGGCGCGACAGCGCGTCCACGGTGGCCGAGACGCCGTCCGCGGCCAGCGAGGTCTCCTCATCATCCGCCGGCTCGACCGCCCCCAGGCCCTCCGGAACCGGTCCGTCCTCCGGCGCGCGCAGGCCCAGGGCCTGGGCGAGGCGCGGATCGACGTCGGCTGCTTCGCCATGGGCGAAGGTCGCCTGCGCGGCCTCGCCGAAGCCCATGCCGGAGGCCTTGTCCGGGACGATCGCCGGGGCATTGCTGGAAGCCGAGAGCGCCTGGCCCGAAGCCGCGGGCGCCTGGTTGGAAGCCGCGGGCGCCTTGGCACGTCCGCGCGGCGGCTTCGGCTGGCCCGGACGGGCCGGGGCCGGCGGCGCGACCGGCGGCAGGCGGTTCCGGTTCAGGGCCGGGCTGAGGAGGGCCGCCAGGTGCTCGTCGAGGGGCTGGAGCTCGGGCTTCGACGCCTTGGAATTCGGCGTCCTCGGTGCGGACGCCTTCGTTCCGGAAGCCTTTGCCCCCGCGGCCTTGGGGCCAGCGCCCTCGGCGCCCGCACGCTTGCCGTCCGAGCCCTTGCTGTCCGAGCCCTTGGAATTCCCGACATTCGTGGTCAGAACCTCCGCGTCGGGAGCTGGGTCGGACGCAGCGCGTGGCTTCTTCGGAGTCGGCATGGTGCAAGTATGGTTTCTACCGGCCGCTTGGAAAAGGGTCCGCAGCGGCCGGATGCTGCGCGCCCGTCGCTCCGCCGAGGCCGGAAACACCGCACGCGGCGATTTATCGCGCCTCGCCTGCGTGCCCGCCATCCTCGCCATGGCAACGCGGCCGAGCGCGATCCTGATCCTCTGCGATGAACTCGTTCCCGGACTCGAACCGTTCGGACGCCGCTTCATCCAGGCGCCGATCTGTCTCGTCACCGCCAATCCCGATCTTGCGACCCGGGCTCCGGGCGATGTCACCGTGGCATGCGGCCGCCTGGACGATCGGCGCTGGCTGCGCGGGCTGGCACGCTTTCACGGCCCGAGCCTGATCGTTGACCATCGTCGCTGTTCCGAGGCCGAGCGGGCTTTCGCTTTCGCCGTCCTCTATCCCATGCTGGCCCGGGGCGGCGTCTACGCGGTGCCGGAGCGCACGGGATTCCGGGCGCGCCTGCCCGCCCTGAACCCGTCGGCGCGCCTCCTCGACCAGCGGCTCGCGGCCCTGGGCGGAGGGGGCCGACGCCACGGCGGGTACCGGATGGTGGGCAAGCCGGATGCCGCTCCCGCTTCGATCCGCCTCCGGCCCGCGGCCGAGATCCCGGCCCCCTCGGCGATCTCCATCGATGCGCCGCCGTATCGGCGGGCCCTCGCCGAACTGGTCGGGGCGCCGCCGCGGATCGCCGACTTCGCGGCGCGGTTCTCCGGCTCCGAGGCCGTGCCCCCCGGGGCACGCGTCTACCGATTCCGGGATGCCCGCGTCTTCGGGTTCGCACTGGTTCAGGTGGGCGATGCCCTGGTCGAGGAGAGCCTCATCAACCGCGATCGCGGCGATTATCTCGGCGCCCTGACGCTGGCGCCCGACGGAACGGGTTCGGTTCACCACACTCTCCCCCATCCGCGCCGGGTGTCCGGCCGCACGGTGCATCTCTGGCAGCTCTGGGCCGAGAATTACGGGCACTGGCTCATCGAGTGCCTGCCCCGTCTCCACGTCGCCGCCCGCGCCGGTCTGCTCGACGGCGCCAAGGTCACCGTTCACGCCATTCCGGCGATGGAAACGGTCTACCGGGACTCCCTGGCGGCCCTGGGCATCGGCGCGGATCGGATCGTCTGGCTCACGCAGCGCGAGGTCGTGTTCGCGGAACTGGTCTATCCGACCCCGATCACCCGGCAGCCGATCACCAAGTCGCCCCTCGTCATCGACTCCGCGCGGGAGATCCGCCAGCGGATCGGCCCCCCGCCCGAGCCGCTGGCGGAGCGGATCTACGTCAGCCGCAACCGCAACGCGCGGCGGCGCCTCGTCAACGAGGCGGAGGTGATCGCCGTGCTGGCGGAGCGCGGCTACCGAACCGTTCATCCGGAGACAGAGTGTTTCGCGCGCCAGGTCCAGATCTTCGCCGCCGCACGCTTCGTCATCGGCGGGATGGGGGCCGCCCTCAGCAACCTCGCCTTCGCCGAGCCCGGCGTGCGCTGCCTGATGCTGACCAACCAGGACATGCTCGACGACTTCTTCCTCGATCTCATCGGCCTCGTGCGCGGCACCTACGTCTGCATCCACGGCAGCAGCGCCGCACCGGATCTCGGGATGCAGTCCGACTACGCGATTCCGATCGACATCCTGCGAGAGACCCTCGATCGCCACGGGTTCTGACGGCGGCCGCAAAGAATCCGCCCCTCCGTTCCTCGACACCTGCGCCCGCGGAGCTAGGTTGCGCGCAGGACCGCCGCCGCATCGCGCCCCAGACCGGACAGACCGATGGATCCCGAGACTTCTTCGACAGGCGAGACGTCGCCGAAACCCGAGCTCGACGCCGACACCCTGGCCTTCGCCGCTCGGGTCTTCCAGTACGCCCGCATGGGGCACGCGGAGGATCTCGCGACACTGTTCGGGCAGGGCCTGCCGGCGAACCTGCGCAACGACAAGGGCGACAGCCTCCTGATGCTTGCCGCCTATAACGGGCAGGCCGAGGCGACGCGGGTGATCCTGGAGGCGGGCGGCGACCCCGAACTCGCCAACGGCCGGGGCCAGACGCCGCTGGCCGGCGCCGCCTTCAAGGGTGACATGGCCATCGCCGGCCTGCTCCTCGCCCACGGCGCCCAGGTCGACGGCACGGGGACGGGGAGCCGGACCGCCCTGATGACCGCGGCGATGTTCAACCGCACCGAGATGGTCGCGTTGCTCCTCGCCCACGGCGCCGATCCGGATGCCCGGGACAGCTCGGGGCTCACCGCCGCCGCCCTGGCGGGCTCCATGGGCGCCGCCGACACGCCCGCGCAGCTCGCCGGGGCCGGACGCCCGGGCGCAACGGGCTGATCGGAACCGTTCCCGTCCCAGAATCCGCTGCGGATCGCCCGGCCACGGGGCGACCGAGGTGAGGAATGCTCATGCCGAACACGTTTCGCCGCGGACTCACCGCCCTCATTCTCGCGAGCCTGCCCGGAACGGCCCTGTCGGCCGACGACTGGCCGATGTTCGGTCGCGACCACACCAACCAGCACTTCTCGCCGCTCACCGGGATTGACCGGGGCAACGTGAAGGCCCTGCGCCCGGCCTGGATCTTCCAGACCGGCATCACCGGCTACTTCCAGGCGGAACCCGTGATGGTGGACGGGACGCTCTACGTCTCGACCACCCAGAACCACGTCGCCGCCCTCGATGCGCGCAGCGGACGGGTGCTGTGGACCTACACCCACAAGGCGCGCACGGAGAAGATCTTCGGGCCGCCCTCGAACCGGGGCGTGGCCGTCTCCGGCGGCAAGGTCTTCGAGGCGACCATGGACGGGCGGATCATCGCCCTCGACGCGGCCACCGGAAAGGTCCTGTGGGACCACGAGGCGGTGCGCCCGGAGGAGGGGGAATCGGAGACCGCCTCGGCCCTGGCGGACACGCTCGGGGCCGGCACGGTCCAGGGGTCGAGCCGCCTCGGCTTCAAGATGCCGCCCCTGGTGGCCGACGGCCTCGTCATCGTCGGCGTCGCCGGCGCCGGCTACGGCCTGCACGTGGAAGACGCCAAGGGCGGCCTCGACGGCGGCGCGGTGGTGGGCATCGAAGGCGGCTACGGCCGCCGCGGCTGGCTCGCGGCCTACGACGCCGCCACGGGGGCCGAGCGCTGGCGCTGGTACGTGACCAAGTCGGACGGCTGGGAGGGCGCCTTCTCGGCGACCACGCCCGACGGGGTGCCGCTGCACCGGGACATCGCCGCCGAGAAGGCCGCCGCCCCGGCCCACCCGGAAGCCTGGCGGGTCGGGGGCGGCTCGCTCTGGATGACGCCGGCCTACGACCGGGATCTCGGGTTGATCTACGTCGGCACCGGCAATCCGGCGCCGCAGAATTTCGGCCTCTCGCGCCCGGGCGACAACCTCTACACCATGAGCCTCGTCGCCCTCGACGTCCGTACGGGGCAGTTGCGCTGGTACTATCAGCAGGTCCCGCACGACGAGTGGGGCTACGACGTGGCGAGCCCGCCCTTCCTACTCGACCAGCCGACGCCGCAGGGCCCGGTCAAGGCCGTGGCTCAGGGCTCGAAGACCGGCTGGCTCTACGTCCACGACCGCATGACGGGGAAGCTTCTGGCGAAGTCCGAGCCGCTGATCGCCCAGAAGAACCTCTACGCGCCCCCGACCGAAACCGGAACGGTGGTCAGTCCCGGACCGCTCGGGGCGATCTCCTGGCATCCGGTGGCCTACGATGCGCAGCGAGGGACCGCCTTCGCCCAGGTCCGGCACGGAGCGACCACCTACGTGGTCCGAACGGTCCCCGCCTCGGGCGACCGGCCGGCGATCCGCTACACCGAGACCACCGAGGCCAAGGGCGAACCGAGCTTCAGCACCCTGACGGCGGTGGACCTCGCCCGGGGCGGCGCGATCAAGTGGACGGTGAAGGGCGGCAGCCGGCTCTCCGGCGGCACGCTGGCCACCGCCTCGGGCCTCGTCTTCTCCGGTGAGGAGGACGGCCATCTCGACGCCCACGATGCCGAGACCGGTGCGATCCTGTGGCGCTTCCAGTGCGGCGCCGGCATCGGCGGCCCGCCCATCACCTACGCCCTCGACGGCCGGCAGTACGTCGCGGTGGCGGCCGGCGGCGCCTCCTTCACCAAGGGGTCCGGCTTCGGCACCGGCGACGCCCTCGTGATCTTCGCACTGCCGGATTGAGAACCTGGCCGCTCCACGGCCGATGTGAGATGACGGCGCGGGCGGCGCAGGGCTTGCGTGCGCCGGTCCAGCGCAACCCGAGACCCTCTCCTCCATGACGACCGACGCCTCCGCATCGCGCCAGCCCGACGACCGCGGCCCGCCCGTGGTGCGCACCATCGCGATGCCGGCCGACACCAACCCGGCCGGGGACATCTTCGGCGGCTGGCTGATGGGCCAGATGGATCTCGCGGCCGGCAACATCGCCGCCCGGCGCTCCCGGGGCCGCTGCGCCACGATCTCGGTGGAGGCCATGACCTTCCACCGACCGGTCATCGTCGGCGACGAGGTGAGCATCTACGCCTGGATCGTGCGGGTCGGCCGCACCTCCATGGGCATCCAGGTGGAGGTCTGGCGCCGGGAGCGCGAGGGCGAGGAGACCATGAAGGTCACCGAAGGACTCTTCACCTTCGTGGCGATCGGCCCGGACCGCCGGCCCCGGGTGATCCCGCCGGAGCCCGAGACCGCCGGGGCGTGAGCCGTCCCGGCCCCTCCCGCCGAGCCGTCCTCGGCGGCGCTCTCGGCCTTGCCGGGAGTCCCGTCTTCGCAGCAGGGCCCGGCTTCGCCGCGGCGCCTTCGTGGTCGGAGGACAGCCTCCAGGCGGCGGCCGCGCGCAAGGGGGTGGCCTACGGCTCGGCGGTGAACGGCGTCACCCTGCGGCAGGACCCGGCCTACGGGCGCGCCCTGGCTCGGGAGGCCGGCATCCTCGTGTCCGAGAACGCGATGAAGCTGACCTATGCCTGGCGGGCACCGGACAGCCTCGATTTCACCTACGCGGACGAAGTCGCGGCCTTCGCGGAGGCCAACCGCCAGCGCCTGCGCGGCCACACCCTGGTCTGGCACGAGGGCCTGCCGGTCTGGGTCGGCGAACGGCTCTCGGCGGGGGAGGGCGAAGCCTTCCTGCGCCGCTGGATCGGCGCCATGGCCGGTCGCTATCGGGGGCGGATCGAGGCCTGGGACGTGGTCAACGAGATCTGCGGCCCCCAGGACGGGCGCCCGGACGGGCTGCGGCGCACCCCGTGGCTCGCGGCGCTGGGGCCTGCTTACGTCGATCTCGCCTTCCGCATCCAGCACGCGGTCGCACCGGACGCCGCTGGGGTCTGGAACGAGAACGATCTCGAACTCGACGCGGACTGGATCGACCAGCGCCGCGCGATGGTTCTGCGGACCCTGGAGGGGATGCGCCGCCGCGGCGTGCCGATCCGCCGGCTCGGCCTGCAGGGGCACCTCTACGCGAAACACTCGCTGAACCAGGACAAGCTGCGCACCTTCCTGCGCGAGGTGGCCGGCCTCGGGCTCGCCATTGAGGTCACGGAACTCGACGTCAACGATCGGACCTACCCCGCCGACCTGAATGCCCGCGACCGGGCGGTATCCGACTTGGTCCGCCGCTTCCTCGACGTGGTCCTGGACGAGGCGGCGGTGCTCAACGTCCTCACCTGGGACATCACCAACCGGAACACCTGGCTCAACGCCAATCCCGAGCGCCGGCGCCCCGACGGGCTGCTCCAGCGTGCCCTGCCGCTGGATGAGCACCTCGCGCGCACGCCGCTCTGGTCGGCGATGCGCCGGGCCTTCGCCGATGCGCCGGACCACCGGCAGGCGCGGGACGCCTTGCGCGGCGCCTGAGCCCCTGGAATCTGTCTTGTCGTCTGTCGTTTCGGGATAACCGGTTTTAGCTGCGCCCCGACAGATCCTAGCGAGGGACCATCCGCGCCTGCTGCGGTCGCTCGCCGGCGTGCTGGCGCAGGAAGGCCGCCATCTCGGCGAGCTCGGGGGCCTTCGACCGGAAGGTCACAGAGAGCGCCAGCAGGGTGTCGGCATGGTCGAGCCCCGCATAGACCCGCTCCTGCACCGGCACGCGGGCAGCGCGCAGCCGCGCGGCGAGGCTGCGCGTGTTGGAAGGGCGGACGGTGGTGTCGCCGTCGCCGGAGGCGAGGAAGGCCGGCGGCGAGTGCGGGCCCGCGAAGGTGATGGGCTGGGTCGCCGCCGTGTCGGGGGCCTCGCCGAACAAGTCCGTGGCGGTGCCGGCATCCAGCGGCAGGAAGTCGTAGGGACCGGACAGGCCCGCCACCGCCCGGATCACCCGCGGATCGACGCCGGCCCGGCGCAGGTAGGACGGGTTGAGCGCGAGCATCACTGCATTGTAGGCGCCGGCCGAATGCCCGGCGAGGACCACCCGGCTCGGGTCGCCCCCATAGGCGGCGATGTTCCGCTCGACCCACGCCAGGGCCTGGGCCCCGTCGTCGAGGAAGTCCGGGAACCGGACCTCCGGATAGAGCCGGTAATCCGGCAACACGGTCACGAACCCCTGCGCCGCGAGGGCCTGTCCGACGAAGGCATAGTCCTCCTTCGCGCCGTTCTTCCAAGAGCCACCGTAGAAGAACACCAGCACGGGGGCGCCGGTGGGGCCGGCCACGGGGGTGAAGACGTCGAGGCGCTGGCGCGGATGGGCGCCGAACGCGGCGTCCTTCAGGCTGATCCGTCCGCCCTGGTCCCGGGGACCGATCGCGTCGAAGAAGGCGAGGGGGGAGCAGGCCGTGATGCCGAGCGCGACGAGCGCGAGTCCGGCGAGGCTGGCAAGGACGGCAAGAACCCGGGTCATGCATCTCTCTGTTGGGGGGCGAGCCCCCTGTGACAGGGCCGGCGCGGCGGATTCATGGCGCGAATGCAATTCATGGCGCGAGGTCGATTCGTAGCGACCTGTCGCGTCGCGGTGCGAAGCGGGTCCTCAGGTTCTTGGCGTCCCGATCAGGTTCTGAGGACGAGGCAGGCGCCGCCCACCTGCCGGATGCGCCCGCACAGGCCGTCGGCGGCCTCCCGGCTCTGGGCCGGGATGCGGATGCGGTAGAAGGCGCGGGTGCCGCGGCTGCGCAGGCGGGTGCCGATGATCATCGGACGAACGTCGCCGATCACGCTTGTGTAGAGCTTCCGTGTTCGCGCGAAGCTCTGCAGCGCCAGCGATTTCGAGAAGTTTCCGGCAAGCTGGATGCCCCAGGGCGCCGCCGGCCCCTCGTTTCCGCCGAGGGCGAACCGGTCGCCGCGCGACGGAATGCGCAGCGCCGCCGTCACCTTGAGGCAGCTGGTCTCGGAATTGGCCCCGGGCTCCGAAGCCGCGGCCTCGGATTTCTTCGGTCCGAGATCCTTGGTCTCCGGCGTCTTGGTCTCCGGCGTCTTGGTCTCCGGCGTCTTGGTCTCTTGCGTCTTGGTCGAACCGTCCTTCGCTTTCGGCGCGTCCTCCTCGGGCATCTCGATCGCCGCGCCCGGGCGCCAGGCTTCCGCGGGCGAGCCCGTGATCGCCAGGACGTAGTTCCGGGTCTCGGTGGGCAGGCCGCCGCTGCCCGCGAGCCAGGCCGAGACCCGGCCCGGCCCGCCGTTGTAAGCCGCCGCCGCCAGCCCGAGATTGCCGAATTGCCGGTTGAGGTCGGCGAGCAGATGAGCCGCGTGCGGGATCGCCTGCTCGGGATCGAACGGATCGGTCAGGCCGCGCTCCCGGGCCGTGCCCGGCATGAACTGGGCGACGCCCTGCGCGCCGACGGGGCTCACGGCGGTGACCCGGAAGGCGCTCTCGCGCCAGATCAGGCGCGTCAGGAACGGCACCGGCAGGCCGCGGGCCTTGGCCGAGCCCTCGATGAGGCGGCACAGGGCCTGTTCGACCGTCTCCGTCGCGCCCTCGGCGGCGGCGCGAGCCGACCCTGGGGCTAGGACACCGAGGAGGAGGGACAGCAGGGCGGCGGAGAGACGGCGAAGGGGCAAGGTCACGGTCGGGTTGTAGAGCGTGCGCGCCGACGATCAATTACAAACGCCCCCGACCGCGTCGCATCCGCGTTCGCCGATCCCGTCCGCCCACGCTATAACCCGCGTGGTGGCGAATTCCGCCGCGCTGCAGAACAGGCCTCGATGCCCGAAACGCTCCTCGACGTTCAGGATCTGTCGGTCGCCTTCCGGACGCGGGAGCGCGAGACCCGCGCCGTGGATCGCGTGAGCTTCACCATCACGGCCGGAGAGACGCTGGCCCTCGTGGGGGAATCCGGCTCGGGCAAGTCGGTGACGGCCCTCTCGATCCTGCGCCTCCTCGACGGCAGCGCTTACCATCCGGGCGGCCGCATCCTGTTCAAGGGCGAAGACCTGCTGACCCTGCCGGAGAAGCGCCTGCGCGGCATCCGCGGCGCCGACATCACCATGGTGTTCCAGGAGCCGATGACCTCCCTGAACCCGCTGCACACGATCCAGCGGCAGATCGGCGAGGTGCTGGAGGTGCATCGCGGACTGTCCGGTCGCAAGGCGCGGGCCCGCATCCTCGAACTGCTCGAACTGGTCGGGCTGCGCGACGCCGAGCGCCGCCTCAACGCCTATCCGCACGAGCTCTCGGGCGGACAGCGCCAGCGCGTGATGATCGCCATGGCGCTCGCCTGCGAGCCCGACCTGCTGGTGGCCGACGAACCGACCACCGCCCTCGACGTGACCGTCCAGGCGCAGATTCTCACCCTGCTGGCCGACCTGCAGAAGCGCCTCGGCATGGCGATGCTGTTCATCACCCACGACCTCGGCATCGTGCTGCGTATCGCCGACAACGTCTGCGTCATGCTCGCCGGGCGCGTCGTCGAGGCCGGCCCGGTGGCGGAGATCTTCGCCCGGCCACAGCACGACTACACCCGCCGCCTCCTCGCCTCGGAGCCGAAGGGCCGGGCCAACCCGGTTCCCCCCGATGCCGGGCGCCTCCTGGAGGCCGGCCCGCTCAAGGTCTGGTTCCCGATCCGCGAGGGTTGGCTGCGCCGGACCACCAGCCACGTGAAGGCGGTGGACGGGGTGTCCCTGCGGGTCCGGGCCGGCGAGACCGTCGGGGTCGTCGGCGAATCCGGTTCGGGCAAGACCACCCTCGGCCTGGCGCTCCTGCGCCTCACCGGCTGCGAGGGCCCCATCGTGTTCCTCGGCCGCTCCATCGCGGGCCTGCCGCCCGCCGCCATGCGCCCGATCCGACGCGACATGCAGGTGGTCTTTCAGGACCCCTACGGCTCGCTCTCGCCGCGCATGACGGTGGCGGACATCGTCGCCGAGGGGCTGGTGGTCCAGGGCGCGGTGAAGACGCGGGCCGAGCGGCAGGCGGTCGTCGCCAAGGCCCTCGACGATGTCGGCCTCGATCCGGCGACCATGAACCGCTACCCGCACGAGTTCTCCGGCGGCCAGCGGCAGCGCATCGCCATCGCGCGGGCCATCGTGCTCAAGCCCAAATTCGTCGTCCTGGACGAGCCGACCTCGGCCCTCGACCGCTCGGTCCAGGCCCAGATCGTCACCCTCCTGCGCGACCTGCAGCGCGAGCGCGGGCTCGCCTACCTGTTCATCAGCCACGACCTCAAGGTGGTGCGGGCGCTGGCGAACTACGTGCTGGTGATGCAGAACGGCCGCGTCGTCGAGGAGGGCCCGGCCGAGGACATCTTCGCCGCGCCGAAGACCGCCTACACCCAGGCGCTGTTCGCCGCCGCCTTCGATCTCCAGAGCGACGCCGTCGCCGATCCGATCCCGGCCTGAGGGGAACGGGCATGCCGCGCGCCTTCCTCATCGTGCTCGATTCCGTCGGCATCGGCGGCGCGCCGGATGCCGCTCGCTACGGCGATGCCGGGTCCGATACGGTCGGACACATCGCCCGCGCCTGCGCCGAGGGGCGGGGCGACCGGGCTGGCCTGCGGCAGGGCCCCCTGGCACTCCCGAACCTGGCCCGCCTCGGCCTCGGGCTGGCGGCGATGGGCGCGACCGGCGCGGTGCCGCCCGGTCTCGCGATCCCCGGCGCCCCGACGGGCGCCTACGGCCACGCGGTCGAGGTCGCCGCCGGCAAGGACACACCCTCGGGTCACTGGGAGATCGCCGGCGTGCCGGTCCGCGAGCCCTGGGGCTACTTCCCCGTCGCGGTCCCGACCTTCCCGGCCGCGCTGACGGAGTCGCTGATCGCGCGAGCCGGCCTGCCGGGCATCCTCGGGGACTGCCACGCCGCCGGCGTCGCGATCATCGACAGCCTGGGCGCCGAGCATGTCCGGACCGGCTGGCCGATCTGCTACACCTCCGCCGACAGCGTGTTCCAGATCGCGGCGCACGAGGACAGCTTCGGGTTGGAGCGGCTCTACGACACCTGCCGGATCGCCCGCGAGCTCTGCGACGCCTACCGGGTCGGCCGGGTCATCGCCCGGCCCTTCGTCGGCAGCGCGCAGGACGGGTTCCGGCGCACCGCCAACCGCAAGGACTATGCGGTCGAACCGCCCGGCCGGACCCTCCTGGACGTGCTCCGAGCCTCCGGGCGGAGCGTCGTCAGCGTGGGCAAGATCGGCGACATCTTCGCCCATCGGGCGACCGGGCAGGAGATCAAGGTTGGCGGCAACACCGCGTGTCTCGATGCCGCGCTGACGGCATTCGCGGCGCTGCCGGAAGGCGGCCTCGTCTTCCTCAACCTCGTCGACTTCGACACCGAGCATGGCCATCGTCGGGACGTGCCCGGCTACGCCGCCGAACTCGAACGCTTCGACGCCCGGCTGCCCGAGATCCACGACGTGCTGCGTCCCGGAGACCTCTGCATCATCACTGCGGACCACGGCAACGATCCGACCTGGGGCGGAACCGAACACACTCGGGAACAGGTTCCCGTGCTGGCCTTCGGCCCCGGCGTCTCGCCGGGGTCCCTGGGCCGACGCGAAACCTTCGCGGATATCGGCGCGACCCTCGCGCAGCATCTCGGGGTCGCGCGCCTCGATGCGGGGACGGGCTGGCACTGACGGACGAGAGGGGAGCACCATGCGCGACGAGGACGACCGAGCCATCCGGCAGACCATCGCTCACCGGGTCGGCGAACCGTTGGACACGCTGTCGGTCGAGGATCTCGAGGAGCGGATCCGACTGTTGCGGTCCGAGGTGGAGCGGCTGGAGGCGGCGCGGCACGCCAAGAAGGCGGCCCTTGAGCGGGCGGGCTCCCTCTTTCGGCTCTAGGGCCTCCCCCGAAGGAATCGCTTTAAAGTTACATTTCCTGCGAAGGAATTCCCGCTTTCCCCCAAATGGGGGATGAAGGCCGCCCAACCCCACGCTTGAATACTCTTCAAACCACGGGCGAGGGCGGTCATGCTGGAGAGATGGACGATGGCGCCATGGATGCGCCGGCGGGTTGCGCGACACGTGCAGCGGGGCACGAGCGATCGGATGATCGCCTGCCTGATCAATCCGGCCCCGGCGCCCTTACCCGACAGCGTCGCGCCGACCGCGAACGGCGCCGAGATCACCGTCCAGTATGATCTTTCGAACGTCATCCTGTTCCGCGCCCTGGCGGCGAATCGGGTAGGCGGCGGCCGGGACGCCCGGTGACCTCCGCCGTCACCGGATCAGGCTGAGGCCCGAGATCAGCCGGGCCAAGTCGACCTGGCGCGTCACACCTGTCTTGGCGAAGATCGCCTTGACCTGACCGCGAATGGTTTCCGGCCGCACGCTCTGCTGCGCGGCGAGGATCGCGATGGTGACGCCGTCCGCGATGCCCCGCGCGATCCGCGCCTCGGCCGCCGTCAGGTCGAACAGACCGGCCAGCAATTCGGTGCCCGGGACGGGACGCGGCAGGACCGGGGCGGCGATCATCAGGAGGGTGCCGCCACCGAAGACGTCCTGGGCCTGCCCGCGCATGGGCAGCAGGTGGAGAACCATGGCGGGATGGTCGTCGTCGGCCGGGATCGGAATGGAGCGCGCCGCCTGCGCCCGCTGACCGGCGAGCACGTCCGCCATGAGGGCGTCCGCACCGGGATGGGCAAGGGCGACCCGCTCGCGTTGATCGCGCACCACCCGCGGCACGAGGCCGGTGAAACTCGCATTGCGTTCCTGCAGGCGCCCGTGGCGTGAGAGGACGGCCGCCGGGAGGCCCAGCACCTCCAGGGCGCCCACCGCGGCGCGTGCCCGTTCCAGCTTCAGCCGGGCTGAGACGAGGGCCGCGCGGCCCAGATGCGGCCGCAGGGTGTCGAGGACCACCGTCGCGGCCTGCGGCACCGGACCGTCCGTGTAGCGCCGCTCGATGCTGAAGATCAGCGTGTCGCCGGTGGTCAGCGGGCAGGCGGTGGCGGCACCCCATCCGAGCCCGCGCGGACGCAGGAATTGCTGGATCAGGACGTCCTGCTCCAGTTCGGCCTGGGTGTAGACGTCCTGCTCGCGGATGAAGCCCGCATGGCGGGCGGCGAGAAGCTTCGCCGTGCGCTGACCGGCGCTGCTCCAGCCCCCGGCGGCGAAATCGGCCATGACCTGATCGAGGGATTCGCTGTTGATCCAGCGATGGGTTTCGAGATCGGCCGCGATCAGGACCGTTCCCTGGGCGCCGGCGATGGCGGCGAGTCGGTCCAGGACCGCAGGCCACAGCTCGGGCAGGATCGCCGCCTCGTAGATGAGGTCCGTCAGGGTTTCGAAATCACCCTGTCCCGTCGACTCCCGCACGGCTCGTGATCCACAGCCCAAGGTTTCTACTTCGTAAATATCATGGGGGCAAAGCTTCGCGCCCGACAAGCGTCTTCGAGACGGAATCCCGTGATCTGCCCGTCGGATACGGGAAACCCGACGGGATTCGACCTCCGTGGCCCCGGGGAGGTCTCGTCAGCCGATCCCTTCGTGTTAGGGGAGGGGGAGACGGGGAACCTTCGGCCGATACGACCGGTCCTGTCGATGCGGAGCGGGGGCGGGGAGTTTGGCGTGCGGCATTGGCGCGAAGGACCGGGTGACCGGCGAAGCTACCACCACGGCAACCTCAAGGAGGCGCTGATCGAGGCGGCGCGCCGCTTCATCGCCGAGCGCGGCATCGGCGGCTTCACGCTGGTGGATGCGGCCCGCCTCGTCGGCGTCACGCCGGCGGCGCTCTACCGCCATTTCCGCGGACGCGAGGCCCTGCTCGAAGAGGTGGCCGGCCGCGGCTTCGCCGACCTCGCCGAGCGCCTCGCCCGCGCCCTCACGGCCAAGGGCACGCCGCTGGAGCGGTTCACCCGGATGGGCGAGGCCTATCTGGCTTTCGCCGAGGAAGAACCCGGCTACTACGCGGCGATCTTCGAGACCCGCGGCCTCGCCGCCGCCGAACCGAACGCAGTGCCGAGCCTCCGACCGAGCCCGTTCGACCTCCTGGTGGAGGCGCTTCAGGCGACCTTTCCGGAGGGGTTCGGCGGCGTCGCGCCCCGGTTCATCGCCCTGGAGGTCTGGGCCCTCGCACACGGCCTCGCAACCCTCTCCGCGTCCGGACACCTGCCGAAATCCGCCGGCATGCCGGACAAGTACGAGCTGCTGCGCGCGGGCGTGCTCGCCCTCGTCCACGGCGCAGCAGCGGGCGGCCGGACGCGCGAACAGGCCTGACCGATTGAGCGCCCCTTGAAAGCGCGTCGCTCCATCCGCAAGTGAATGTCGTTCACATTTACATTGGAGCCGTGAGCCGTGAGCTTCTCTTCCTCCCCCTTCACCACCGGGAAGGTCTGCCGTAGCGGCCCCTTCCCCAAGCGATCCCTCGAAATCGGCGCCATCGTCGTCGCCTTCGTCTACTGGTGGCCCCTGGCCGCCGCCTACATCGCCTGGAAGGTCGCGGGGTATCCCGCGCTCAGCGAGTTGCGGGGCCTCGCCGGCCGCGGCTCCTCGTGGAACGCGAGCGCCACGCGCTCGCGCTTCGCCGCGGCGTTCGAGTCCGCCAATGGCGGCAGCACCGGCAACCTCGCCTTCGACGCCTACCGCCGCAGCGAGATCGAGCGGCTCGATGCGCAGCGCCGGGCCCTGCAGGAGGAGAGCCGCGCCTTCGCCGAGTTCGTCGAGGAGCTGAAGCGGGCCAAGGACCGCGAGCAGTTCGACGCCTTCATGCAGAAGCGCCGCAGCGCGGACGCCACCCGCGCGGTCTGAGCGACCTCTCCGCCGAAATGGAATGACGCGAGGGCTTCCGGCGCAGGTCGGGAGCCCTTTTTGCCGGGCGCAATCCGTCCGAAGACCTCGCTCGCAATCCCACGATGCTCTAGAGATCCGGTCCCGGTCTTGCCTCGGTCTCCCGCCGCCCAGGATCAGACCTCGGCTTCATGGAGATCCAGCGATGCAGCCAGCCGCCGCGACCGTCCGGGTGGTGGACCACCCCCTCGTGCAGCACAAGCTGACCCTGCTGCGCCAGCGCGAGCGTTCGACCAAGGGCTTCCGCCAGATCCTCAACGAGATCGGCATGCTGCTGGCCTACGAGGTCACCCGGGACCTGCCCCTGGAGACGGTGACGATCGAGACGCCGATCCAGTCGATGGAGGCGCCGCAGATCGCCGGCAAGAAGCTGGTTCTGGCGCCGATTCTGCGGGCCGGCGTCGGCTTCCTCGACGGCATGCTGTCCCTGGTGCCCTCGGCCCGCGTGGCGCATGTGGGGCTCTACCGCGACCCCGAGACTCTGGAAGCGGTGGAATACTACTTCAAGGCGCCCTCCGATCTGGTCGACCGGACGGTTCTCGTGCTCGACCCGATGCTCGCGACCGCGAACTCGGCGGTGGCGGCGATCAACCTCCTGAAGCAGCGCGGCGCGCAGGACCTGCGCTTCGTCTGCCTGCTCGCGGCCCCGGAGGGCATCGCCCGCCTGCAGGCCGCCCACCCGGATGTCCCCGTCTGGACCGCCGCCATCGATAGCCACCTCAACGACCACGGCTACATCGTCCCGGGCCTCGGCGATGCCGGCGACCGGATGTACGGCACCCGCTGAGCGCCGCCCGCGCGGCGTGATCTCGCCAAGCGGCGATCTTGCCAAGCCTTGATCTTGCCAAGCCATGATCTTGCCAAGTACCAGCCGGGCGGCACATGACGGGGCTTCCAGGAGGAGACCCCGATGACAGCCAGCCTGCCCGAGACCATGCGACAGATCCGCTTCACCGCTGCCGGCGGGCCGGATGTGCTGGCCCTGGAGACGGTGCCGCTGCCGCAGCCCGGGCCTGGCCAGGTGCTGATCGAGGTCGTCGCCGCCGGGATCAACCGGCCGGACATCCAGCAGCGCGAGGGCAAGTACCCGCCGCCGAAGGGTGCCACCGAGATCCCCGGCCTCGAGGTCGCCGGCCGCATCGTCGCCCTCGGTGAGGGCGTCTCCGGCGTCTCGGTCGGCGACGAGGTCTGCGCCCTGGTGATCAGCGGTGGCTACGCCGAGTTTGCCGTGGCCGAGATCGGCCAATGCCTGCCGAAGCCCGCGTCGCTCTCGCTGGTCGAGGCCGGGGGCCTGCCTGAGAACTACTTCACCGTCTACAGCACCGTGATCGAGCGCGGGCGGCTCAAGGCCGGCGAGTCTTTCCTCGTCCATGGCGGATCGAGCGGCATCGGATCGACCGCCATCCAGATCGCCAAGCATCACGGCGCCCGCGTCTTCGCCACCGCCGGCTCGGCCGAGAAGTGCGCCTTCTGCCGCGATCTCGGCGCCGAGGCGGCGATCAATTACCGCGAGGCCGACTTCGTCGAGGAGGTGAAGCGCCTCACCGACGGCAACGGCGTCGACGTCATCCTCGACATGGTCGGGGCGCCGTACCTCGCCAAGAACCTCTCGGCCCTGGCGATCGAGGGGCGCCTCGTGCAGATCGCCTTCATGCAGGGCTACAAGGTCGATGCCTTCAGCATGACCCCGATCATGATGAAGCGCCTGACCTTCACCGGCGCGACGCTCCGAGCCCGGCCGAAAGCCGAGAAGGCGGCGATCGCCGAAGGCCTTGCCCGGGACGTCTGGCCGCTGCTCGAAGCCGGGACGATCCGCCCGGTGATCCATGCCACCTTCCCGTTGGAGGAGGCCCGCAAGGCGCACGAACTGATGGAGTCGAGCGCCCATCTCGGCAAGATCATGCTGGTGACCGGCCGCTAGGTCGGACCTCGGCGGGAACTCCCCTCTCGACCGTCGCGTTTCAGACTCGAGCTAGAATCACGGGCAGGATTCACGGGAATCGGTGCTCGGGTCGAAACATCGGTCTTCAGGACCGTACAAGCGAGGATCGCATGGCAGAGAATCTACACGGTCAGGAAGCCCGGCAGGGCAAGCGCGGCAAGCCGGCACTCTACGTCCTCGTGGCCAGCCTCGTGCTGCTCGCGATCGCCATCACCGGCCTGATGACCTGGCAGGGCGCGAACTCGCCCAAGGACTACGCCAGCCAGAGCCAGGACGCCTCCCGCCAGGAAGTGACGGGGTCTGTAAAGGGTTCGTCGAACGCGACGTCGTCGTCGAACACCGGTTCGGTTCCGGCCGCGAACCCGGCCTATCCGAGCCCGGCCCAGCCGGCCGCGAACGGCAACAAGCAGTAAGCCTGAAGGTCGTCCGTGCCGGTCCGCCTCAGCGGGTCGGCACAGGCGTTTCGCCGCGATAATCGTAGAAGCCGCGCTTGGACTTGCGGCCGAGCCAGCCGGCTTCGACGTATTTCACCAGCAGCGGACAGGGCCGATACTTCGAATCGGCTAGTCCCTCGTAGAGCACCTGCATCACGGACAGGCAGGTATCGAGGCCGATGAAGTCGGCCAGCTGCAGGGGCCCCATCGGGTGGTTCGCCCCGAGCTTCATCGCGGTGTCGATCGATTCCACCGAGCCGACGCCCTCGTAGAGCGTGTAGATCGCCTCGTTGATCATCGGCAGCAGGATGCGGTTGACGATGAAGGCCGGGAAATCTTCCGACATCGTCGACGTCTTGCCGAGCTTGGCGATGAAGGCTTTGGCTGACTCGTAAGTCGGGTCTTCCGTGGCGATGCCGCGGATCAGCTCGACGAGCTGCATCACCGGCACCGGATTCATGAAGTGGATGCCGATGAAGCGCTCCGGCCGATCGGTCGAGGCGGCGAGTCGCGTGATCGAGATGGACGATGTGTTGGTGGCGATCAGGGCATCGGGTTTCAACGACGCGCAGAGCGTGCTGAAGATCTGCCGCTTGGTCGATTCGTCTTCGGTGGCCGCCTCGATGACGAGGTCACAGGGCGCAAGGTCGTCGAAGCTCTCCGCCGCCACGATCCGCGAGACCGCGCTGCGGCGCTGATCGTCCGCGATGGTGCCCTTGGCCACCTGACGGGCGAGATTGCCGTCCACGGTGGCGAGGCCGTTGTGGATGCGGGCCGGGTCGCGGTCGTTCAGGCGGACGTCGAGCCCCGCCATCGCGCAGACATGCGCGATACCGCTGCCCATCTGCCCGGCGCCGATGATGCCGACCGTCCTGATATCGATGCCCATCGTCTGCACTCGCACCCCTGGATCGTCCCGCCGTCGCGGTCCGGGTCCCGCCCGGCCGCCGAGGACGCCCGTTTCGCTTATAACGTTTCGCGGCAGCAGCGTCCTAGAGCATTTCCACGTTGGAAGGCCATCCGTACCGGGCGATCGGTGCGCGCGCGGCGCGCACCGGCCGGACGTGCCTGTTCCGCCTCAGCCCTTCGCCTTGGCGATTTCGGCCTGCAGCTCGGGGACGATCTGGAACAGGTCGCCCACGAGGCCGTAATCCGCCACCTGGAAGATCGGTGCGTCCTCGTCCTTGTTGATTGCGACGATGACCTTCGAGTCCTTCATGCCGGCGAGGTGCTGGATCGCGCCCGAGATGCCCACCGCGACGTAGAGCTCCGGTGCCACCACCTTGCCGGTCTGCCCGACCTGCCAGTCGTTCGGGGCGTAGCCGGCATCGACGGCGGCGCGGGAGGCGCCCACGGCGGCGCCGAGGCTGTCGGCCAGGGGCTCGATCAGCTCCTTGAACTTGTCCGAGGAGCCCAGCGAACGGCCGCCGGACACGATGATCTTGGCCGCGGCCAGCTCGGGACGGTCGGACTTGGCGATCTCCTCGCCCTTGAAGCTCGACTTGCCCGAGGAGGCGGCTGCCTGGATCGGCTCGATCGCAGCGGCCGCACCGCCCTCGCCGGCGGGCTTGAAGGCCGCCATGCGGACGGTGATCACCTTCTTGCCGGCACCGGCCTGCACGGTCTGGATCGCGTTGCCGGCGTAGATCGGACGCTCGAAGGTGTCGGGGGAGACCACGCTGATGATGTCGGAGATCTGCGCCACGTCGAGGAGGGCGGCCACCCGCGGCAGCACGTTCTTGCCGGTGGTGGAGGCCGCCGCGACGACGTTGTCGTAGGGCTCCGCCAGGGCGACGAGCAGCGCGGCCGTCGGCTCGGCGAGGAGGTGGTCGTAGGTGGCGTCCTCGGCCAGCAGCACCTTCTCGATCCCTTCGAGCTTGGCGGCGGATTCGGCGGCGGGGCGGCTGCCGGCGCCGGCCACGAGGGCGTGCACGGGTCCGCCCAGGGCGACGGCGGCCGTCAAAGCCTTCAGGCTCGCGTCGCGGACCGCGCCGTTGTCGTGCTCGATGAGGAGTAGGGTGGCCATGGTGTGCGAACCTCAAAATCGATCAGCAGGAGGGTCCCGGACCCCGTCTCACCCGCCGCGTCGGCGCGGCGGGGTCTTGAAGCCATCGGCGGGGCGAGGTCTCAGAGAACCCCGGCCTCGCCCTTCAGCTTCTGCACGAGTTCGGCCGGGGACCCGACCTTAATGCCGGCCTTGCGCCCGGCGGGCTCCACGGTCTTGAGCACGGTGACCCGCGGGGTCACATCGACGCCCAGGGCATCGGGGGCCAGCTCCTCGAGGGGCTTCTTCTTCGCCTTCATGATGTTGGGCAGCGAGGCGTAGCGCGGCTCGTTGAGACGCAGGTCGGTGGTGACGATGGCCGGCAGGGTCAGGGTCACGGTCTGGAGGCCGCCATCGATCTCGCGGGTGACGTCGATCGCGCCCTCGCCGAATTCGATCTTGAAGGCGAAAGTACCCTGGGGCCAGTCGAGGAGGGCCGCCAGCATCTGGCCGGTCTGGTTCGAATCGTCGTCGATGGCCTGCTTGCCGAGGATGACGAGGCCGGGGGCCTCCTTCTCGACCAGGGCCTTCAGGATCTTGGCCACCGCCAGCGGCTCGACCACGCCGTCGGTCTTCACCAGGATCGCCCGGTCGGCGCCCATGGCGAGGGCGGTCCGAAGAGTCTCCTGCGCCTGCTGCGGACCGATCGAGACGGCGACGATCTCGGTGACCTTGCCCTTCTCCTTCAGGCGAATCGCCTCCTCGACGGCGATCTCGTCGAAGGGGTTCATGGACATCTTGACGTTGGCGAGGTCCACGCCCGAACCGTCGGCCTTGACCCGGATCTTGACGTTGTAGTCGACGACCCGCTTGACGGGCACCAGAACCTTCATGGCGTTCACAATCCTCCGCGCGGATAATGTTTTTCGACCAGGCCGGCGCGGCGCGCAAAGGACCTCCGGGAAACCCGGATGTCCAGAACCCTGGTCATTGAGGCGGCGGACCGTAACGGCCTCATTTCCGCCTTGTCAACGCGCCCCGCCGCCGCCCGCCCCGGTGAGTGCCGTCCGGCGCTGCGGACCGGCCGCACGGCCCCGGGCCCGCAGCTCCGTGGTATTCCGAATGCCTGGCTTTCAGCGATTCTTGCCCGGCACCCAGAGCACGTCGTCGGCGCCGTTGGCATTGGCGGTCCGGCTCGCCACGAACAGGAAGTCCGAGAGCCTGTTCAGGTATTGCAGGGCTTCCGGCGAGACGATCTCGCCCTCGGTGGCGGCCAGGGCCACCGCCAGGCGCTCGGCCCGCCGACACACCG
Source organism: Methylobacterium sp. Leaf111 (assembly GCF_001423285.1). Classification (NCBI taxonomy): domain Bacteria; kingdom Pseudomonadati; phylum Pseudomonadota; class Alphaproteobacteria; order Hyphomicrobiales; family Methylobacteriaceae; genus Methylobacterium; species Methylobacterium sp. Leaf111. The sequence goes on along the minus strand of NZ_LMNE01000012.1, from coordinate 186,846 downwards.
TCCGGGCAAGATGCAGAGCGGCCGAGGCCGGCGATCCCCCGGGCAGCACGAAGGACTTCAGGGGCGAGAGGTCGGCATTCAGCGCGTCGATGTCGCGCTCGACCCGCTGCACCTGCGCGGCGACGATCCGCAGCGGCTCGTATTTCGGCGGCTCGGCGCTTTCCGGGGTTGCGAGGTCCGCGCCGAGGTCGAACAGGTCATTTTGGATTGCGCTCAGCATGGCGTCGAGGCGCGGATCGGCATGCAGACGCACGAGGCCGATGCAGGCATTGGTCTCGTCGACGGTGCCGTAGGTCTCGATCCGCAGATCCGCCTTCGAGCGCCGTTCGCCGCTGGCGAGGGCGGTCGAGCCCTTGTCGCCGGTTCGGGTGTAGATGCGGTTGAGGGTGACCACGATGGCGTCCGATCCTGAGCGGGGCTGGCAAGTGAGGCCTGCAGGAGCGGGAACCTAGCGCAGTTTGCCGCCGCTGGGAGTCGCTGAATCGGAACGATAAGGGCCGGCCCCGCATCGGCGGAACCGGCCCTTGAGGCTCACGGCGGATGCGAGCGCGGCGAACTCAGAAGGTGTAGCCGAGCTTGCCGCCGAAATTGGTCAGGCCGCGGTTGTTCGCGCAGAGGCCGGCATTCGACATGTGCTCGACGGTGGCCATGATGCTCCAGTGCTCGGTGAGCCGGAAGCCGAGGGCGGCCGCCTCGCGGAAGAGCGGATTGCAGCCCAGCGTGTTGAACCCGGCCGGGGCGGTCGGCTTCGGGCCCGTGTAGCCGTTATGGGCGCCGGCGCCGAAGAAGCCTTCGAGGAAGACGATGTTGTTCAGGGTCTGCGGGAAGAGATCCACGGTCCAGGTCGCGCCGATATAGGCGTAGCTGGTGCGGCCGCCGAAGTTGTAGCTGCCGCCGACGGTGGCCCGGGGCACGAAGGCCTGCCAGAACGGATCGACGCTCACCAGCGGCTTGGAGAACAGAATCTCGCCGTTGATGTTGCTGGTGTTGTGCTCGGCACTGCCGGGATCCTGCACGGCGCCGCCGATGCGGACCTCGGAGACGATGCTCAGGGGCTTCACAGGGCTGACATAGGCGGCCGGCGGCGCGGACGGGAAGTCGGCGGCCTGGACCGGCATGGCCGTGGCGAGCACGGCGGCGGCAGCGGCGAGGCGAAGCGGGTGGGACTGCATCGGGATGGTTCCGGGTTGACCGAAGGTGTCTAGCATGCCCGCTCACGGCATCGGCAGGCATCGCGCGTCGCGGGGCGGCGATAGCTGTGCGGTGAGACCTCCCGGCCACACTCGCTCCGTTCGGGCGCTCAGCCGGCCGGAGGGGGCGCCAGCGCCCCGGTCACGCACCGACATCAGGACGCGGCGGCGCCCCGCGCGACGGGGTCAGGCCGAGCGCCACCAGACCACGCCCATGATGAAGATGATCGCCAGGAACTGCAGCAGGACGCGCAGGCGCATGAGCTTCTGCGAGAGGTTGGCGCTGCCCCCGCGCATCATGTTGAACAGGCCGAGGATCAGGACCACCGCCACCGCGACGCAGGCAAGGAGCACGAGAGAATTGGAGGAGATCACGGCGTCAGGTCTCGTGGCTGTCGGGTCGGGAATTATCGCTCCCCATATGGGCCCCTCCGGGGGAGGAGCCCAGGGGGCGGTTCGATGCGTCAATTGCGGCGCAGGAGACGCTCAAAGTAGTCGAGCTCCTCGCGCGGGCGGCTCGGGTCGCCGAGCTTGCGCCGCAGCTCCTCCATGATGCGGCGGGTGCGCTGCACGGTGGATTCGTCGGCCGTCGGCACGCGGGCATTGCCGTTGGTCATGTCGCGGCCCTTGGTGGGTCGGCCGAGGGGATCGTCGTCGCGGTTGCCGGCCTGGCCCTGCTGACTCGGCTTCTCGCCACCCTCGCCCTCGCCTTTCCCGTCGCCTTCCCCCTCGCCCTCGGCCATCTCCTGCATCTGCTTCTGCATGCCTTCGGCGCCGCGCTTGAGTCCGTCCAGGGCCCGGCCCTGGGCCTCGACCGCGTCGCCGTCCTTGCCCTGGCCGAGGGCGCCCTCGGCCTCGCGCATGGCCTCCTCGGCATCGGACAGGCCGTCCTCGCCCTGCATGCCGAGGTCCTTCATGCGGCGCTGCAGCTCGTCCAGGCGCTCGCGGAGGGCCTGCTGGCGCTGACCGGCGCCGCCCTTCTGGCCCTCGCCCTTCTGACCCTGCTGTCCTTGTCCTTGCTGTCCTTGGCCCTGCTGTCCCTGTTGACCCTTCTGGCCTTCGCCCTGCTGGCCCGGCTGCCCGCGCTGCGGGCGCTGGCCCCGCTGACCCTGGCCCTGCTGGCCGCGCTTGTCCTGGCCGTCCTTGAAGGTCTCGTCGCGCAGGTCCTGCTGCTCGCGGGAGAGCTTGTCGAGCTCGTCGGCCTGCTTGCTCATCTCGCGGCTGTTGGGGTCGGACTTGCCGCCGGGCTCCGCGGTCTGGAGATTCTCGAGGATCTCGCGGAGCTGGTCGAGGAGTCGCTGCGCCTCGGCGGTGTCGCCGCGCTTCATGGCTTCGGCCATGTCGTTCAGCATCTTGTCGAGGTCGTCCGGCGTCACCGTCTTGGCGTTCGCGTTCGGCGGGCTCTTCTCGGCCTGGGGCTTGCCGTCCTTGCGCTGGCGCTCGGCCATGCCCTTCATGAACTTGTCGAGGGCCTGTTTGAGGTCCTCCGTGAGCTTCTTGATCTCCTCGTCGGGCGCGTTGCGCTCGATCGCCTGCTTGAGGTTGTCCTGGGCGGCGCGGAGGCTCTTCTCCGCATCCGAGAGGTCGCCGTCCTCGATCTTCAGGGCCATCTCCCAGAGGAGGTCGGCCACCGCCATCAGGGCCTCGTCGCTCCGCGCGGCCTTCAGGCGGCGCGAGGCGGCCTTGAGCCCGAGGTAGACGCTGGCCTGGGGCGTGAAGGTGTCGGGCGCGATGAGCAGTGCGTCGACGGCGGTCTGGACCCGGACGCGGCTGTCGTCGGGCGCGGTGATCAGGCGCCGGCGCTCCTCGGCCAGGGCGCGGGCCAGGGGTTGGGTGAAGACCCGCGCGGGCAGCGTCACCTCGGCGGTGGGCGTACGCCCCTCCTGACCGGCCTCGTCCTTCACCACCAGGGTCAGGCGCACGCGCGCGCCTGACCACGGATTGTCGGTGAGATCGACCAGGGTCTTGGTATCGCGCTCGCCGGCGGCGTCCGCCGGCAGGGCCAGGGCGATCCGCGGCGGCGGCACCAGGGCGCGGGTGTTGGCCAGGGGTTCCACCACCCCCTCGGCGGAGGCGATGCCGTAATCGTCCTTGGCGCGGTAGGTCAGGTTGAAGGTCCCGCGCGCGTTCACCTCAAGGGCACCGATGCGCTCCACCTCGGGGGGCGTGTCGGGAATCGTCTCGACCAGGAGGTGCTGCGTCGTGCCGCCCGCCGCGACGGTGAGGTCGGCGACACCGCCGGTGAGTTGGAACCGGTCCTCGCGCAGATCCGCATGGGGCGGCTTGCCGGGCAGCGGCTTCAGACCGGCCTTCGGCGTCAGGACCGCCTCGCCCTGGCCGGCGATCCGGACGATCAGGGTCGCGTTCACCGGCGCGCGCAGGCGCTGCTGCTCGCCGTTCATCGTCACGACCAGGGGCGGCATGCGGGTGTAGACGGGCGGATCGATCCAGCCGTCGACCCGGAAGGTCGGGCCAGGCGGTGGCGGCGCCTGCCAGTCGAAGGCGCCGAGGATGCGGGAGCGCCACTCGGCACCGGCCACGAACAGGCTCGCCACGGCCGCGACGATCAGGCCGGCCCGCAAGGCAAAGGGATCGCGCCGTGCCATGGCGGGCCGGGGCGGCGGCGGCTTCAGCCCGGCCACGGCCTCGGCCGCACGCGCCTGATGCAGCGCCCAGAGGGCGCGGGTCGCCGGGTCGGTGGTGCCGACCGCGAGGGTGTCCTCGATGGAGGAGGCGGGATTATGAGACAGCGTCCCGCCCCTGGCGGCGGCCGCGCGGTCAATCCGCGCGAGGGCCTCGCGGCGGGTGTCGCGCCGCAGGCCGGTCAGCGGCAGGAGCGCGGCGACGAACGCCAGGGCGAAGAGCAGGAGGCCAACGATCCGGCCCAGGGGCGGCAGGTCGAGCCAGAGCCCGAGCCAGGACAGGGCGAGGAAAGCCAGGATCAGCCCGAGGCCACGCCACAGGATCGGCCAGGCCCGCTCCCAGAGGCCGGCCGCCTGCGAGCGGGTGACCAGCCGGTCGAGCCGCTGGCGCAGCACCGGACCGCCGGTGCCCTGCTCTGGCCCGCTGCTCGTGGAGGTCGCCGGGTCGGCCTCGCCCATCGTGTCTGGCTCCTCGCGCGTCGCATCGGCGTCGCGCCTTCCCCGCAAGGCTAGCATGGTGGAGGCGCCGTGCGACGGGGTCAAATCATCCCAGGTGGCGGGGAAGGGCGCCGAGCCAATCCCGTCCGCGATCTGAACCCGCGGCGTCTCTCGCGTGTTGCCGCCTCGCGTTCAATGCGTGAGAAGGATGCCCGCCATGGTCGATGTGAAGCCCCTCGTCGAGGCTCTGGTGCATGCGCGCCGCGGCCGTCTGGCCGCCGGTGCGGCCCTCGGCGGCCTCGCCCTGGTGGCGGGCCTCGCCGCCCGGGCCCTGCGCACGCCGACTACGCCCGAGGGGGCCGCGACGCCGGCCGCGCCCGCCGTCGGCGAGGACGAGGCCCGGCTCATGCTCCGCGCCATGGTGGCGGCGACCCTGGCCGACGGGATGATCGACAAGGACGAGCGACAGCGCCTCGATGCGGCGGTCCAGGCCTCCGGCCTCGCCAGGGACGGCGCCGCCTGGCTGGAGGCGGAAATCGCCGATCCGGCCGACCTCGACACCATCGCGGATGCGGTGAACACGCCCGCGCAGGCGACGCGGATCTATTCGGCGGTGCGCCTCTCCGTCCTGGCGGATACGCTGCAGGAGCGCGAATTTCTCAAACGCCTCGCCGAGGCCCTGGACGTTCCGGGCGAGGCGGTCGACCGGATCGAGGGCGAGCTCGCCGCCTGACGCTCAGGCCTGCGGGCTCAGCCAGTCCGGCATCCGGTCGAGGGCGATCAGGTCCTCGTAGGTCTGGCGCGGACGCACGATGGCGGCATCCGCGCCGCGCACCAGCACCTCCGGCACGAGGAGGCGGGAATTGTAGGTGCCGGCCTGCACCGCCCCGTAGGCGCCGGCGCTCATCACGGCGATGAGGTCGCCCGGGGCGACCTCGGGCATCTCCCGGGCGAGGGCGATGTAATCGCCGCTCTCGCAGACCGGCCCCACCACGTCGGCCACGAGGCGCGGCGTCTCGGCCGTGGGTTCCCGAACCGGCCGCAGGCCGTGATAGGCCTCGTACAGGGTCGGGCGGATCAGGTCGTTCATCGCCGCATCGACGATGACGAAGGTCCGCCCCTCGGTGCGCTTCACGTAGATCACGCGGGTGACCAGGATGCCGGCATTGCCGGCGATCATCCGGCCGATCTCAAAGACCGGACGCAGGCCCAGCGGCGCGAAATGCGGACGCAGGATCGCCGACAGGGCCGCCGGCTCCGGCGGCGGCGCGTTGTCGTCGCGGTAGGGGATGCCGAGGCCGCCGCCGAAATCGATGTGGTGGAGCGGATGCCCCTCCGCCATCAGGTCGCGGGCCAGCCCGGCCAGGAGGCCGGCGGCGTGGTCGAAGGGAGCCAGGTCGGTGATCTGGCTGCCGATATGCATGTCGACGCCGGAAATCGCGAGGCCCGGCAGGGTCGCCGCGTGGGCGTAGACCGCCCGGGCCCGGCTGATCGGGATGCCGAACTTGTTCTCGGACTTGCCGGTCGAGATCTTGGCGTGGGTCCCGGCATCGACGTCGGGATTGACCCGGATGGAGATCGGCGCCGTCAAACCGAGGCTTGATGCCACCGCGGAGAGCTGGGCCAGTTCCGGCTCGCTCTCGACGTTGAAGCAGAAGATGCCAGCCTTCAGGGCGGCAGCCATCTCAACCTGGGTCTTGCCGACGCCGGAGAAGACGATGCGCTGCGGATCGACGCCCGCCGCCAGCGCCCGGCGCAGCTCGCCCTCGGAGACGATGTCCATGCCGGCCCCGAGGCGGGCCAGGGTGGCCAGCACGGCCTGGTTCGAATTCGCCTTCATGGCGAAGCACACGAGGGCGTCGTCCCCGCCGAAGGCCTTGGCGAAGACCGCGTAGTGGCGTTCCAGCGTCGCGGTCGCGTAGCAGTAGAACGGCGTCCCCACCGTCTCGGCGAGGGCGGTCAGGTCGACATCCTCCGCCTGGAGCCGACCGTCACGATAGTGGAAGTGGTGCATCGGCCTGCCTGCGGGCATCCCGCCCGGGAATTGCGGGCCCCGCGCGCGGCGCGACCGGGCGGGCGCGCCTTCCCGCACGAAGCTGGGAAATGGGCTCTGGTGATCCGCTTCTACAGCAGCGGGTCGAGCAGGAAAGGCTCCTTGGGCACGACGTAGCCGCGCTTGGCGCCGCGCGTCGTCTTGACCGGCGCCTCGGCGCCCGAGCCCGGCACCGCCAGGGTGTCGAGTTCGTCACCGGCGCGGACCGCATCCGGCTCCGGCGTCGCCGCTTCCCCGCCGAGGCCGACGCTCTGGGGCAGCGCGCGCGGGCTCGCGACGCCGGGCAGGCCGGGCCGCGCCACCGAGCGCGCGGCGGCGGTGCCGGGCGGCGGCTCGAGGGCGCCGCGCCGGCCACAGGCCGAAGCGGACAGCGCGATGAGGCCGATCGCGGCGATCGTCGGCAGGGGGCGGGAACGGAGGAACATCAACGCTTGCGGTCCGGAACGCGGTGGCGGACAGCATAGCCGCTGCGGCTCGGCGATGCGAGCGAAACGGCTACGCTGTCCCGCGCGGCGTCGGGTTGGGCTCAGCCCTTCTTCTTGCCGTCCGTCTTCTGGTAGACGTCGATGGCGCGACGGCAGTTCTCCGAGAGCTTGGTCCAGTTGGTCTGGAAGCACTTGTCGAGGGCCGGATCATCGGTGGCGAGGTTGCCGCAATAGGTCAGGTAGTCGCCGGTGCAGTACTTCTTCAGGGTTTCATTGCCGCGCTTCGTCTGCGGGGCGGTCGTGGCCCCTTGCGGCTGCGCCGCGGGCTGAGCGATCGCCGGTGCGGTGGAGACCGTGGCGGCGAGGAGGAAGGCAAGCGACGTGAGCTTAAGGGCCATAGGGGGGCGCGGTCCGTCTCAAGAAACAGGGGAATGGGCGATCCGATGAAGCGCCGAGATGGTCGAAACATGGCGCGCGGATGGTCGCCGCGTGGTCAGGCCGCTTTCTACGCCGCGTTTTCCCGTCCGTGCAACGCCCGCGGCGTTTTCCCGCGCACATGACGCGCCGGGTTCGGCCCGCGAGCGGCATTCAGTTGGAGCGCGCCGGAATCGCGTACGCCGAGACGGGCGGAAGCCGGTCGCGCTGCATCAGGCTGTCGGCCACGTCGGAGATCCGGCGGCGCAGATCAGCGGCCTCGCCCTCGCGGCGCGCCATCACTTCGGCCAGGGCTGTCTCGGCCGCATTCAGGCTGGCCCTGAGGGTCTCGCGCTCGGCGACCAGGGCCGCGGTCAGGTCGGGGACCTCGGACCCGGTGGCGGCGGGAGCGCCGGCCGGGTCCGGCGGGACCTGGGCGGACCGCGCGGCGATGAGGTCGTCGAGCACCTCCTGGTGCGCCTGCTCGAGCACCTGCAGGGTGGCGAGGCCCAGCGCGGTCTCCTGGCGCGCCGCTTCCAGATCGCGCTCCACGCCGCCGAGGGTGGTGCGGGTCGCGGCCAGGGCGGCTTCGCGCTCGCTCAAGGTCGCGTCGCGGGCCTCGACCGTGCGGGTAAGGGCGGCGGCCTCCATGGTCCGGGCCCCGATGGCGGCGAGATCGGCGTGGCGATGGGCCTTCACGGCCTCGACCTGACGCTCCAGGCGGCGCTGGGCCACGGCGAACTGCGCCCGCAGGTAGTCCTTCTCGGCGGCGACTTCCGAGAGCGAGAGGGGCAGGCGCGCCTCGATGCGGCGCTCCGACAGGCGGGCGGCCCGGGCATTCACGGCGGGCAGAAGCAACAGGGCGCACAGGCTCGCGGCCAGGAAGCCGAGCGCGAAGATCATCACGGTTTCGATCACGCGGAAACGCTCGCTCAACAAGCCGTGGACGACAATGACGACGGAGCTGGCCGTCGACCCTCGTCGGCTTGTTTAGCCCATGTCCCCCCGGGATGGGCAAGACGCGCGGGGACACACCCCGGTCGTCCTGCGAATCAGAAGGGATTCCAGGTCGGCTTCGACGTGAACTTGAGATAGCCGATGTTGATGCCCAGCCGGGCGCCGACGCCGGTGCGGATCGGCACCACGATGATGTCGTCGGCGGTCACCGCCGTCATCCCGAAGCCGCCGACGAGGTAGGCGGAGCCGTCGACGCCGCCGAAGCGGCGGTAGAGGCCCGACACGGCCGGCAGGTTGTAGACCAGCATCATGGTGCGGTCGCCGTCGCCGCCGACGTCGAAGCCGATGGAGGGGCCCTGCCAGTAGATCCGCCGTTGCCCGGCATTGCGCGTGTAGAGTGTCCCCTCGCCGTAGCGAACGCCGCCCACGATGGCGCCGGAGGCTTCCTGGCCGAGGATGTAGCCGTTGGGCTCGCCCCAGCGCCGGGTCGCCTCCTCCACCAGCTGCGCGAGGCCGCGCGACATCGAGCCGAAGAAGCGATGGCCGTTGTCGACCAGCTCCTCGGGACGGAACTTGCCGGGCGCTCCGTCGCTCACCGCGAGGGCGCGGGACGAGACGCCGAGGAGGAGGGCGCCCGCCAGCGCACCGACGACGGTGCGCCGGGTCGCAGGTGCGTGCGATGGGCGGGCGCGGACGGCCCGATGGTTCGACGTCATGCCTCGTCCCTCCTGTCTGCCGACATCCGCCCGAGGGCGCTATCGTCTTGCTAACCGAGACCGCGCTATGGACCGGGCTGTCATCCGAGAGACCGTTCCGGCCGGGGCCGGTGCGCCTCGATACGCGGCGATCATGATGCGAAACAGAGCAACATGTGGTTAACGCGCCGTCACCTGCTTCGCGTCGCCGCGGCCGGTGGGCTGCACGCCGCCGGCGCCCGCGCCGCGACCCTGCCGCGCCTGCCCGCGGGCCGCATCGCCCTCGGGGGGTTCGACGCCGTCAGCTACTTCCTCGACGGTCCCGAAGCCGGCAGAGCCGCCTACGAGATCCTCTGGGACCGGCTGACGTGGCGCTTCGCGCGGGCGGCGAATCGGGAGGCCTTCCGCGGCGACCCTGCCGCCTACGCGCCACGCCTCGGCGGCTTCGATCCGATCGGCGTCCTCGCCGGCCGCCTCGTGGACGCCGATCCCCTGATCTATGCGCGCCTGCCCGGCCCGGACGGGATCGACCGGCTCTACCTCTGCCGCAGCGACGCGCACCGGTTGCGCCTCATCGCGGAGCCGCATCTCGCCGCCGAGGCGGAGCTGCGCTGGCCGACGCTGACGGATCAGATCGAGCGGGATTTCCCGGAATGAGGGCGCCCGGCGCACAGATCCGGTGCGCGTCCTGCGGCGCGTGCCGGTCGGCGGGACGGGCGGACGGGCTGCGCTCGGGCAGGACGAGGTTGGCCGCATAGCTCGCGTCGCCCAGGGCAGCGAAGGGACCGTTGCGGTAGTTCCGCGTATAATGCCCGTAGGTCATCGGCCGGCCGGCCGGCGCCACGACGCAGCCACCCGCCACCGTGAGGATGTGGTCGCCGGCCGCCGTATCCCATTCCATGGTCGGACCGCAGCGGACGTAGATGTCGGCCTCGCCGGCGGCGATCAGGCAGAACTTCAGGGCGGAGGCCGCCGACCGGGTCGAGCCCACCCGGAGCGCGCCGAGGCAGGTCTCGGTCTCGATGTCGCCGTGCCGGTTGCTGCGCAGGGCCACCAGCCCCTGGTCCGGCCGCGGTCGCACCGCGATCGGCAGGCGCGCGCCGAGATGTCCGTTCCGGATCTCCGCTTCGAACGCCTGGCCGCCTGCGCCCCAGACCCGGCCGAGGCCGGGGGCGGCCAGAGCGGCCGCGATCGGACGGTCGCCCGCGATCAGCCCGATATTGACGCTGTACTCCGCGTTGCCGGCGAGAAAGTCCCGGGTGCCGTCGAGGGGATCCACCAGGAAGAACAACGGCGCCGGGGGCTGGTCGTAGGACGATTCCTCGGCGATCACGGGAATGCCCGGCCAAGCCCTGGCGAGTTCCGCGAGGATGAAGGCCTCGGATTCGGAATCCGCCTGGCTCGCCGGCGAACCGTCGGGCTTGAGCACGTGCGGGCAGTCGCCCCCGTGGTGCCGCTTCAGGATCTCGCCCGCCCGGCAGGCAATTTCCATCAGGGTCGCCGCAATACGGTCGCGCGTCGGCGCATCGATCGACATGATACCGGTTATGATGCCCGCGCCACCGGCCCTTGTCGACCCGGATCGCGATCGGTCCGGGTGCTTTTCAAAGCTTCCGGCGCCGTCTATCGGTGCCGTTCACGACCGGACGCGGCCCCGAAACGCCTGCGCGGAGCGCACCATGACCCCCCTCAATCTCGACGCCCTCGATCTGTCCGCCCTCCTGTGCTCACGGGTCTGCCACGACGTGATCAGCCCCGTTGGCGCGATCGTGAACGGGTTGGAGGTCCTGGAGGACGAGAGCGACACCTCCATGCGGGAATTCGCCCTGGAGCTCATCGCCAAGAGCGCGCGTCAGGCCTCGGCACGCCTGCAATTCGCCCGCATCGCCTTCGGGGCCGCCGGCTCGGCGGGCGCCTCCATCGACCTCGCCGACGCCGAGAAGGTGTCGCGGGGGATGTTCGCCGACGACAAGACGCAGCTCGCCTGGAGCGCGCCGCAGGCGCTCTACCCGAAGAACAAGGTCAAGCTCCTGCTCAACCTCGTGATGATCGCCCAGAGCGCGATCCCGCGCGGCGGTCTCATCGACGTGGTGGTGCAGGGCGACGGCGAAGCTCCGACCCTGACCCTCAAGAGCAAGGGCTCCCACGCCCGGATTCCCGCCCACGTGGAGCAGATGATCGCCGGCACGCCCGAGAACGGCACCGTGGACGCCCACGGCATCCTGCCGTTCTATGCCGGCCTCGTCGCCCGCGCCGCGGCCATGGACGTGCGCTTCGCGATCGAGGGCGACACCGTGACCATCACGGCGACCGCCACGGCCGCCGCGATGCCCGAGGCGCCGACCCCGGCTCCCGCGGAGCCGGAAGCCGATCGCCCGTCGGATTCGGAGCCGCCGGAGACGGCGCTGGCCTGACGCGCGGCGAGTTTCGGCCCATCGGCGGGAGATCGACAAATATTGTCGCGGTCTCCCGCTTTGTCGTTCGGGGTGAAACCCTTCCCTAACCGGTTAGGGGGCAAGGTCGGTCCTGCACAGACTGTAGTGCGCGTATGGACTGAGTACCCCTCATGGACGACTTGTTGCGTGAGTTCCTGACCGAGAGTGCCGAGCACCTCGACACGGTCGATGCCGAGCTCGTCCGGTTCGAACAGGATCCGAACAATCAGACGATCCTGCGGAACATCTTCCGCCTCGTCCATACCATCAAGGGCACCTGCGGGTTCCTCGGCCTTCCGCGCCTCGAAGCCCTGGCACACGCCGCCGAGACCCTGATGGGCCAGTTCCGCGACGGCATGCCGGTCACCGGCCCCGCGGTCAGCCTCATCCTCGTCACCCTCGATCGCCTCAAGGCGATCCTGGGCGACCTCGAGGCCACCGGCTCCGAGCCGGCCGGCAGCGACGACGATCTCATCGGCGCCCTGGAGGAGATGGCCTCCGCCCCGATCGCCCCCACCGCCCCCGCGCCCGTCGCGGAGATCACGCTGCCCGATCCGGTCCTGCGCGAGCTGAAGCCTGGCGAGGTCAGCCTCGAGGACCTCGAGCGCGCCTTCATGGAAGCGGAAGGGCCCGATCCGTTCGACGCGTCCGTCGCCTCCGCGCCGGAACCGGTCGCCGCGGCCCCTGAGCCGGTGCGCGAGGCACCCGCCCCGATGCCGGTGAAGGCCGCAGAGGCGCCCGCGAAAGCCGCCGACGCGCCCGCCGCGTCCGACGGCGAGGGGGGCATCGCCAAGGTCCAGACCATTCGCGTCAACGTCGACACCCTCGAGCACCTGATGACGATGGTGTCCGAGCTGGTGCTGACCCGCAACCAGCTCCTCGAGATCGCCCGCCGGCACGACGACTCGACCTACAAGGTTCCGCTCCAGCGCCTGAGCCACGTGACGGCCGAGCTGCAGGAAGGCGTCATGAAGACGCGCATGCAGCCCATCGGCAACGCCTGGCAGAAGCTGCCGCGCGTGGTGCGCGACCTGTCGTCGGAACTCGGCAAGCAGATCGAGCTCGTGATGAGCGGCGCCGAGACCGAACTCGACCGCCAGGTGCTCGAGGTCATCAAGGACCCGCTCACCCACATGGTGCGCAACTCGGCCGATCACGGCATCGAGTCGGCCGCCGACCGCAAGGCCTCCGGCAAGCCGCTGCGCGGCACGATCCGCCTCTCCGCCTATCACGAGGGTGGCACGATCACGATCGAGATCGCCGACGACGGCAAGGGCCTCGATCTCGCCGCCATCCGCCGCAAGGCCGTGGAGCGCAAGGTCGCCAGCCAGGCGGAAGTCGAGCGGATGACCGACGCCCAGGTGGCGAAGTTCATCTTCCATCCGGGCTTCTCCACCGCCGCCGCCATCACCTCGGTCTCCGGCCGCGGCGTCGGCATGGACGTGGTGAAGACGAACATCGAGCTCATCGGCGGTGTCATCGACATCAACACGCAGCTAGGCCGCGGCACCACCTTCACCATCAAGATCCCGCTCACCCTGGCGATCATCGCCGCCCTCATCGTCAAGGCGGGCGAGCAGCGCTTCGCGGTCCCGCAGGTCGCGGTGCTCGAACTGGTGCGGGTCGACAAGGCGACGGCGCAGAAGGTGGAGCGCATCAACGGCTCGCCGGTGCTGCGCCTGCGCGAGCGCCTCCTCCCGATCGTCACCCTCACGGGCGTCCTCGGCCAGGACCAGGCCGCCGACGCCGTGGATTCCGGCTTCGTGGTGGTCGCCCAGGTCGGGCGCCAGCGCTTCGGCATCCTCGTCGACGAGGTCTTCCACACGGAGGAGATCGTCGTGAAGCCGATGTCCTCCAAGCTGCGTCACCTGCCGCTGTTCGCCGGCAACACCATCCTGGGCGACGGCGCCGTGGTGCTGATCGTCGATCCGAACGGCATCGCCCAGCAGGTCAGCCAGGGCTCGCAGACCGGCGCCATCCCGGTCGAGGCCGAGGTCGAGGAGGTCGAGGCCGCCGACGCCAAGGCGACGCTCCTCGTCTTCAAGGGCGGCGCCGGCAGCTACAAGGCGGTGCCGCTCTCGCTGGTCACCCGCCTGGAAGAGATCGAATCGGCCAAGGTCGAGTGGGTCGGCGGCCGTCCGCTGATCCAGTACCGCGGCCGCCTGATGCCGCTGGTGCCCGCCGATCCGTCGATCGAGATCCGCACCTCCGGCACCCAGGCCCTCGTGGTCTTCTCCGACGGCGAGCGCGCCATGGGCCTCGTGGTCGACGAGATCGTCGACATCGTCGAGGAGCGTCTCGACGTCGAGATCTCGGCCGACCGCTCGGACCTCATCGGCTCCGCCGTCCTGCGCGGCCGCGCCACCGAGATCATCAACATCGCCCACTTCCTGCCGCTCGCCTACGACGACTGGGCGCGGGGCCCCAAGAAGACGGTCAAGCGCAGCTCGACGCTCCTCCTCGTCGACGACTCCGCCTTCTTCCGCGAGATGCTGAGCCCGGTCCTGAAGGCCGCCGGCTACAGCGTGGTCACCGCGGCCAGTGCCGATGAGGCGGTGGCGGCCCTGCTCTCCAACGGGCGGATCGACGTGGTGGTGTGCGACCTCGAGATGCCGGGCCGCAGCGGCTTCGACCTCGTGGGCGCCATGCGCAAGGTGGAGGGCCGCGTCGCCGGGCTTCCCGTCATCGGCCTCTCCGGCACTATCGGGACCGAGGCCATCGAGCGGGCACGGACCCTCGGCATCGCCGACCTGGTGGCGAAGTTCGACCGCAGCGGCCTGATCTCGGCCCTGGCCGAGCTCGACGTCGCCAGCCTCGCCGTCGCCGCCTGACCGGCCCGCCCCCTTCGGAGTCCACGCCCATGATGCAGGCCGCCAACACCAACGCCGCGGAAACCGTCGGCACCCACGACTTCGTCACCGTGTTCGTCGGCGAGACCATGTTCGGTCTCGCCATCGACCGGGTCCACGACGTCTTCATCCCGGCCGGCGTGACGCCGGTGCCGCTCGCCCCGCCAGAGATCGTCGGGCTCCTGAACCTGCGCGGCCGCGTCGTCACCGCCCTGTGCCTGCGTCGGCGTCTCAGCATGGCGCCCCGCACCGGGGACGGCGCCCAGATGGCGATCGGCCTCGAGCAGGGTGGCGAGACCTTCGCCCTCATCGTCGACGGCGTCGGCGAGGTGCTCAAGCTCGGGGCCGAGACCCACGAGCCGGTGCCGATCAACCTCGATGCCCGCTGGCGCGACCTCACGCTCGGCGTCCACCGTCTCGACGGCCGCCTCCTCGTCATCCTCGACGTCGATGCGCTCCTCGCCTTCGGGACGAACGCCCGAACCGCCGGCGCGGCCTGAGCCCGAGCCAGGAGAAGGACCCGATGAAAACCTGCCTCATCGTCGACGACTCCGCCGTCATCCGGAAGGTGGCGCGCCGCATCTTCGAGACCATGAACTTCGAGGTCGGCGAGGCCGAGGACGGCGAGAAGGCCCTCAGCGCCTGCGGCAAGACCATGCCGGACGCGATCCTGCTCGACTGGAACATGCCGACCATGGACGGCTACGACTTCCTGCGGGCCCTGCGCAAAACGCCGGGCGGCGAGAAGCCCAAGGTCCTGTTCTGCACCACGGAGAACGACGTCGGCGCCATCGCCCGTGCCCTCCATGCGGGCGCCGACGAGTACATCATGAAGCCGTTCGACCGCGACATCGTCACGGCAAAGCTCGCGCAGGTCGGCTTCGCCACCGAAGCCGACGCGGCCTGACGCGGACCTGGACCGGGCATTTCGCCCCGTCCGGGGCCAGTTCCCACCCCGACCGTTCCTCCGCGTCGCTCACAGCGTGAATTCATGATGGCCGCCACTGCACCGACCTTCGCGTCGACCCATGCCGCGCCGCCGCCGCTCGCGGGGCAGCGGGTCCGGGTTCTGATCGCAGACGATTCGGCGGTGGTGCGCGGGCTGGTCGCCCGCTGGATCGGCGAAGCCGGCCACGAGGTCGTCGCCACGGCGGCCAACGGCCGGATCGCCGTCGAGGCGATGGCGCGCCACGACCCCGACGTCATCCTCCTCGACATCGACATGCCGGAACTCGACGGCACCCAGGCCCTGCCGCTGCTGCTCGCCAAGAGCCCCGGCGTCCAGGTCATCATGATGTCGACCCTGACCACCCGCAACGCCGACATCTCCCTGCGCTGTCTCGCCCTCGGGGCCGTGGACTACATCCCGAAGCCCGAGAGCAACCGGGGCGTGACCACCTCGGACGCCTTCCGCACCGACCTGATCGAGCGGGTGCGCCTCTTCGGCTCCGCCCGGGCGCGCAAGCGCGGCGCCTCCGGCGCGCCGATCCCCGTCTCTCCCGGGTCGCACGCGCCCGCACCGGTCTCGGCCCTGCGTCCGACCGCCCCCCTGGTGCTGCGGCCGAAGGCCCGCACCGGCGTCGCGCCCCGCGTCCTGCTCATCGGCGCCTCCACCGGCGGGCCCCGCGCGGTGGGCGAGGTGCTGGAGAAGATCGGCAGCGCCACGCTGCGTCAGTTCCCGGTCCTCATCGTCCAGCACATGCCGCCGGTCTTCACCGCGGTCTTCGCCGAGCATCTCGGCGTCCGCACCGGCCTACCGGCCGCCGAGGGCAAGGCCGACGAGCGCCTGCAGCCGGGCCGGATCTACGTGGCGCCGGGCGGACGGCACATGGGCCTGGGCGGAAGCCGCCAGGACGTGACCATCCGCCTGCATGACGGGCCCGTGGTGAATTTTTGCCGGCCCGCCGTGGACGTGCTGTTCCAGGATGCCGCCGCGATCTTCGGCGCCGCGGCCCTCGCGGTCGTCCTCACCGGCATGGGCTCGGACGGGACAGGCGGGGCCCGCGCGCTGACGGAGGCCGGGGCGGCGGTGCTCGCCCAGGACGAGGCGACCAGTACGGTCTGGGGCATGCCCGGCAGCATCGCCAAGGCGGGACTCGCCCAGGCGATCCTGCCTTTGGGCGAGATCGGCCCGGCGCTGCGCAATCTTCTGACGGGGCAGGGCGCATGACCGACGTCGAGTTCGATTTCCTGCGCGCCTACCTCAAGACCCGCTCCGGCCTCGCGCTCAGCGGAGAGAAGCGCTACCTCGTCGAGAGCCGCCTCGGTCCGATCTGCCGGCGCTTCAACCTCGCCGATCTCGGGGCGCTGGTGAACGCCCTGAAGGGCGGCCGCGACCTCGCGATGGAGCGGGCTGTGGTCGAGGCGATGACCACCAACGAGACCTTCTTCTTTCGCGACCGCACGCCGTTCGACCTGTTCCGCGACGTGCTGCTCCCCGAGGCCATGGCCCGCCGGGCCGTGCAGCGCCGCCTGCGGATCTGGTGCGCCGCCGCCTCCACCGGGCAGGAACCCTATTCCCTGGCGATGATGCTGCAGGACGCCGCCCCGCGCCTCGCCGGCTGGACCGTCGACCTCGTCGGCACCGACCTGTCGACCGAGGTGCTCGAGAAGGCGAAGGCCGGGCTCTACAGCCATTTCGAGGTGCAGCGCGGCCTGCCCGTGCAGTCGCTCATCAAGCACTTCGAGCAGGTCGGCGAGCAGTGGCGCATCTCGGCCAGCCTGCGGCAGATGGTGGATTACCGCCCGCTGAACCTGCTGCAGCCCTTCGATTCGCTGGGGACGTTCGACATCATCTACTGCCGCAACGTGCTGATCTATTTCGATGCGCCGACCAAGGGCGACGTGCTGGCCCGCCTCAGCGGCAGCCTGGCCGCCGACGGTGCCCTGCTGCTCGGCGCCGCCGAGACGGTGATCGGCCTGACCGAGAAGCTCGTCCCGAACACCAAGCACCGGGGCCTGTACAACCAGGCCGCCGCGTCCCTCGCACCGCAGGCTCGGCCGCTGCCGGTGCTCAACCCCGCCGCCGTGGCGGTCGCGCCGGCCCTGGCCGTCGCCCCGGCGCTGCGCCGGGTGGTCGGCCTCTGAGTGGCATCCGACGGATCGTGGCGCGGGCGCAGGCCCGCGCCATCTGCGTTTGGTCGGTCGACGCCGCGCGGGGGAGGGGACGACGGGTGTCCGCACGAACAAAAAAGGCCCCGCTCGCGCGGGGCCGTTTCGTCGTCCGACCGGTGGTTCAGACGGCGATCCGCTCTTCGCCCTCGTTGGGCTCGCGCAGCACGTAGCCGCGACCCCAGACGGTCTCGATGTAGTTCTTGCCCTGGCTGGCATTGGCGAGCTTCTTGCGCAGCTTGCAGATGAAGACGTCGATGATCTTCAGCTCGGGCTCGTCCATGCCGCCGTAGAGGTGGTTGAGGAACATCTCCTTGGTCAGCGTCGTGCCCTTCCGCAGCGAGAGGAGCTCCAGCATCTGGTACTCCTTGCCGGTCAGGTGCACGCGGCTGCCGGAGACCTCGACGGTCTTCTGGTCGAGGTTCACGATCAGGTCGCCGGTGGTGATCACCGACTGGGCGTGACCCTTCGAGCGGCGCACGATCGCGTGGATGCGGGCGACGAGTTCGTCCTTGTGGAAGGGCTTCGTCAGGTAGTCGTCGGCGCCGAAGCCGAGGCCCTTCACCTTGTCCTCGATGCCGGCCATGCCGGAGAGAATCAGGATCGGGGTCTTCACCTTGGCGACGCGGAGATTCCGCAGCACCTCGTAGCCCGACATGTCGGGCAGGTTCAGGTCGAGCAGGATGATGTCGTAATCATACAGCTTGCCGAGATCGATCCCCTCCTCACCGAGATCGGTGGTGTAGGTGTTGAAGCTCTCGGACTTGAGCATCAGCTCGATGCTCTGCGCGGTCGCGCTGTCGTCCTCGATCAGAAGTACCCGCATCGTCGGTCCCCAGCCCAGCCGGCCGTGTGCAGCGTACGGGCAAGCCCCCGCCGTTCGTTCGCCACCGGCCCGTGGCGAACGCTCCCTCGTCAATGACGTGAAACGCTATTCGTTAATCGTTAACAAACCCTGTTTCACGGACGCAAGCACCCAATTGGACCCGCGGCCTGGCCACGCTTCGAACCGTTGACGATCTGTTCTCGTCCGACCGTCTTCGGGCATGATGCGAAACCTTCGCATGTCCCCTCAAGTGCCTCACCCGCATGGACTTGTTGCGCGCTGTCTCTCCGGAACAACGGCACCGGAATGTCGTCGGCCGAACGAAAATTTTTTACGTCCCGGCATGAGCCGGCGGCGCGCTACAAGCCCGATGCACACAGTGTTAAGGAGGGAGGTAAACGAATGGTTGAGAGACGCGCCGATGACCGATCGCGACCCTAGCGTCGGACGCTTGCGCCTGGCTGACGCGCGCAGCGCCCTCGCGGGAATCCAAGTGCTGGAGACCTACGGACGGGTCGTGGCGATTCGCGGCCTGCTGATCGAGGTGGCGGGTCCGGTGGCGGCCATGCGCCTCGGCGGACGGCTCGACATCGCGGTGGAGAACGGCCTCGGCGCCGTGCCCTGCGAGATCATCGGTTTCCAGGGCGATCGGGCGCTGGCCATGCCCTTCGGTTCCCTGGAGGGAGTGCGGCGCGGCTGTCCGGCCCTGGTGCGGGACGAGGCCGCCGGCGCGGTGCGCCCCTCCGCCGCCTGGCTCGGCCGGACCATCGACGCCCTCGGCCGGCCCATCGACGGCCTCGGGCCGCTGCCCCCCGGCCCGGCGATCTATCCGCTGCGTGCCGATCCGCCCCCGGCCCATGCCCGGCAGCGGGTCGGGCCGCCCCTCGACCTCGGAATCCGCTGCATCAACACCTTCCTGACGATGTGCGCCGGGCAGCGCATGGGCATCTTCGCCGGGTCCGGCGTCGGCAAGTCGGTGCTGCTGTCGATGCTCGCCCGCTACACCGCCGCCGACGTGGCGGTGATCGGCCTCGTGGGCGAGCGCGGCCGCGAGGTACAGGAATTCCTCCAGGACGACCTCGGCGCCGCCGGCCTCGCCCGGTCGGTGGTGGTGGTGGCCACCTCCGACGAGCCGGCCCTGATGCGCCGCAACGCCGCCTACGTCACCCTGGCGATGGCGGAGTATTTTCGCGATCAGGGCGCACAGGTCCTGTGCATGATCGATTCGATCACCCGCTTCGCCATGGCCCAGCGCGACATCGGCCTCGCGGCCGGCGAGCCGCCCACCGCGAAGGGCTACACGCCCACCGTGTTCAGCGAGCTGCCCCGGCTCCTCGAGCGGGCCGGGCCCGGGACGGGGCAGGGGGCGATCTCCGGCCTGTTCACCGTCCTGGTCGAGGGCGACGACCACAACGAGCCCGTGGCCGATGCGGTCCGGGGCATCCTCGACGGGCATATCGTGATGGAGCGCGGCATCGCCGAGCGCGGGCGCTACCCGGCGATCAACGTCCTGCGCTCCGTCTCCCGCACCATGCCTCGCGCCTGCGACCCCGCGCACCTGCCGACGGTGCGCCGGGCCCGTCGCCTGCTCTCCACCTACGCCGACATGGAGGAGCTGATCCGTCTGGGCGCCTACCGGGCGGGCGCCTCGCCGGAAGTGGACGAGGCGATCGCGCTCATGCCCGAAATGGAGGCTTTTCTGGGTCAGGGTAAGGAAGAAGCAACTTCGATCGGCGAGGGTTACCGTCGCCTGGCAGAGATCGTCGGCGCGCCCTGAGAGGACGCCCCGGCTCCATCTCCCGATGCCGGGCCCGGGGCGCGGCCGGTCGCGCACCGGCGAGCCGTGCGTTGCGTGGAGTGAACCCGCCCATGAAATCCCGTGACACGTTGATCCGGCTGCGACGCTTCCAGGTCGACGAGAAGCGTCGGCGCGTGACGCAGATCGAGATGATGAAGGCGGACTTCACCCGCATGGCGATGGAGCTCGACCGCGAGGTCGCCCACGAGGAGAGCCGCGCCGGCATCACCGATCCGGCCCATTTCGCCTACCCGACCTATGCCCGGGCCGCCGCCACCCGCCGGGACAACATGCGCCAGTCGGCCGCCGCCCTCGAGGGGCAGCTCGCCGAGGCCAAGGCCGAGCTCGGCGAGGCCTTCGAGGACCTGAAGAAGATCGAGATCCTGGACGACCGGGAGCGCACCGCCGAGCGCGTCGCCGAAGCGGCCCGCGACCAAGCCGCCATGGACGGTATCGGCCTCTCGCGCATCCGCGCCTGAGGCGGATGGGGTGCCGGCGCCCCGCGGGGCGACCGGCACGAAACCGTCATGATCCCGTGGGATGAGCCATCCCTGCCGGGGCCGCGCGGAACCTTGCTTGCGATGCCGCGCATCGTCGTGCAGGGAGGGCCCGAACAGGGGCGTGTCCGGACCACCATGAAGAAGATCAGCGATTTTATCTGGCCGATCATCGGCCTCGCCGCCGTGATCGGTTCGGGTTACCTGCTCTACAAGGAGTTGGCCGGCATCTCCATGGCGGAGATCAAGGGCAGCTTCGCCGCGATTCCGGTCCACCGCTTCCTCTTCGCGGCCCTCTCGACCCTCGTCGCCTACGCGGCGCTCGCCTGGTACGACCGGATCGCGCTCCTGCATCTCGGCGTGCGCCACATCTCGTGGTTCTTCGTCTCGGTCTGCTCGTTCACGACCTACGCGCTCTCGCACAATATCGGCGCCTCGGTGTTCTCCGGCGCCGTGGTGCGCTACCGCGCCTACACCGCCAAGGGCCTCTCCGCGGCCCAGGTCGCGGTCCTGGTGGCGCTCTGCTCCTTCACCTTCGGCCTCGGCACCATCCTGCTCGGCGGCTTCGTGCTCACCGTCCTGCCCGACACCCTGACGCGCCTCAACGGCTACCTGCCGGCGATCCTGACCGACCCCGCCACCGCCCGCATCCTCGGCTGCTGTCTGCTCGCCTTCGTCGCCCTCTACGTCGCGGGCTCGCTGCTGCACCTGAAGCCGCTCACGATCCGCAAGTTCAAGCTCGAATACCCCCGGCCGCGCATCATGGGCCGCCAGCTCATCGCCGCTCCGCTCGAGCTGCTGGGCGCCGCCGGCATCATCTACTTCGCCCTGCCGGAGGCCGGGAACCCCGGCTTCCTCGTCGTGCTCGCGGTCTTCCTCGCCTCGTTCTCTGCGGCCCTGGTGTCGAACGCCCCCGGCGGCCTCGGGGTGTTCGAACTGGTCTTCGTGGTGGCGATGCCCGACATCGCCCGGCCGTCGGTGATCGCCGCGCTGCTCGTCTTCCGGCTGTTCTATTTTTGGCTCCCGTTCCTGATCTCGGTGGTGGTCGTGCTCCTCTACGAGCGCAACCGCCTCGCCTCGGCCCTGCGGGACGAGCCCCACGACGCGGCCGCCCCCGAGCCGCCCTTGACCGCCCCCGGCCTCGACGCCCCTGCCCTCGAGCGCCGCATAGAGAAGAAGCCGGTCTGATCCGTCCTCGTAAGGGGAGATCGAACCCGCATCGCCCGGTCCGCGATGGCCGGTCTTCGGGCGCGAACATTTGGACCCGCTCCCGGGGCTTTCGCGTCGACGACTCCCCCCACGGATCGCTGGTTGCGCTCTGCGGATCGCGCGCGGATTCGTCCGCTCCGGAGGAGCGGGATGAGGCAGCTTCTGAGATTTGGCCGCGGGACGGAGGACCGCGACCTGTCGAAGGATTTCGGCGCCGCGGAATATCTGCGCCTCAATCCCGACGTCGCGACGGCGGTCCAGGACGGAAAATCCGGTCCGCCGAGGACCACTACCTGAACATCGGTCGGCACGAGGGACGGATTCACGCCCTCTCCGCCGAGATCGTGGCGGCGATGACGGCGGATCTGGGACGGGAGCTGTTCCGCTACCCCTATCGGGCAGTGGGGGCGATGCCGCCCTTCCGGTTCGAGGTGCCGTCCCGGAGCGCGGCGGACCGCGCGATCTGTGAACGCATCATCACGGCCTGGCACGTCTCCGCCGCCGCGGATCCCGGCAAGACCGGCGAGATGTGGGATCAGCTCACCGCCGGCCACACGCGGTTGAAGACGGCCCTGGCGCAGCGCGATCCCGATCTGCTGGCGGATCTCCTCGCCAACATGTTCCAGGAGCACCTCGTCCACGGCCTGGCCATGGGCAAGAGCACGGCCGCCCGCGCCCGCAGCGTGCCGGATCGGCATGCGGCCATGTGGTGCGACCGCCTGCTGCGCCTGGGCGAGGCCGTCGGCGTCTGTCCGGTCCGGTCGCCGGAGCAGGGCGGCACCGATGCCCCCCTCGAATGGCTCGACATCGTTGCCGCGGTGGAAGCGGTCCTGGGCTTCCCGTTGGCGTTCCCCGCCATCGGAGCCCCCTTCGGCGTGGCCCTGCAAGGGTCCGCCTTTCCCGAGCAGTCCTTCATGCATGCCTACGCCGCCTAGCGGGTCGACACGCTCGGCCCCTTCCGGCGCATCGCGGAGATCGGAGGCGGCTTCGGCGGGCTGTGTGCCTATCTGGCCGGCGGTGATCGAACCTACACGATCTACGACCTGCCCTACACGAACCTGCTGCAGGGCTATTTCCTGCTAGGATGCGGTCTGCCCGTCTCCCTGAGCGGCGAACCCCCGGAGCGGATCCAGGTCTTGCCCTGGTGGATGATCAACGATCCCGCCGCCCGGTTCGACTGGTCATCAATCAGGATTCCATTCCGAAAATGTCGCCGGCAACCGGGCGGGCCTAGATCGATCGCATCAAGGAGATCGCGCCGGCCTTCTACTCGGTCGATCAGGAGGCCTCGGCGATGAACCTGCGGGCGGACCGCCAGCTGCGCGTCCCGGAGATCATCAGGGCCGCCGGCGGCTATACGCGGCGATCGCGGAACCTGTTCTGGCTCCGGGATGGCTACGTCGAGGAATTCTACCTCTGCGGCACGACAGACTGATCCGCGTCACCCCCGCGACGGGGCCGACCGCGACAGGCGCGCGCGGCGAACCCGGATGGTCCGCGAGACCGGTTCACCGCCGGGGCGCGGGGTCGCCTCTCAGACCGAGCCGACGGTCCGGAGCCGGGCCCGGGGATGGATCTCCGCTTGGCTCATCACCGGCGTCTCGCGCCGGAAGCGCTCGATGATCGAGCGCACGAAGGGCCGGGCCTGGACCGAGGTCACCAGCACGGGCATCTCGCCCATGCGGGCGGCGGTCTCGAAGCGGTCGCGCACCGTGTTGACGAAGTCCGAGAGCTTCGAGGGCTGCATCGCCAGGTAGCGCTCGTCGCGCTCGCCCGCGATCGAGTCGAGGAAGGCCTGCTCCCAGGCCGGCGACAGGGTGATGATCGGCAGCATGCCGTCCGGCCCCTGGTACTGGGCGCAGATCTGGCGGCCGAGGCGGGCGCGGACGTGCTCGACGATGTCGCGCGGGTTCTTCACGTGCCCGGCCACCTCTGCGACGCCCTCGATGATCGCCCCGAGGTCGCGGATCGAGACCCGCTCGGCCAGCAGGAACTGCAGCACCCGCTGGATGCCGGTGGTGCCGATCTGGCTCGGCATCACCTCCTTGAGGAGCTCGGCATGCTCCTTCGAGACCTCGCGCAGGAGCTTCTGCACCTCGACATGGTTCAGGAGCTCGGAGACGTGCGCCTTGATGATCTCGGTGAGGTGGGTGGAGACCACCGTGGCGGCGTCCACCACGGTGTAGCCCTTGAGCTGGGCCTGGTCCCGCAGGGAGGCGTCGATCCAGGTGGCGGGGAGGCCGAAGGTCGGCTCCAGCATGTGCTGGCCGGGCAGCTGCACCTGTCCGCCCATCGGGTCCATGGCCATGAACTGGCCGGGGAAGATCTGGCCCGTGCCGGCCTCGATCTCCTTGACCCGCACCACGTAGGCGTTCGCGTCGAGCTGGACGTTGTCGAGGATCCGGACCGAGGGCATCACGAAGCCGAGCTCGGCGGCGAGCTGGCGGCGCAGGGCCTTGATCTGGTCCGTCAGGCGGTCCTGGCCCTCCGGGCCGTTGACCAGGGCGAGCAGGGCGTAGCCCATCTCGAGCTTGAGGTCGTCGAGCTTCAGGAGGTCGGTGACGGTTTCCTCCTTGGCGGCCGCGGCGGCGGCCACCGCCGAGGCGTCCATCGGCGCACCGTCGGCGTCGAGGGGCGGCGCCTCGCGGGCGACCTTGGCGAAGTGCCAGGCGGCGTAGCCGGACGCGCCGGCGAGCGCCAGGAAGGGCAGCATCGGCATGCCGGGCAGGAGGGCGATCAGCACCATGACCCCCGAGGACATGCCCAGGGCCTTGGGGTAGTTCGCGAGCTGCTTGCCCAGGGCCTTGTCGGCCGAGCCCTTCACGCCCGCCTTGGAGACCAGGATGCCGGCCGCCGTCGAGACGATGAGGGCGGGGACTTGCGAGGCGAGGCCGTCGCCGATGGTGAGCAGGGTGTAGGACTTCGCCGCGCCCAGGAACGGCATGCCC
The DNA here is from genome assembly GCF_001423285.1 of Methylobacterium sp. Leaf111. Taxonomy (NCBI): domain Bacteria; kingdom Pseudomonadati; phylum Pseudomonadota; class Alphaproteobacteria; order Hyphomicrobiales; family Methylobacteriaceae; genus Methylobacterium; species Methylobacterium sp. Leaf111. The sequence continues at coordinate 162,359 of NZ_LMNE01000012.1, read as the reverse complement.
TGCTGGGCGACGCCGATGATGATGCCGCCGATTACGTTGATGAAGGTGATGAGCAGCGCGGCGATCGCGTCGCCGCGGACGAACTTGGAGGCACCGTCCATGGCGCCGAAGAAGGAGGATTCCTCCTCCAGGGCGGCGCGGCGGGCCTTGGCCACCTTCTCGTCGATGAGGCCCGCCGAGAGGTCGGCGTCGATGGCCATCTGCTTGCCGGGCATCGCGTCGAGGGTGAAGCGGGCGGCGACCTCGGCGATGCGGCCCGATCCCTTCGTGATGACGACGAAGTTCACGATGATCAGGATCGCGAAGACGATGATTCCGATGACGAAGTTGCCGCCCATCACGAAGTTGCCGAAGGCCTCGATGACGTGGCCGGCGGCCGCCGTGCCCTCGTGCCCGTGGCCGAGGATGAGGCGGGTGGAGGCGAGGTTCAGCGCCAGGCGCAGCAGCGTCGCCACGAGGAGCAGGGTCGGAAAGACCGTGAACTCGAGCGGATTGTCGATGAACAGCCCGGTCATCATGATCAGCACCGAGATGATGATCGAGACCGCGAGCAGCAGGTCGAGCAGGAAGGCCGGCAGCGGGAAGATGAGCACCGTGAGGATGCCCATCACGGCGGTGGCGAAGAACAGGTCCGTGCGCTTGGAGAGCGCGTTCAGGTTCGCCCGGTTCGGGATCGCGAAGCTCGCGAACTGTGCGAGGCTCCCCCCGGCCCCTCCCGCCGGAGCCGGCGCGCCGGCAGCCGTCTCGCTCATCGTCACCCTCGCTGCCCCCGAGGGTCGGGGGCTCGGCAAGATTTGCCGAGCACAGGGTTAGCGAAGGGTTAACGCCAGGCCGTCCGCCCCCCGCCTGAGCGGAAATACCGCGTCAGGCGAAGTATTTGCGGGTGACCACCGCGAGCGCGAACACCAGTCCGGCACCACCGGCGATGAGGCTGATCATCAAGAGGCGCCGGGGCTCCTGGGAGGATTCGGGCTTCACCGGCTCGACGATCATGCTGAAGAACTCGATCTGGCGCTCCGCGATGATCCGCGCCCGCTCGTTCGCGGCCAGCACCTTGGCGAAGTACTTCTCCGCATCCGCCCGGTCGGCGTCGTAGGCCTCGAACCGGGTGAGGGCGTTCGCCAGGATGCGGCGCTGTTCCGGATCCTCGCTGGCCGACTGGCGCTCGATCCGCGCGATGTTGTCGTCGAGGTCCTTGATCTGGGCCTTCATGTCCTGGATGCGGCGGGTCTCCGGCGAGAGGTCGCGCTGGCCCTGGATGAGCTGGACGGCCAGGTTGATGCGGGCCGTGCGCAACTCCGACAGGACCTTCAGGTTGCTCTCGTTGGTCTTCTGCGCGTCGAGGACGCCGTCGCGGTTGCGCAGGGCCGCCACCTCGGTGCGGATCTTCAGCATCCGCTCCTCGGCCCGCTTGAGCTCGCGCTGGCTCTCCAGCACCGCGTCCTCGCGGGCCCGGCCGCTGAGGGCGTTCACCATGCGCTCGCTCTCGGCCAGGATCGCGTTCGAGAGGTTGAGGGCATCCTGCGGATCGAAGGCGTTCACGGACAGGAGGATGATGCCCGACCCGGACTCGATCTTGGTGTGGACCCGCTCGTGCCAGTACTTGACCAGCTTCTCGATCGGCTTCTTGGGATCGAAGCGCGAGAGGATGTCGATGCCGGGCCGGGAGAACATCTCCCGCAGGGGGTAGGTCTTCTCGATGGCCTCGATCATCGGCCGGCTCATGATGTAGTTCGTCGCGATCAGGCTGTCCTGCGCCACCATCTGCTTCATGGGGGAGCCGGAATTGGTGCCGACCTGATCGGGCGAGGCCTTGTCGACGTTGCCGAGGGCCGGCCGCAGGGCGAAGCGCGACTCGATCACGAAGCGGTCCGACGCGATCACGCCGTAATAGGCGATGGCCGCCAGGGTCGGGATCAGGAAGCAGACCAGGAAGAGCACCGGGATCAGCGGATCCGTCTTCACGTGGCTCTGGTAGGAGCGGATGCCCTTCTTGCGGTCGGCGAAGCGCGAGACGCGGGCGATCTGCTTCAGGGATTCGGCCACCGCGTTCGAGCGGTCGGCCGTGGTCAGCGGCTGACCCTGCGGGTTGCGGATTTCGATGCTCATGCGCCCCGGTATTCCATGTCGTCCGGCCATCCCGCCGCCAGGGTACACCCTTTGCACCGCCGCCGCGGCAAAACCGTGGCCACCGGCGCGCCGGCGCAACTCAGGCGTTCAGGCGGCGATAGACCTCGATGGCGTCGTCGATGCTCTCGTAGACGATCGCCCGCCCGTTGATGATGACGATGCCCTGCTGGCACCAGGTGCGCAGGGTGTCCATGCCGTGGGAGACCATGATCACGTCGGCATTCTCCCGGCGCGCCGCGAAGGCCTCCTCGCAGCGCTTCTGGAAGCGGGCATCGCCCACCGCCGTGACCTCGTCGATGAGGTAGCAGTCGAACGGGATGGCCATGCTCATGCCGAAGGCGAGGCGCGAGCCCATGCCGGACGAGTAGGTCCGGATCGGCACGTCGAGGTAGCTGCCGAGCTCCGAGAAATCCTCAACGAACTCCAGCACCTTGCGCGGGTCCTCGCCGTAGATGCGCGCCACGAAGATGATGTTGTCGCGCCCGGTCATGGCCGGGTGGAAGCCGCCGGCGAAGCCCAGGGGCCAGGACACGCGCGTGGTGCGGACCACGCGGCCCTTCGTGGGCATCTCGGTGCCGGCCAGGAGGCGCAGGGAGGTCGACTTGCCGGCGCCGTTGATCCCCAGGATGCCGTAGCTGGTGCCCGGCTTCAGGGTGAAGGAGACGCGCTCCAGGATCGTCCGGCGATGCCCGTCCGTCCGGTAGACCTTGGTCACGTTGTCGAAGCGGATCACGGCGGAGCACGACTCCCGAAGCCTGGCCCTGCGCATCGGCTGCAAAAGCGGCGAATCTGAGAACGCGGCGCCGCGACCCCCGAGGGGCGGGTGCCCTCGGCGGGGAAATCGCACGGGAATCGTCAGCTTTGCCGTTCCGAGGCTTGCACGCCGTCCATGCGGCTTGTACAGGACGCCTCCCGGCGCGATCGCGAAGCCCGGCCGCCCCGGCGGCTGCGAGACGCGGCGACGGGACCGGAGGGGTGGCCGAGTGGTTGAAGGCGCACGCCTGGAAAGTGTGTATACCGGAAACGGTATCGCGGGTTCGAATCCCGCTCCCTCCGCCAGATCCTGACGTCCGACATTCGGCTCGTGCGAGAACGCCCAGCGTTCTCCGCGCACCGCCATGGCTTCCGTCCTGTTCGAAATGACAGGGCTTCACCCACCCTCTCAAGAGCGACGGGGCGCCCCGCCGTCTGTCGTGCAGGCTCGGCAGCACCGCACATCGTCGCGTCGTTGTCGTCGCCCGGCTTTGTTCGCGGGCGGCACCATCGTCATCCTCGCCCCCACCGCCGGCCACGGTCTCCTGCATAGGGCCGGCGAGCGCTGCGGTGAGGACCTAATTGGCGCGCTGGCCCGCCGCGCCATCGATCGGCGCGCTCTGCGCTGAGTTTAGGCGGGCGTCGGGACATCCGTGGCGCCGCCGGCTCCGGTTCGGTGAACCCGGAGACCGGGCCGCCGCGCAGGGGTCGGGCGACCCCGTCCGAAAATTGGACTCGTCTTGCTGAAAGTCTGGCGCTAAAGGACGCCTAGACTGAATTCAATCGGGTAATTCAATCGCTCCGGCGCGCGCTCAGACATTAGGCAGGTCCAGGTCCATGCGGTTGACCTTTCTGTTCGATCCCTTGTGCGGCTGGTGCTACGGGGCCGCTCCCGCGCTGGCCTGGATCGCCCAGTCGGGGGCGGTCGCGCTGGACCTCGCGCCCACGGGCCTGTTCGCAGGCGAGGGCGGTCAGCCCATGGATCCCGCCTTCGCGGACTATGTCTGGCAGAACGACCAGGGCATCGCGGACCAGACGGGGCAACCGTTCAGCGACGCCTATCGCGCCCTCATCTTCGGGACGCCCGGCGCCGCCTTCGATTCGGCCTCCGCCACCCTCGGCCTCGTCGCGATCGGACTGACCCGGCCCGGCCGGGAGTTCGAAGGCCTGCAGGCGCTCCAGCAGGCCCGCTACGTCGCGGGCCGGGACACTGCGGATCGCACCGTGGTTGCGGATGTGCTCGCCGGCGCCGGCTTCGCGGAGGCCGCCGGCCGGCTGGAGGAGCCCGACCCCGAACTGCGCGAGGCGACCCGGTATCGGATCGAGGCCGCCGTCCGGATGGCGGCCCGGTTCGGGGCCCGGGGCGTCCCCGCCCTCGTCCTCGCGGACGAGGAAGGCGCCCGACGCCTGCCGAGCGGCATCCTCTTCGGCGACCGGGACAGACTGGCGGCCGAGCTTCGCGCCGGATCGGGAGAAACACCATGATGGAGGAAACGCCGATGCAGACCGGGCTTGGCTCGACCATCGCGATGCCGCTGACCGGGCTGGCCGGACCCGGGCTCGCCTGGACGCACTTTCCCGCCGGCCCGAAGGGGTTCTTCCGCGCCCCGGTGCTGATCGAGGGGCCGACCGAAGCGATCCTGATCGACGGCGGCTTCACCGTCTCCGACGGTCGAGCCGTCGCGGCGGCGATCGCGGCGACGGGCAAGCGCCTCACGACGGTCTATGTCAGCCAGTCGGACCCGGATTATTACTTCGGGCTGAAACCCCTCTGCGAGGCCTTTCCGGAGGCCCGGGTGCTCGCTGCCTTCGCCACCGTGTCGGCCATCGCCCGCACGGTCGATGCGAAGATCGCCGCCTGGGGCCCGCAGCTGGGGGCCGAGGGTCCGGGGACGCGGGCCGACGTGGTCATGCCCACGCCCTTCGACGGCGCTGCCCTGTCGGTCGACGGAGAGACCGTCGAGATCGTGCCCGCCATGGGCCTGCCCAACCGCCGCACGCTGTTCGTCCCGGCCCTGAACGCGGTGTTCGGCGGAGTCCTGATCTTCTCCGGCGTCCACGTCTGGACCGCCGACACGCCAAGCCCGGAGGCCCGCGCCGCCTGGATCGCCGAACTCGACCGGATCGCCGCGCGTGCGCCGTCCGTCGTCGTGCCGGGCCATCTGGCGGTCGAGGCCGCCACCGACGGCTCGGCCCTCGCCTTCACCCGAAGCTACCTCCTGGCCTTCGAGGAGGCCCTCGCGGCGGGCGGGGATGCCGCCGCGCTGAAGGCAGCGATGCTGGCCCGCTTCCCGGGCCTCGGCATGGACATCGCCCTCGACATCGGCGCCAAGGTCGCCACGGGCGAGATGGTCTGGGGCTGAGGCGGTGCGGCACGCCAGCGGGGGCGGCGGACGGTGGCCGGGCCGCCGGCCCCTTCAGAACGCGTACCGCACCGTACAGTAGGGCATGCGCTCGGCGAGCAGGGCCTTGAAGCGGGCGAGCCACTGACCCTTCCAGCCGGTGCGGTAGCGCAGGTTGGCGCCGCCGCCCTCGGAGACCTTCGCCTCCTGGATGTCCGGCCGCCAGAGCAGGTCCTCGGCCTTGGGGTGCCAGCCGAGATTGACCGCGTGCAGGTCGGCGTTGTGGGTCAGCAGGATGATCTCCGCCTTGAGCTGCGCCCTGGCCGCCGGCCCGATCGCGCCGTCGATGGCGGCGAACAGGGCCGCCCAGTCGGCCTCCCAGCCCTCGTAGAGGATGACCGGCGAGAAGTTGACGTGGACCTCGTAACCGGCGGCGACGAAGTCGTCGATGGCGGCGATGCGCTCGGGGATCGGTGCCGTCCGCACGTCGACGATGCGGGCGATGCGCTCGGGCATGAGCGAGAAGCGGATCCGGGTCTTGCCCTGGGGGTCGTAGGCCAGGAGATCGCGGTTCACCGCCTTGGTGGCGAAGGACGCCTTGGCGTTGGGGATGTCCCGGAAGAGCGCCACGAGATCCCGCACCGTCTCGCTCACCATGGCGTCCACCGAGAGGTCGCCGTTCTCGCCGAGGTCGTAGACCCAGAGGTCGGGATCGATCGTGTCGGGCTCGGGCAGGGGCCCCTGGCGGGCGGCGTGGCGCGCGATGGCGGCGGCCACGGCCTCGACGTTGACGAAGAGCGAGATCGGATTGGCGAAGCCCTTGCGCCGGGGCACATAGCAGTAGGCGCAGGCCATGGCGCAGCCGTTGGAGGTCGAGGGGGCGATGAAGTGGGCGCTGCGCCCGTTCGGCCGCATGGCGAGGCCCTTCTTCACCCCCAGCACCAGGGTGGAGCGCTTGATCCGCACCCAATCTTCCACCGAGCCGGCATTGCCGTGCAGGCTCGGGATGTTCCAGTGCGAGGGGACGACGATGCGTTCGGCCTCCGGAAACCGGTCCAGGATCTCCCGCCCGCGCGGGTAATCCGGCACGGCGGGCTCGTGATAGATCGTCGTGACGTCGAGGAGGTCGCGGGGTCGAGCCATCAGCCTTGCGGAATCTCTGCCGCGATCCGCGTCCTGCGCGCGGCACCGGTTCCAGGCCAACGCAGCCGGCCCCCGGGCGATCCGGCCCGCGTCGTTCGGAGCCGGGCGATCAGAGGCGCGCGAGCAGCTCGGCCTTCTTGGCGGTGAACTCGCCCTCGGTGAGGATGCCCTTGCGGCGCATCTCCGACAGGCGCTCGATCGTCGAGAGCACGTCGCTGCCGCCCACCGGCCCGGCGCTGCCCGGATGCGACGCCTCGGCGCCCGGATGACCGGCCTCGAAGGGTTCGGGCGCGAAGGGTTCGGGGGCGAAGGGGCGGGCCTCGCCGCGCTCGGCCTCGTCGAGGCGCTTCAGGCTGGCGAGGTCCACGGGGCCGCCGGGGCCGGAGAAGCGCAGGCTCGTCGCGCTGCCCTGCTGCTGCGAGACGCCGCTGATGGCGTGATCGGCGGTGTCGTAGATCGCGGCCCGCCCCTCCGATTCGACCACGAGACGCCGCTGGACCGGGAAATAGGCGTAGCGCATCCCGTTCTGCGATCCGGCGGTGGCCGGTGCCCCCCATTCGGGAGGCCAGGGCGCCCCGGCGCCGCGCGGCACCTCCGACCAGGCGCCGGCCGGCAGCGCGGCGGCGAGGGCGGTGCAGAGGGCGTCCACCCGGGCCTTGAGCTCGGCGTTGAACATGTCGCCGATCATGGTCATGCCCGAGCCCGACCATTGGCCGAAGCCGCCGAGCTCGGGATGGTTGAACTGCGCCATCCGGCCGTGGCCCGCTTCGAGCGCCTGGACGAGGTGGCGCACGGCGTCGAGGCTGACCCGGTAGCGATCGGCGATCGCCTGCAGGCCGTAGGGCTGATCTGTCATGCGCCGGTCTCCTTGCCCCGGGCGGCCCCCGCCGCGCCGAGTTCGCAGTCTTGGTGTTCGTAGTCTTGCCGTTCGTAGTCTTGCCGCAACCGCTCGCGCCGTGGAAGCGGCTGCGGGGCACCGCGCCGTGCGATGCAAAAAGATTTGCCCCGTGGCGGACCTTCCGGCGAAGCGTGAGCGTTCCTGTCCAGGTTTCCAGGACGGGGCGTCGCGCAGCGCCCTGTCTCGACGCACCCACCGATACCGCCCGGAGCGAACATGGCCGACACGACGAATCCCGCGGACCGCTCAAGCCCGCAGGGCCGCGCTAAACGTTCGCGTATCAAGGAAGGCTCGCCCTATCCGCTCGGCGCGAACTGGGACGGCCTGGGCGTGAACTTCGCCCTGTTCTCGGCCCACGCCACCAAGGTCGAGCTCTGCCTGTTCGACGATGACGGCGTGAACGAGATCGAGCGGATCGAGCTGCCCGAGTACACCGACGAGATCTGGCACGGCTACTTGCCCGACGCGCGCCCGGGCACCATCTACGGCTACCGCGTCCACGGCCCCTACGAGCCGACGGCCGGGCACCGCTTCAACCCGAACAAGCTGCTCATCGACCCCTACGCCAAGGGGCTCGTCGGCTCCATCACCTGGAACCCGGCCCTGTTCGGCTACCAGATGGAGACCGGCGACGACCTGACCTTCGACGACCGCGATTCCGCGCCCTTCACCCGCCGCTCCCGCGTCATCGACCCGGCCTTCACCTGGGGCCGGGACCGCAAGCCGCACGTGCCGTGGGAGAAGACCATCTTCTACGAGACCCACGTGAAGGGCTTCACCAAGCTCCACCCGGCGGTGCCGGAGAAGCTGCGCGGCACCTATGCGGGCCTCGGCACGCCGGCGGTGCTCGACTACATCAAGAGCCTCGGCGTCACCTCGGTGGAGCTCCTGCCGGTCCACGCCTTCGTGCAGGACGATTACCTGCAGGAGAAGGACCTGGTGAACTACTGGGGCTACAACACCATCTCGTTCTTCACCCCCGCCCGGCGCTACGCCGCCGTGCCGGACTTCGCCTTCTCCGAGTTCAAGGAGATGGTGGCGCGCATGCACGGCGCCGGCCTCGAGGTGATCCTGGACGTGGTCTACAACCACACCGCCGAGGGCAACGAGAAAGGTCCGACGCTGTCGTACAAGGGCGTCGACAACGCCTCCTACTACCGGCTCATGCCCAAGGAGCCGCGCTACTACATCAACGACACCGGCACGGGGAACACCTTCAACCTGTCGCACCCGCGGGTGCTGCAGCTCGTGACCGACTCCCTGCGCTACTGGGCCACCGAGATGCGGGTGGACGGCTTCCGCTTCGACCTCGCCACCATCCTGGGCCGCGAGCCGCACGGCTTCGACGAAGGCGGCGGCTTCCTCGACACCTGCCGGCAGGACCCGGTGCTGAACGGCGTCAAGCTCATCGCCGAGCCCTGGGATTGCGGCCCGGGCGGCTATCAGGTCGGCGGCTTCCCGCCGGGCTGGGCCGAGTGGAACGACCGCTTCCGCGACGACGTGCGCGGCTACTGGCGCGGCGACGAGGGCATGCTGCCCGATCTCGCCGCCCGGCTGACCGGCTCGGCCGACAAGTTCAACAAGCGCGGGCGCAAGCCCTGGGCTTCGGTGAACTTCCTGACCGCCCATGACGGCTTCACGCTGAACGACACCGTGTCGTACAACGAGAAGCACAACCTGGCGAACGGCGAGGACAACCGCGACGGACACTCGCACAACCTGTCGAACAACTACGGGGCCGAGGGACCGACGGACGATCCGGAGATCCGCGCCGTGCGCCTACGCCAGATGCGCAACATGCTGGCGACGCTGTTCCTCTCCCGCGGCACCCCGATGCTGCTCGCGGGCGACGAGTTCGCCCGCACCCAGAATGGCAACAACAACGCTTATTGCCAGGACAACGAGATCTCCTGGCTCGACTGGGAGGCCGTCGGGCCCGAGGAGCGGGATCTCGCCGAGTTCACGCAGCGCCTGACCCTGCTGCGCGAGGCGCTCCCGATCCTCACCCGCGGCCGATTCCTCACGGGCGCCTACGACGAGGAGTTCGGCGTCAAGGACGTGACCTGGCTGCGTCCCGACGGCGGGGAGATGTCGCCGGAGAACTGGACGCAGGGCGATGCCCGCGCCATCGCGGTGCTCCTCGACGGCCGGGCCCAGGCCTCGGGCATCCACCAGCGCGGCGGCGATGCCACCCTGCTGCTGCTCTACAACGCCTACCACGACCTCGTGTCGTTCACCCTGCCGGAATCGGTGGGCGGCGTCGGCTGGACGCGGCTCCTCGACACGAACCTGCCCGACAGCCAGGACGTGGTGAGCAAGCCGATCGGCGCGACCTACGAGGTCACCGGACGCTCGATGCTGATGTTCGTCCTGAAGCCCGAGGAGGTCGAGGGCGTCGAGGCCAGCGACGGGGAGCGTTCCTACCAGCACGTGATGCAGGCCTTCGAGCGGGCCAACGTCAACAGCGTCCGCTTCGAGACCGAGCAGCGCTGACCCTCCGACCGGCCGCGCGTCTCGTGACGCGCGGCCGGTCCTCGCTGAATCGTCATGCCGACGGTGAGATGCCTGGGCCGGCACAGGGAACGATGATGGCGCCGGGAGTTTGACCCGTGTAAGGGGCGACCTGCCAGGCTCGCCTGCGAAGCCCCGCCGATGTGATAGCGCGACGATGATCGACACGCCCAAGATGCCGCCGAACGGGGCGCTCGCGCAGGACCCGATCCGATCCCCGATCAGCCCGGAAGCGGCCTTCTTCTTCGCCTCGGTGGCCGCCTCGCGCATGCCGATGGTGGTGAGCGACCCGCGCCTGCCCGACAATCCGATCATCTTCACCAACGACGCCTTCCTGGAGATGACCGGCTACCGCCGCGACGAGGTGCTGGACCGCAACTGCCGCTTCCTCCAGGGGCCGGACACCGATCGGGGGGCGGTGCGCGAACTCGCCCGGGCGATCGCGGCCCGCGAGAACGTCGCCACCGAGATCGTCAACTACCGCAAGGACGGCACGCCGTTCTGGAATGCGCTCTTCGTCTCGCCGATCTACGACGCGGGCGGAACGCTGGTGTACTTCTTCGCCTCGCAGCTGGACGTTTCGCGCCGGCGCGACGCCGAGGAGGCCCTGGGCCAGGCCCAGAAGATGGAGGCGCTCGGCCAGCTCACCGGCGGCATCGCGCACGACTTCAACAACCTGCTGCAGGTGATCGTCGGCTACGTCGACATCGTGGGCGCCGGCCTCGACGATCCGAGCGCCGACCGCAACCGCCTGCGCCGGGCCACCGACAACATCCGCACCGCCGCCGAGCGCGCCACGACCCTGACGCAGCAGCTCCTGGCCTTTGCACGCAAGCAGCGCCTCGAAGGCCGCTCGGTGAACCTGAACGCCCTGGTCCAGGGCATGGCCGACATGGCCGGCCGGACCCTCGGCGAGACCGTCTCCCTCGACTTCGACCTCAGCCCCGACCTCTGGAACTGCCGCGTCGACCCGAACCAGGCCGAGGTCGCCCTCCTCAACGTCTTCATCAACGCACGCGACGCGATGCCGGAGGGCGGCCGCCTCACGGTGCGGACCGAAAACCACGTCATCACCGGCGAGGTCGACGGTCCCCTGGCCCCCGGCCGCTACGTCACCATCAGCGTGAGCGATACCGGCAGCGGCATCCCGGCCCATGTCCTGGCCCGGGTCATGGACCCGTTCTTCACCACCAAGGAGGAGGGCAAGGGCACCGGCCTCGGCCTGTCGATGGTCTACGGCTTCGCCAAGCAATCGGGCGGCGCCGCCCGCATCGAATCCGTCCTGGGGGCGGGGACCGTGGTGCGCCTGTCCTTTCCGGCCACCGAGACCGCGGTGTTCGAGGCGGCGCCGGCCGCGGTCGGCCCCCAGGAGGGGTCCGGCACCGAGACGATCCTCATCGTCGACGACCGGGAGGACGTGGCCGAGCTCGCCCGCACCATCCTGCGGGATTTCGGCTACAGCACCCTGATGGCGCAGAACGGCCGCGAGGCCCTCGAAGTGCTGGAGAGCGGGAACGCCATCGACCTGCTCTTCACCGACCTCATCATGCCGGGCGGCATGAACGGCATCACCCTGGGACGCGAGGCCAAGCGCCGGCGGCCCGACCTCAAGGTCCTGCTCACCACGGGCTACGCCGAGGCAAGTCTGGAGCGAACCGATGCCGGGGGTTCGGAGTTCGATCTCCTGAACAAGCCCTACCGCCGGACAGACCTGGTCCGCCGCGTTCGGGCGGTTCTCGACGGGCCCGTCGCGATCGGCTGACGCCTCGCCCGGGTCCTCCAGCGGAGTGGATTCGCGATGAACCAAGGCGACAAGTCGAAGTACACCGGCAAGCAGATCCGCAAGGCGGAGCACATCGCCGAGTCCTACGAGGCGCGCGGCGTGCCCGAGAAGGACGCCGAGGCGCGGGCCTGGGCGACCGTCAACAAGGACGATGGCGGCGGCAAGAAGCCCGGCGGCTCCGGGCGGGGCAAGGCGACTCGCCATCCCGCGGCCCATCGCGGCGGCGCGGTCGGCGGCAAGGCCTCGGCCAGCCGCACGGCGGAAGAGCGCTCCGCCTCCGCCAAGAAGGGCGCCGCCACCCGCAAGCGCAACGCGGACGCCGCGCGGCACGCGTCCTGAGGATGACCTGGGTCGAGGCGTACCGGGTGGTGGCGACCGTCCGACCCGACGGGCTCGGGCGTTGGACGGACGGCTCGAGCGCTGACGGTCTCAACGCTCCCTCCCGTGCGGTCGGGGCGATCGCCGATGGCACCGCGCCGTCAGTCCGGGGTACCGCAGGTGAGCCCGGACCCGACGGGGCGCGCCGGCAGCCTGCCATTCCAGAAGCCGCTCACGGGATGAAGTCCTGTAGGGCCCACGTTTCCTGATGTGGGGCTCCGTTGCGCGGCCCCGGGATGACGGGGTGCTGAGCGCGGGTTTTCACCGGATGCCGCGCGCGGGCAGACGCCCCCCGACCCAGAGCGGGGAACGGTGAGGGCCCCGCAACAGAGAGAGGCGCGCACCAATCCGCGGACGCTGGACCGTATGATCCAGCGTCCATCGCAGACGATGCGTCCGCGCTACGACGTCGGCCCTCGGGCTCCGCCGAAGCCCGCTCAGGCCATCGCGGCCTTCAGGTGCTGGTCGACCTTGTCGAGGAAGCCCGTGGTCGAGAGCCAGCGCTGGTCGGGGCCGACGAGCAGGGCGAGGTCCTTGGTCATGAAGCCGGCCTCGACGGTGTCGACGCAGACGGTCTCCAGGGTCGTGGCGAACGTGGCGAGCGCCGCGTTGTCGTCGAGCTTGGCCCGGTGGGCGAGGCCACGGCTCCAAGCGAAGATCGACGCGATGGAGTTGGTGGAGGTCTCCTTGCCCTTCTGGTGCTCGCGGTAGTGGCGCGTCACCGTGCCGTGGGCGGCCTCGGCCTCGACGGTCCGGCCATCGGGGGTAAGCAGCACGGAGGTCATCAGGCCGAGCGAGCCGAAGCCCTGCGCCACGGTGTCGGACTGCACGTCGCCATCGTAGTTCTTGCAGGCCCAGACGTAGCCGCCCGACCACTTGAGGGCCGAGGCCACCATGTCATCGATCAGGCGGTGCTCGTAGGTGATGCCGGCCGCATCGAACTTCGCCTTGAACTCGTTCTGGAAGACCTCCTCGAACAGGTCCTTGAAGCGGCCGTCATAGGCCTTCAGGATGGTGTTCTTGGTCGAGAGGTAGACCGGGTACTTGCGGTTCAGGCCATAGTTCATCGAGGCGCGGGCGAAGTCGCGGATCGAGTCGTCGAGGTTGTACATCGCCTGGGCGATGCCGGGGCTCGGGAACTTGAAGACTTCCTTCTCGATGACCGTGCCGTCCTCGCCCTCGAACTTGATGGTCAGGCGGCCCTTGCCCGGCACCTTGAAGTCGGTGGCCTTGTACTGGTCGCCGTAGGCGTGGCGGCCGACCACGATGGGCTGGGTCCAGCCCGGCACGAGGCGGGGCACGTTCTTGCAGATGATCGGCTCGCGGAAGATGACGCCGCCGAGGATGTTGCGGATCGTGCCGTTGGGCGACTTCCACATCTCCTTCAGGTTGAACTCCTTCACCCGGGCCTCATCGGGGGTGATGGTGGCGCATTTCACGCCGACGCCGTGGCGCTTGATCGCCTCGGCGGCCTGGACGGTGACCTGATCGTTGGTGGCGTCGCGGTGCTCGACGCCGAGGTCGTAATAGTCCAGGTTCAGATCGAGGTAGGGGTGGATCAGCTTGTCCTTGATCTGGCTCCAGATGATCCGGGTCATCTCGTCGCCGTCGAGTTCGACGACCGGGTTCGCAACCTTGATCTTGTCCATCTGCAGCACACCTTCCTGAGCCAGGATGTCCGGCGCCACGCAAGGCGGATGCCGAACCTGCGCCGCTCTTAGCCCGCGCGCTTCCGGGGCGGAAGCAGGCGGCTCCCTCCCGGCGCATGACAAACCTTTTGGCCTGTCAGGGACCGGCGACGAGGCGCGCCTTCCGTGTCGCCTGATCGAACATGGCGTTCAGCGCTTCCTGGATCTCGCTCGCCGAGTTCGCGGTGCGGAAGTAGCCCGACGAGGCGCAATTCTGCAGCGTGGCGGGCACGCCCGGAATCAGGGTATTCACGAGGAGGTTCTCGTTCGTGACCACCTGATCCGGGTGGTTCGCCGGCGAGATCGGGATGTACGGAATGTAGAGAATCGAGATGGTGATGCCGCGATCCTTCAAGGGCTTGCACAGCGAGGGATCGAGGAGCCTCGCCTGGGATCCGGTCCAGCCGGTCGAATTGAAGTAATACTGGTTGTTGTCCATCCCATCCGTGATCACGAACACGAACGGCAGCGCCCGCTTGGCACTGAGCCCGTCCCCGACGCTGGTGATCTTGTTGTTGATGATCGGGAAGACGTTCTCGTAATGCGTGCCGCCGCTCCCGCGTGGCACGGACGAATTGCCGATATCCATGTAGTTTTCGAGATTGATGGTCTTGAGCGAATCCAGATCGGCCGTCACGTCGGCCGCGGTTTCGAGATTGCTCACGAAGGGATAGAGCCCGACCCGGTACTGGTTGACCAGGGTCGCGTTGGTCTTCGCCTTGGCGATAAGACCCTGGACGGCGTTGCTGACGGTCGCGATCCGAAGCTCGATGTTGTTCTGCTTGGAGATCGCGAAGCCCTGCCAGCCGGGGAAATGGCAGGCGAAGGCGCAATTGTTCGGGCCGCCGGATTTCATGTCGGGGTTGAGCTTGGCGAACTGCGTCTGCGCCGCGCTGGAGGTCGGGAAACCCATCGAGCCGGACGTGTCGAGCAACAGGTAGAAGTCCACGTAGTTGCTCAAGGTCAGGCTGGACGTGGATTTCCCGGACACCTGGATCGCCTTCAGATCGCCCAGGACCTTGCTGAAGGGTGAGTTGAAGCTCGAGGCGTATGTCGCCCGAGCCGTTATGACCCCGGCGGTGCGGGTGACCGTGAGGTCCGGGACCAGCGGCAGGCTCTTGAGCATCGCGCCGGCATTGACCTGGAAGGCCGCCAGCCCGCGGGTCTTGGCGAGCGCCAGGGCCGAGGCGGTGGGGTCCGCCTCGTTCTTCGGGTTGGTGGAGATGTAATCGCGGGCCGTCGCGATCGCGGTGATCGTGGCCGCGTCGGCCGCGCGGTCGAAATGGGTGCGGTAGTTGATGCCGCGGACGTAATCGACGCCGAGCCCGGTCAGGCCGATCAGCGGGATCAGCGCCAGGGCGAAGACCATGAGGACATTGCCGCCCGTCTCATCGCGCAGGCGCCGCAGCAGGCGCCCTGGCGGAGAGACGGGATGCGTGGAGTCGGCGTGCATGGAACAGGCCTCGGGGTCAGGGGCAGGCATTGGCGGAGGTGCTCCCGCCGCTCGGATCGAAGGTGATGGCCGTGACGTAGCGCGGCGCGAAGTAGAAGGACTTCGCGATGTCGATCGAGCCGACGACGGATTGGAGGATGAGCGGCTTGTAGCTGAAGACCACGTCGGCCACGACGAGGAAGCCGGGGCCGAACGTGTCGCTGGGCAGCGTCGTGGGACTCGGTCCAGCCGTATTGGGCGCCGCGACGGGCGGTGTCGTGCAGGAGCGCTTCTGGCCGGACGTCCATACGACCTTCGGCGTATAGGTACAGTTGGACGTGCAACCGGCGACGGTCGGGGTGAACTGCACCCCCGACAGCGACCATTTCAGCAGGGTCCAGACCGAGACGTTGGCGTCCTTGGCGGCGGACATGGCCTCCGGGAACATGACCAGCTGGGATCGGGAGATCGCGAGGATATCGGTCTGGGTGATCTTGCCCGTGTCGTTGCGCGCCACGAGATCCGCCAGGGTGCTGGCGGCGAGCTCGAGCTTGCGCATGTAGATGACGTAGCGGACAAGATCGAAGGTCACCGCCGAGAGCGTGAGCAGCAGCGGCAGGATCAGCGCGAACTCGATGATGGCGATGCCGCGCCCGTCCCGTCCGAAGCGCTTGAGGGTTTGGCGGCTCATGGCGGCGTCAGCACCCGGTCGAGACGCTGGCGGTGGTGAACGGCTCGTTCCGGAACGCCACTGCCGCCCGGGCGAACACGACCGAGGTCCCGTTCCAGGTCGTGCCCAGCTTCAGGGCGATCCAGACCGGGCTGAACACCGGGACGGCGTAGAAGACCTGGAGGTAACCGTAGGTGCCGGGGGCGCCGGTGCAGTACGCCGTCTGACTGTTGTTCATCGGCACCGGCACGAGGCTCTTCTCGTCCGGGCTGACGAACACCGAGTAGCCGCCGCCCGACCCGGTCAGGGTGGTGGTCTGCAGATTGGTGACGATGTTGTTGCAGGACAGGCCGGCGATCAGGTTGGCGCAGACCACAGAGCTGCGAAAGCCGTTGGCGGTGGAGGCCGTATCGGTCAGCGCGCCGATCATGATCGTCCGGCTGGCATCGGCGGTCGCCTTTTCCAGGGCCGCGTAGCAGAAGACGTACAGGCCACCCTGAAGAATTTCGACGAACACCAGTATGAAGAGCGGCATGACCAGGGCGAACTCGACTGCCGTCGCGCCGCTCGAAGATCGGCGAAAGCGGCTTACCCAGCCTGTTTTCTTGGCGCCGCAGGACATGGGAGTGCCGAAACCGATCGCATTCTGATGTTGCGGGTCGCTTGGCCTTGCCATCACGCTCCGACGGGGCGGTTCCTCTGATGTCCTGACGAACAGCCGATGAAGAGGTCCCGTATCGCTCAGCGATGCATGGCGAGCCTTAAGGTCGAATTACTGCGATCCACGACGGTCGCCCGCATCCCCGATGCCCTGTGGATCGGCCGCGGGCCACGTACGACCCGGGCGGCGCGGATGGCGTCCGAAGGCGCGGCGGGGCCCCATGCGGCCATGGGGCTGGACATTGACGCCGACACGCGGAATCTGCCCGCCACGCGGCACAGCCCCCGCCGTCCTGTCCTCCGCTGTCCTGAGAGAGCCCCATGAGTGAACGCATCATCCTTCGCGCCGGCGAGGCCCTGGTCGCCGGCGGACCGCCGAACACGGCGTCCGAGCCCGAGGTGATCATCGGCGAACTCGACGGTCCGGTGGGCACCGCCCTCGCCACCCTCACGGGCGATCAGGTCGTCGGCCACAGCCGCGTCTTCGCGCTCCTCAACACCGACATCATGGTGCGCCCCGTCACGCTCTGCGTCTCGAAGGTGAGCGTCACCGAGAGCAAGTACACCTCAATCCTGATGGGCACGGTGCAGTTCGCCATCGCCAACGGCGTGCTCGATGCGGTGCGGGCCGGCTACATCCCGAAGGAGAAGGCCAACGACCTCGGCATCATCTGCTCGGTCTGGCTGAGCCCCGGCGTGATCGAGGCCGAGACCGTCGACCACAAGGCGCTGTTCGACATCCAGCGCCGGGGCATGACCGAGGCGATCCGAAAGGCGATGACCAACGAGCCCTCGATCGACTGGCTCCTGGAGAACCAGGACAAGATCATCCACAAATACTACCAGATGGGCCTCGACGGAAAGATCTGAGTCCGCTCGGGCTTCCCCGGGCCGGCGGCGCTTGGCCGTCGCGCCCGCCTCGTGCAAGACGGCGCGAATGAGCTCCGACCCGCACATGCCCGATCCCATGCCGACCGATCCCGCAACGACCGACCCTATGACCACCGGCGCCGCGGCGGCCGAACCCGCCCCATCCCCCGCCGAGCCCGTAATCATCCTGGTCCAGCCGCAACTGGCCGAGAACATCGGCATGACCGCCCGGGCCATGGCGAATTTCGGGTTGTCGGAGCTCCGCCTGGTGGCGCCGAAGAACGGCTGGCCGAAGAAGGGCGTGCGCGAGGCGGCCTCGGGCGCCACCCACATCCTCGACGGCGCGGTGGTCTACGACACCCTAGGCGAGGCGATCGCCGACCTGCACTACGTGCTGGCGACGACGGCGCGCGAGCGCGGTCAGATGAAGCGGGTCTTCGCGCCCGACGAGGCTATGCGCGACGTCGCGGGCCGCGCCGGCCAGCGGGTCGGCATCCTGTTCGGACGGGAGCGCTCCGGCCTCGACAACGACGAGGTCTCCCGCGCCGACGCCATCGTGACCTTCCCGGTCGATGCCCGCTTCTCCTCCCTGAACCTGGCCCAGGGGGTGCTGCTCATGAGCTACGAGTGGCGCCGGGCAGCCGGCCTCTCCGTGCTGCCCTTCACCGGCGAGATGCTGTCGCCGCCCGCCACCCGGGAGGCGATGGCCTCGCTCTTCACGACGCTGGAGGACAGCCTGGCGGCCGCCGGCTTCTATCCGCCGGAGAAGCGGGACATCATCGCCCGCAACATGCGCGACATGCTTCATCGCATGGCCATGACCGAGCAGGATGTGCGTACGATGCGGGGCGCGCTGCGGGCCCTGACGGCACGCGGGCCGCGCGCGGTGAAATAAAAGCCCAGGCCAGGCGCTCTTAACCCCTGCGCGATCTTTGCGTGTCACGGTCGGGCGTCATGACGACCGAACGGCTCATCACTCCTGCGGGCGCATTCGCCTCCCGTGCCCACGAAACGGCGTTCCGGGCGGAGCGGCTCCCCAGGATTCGGCGCCACACGCGGGCGGTCCTGTGCGCCTCCCTGGCGATCGACCTCCTGCTCCTCGTCGACGACCTCAGCCTGATCGAGGCCCGCAGCGGGATGCGGGCGATGCTGGTCACGCATCTCGGCCTCGTGGCGGCGACGCTCGGCGGTCTGGTCGCCCTGCGATCCGTCAAGGACTTCGCGCAGCTGCAGCGATGGCTCCTCCCGTGGCAGGCCGCCGCGAGCCTGGGCCTCGGCGCCTTCTACGTGGCGCGCCCCGAAATCCCGGTCCTGGCGGCGCTGCTGGTGCCGACCGCGTTCATGCTCGTCGTGCCCCTGAGCTTCATTCGGACGGCGGTCACCGGCAGTGTGTCGGCCCTCGTCCTGCTGTCGGGCTTCCTGGCCGTGCGATCCTCCGGCGAGGTGAGCCTCGCCCTGGCGATCGAGCTCGTCCTCGGCCATTTGACGGTCCTGCTCTACATCGCCCGGTCGAACCGCCTGCGCCGCCTGGAATGGGCGGCGGCCGACGTGGAACGCAGGGCGAGCCTGGAACTCGCGGAGAGCCGGGAGCTGTTCGAGACGATGTTCCGGGCCGTGCCGGTGCCGATCGTGGTCTCCCGGGCGGCCAACGGGCAGATCGTCAGCACCAACGATGCCGGCGTCCAGTTCTTCGGGCTCGCCCCCGGCGACACCCTGGCGAACTACGCGAACCGCGACTTCCTCGCTGGCGCCGACCGCCGCCGGATGCAGGCGGTGCTGGACCGGCGCCAGGCGATCCGCGACTGGGAGGCGAGCATCGTCGTCCTCACCGGGGAGCGCCGCGACGTGCTCCTTTCGATCGAGTGCGTCCAGATCGACGGCATCGCCTGTCACGTCTCCAGCCTCGTGGACATCACGAGCCGCAAGGCCGCCGAGGCGCAGATCCGCTCGGCCGCCCATCACGACGTGCTCACGGGCCTGCCCAATCGCGCGCTGTTCCAGGCCACCCTGGAGACCGCCCTGGCGCGGGCGGAAGCCCAAGCCGCTGCGGTCGGCCTGATCCTTCTCGACCTCGACGCCTTCAAGGAGATCAACGACACCCTCGGGCACGATTCCGGGGACGCCCTGCTCAAGGAGGTCGCCCTGCGCCTCTGCGGCGTGATCGAACCGGACGACCTCGTGGCGCGCCTCGGGGGCGACGAGTTCGTCGTGATCTGCACCGGCCGCGATGCGGCGGGGCGACCCCGCATCCACGACCTCGCGGAGCGCATCCTCGACGTCCTGCACCCGCCGATGCCGATCAGCGGGCGGATCGTGGCGCCGCGCGCGAGCCTCGGCCTCGCCCTCTACCCCGACCATGCCGGGAACTCGGCCGACCTCTTCACCAACGCGGACCTCGCCCTCTACGCCGCCAAGGCCTCGGGGCGGAACCGCGCGACGCTGTTCGTGCCGGCCCTGCGGGCGAACATCGAGGAGCGGGTGGCGATGACTCGCGAGATGCGCGCGGCCCTCGACGGGGGCGGCGGCCTCGAGCCCCACTACCAGCCGAAGATCAACCTGCTCTCGGGGGCGGTGATCGGATTCGAAGCTCTGGCGCGCTGGCACCATCCCGTCCGCGGCCTCCTCGCTCCCGGCGCCTTCTCGGCCGTCTTCGACGATCCCGAGATCGGCGTCGCGGTGGGCGACGTCCTGCGCCGGCGGATCATCGCCGACCTCCTGCACTGGATCAGCCTCGGGCTCGATCCCGGCCGCGTCTTCCTCAACCTGTCGACGGCGCAGTTCGCCCAGGGTGACCTGGCCGGGACCTTCCTCGACGACGTCGATTCGGCCGGCCTGGCACGCAGCCGGATCGGGGTCGAGGTGACGGAAACCGTCCTCCTCGGCAGCCACGGGGACCGGGTCAGCGACGTGCTGGCCGAGCTGCACGGCTCCGGCATCCGGGTCGCCCTGGACGATTTCGGCACCGGCTACGCCTCGCTCACCCACTTGAAGCAGTTCCCGGTGGACGAGATCAAGATCGACCGCAGCTTCATCCGGGACCTGGAGCGCGACGCCAACGATGCCGCCATCGTCACCGCCGTGCTGCAGCTCGGCCGCAGCCTCGCCCTCGACGTCACCGCCGAGGGCGTCGAGACGGCGGAGCAGGCCGCCTTCCTGCGGGACGGAGGCTGCACCAACGTCCAGGGCTATCTCTACGGAAAGCCGATGCCAGCGAGCCGCGTCCCCTGGTTCCTGCGCAACCGCCCGGACCTGCTGGGCGACGCGGAGGCGGAGCCCACCCTGCAGATCGCCTGAAGCGGGCGCGCGGACCACGGACGGTCCGACGCCGCGCGTTCGCCGGTCGCCCGCGGGGGCCGGACTTCACGGCGCATCCCCCGGATGTGCGGCGAACGATCGGCCTTTCACTCCCTTGGCCGGCACGCTGCGATGCCGCGGAGCCGCCGAACCTGTCGAGGCCTCAGGCCCCGGATCATGGGAGGCGGTCGTCTCCCGCGCCGAGGGCGACCACCGCAACCCGAAAACGTCCGATGACATCGGTGCCCGGCGTGTCGGAACGGGAATCTGCCCAATAATAACCGCCGAAATGGGTCATAAAGAACTAATTTTGTCCACTAACGGCAGCTTATCCGGTTAGCTAGTCTGATTTGCGGACTTGCTCGATTGATGACACTATCATTTGAGAAGGTGCAGCAGGCCGTGACGACATGCAGGTCGACAATCTCAAGTTTTCTCCAGCCCAGTTTTTAAACCTGATTGAAAGCCATGGGCTCACCGGCACCTGGGGTTGGCAGTTTGCCGACAACCAGCAGGTCTGGTCGTCCGGCCTGTACCATCTCCTGGGCCTCGACCCTCGGACCACGCGGCCGAGCTACGAGCTGCTGGTCGGACTGGTCCTCACGGAGGATCGCGCGAAACTGGCGACCGGGGCCGACCTGATCCAGGGTACCGCCCTCGGCAGCCAGACGGTGCGGTTTCGCCGGCCGGATGGCGCGATGCGGGTCCTGTCGGTGCGAAACGAGATCTATTTCGACCCGGACGGGCGACCGCGCGGGGCCGCGGGCGTCGTCCTGGACGTGACGGACCACGAGAGCCTCCGGCAGGCGCGCCTGGCCGACCAGCGCCGCAGCCGGGTTCTGTTCGGGGACGAGGGCACGCCGAGCCTCTTCGGCGATGCCGCCCTCCCATTCACCGAAGCGCCGGTCCCGGTGGATTCGGGCGGCGGGGCGGAGGACTGGGCTGGCCTCACTCGCTCGCTTGAGGCGGACGCGCACCCGCCCGGCCCGCCGTTCGACGAGGCCCTCGACGGGGGAATCGACGGGCGTCACCTGCGCGCCGCCCGCGCCCTGCTGGACTGGTCGATGACCGATCTTGCGAAGGCCGCCGGCCTTTCCCTGTCGACGGTGAAGCGCATGGAGGAGCATCTCGACAACACCGCCCAACAGTCCCGGCACAAGGCGGTCGAGACGCTGCGCAAGGCGGGGATCCGGTTCTCGCGCCTGGACGGCGGCGTCATCGGCATCGGGCACCGGGAGGAGGCATCGACCTGACCCGGCGCGGGCACCGGCGGGCCCTTAACGTTGCGGGAACCATGTCGACGATTCGCGTGGAACCGTAAGGGACCTGGCGTAACCGAGCCGGTAAGCTTTGCCGCGAGACAGGCAAAGCGATGCAGATCGATCTCCAAACCCTCTGGTACCTGACGATCGGGACGCTGCTGGTGTCGACGTCGCTTCTGCTCTGGGAGCGGCAGGCCCACCCGGCGCGGGCGCGGGGGCTCGCCGTGTTGGCTGCCGGTCTGGTGGCCTTCGTTTTGGGCTGCGTCGTGGCGATGAACCGCAGCCGCGTACCCGTCGCCCTCGGCATGGCAGCGACCAACCTCCTGATGGTGTCGGGCTACCTCCTGGTCCTGAACGCCGCGGCGAGCCTCGACGGGCGGCGGCACCTCCGCGCCTCCCTCGCCGCGCTGGCCGGCCTCGCGGTCCTGTGGGCGCTCGCCGGGACGCAGTTCCCGACCGCCTTCTGGAACCACGTCTCGGCCCTGCCTATCGCGCTGGCCTGCGGCCTGACGGCGTGGATCCTCCTGCGCAGCCGCACGGCCCGGGGATTGCGATCCCGGCCGGTGGCAGTCGCGATCTCAGCCGTCCACGCCGGGTTCTACCTCGGCCGCGCCTTCGTCGCCCCCGTCCTCGTCCAGTGGTACGGCCCGGACATGCTCATCGTCGTGGCCAAGGCGACGATGGTCGAGGCCGTCCTCTATTCGGTGGCGATGCCGATGTCGTTCCTCGCCCTCGTCCGCGAGGAGGAGAAGCAGCACCTCCTGCGCCTGTCGCACACGGACCAGCTCACGGGGCTGGCGAACCGCCACGCCTTCTTCGAGCAGGGGGGCCGGATCCTGCGGGAGCAGCAGGGCCGCCCCGTCGCGCTCCTGGCCTTCGACCTCGACCACTTCAAGGCGATCAACGACCGCTACGGCCATCCGGCGGGTGATGCGATCCTGAAGCTGTTCGCCGAAACCGCCCGCGCGGGCGCGGGCCCCGACGCGCTTCTGGTTCGCCTGGGTGGCGAGGAGTTCGCCGCGCTCCTGCCCGACTGCGACCGGCTTCAGGCCCTGAGCCGCGGCGCCACCATCGCCAGCCGCTTCGCCGCCGCGGCCACGCGGGCGGAAGGCCCCGGGATTCCAGCGACCGTCAGCATCGGTCTCGCGGCGCCGGATCGCGGCGACCTCACCACGATGCTGGCCAGCGCCGATGCGGCCCTGTATCGGGCCAAGGGACTCGGCCGCAACCGCATCGAGGCCGCGGGCCCGCCGACCCTCTCCGCCGCGGCCTAGAGTTTGTCAGGGATCAGCGGAAACCGGTGATTCCGAAACGCCAAACGACAAGACAGAATTTCGGGCCGGGCTCCGGCACCACGCCTCCGGCTCGTGCGCTCCGGGCAGGCAGATGGGCGGATGCGCAGGAGCGGCGGGCACCGCTTCGGCTGACGACGCGCGTCCCCCCTGCCACCGGCCCACCACGCCGTCAGCGCTGCCGCGTCGCTGCGGATCTTCGGCGCTCGGCCTAAGGCCGCCGAAGGTTACACCTGCGAACAAATAAATAAAGACTTCTGCATGTCTTGCTTTGTATTGCGCACGACGCCGGACGGACACTATACATCGGCCATGTCCATCGGTGGTGTTGCTCGGCACGACACAGATGAATGTTGAAAGCCTTGGATTCGCGTCCCAGCATTTGCTGAACCTGATCGAGAGCCAGGGCGCCACCGGGACCTGGGGCTGGCGCTTCGCCGACAACGATCATGTCTGGTCGCCGGGCCTGTTCCGCGTGCTGGGCCTCGATCCGCAGAGCACCCGGCCGGGCTACGACCGTCTGCTCGGCCTGCTCCATCCGCAGGACCGGGAGCGGGTGGAGACCGGCCTCGACCTGATCCAAGGCGTGACGTTCGGCCAGAAGACCGTCCGCCTGCTCCGCCCGGACGGCGCGGTCCGCGTGCTGTCGGCCCGGACCGAGATCTATCTGGCGGCGGACGGACGCCCCCGCGGCGCGGCCGGGATCGTACTCGACGTGACGGATCAGGAGCGGCTGCAGCAGGCGCGCCAGGCCGATTTGCGGCGTCGGCGCGCCCTGTTCCAGCAGGGGCGGGCGTTCCTGTTCTCCAACGATCCGGACTACGCGTTCTCCATGCCCCAGGAGGCCAGCGATCTGACGGGCCTCTCGCTCGCGGACATCTCGGCCGATGGCTTCCTGTGTGTGGTCCATGAAGAGCGCGAGCACTGGCGCGAAGCCAGCATCGAGGGACAGCTTTCGGGGCGGGCGCACGTGACGAGACCCGTCCTGCACCTCGCCGGCGGCGATCGCGGGCCCTTCGAGGTGTTCTCCGTTCCGCTTCGCGACACGGACGGCGTGGTGGTGGAGTGGAGCAACCTGACGCGCCCGATCGGATCGCACAGCCCCCTGGCCAGCGACCCGTTCCGCGAAGGCCTGGAGCAGGCGATCGACAGGCGCCACCTGCGCGCCGCCCGCGCCCTGCTGGACTGGTCGATGACCGACCTCGCCCGGGCCGCCGGCCTCTCGCTCTCCACCGTCAAGCGCATGGAGGAGGACATCGGGGCGATCGCGGAGCGGTCCCGCCACAAGGCCGTGGACGCCCTGCGCCGGTCCGGCATCCGCTTCTCCCTGATGGAGGGCGGGGTCATCGGCGTCGGCCTGACCTGAGCCGTGCCGCCGGCCGAGGGGAGGGGCGCGGCCCCGAGCCGGGCCAGGGCCTGCGCGACGTCGGCGATGGGGGCCTCGACGGTATCCAGGCCGATCGCGCGGCGCACCGTCCCAGGGGCCGCCCGGCGCGGCGGAGGGGTCGGCCGTCGCGCAGGAGAGGCGGGAACCGCGTCGGGTTCACGACGACCGTCGCTTCCGTCGCCGGCCCGCCACCCTTCGCGCACCGCAATGTTGCAGCGGATCATCGGCACCCCGCAAAATATACCTGAGGTTTCCAAGGACCCCGCCGCATCTCATACTCTAGGTTTGCTGGGCCTCCATTGCACGCCACGCCACCCTGATACTATACCTTGGAAACGTTCTTATTATTTTTTGCTCGGCACCTCACGAATGAATCTGGAAAGCCTCGATTTCGCGTCCCCCTATTTTCTGAACCTGATCGAGAGCCAGTGCGTCGCCGGGACCTGGGGCTGGCGCTTCGCCGACAACCACCATGTCTGGTCGACGGGCCTGTTCCGCGTGCTCGGCCTCGACCCGCAGACCACCCGGCCGGGCTACGACCGTCTGCACGGCCTGATCCTTCCGCAGGACCGGGAGAGGGTAGAGACCGGCGCCGACCTGATCCGGGGCGTGACGCTCGGTCAGCAGAGCGTCCGCCTGCTCCGCCCGGACGGCGCGATCCGCGTGCTGTCGGCCCGGAGCGAGATCTACCTGGCGCCAGACGGACGTCCCCGCGGGGCGGCCGGGGTCGTGCTCGACGTGACGGATCAGGAGCGGCTGCAGCAGGCCCGCCAGGCCGAGCAGCGGCGCCGGCGAGCCCTGTTCCAGCAGACGCGGACGCTGGCCTTCTCCAGCGATCCGGAGCGCCGATTCACCTTCCCCCAGGAGGCCTTCGAATTGACCGGCCTTTCGCCGGACGAGATCGCAGCCGATGCCTTCCGGACGATCCTGGGCGAGGAGCGGGAGCACTGGCGTGACGTGAGCATCGCAGCCCAGTCAGATGGGCTCGCCCATCGGCTGACGCCGCTGCTCCATATTGCCGGCGGCAATCGTGAGCGCTTCGAGGTGTTCACCGTTCCGCTCCGCGACGCGGCCGGCGTGGTGGTGGACTGGAGCAGCCTGACCCGTCCGATCGGATCACACACCCCTTTGGCCAGCGACCAGTTTCGCGAAGGCCTGGAGCAGGCGATCGACGGGCGCCACCTGCGCGCCGCCCGGGCCCTGCTGGACTGGTCGATGACGGACCTCGCCCGGGCCCCCGGTCTCTCGCTCTCCACCGTCAAGCGCATGGAGGAGAACGTCGCGGCGATCGCGCAGCGCTCCCGCCACAGGGCCGTGGACACCCTGCGCGGCTTCGGCATCCGCTTCTCCCTGATGGAGGGTGGGATCATCGGCGTCGGCCTGCGCTGATCGGGCTTCGCGCACCCGGAGCGGTGCCTGGTTCGCCACGTAGGCGCGGCGCTCGCGCAAGGCCCGGATCCCCCATCCCGGAGGGATCGGACGGATCGGATGCGCGCCGATCCGCCGGCCGAGGGGCGAGCCCGCCCTCGCTGAGCCCGGGGCCTCCACGACATCGGAGGTCAAGTCTACGACGATGTCCGGCCCGGCCCGCGACGAGCGCCGCACTATCGCGGCGAATTGCCGGCACACCCAGAAACATACCTTAGGTTATCAAGACACGGATCGGGTGCTGAACTCTAAGTTTTCATCCCTCGATTTCGCCATATGCCGAGCGGATACTATAAGGACGAGGCGGTTTTTGGTGTTGGGTGCCGGCGTCATACGGATGAATCTGGAAAGCCTCGAATTCGCGTCCCCGTATTTTTTGGACCTCATCGAGAGCCAGGGTGTCACCGGGACCTGGAGTTGGGGCTTCGCGGACAACCATCACGCCTGGTCGCCGGGCCTGTTCCGCGTGCTCGGCCTCGACCCCCAGACCACACGGCCGGGCTACGAGCGTCTCCTCGGACTGATCCATCCCCAGGACCGGGAGCGGGTGGAGACCGGCCTCGACCTGATCCAAGGCGTGACGTTCGGCCAGAAGACCGTCCGCCTGCTCCGCCCGGACGGCGCGATCCGCGTGCTGTCGGTCCGGTGCGAGATCTATCTCACGCCGGACGGGCGCCCCCGCGGGACGGCCGGGGTCGTGCTCGACGTGACGGATCAGGAGCGGCTGCAGCAGGCACGCATGGCCGAGCAGCGGCGCCGGCGGGCGCTGTTCAAAGAAGGGCGGACCCTGTTCTTCTCCAGTGATCTGGCTATCGGTCTCGAATTCACACAGGAATTCTGCGACCTGACGGGCCTCTCGGCCTCTGAGATCGCGACAGATGCTTTCCAGACGATCACGCATGAGGAGCGTGAGCACTGGCGTGCCCATGGCGGCGAAGCGTTCAGTGCGGGCCTCGCCTACCGAGCGACACCTCTCCTGCGCATCATGCGCCATGGACGGGAGCGTTTCGAGAGTTTCGTCGTCCCCATCCGAAGTTCGGGCGGGGAGATCCGGGAATGGGCCGGCATCACCCGGCCGATGGGCTCGATGACGTCGCCGGTCAGCGACCAGTTCCGCGAAGGCCTGGAGCAGGCGATCGACGGGCGCCACCAGCGCGCCGCCCGGGCCCTGCTGGACTGGTCGATGACGGACCTCGCCCGGGCCGCCGGCCTCTCGCTCTCGACCGTCAAGCGCATGGAGGAGAACGTCGGGGCGAGCGCGCAGCGCTCCCGTCACCGAGCCGTGGACACCCTGCGCCGGTCCGGCATCCGCTTCTCCCTGATGAAAAGCGGAGTCATCGGTGTCTGCCTGACCTGAGCCGTCCCGTCGGGCGCGCGGCCCTCAGCCGATCTGCGCCAGGGCCTGATCGACGTCGGCGATGAGGTCCTCGACGCTCTCCAGGCCGATGGAGAGGCGCACCGTCTCGGGGCCGACCTTGGCGGCGGCCTTGTCGGCGGGGCTGAGCTGGCGGTGGGTGGTGGTCGCCGGGTGGATCGCCAGGGACTTGATCTCGCCGATGTTCACGAGGTGCGAGATCAGCTTGAGGCCCATGATGAACTGGACCGCCGCCGGCTCGCCGCCCTTCAGCGCCACGGTGAAGATCGAGCCCGGCCCCTGCGGCACGTAGCGGGCGGCCATCGCTTCGCCCTCCTGGCCGGGGAGGGCGGGATAGCTGACCCAGGCCACCGCCGGGTGGTCCTTCAGGAAGGCCGCCACCGCCTTCGCGTTCGAACAGTGCCGCTCCATCCGCAGGGGCAGGGTCTCGATGCCGGTGAGCGTCAGGAAGGCGTTCATCGGCGACAGGCCGGGGCCGAGCTCGCGCATGCCGAAGACGCGGCAGGCCGAGGCGAAGGCGAAGTCCGGGAAGCGCTCGGTGAGCACGAGGCCGTCATAGTCGGCCCAGGGCTCGCTCATCAGGTTGTAGCGGCCGGGGATCGCCGCCCAGTCGAAGCGCCCGGCGTCGCAGATCACGCCGCCGATGGTCTGGCCGGAGCCGCCGAGGAACTTCGAGGTCGAGTGGATGACGATGTCGGCCCCGTGCTCGATCGGCCGGATCAGGGCCGGGGAGGCGAGGGTGTTGTCGACGACGAGCGGCAGGCCGTGGCGGCGCGCCACCGCGGCGATGCCGGCCAGATCCATCACGGTGGCGCAGGGGTTGACGATCGACTCGCAGATGATCGCCCGGGTCTCCGGGGTGATCGCGGCCTCGAAATCGGCCGGGGTCAGGCCCTTGGTGAACTGGGGCTTGAGGTCGTAGCGCCCGTCGAGGCGGTTCATCAGTCCCAGCGAGCCGCCGAAGAGGCGCGAGGAGGCGACGTAGGCCTCGCCGCTCTTCATCAGGGTCATCAGCACCATCAGCACGGCCGACTGGCCCGAGGCCACCGCCACGGCGGCCTTGGCGCCTTCCAGCGCGGCGACGCGGCGCTCCAGGGCGGCCACCGTCGGGTTGGAGCCGCGCGAGTAGGAGAACCCGGTGCGGCGCATGGCGAAGATGTCCGCCGCCTGCTGGGTGTCCTCGAAGACGAAGCCGTTGGTGAAGTAGATCGGCTGGGCCCGGGCGCCGGTGGCCGGGTCGGGGGCGGCGCCGGCATGGATCGCCTGGGTGGCGAAGCGATGGGTCTGGGTCTCGGTGGCCATCGGGGCCTCCCGTCTGTGAAGAGGTCGCGGTGAGCGGTCAGGCGGCGCGGTGGGTGAAGGCGCGCAGGGTCCGGACCAGGGTCGAGGGCTCGTAGGGCTTCGGGATGAAGCGCGCCCCGTCGGGCATGTCGTGCGGGCCGGGGGTGCCCATGCCGGAGACGACGAGGACCGGGATGGAGGGCCAGCGATGCGCCACGAGGCGGGCCAGGGCGAAGCCGTCCATGGAGCCGCGCGGCATGTCCACGTCGGTCATCAGCACGTCGACGTCGCCGCGGCTCTCCAGCACCGAGAGGGCGTTGTCGGCGTGGCTCGCCTCCAGAACCTCGAAGCCGGCATCCGCGAGCGTGTCGGCGGCTTCCATGAGAAGCAGCCCGTCGTCTTCGACGAGGAGAACGACAGGCAGATCCGTCGGATCTTGCGTCTCTGTCGAGGCTTGCCTCTCTGGCGGGTTCTGCGTCATCGGCGGCCGGACGATCTCGCGACAGGGGTGAGACGGGGGCCTAGGCCCCGCCAAGGGTGTCGTCAACAACGGCCGGTGTCGCGCATCCGTTTCACCGGAGCGGTGACGCGGCGCCCGGGCAACTCCGGGGCGAAGGCGATCGCCAGCCCCACGAGGGTCGCCAGGATGGCCAGGAACGCCGCCGCGTCGCTGATCTGTTCCACGAATGCCCAGTCCATCGAAGCCAAGGCCGACATCGCCGCCTCCGGTGATCGCGCCGCGAGCCTCGGCCCAACATGGTAAAGAGATCGTTAACACCGCCCCGCTCAGGCGTTCAGCGCGGCGTCGAGATCGGCGATCAGATCCTGTGGATCCTCGAGGCCGACCGAGAGCCGCACCACCTCGGGCCCGGCCCCGGCGGCGATCCGCTGCGGGTCGGTGAGCTGGCGGTGGGTGGTGGAGGCGGGGTGGATGATGAGCGAGCGGGTGTCGCCGATATTGGCGAGATGCGAGAACAGGGTCAGGCCGGAGACGAGCTTGACGCCGGCCTCGTAGCCGCCCTTCAGGCCGAGGGTGAAGACCGCCCCGGCCCCGTGCGGCGTGTAGCGCCGGGCGAGCGCGTGGTAGCGGTCGGTCTCCAGGCCCGGATAGCTGACCCAGGACACCGCCGGATGGCCCTGCAGGAAGGTCGCCACGGCGAGCGCGTTGTCGCAATGGCGCTGCATGCGCAGGGGAAGGGTCTCGATGCCCGAGAGGAGCAGGAAGGCGTTGAAGGGCGAGAGCGCCGGCCCGAGGTCGCGCAGGCCCAGCACCCGCACCGCGATGGCGAAGGCGAAGTTGCCGAAGGTCTCGGCCAGCACCTTGCCGGCATATTCCGGGCGCGGGGCCGACAGCATGGGGAAGCGCGCGTCGCCCACCCACGGGAAGGTGCCGCCGTCGACCACGAGGCCGCCGATGGAATTGCCGTGGCCGCCCAGGAACTTCGTCGCCGAGTGCACGACGATGTCGGCCCCGTGCTCGAAGGGGCGGATCAGGTAGGGGCTCGCCATCGTGTTGTCGACGATGAGCGGGATGTTGTGGCGCTTGGCGATCTCGGACAGCGCGGCGATGTCGGTGATGACCCCGCCCGGATTGGCGATGGACTCGCAGAAGATCGCCTTGGTGCGCGGCGTGATCGCGCGCTCGAAGGAGGACGGGTCGTCGGTCTCGGCCCAGACCACGTTCCAGCCGAAGTTCTTGTAGGAGTGGTTGAACTGGTTGATCGAGCCGCCGTAGAGCCGGTCGGCCGCGATGAACTCGTCGCCCGGCTGCATCAGCGCGTGCATCACCAGGAACTCGGCGGCGTGGCCCGAGGCCACCGCCACGGCAGCGGTGCCGCCCTCCAGGGCCGCGACGCGCTCCTCCAGCACCGCGTTGGTGGGGTTGGTGATGCGCGAGTAGATGTTGCCGAAGGCCTCGAGCCCGAACAGCGAGGCGGCGTGCTCGGCATCGTCGAACACGAACGAGGCGGTCTGGTAGATCGGCGTGGCGCGGGCCCCCGTGGTCGGGTCGGGCAGGGCGCCGGCATGGATGGCCCGCGTGTTGAAGCCGGGCAGACGATCGGTCATCGCAAAAACCTCCCGGGCCCGCCGGCCCGCACACGCCCACCCTCTACGCCTCGGCCGCGACCGACGGAAGGGGGCGTCATCCGCTGAAACGAACGCTGGTTCTTTATGCCGGACGGTGGAGGGGGTCAAGGCACGCGATGACCCTCCCCCCTCCGCGGGGGAGGGTGCCTGCGGAGCAGGCGGGAGAGGGGGGGCACCCTCTCCGACTGGAGCGCACCCCTCATCCGACCCGCTTCGCGGGCCACCTTCTCCCGCAGAGGGGAGAAGGCGATGCACGCCAACGCTTCGCCCGACCCCGAACCAGCGCTATCCTGCCGGTCGCGCCTGCGCTAAGGCCCCGGCCATGAGCCAGACAGCCCTTCGCCCCGCCGCGACCCGCCCGACGACACCCGCCGAGGCCGTGCCGGCCGCGCGCATCCTCATCGCCAGCTTCGTCGGCACCGCGATCGAGTTCTACGACTTCTACGTCTACGCCACCGCCGCCGCCCTGGTGATCGGGCCGATCTTCTTTCCGCCCGGCGATCCGGCAGTGCAGACGCTGGCGGCCTTCGCCACCTTCTCCATCGCCTTCATCGCAAGGCCCCTGGGCGCGGCCTTCTTCGGCCATTTCGGCGACCGGGTCGGGCGCAAGGCCACCCTCGTGGCCTCCCTGATGATCATGGGCCTGTCGACGGTGCTGATCGGCTGCCTGCCCTCCTATGCCACCGCCGGCTGGTGGGCGCCGCTCGCTCTCTGCGTCCTGCGCTTCGGCCAGGGCGTGGGCTTCGGCGGCGAGTGGGGCGGGGCGGCCCTGCTGGCGGTGGAGAACGCGCCCCCGGGCCGGCGCGCCCTCTACGGCATCTTCCCGCAGCTCGGGGCGCCGGTGGGCTTCATCACCGCGAATCTCGGCTTCCTCGGCCTCGCCCTGGCGCTCAGCCCCGCCGACTTCCAGGCCTGGGGCTGGCGCATCCCGTTCCTGGCGAGCGCCGTCCTCGTGGGCGTCGGGCTCTATGTCCGCCTCAAGCTCACCGAGACCCCGGTCTTCAAGGCCGCTCTGGAAAAGGCCGCTCCGGAAAAGGTGCCGCTGGCGGTGATCTTCACGAAGTACATTCGGGCGACCCTGCTCGGCACCTTCGCCATGGTGGCCTGCTACGCGGTGTTCTACCTCTCCACGGTCTTCGCCCTGAGCTACGGCGTCTCGACGCTCGGCTTCACCCGGCCGACCTTCCTGCTCTTCGAGTGCGTGGCCGTGCTGTTCATGGGCCTCGGCATCCCGCTCTCGGGCTGGGCCGCCGACCGGTACGGCCGCCGCCCCGTCCTCCTCTCCGGCCTCGTCTTCACCGCCAGCCTCGGCCTGCTGATGGGCCCGATGCTCGGCAGCGGCCAGGGCGGCCTCGTCCTCGGCTTCCTGTGTCTCGGCCTCTTCGCCATGGGCTGGCTCTTCGGCCCCATGGGCGCCCTGCTGCCCGAACTCTTCCCGACGCGCGTGCGCTACACCGGCGCGAGCGTGACCTACAACCTAGCGGGGATTTTGGGCGCCTCCGCTGCGCCGTACCTGGCGCAGCGGCTGAGCGAGTGGGGTGGTGTGGGTTGGGTGGGGCTTTATTTGGCGGTAGCGGCTGGGATTAGTTTTGGGGCTGTGGCGTTGATGAAGGAGACGCGGGAGGCTGAGATTGTGTGAGCCTTTAATTCTCGAGAAGCAGTCTCCCCTTATCGAATCACCGAAGATTGCTTTCCTGTCCGACAGCTGAGCGGAGAAGCTCGACAAGTTATATTTGATTTAGTTGGGCAGAAGCGGATTTCAGTAGATAATTGAAACTTACAATCAAAGCTGCATTTCGGCGAGGATTTATAAGCATTACTTCCGACCAAACATCAGAGCTTTTCTCAACGGCCCTCGCGTATCGTAAAAGCCAGTACATTAAAACCTGACGGAAATCTCCAGAACGAAAATTCTGTTCCGTATGCTTCACCTCTATCAAAATGGATCCGAGAGAGAAATCGCCGTGACCTGAGGCAATCCAGCCTAAACCGGGAATAAGAGGACTGTGCTCAAGTGATGTGGTTGGATACTGGCCTTTTACAATTTCAAGAATTGTAACTAAGTTTTTCGCCGCGTGCTCCGCAGCTTTGATATCCCATTCATTAAGGCTGGTGGGTATTTGTGCGTCGTAATGCTTTTGCTGACGGATTGACGCCAATCGAAGATATTCAGTCCAGTTTTCCGAAAATATTCCCCGCAGTAGGTCTTCTGCACGGGCAGAAGCAAGTTCAAACAACATCGCCTTCTGAAGATTGCTTTTCTTTATCAATGATTCAGGGACCGCAGTGATTCCTTCGAAAGAAAACATCTTTTTATTGAGCGAACTTACAAGCCCCCCTGTTAGTCGAGGAAAAAGAACGTCAAGAACGCCGGGAATATCCCGTGCTACAGTTCTCGGGTCTCTCCGAGGAAGACGGCTAAGCGGCATTTTTTGCCCAGCTTTCATAACAGGACGCAAAGCTTGCTGATTTATCAGTCTCGATCCCAAGGCTCCAAGACTGTGCGAGTGAGCCACGAAGCTGATCTCTCATCTTAGAACCCTCATCACCAAATGCTTCCGCCGACAGCCAAAACATTCTTTGTACGTCAGGTGACATGTTCGACCATTGATTACGCAACCGTGTAAAATTATTCCTATCTCGCCAATGCCTCCAACAATCAATACAGGCACGTTTAACTACTTGAGATGACGTATCATCGAAAGTTTTTCTTACGAAAGCGCCTCTAGCTTCTGTTCTAATAAAGCGGATGGAACGCAAATAGTGCAATAGATTAGCTTCAGGCACGATTAGATGCCGCGCGCCGCTAATCACGCCGTCAAGCAGCGAGTCGATTGCTGGAAATATTGTGGTAAATTCAGAGCCCGATCGAACAGCATACACCCCGCGCATAATTTTTGACCAAGACGCTCTGAATGCATCAAGATTATCTGGGTGAAGAAGAGTCGAGCACAACTGCTCCGCAACTTTTGGTTCCTGAAATTTGAGTGCTCGACCAATCTGCGCAACAACGAAAGCATCAGGCTGGGACTTCTCAATCTCAAGATTCAACAAAAATGAGATATCAATATCATCAAATGAATGTTTAAGCTTCTCATATTCAGCTCTTGCGTTATCTGAATACGGATCGAAATGAAGATCTAACTCACGAAGTGCCGAATTTGTGTTGTCCCCCTCGCCCAACTGAGCTGACACAAAGTCTTTGTAATGCTTTGCACTCAAAAAGCTCGTTTTGCTTCGATTCAAGGACAAGCCATAATCTGCCAGCGCATTTGAGAGAATAGATAAAGCTTTATATGCATGCTGCTGGGATTCACAGATCAACGTAAAATCATCAACATATCGATGCCAAATAATCCCAGTGTCCGAAAGAGATCGATCAATCGGCGTCATCATAACTTCGGCGAGAACCCGAGAGCACTGCCCGCCAACTGGGAGGCCAAATGAACGGCCTGACGCTAGCTTATTAAGAAGTCGATCAATTTGCATAGCGATCGTAGTATTTTTAAAAGCAAGATCGTTAATTATATTCTCAAGTCGATGATGATATATATGCTCATAAAAAATTGCTATATCTGTCCGTACAACAATCGACGCATCATTTTTTAAAAGATCTTCTTTAAATGTAGCCTCTTTATATGAACGCCATGACCTTGTGCGATCAAAATAATCGGACTTATCGCTGCCTAGTCTATAAGAGTGAGCGCGGTCACTTCGATTTATTTCGTTTGCTTCGGCGATTGCAAGACCCAGTCCGTTCAAATATAGATTCCAAAAAGGATGTATACGTGCAGTTATGCGAAATCCATGGGAACCCGACGGCACTAGCAGTCGTTCGGCAGCGACGCTCAATCCGTTCATGAATATCGTTGGCTTCCCCACTATTCCACTTTCAATATTATGGAATAGTTTCATACATATATCTGATAGGTCTTCAGCTTTCTCCTTCACAAATACTGCGTCTGTGTCGTAGGGTAGAGTATCGTTTTCTCCGCTTCGCCCAATTTCCAAAGCAGCACGAAGAAAGTGGTTCTTTTCAACCTTAATCTTGCCTCTCGTACGCCTTCCCGTAAGTCTATCTGATTATTATCGGGTTTGTAGAATAAATCAATTATTTATCTCAAATTTCGAGAATGTTTATAAAATAGAACGTTTATTTCAGGTATAAGCGGAATATATACGCAAAAATAGACTCATTTCAGAACATTATAGTATTTAGTTTAGTGAATTTTCGGCTATCAGTTTATTATAGAGCCCCCCCGATGGAAAAGATTTCCGCTTAGGACATATTTCTTAGACGTATTCGTTTGAAATGTTTTTATCGGAAAATCTCAATCTTTGGGCACCGATCCATCACCACAACACACCCCGCCGCCTCAGCCCGGGCGGCGGCGGCATCATCCCGCACCCCGATCTGCATCCAGATGAAGCGCGGCGGCTGGGGGAGGGCGAGGGCCTCGTCCACCACACCGCCGGCGGCGTCGGAACTCCGAAAAATCTCGACCATGTCGACGGGCTCGGGCAGGTCGGCGAGGCGGGCGACGACGGGCTGGCCCAGGAGCACCTGTCCGCTGAGCCCGGGATTGACCGGGATCACGCGGTAGCCGCGCTCCAGCAGGAAGGCCATGACGTGGTGGCTCGGCCGGGCCGGGTTGGCCGAGGCGCCGACCAGGGCGATGGTCCGGGTCTCGGCGAGGACCCGGCGGATCAGGGCGGGGTCGTAGGCATCGTGGGACTGGCGCATCCCCGATCTTGTCGGGCAAGCGGGGGCGTGCTGCAAGGCTTCGCGGAGTCTCGCCCCAGACGCGCGAAGCGTTGTCCAGTCGTCGCGCGGGGAACCCGCGTCTTCGGGTCGGTCGCCGCCCGATGAACCGGAGTGTCCGTCCATGTCCGAGACCCTGCCCCAGGCTCTGTCCCTGGAAGAGACCGTGGCCTTCCTCGAATCGGCCTTCCCGCAGATGGAGGCCGGGGGCCGGACCTATCACCTCGTGGAGGTCGGCCCCGGCCTCGCCCGGATGCGGATGGACCACCACGACCGTCACCTGCGCCCCGGCGGCACGGTCTCCGGCCCCTCCATGATGGCGCTGGCCGACTACGCCCTCTACGCGGCGATCCTGGCCAGCCTCGGCCCGGTGGCGCTCGCCGTCACCACCAGCCTCAGCTTCAACTTCCTGCGCAAGCCCGGGCCCCACGGGCTCCTCGGCACCGCCCGCCTGCTCAAGCTCGGCCGCCGCCTCGCCGTCGGCGAAGTCCACATCACCGGCCCGGACGGCGATCCCCTGGTCTGCCACGCCACCGGCACCTACGCGATTCCGCCGGGGGCCTGAATGCGACGCGCGACGGGGTCGACGCCGAGCCCGAAATGCCGCGACCTCGACACGACCCGCGCGGTATACGCAGGCGTTTTCGAACCGGTGGACCGCCGGACCGCTTCGCCCCGCGGGTTCGCTGTGGCCCGGTTCGCGCGTAGCTGGTAGAGATCCGGCGCTGACCAGGGGAGACGACGATTTCCGACGATGTATGGGTGACCGGCCTGGGCCTCCTCGCCGTCTTTGCCCTCGTGCTCGCCAACGGATTCTTCGTGGCCGCCGAATTCGCCCTCGTCTCCGTCCGCAAGAGCCGGGTCGCCGAACTGGTTTCCGAGCGACGGACCAACGCCCGATCGCTCCAGCGCGCCACCGATCAGCTCGACGCCTACCTGGCCGCGACCCAGCTCGGCATCACGATCTCCTCCCTGGCCCTCGGCTGGGTCGGCGAACCGGCGCTGGCGCATATCATCGTGCCGGCATTGAGCTTTTTGCCGGAGCCCGTCGGCACCACGGCCGCCCACACCATCGCGGTGGTCATCTCCTTCGTCATCATCACGGCGATGCACATCGTGCTGGGCGAGCTCGCCCCGAAGAGCCTCGCGCTCCAGCGCAGCGAGCGCACCGCCCTCGCGGTGGTGCGGCCCCTGGGCGTCTTCCTCTTCGTCTTCCGCCCGGCGATCCTCTTCCTGAACGGCCTCGGCAACGGCGTCGTCCGGATGTTCGGCCTGCAGACGGGCCACGGCGAGGGCTCACTGCACTCCACCGCCGAACTGAACCTCCTGGTCCAGGCGAGCCAGGAGGCCGGCCTGATCCGCGAGGCGCAGCAGGAGGCGGTGCAGCGCATCTTCTCCATCGGCGAGCGCCGCGTGCGCGATATCATGACCCCGCGCCACGAGGTCGAATGGGTCGATGCCGACGAGGAGCCGGAGGCCATCCTGACCTCCGTGCGCGCCTGCGACCACGCCCAGTTGGTGGTGAGCCGCAGCGAAGTCGACGAGATCGTCGGCGTCGTGCGCAAGCAGGACCTGCTCAACCAGCTGCTCGACGGCAAGCCCGTCAACGTCCTGGCCGTGACCCAGCCCCCGATCGTCGTGCACGAGAGCATGTCGATCCTCGCCGTGCTGGAGACCTTCCAGGCCAAGCCCGTGCGGATGGCGGTGGTGGTCGACGAGTACGGCAGCCTTGAAGGAATCGTGACGCAGACCGATCTCCTGGAGGCGATCGCCGGAAACATCCCCGAAGTCGGCGACGAGCCGAGCGTGGTCGAGCGCGAGGACGGCTCGCTCCTCATCGACGGCATGATGCCGGCCTCGCAGGCCTTCGACCGCCTCGCCTTCGCCGAGCATCCGGATTCCGACGACTTCACCACGCTCGCCGGCTTCGTGATCTTCCGCCTCGGCCGGATCCCGGGCACCGGCGACCACTTCGAGTCGCATGGCTGGCGCTTCGAGGTCGTCGACATGGACGGCCGCCGCATCGACAAGGTTCTGGCGACGCCCCTGTCCTGAGGGCCCAGCGGGTTCGGGGGACGGCTGCGCACGATCAACGGCAAGCCGCGTCCTTGGCGGATCGCGTTGACGCCCACGGGGGCCGGGAGGCCGCGCCGAATGCGGTTTCCAGGGCGCCTTCGAGGACCTCGCCGCTCGCGGGAGCGACGGGCATGCGCGCGTTCGGGATCATAAGACGACGCAGCAATGGCGAGTCGTCCCCCTCAAGCACCACGGGAAATGGAAGGCGAGGACGTCTTGCAAGCACCGGATCTGGAGGTCCGCCGAGGGGACCAACCGATGACCCGCGGCCTGCGGGGTTCAACCGGCCACGCCGACCTCCGCGAGTGCACCAGCCGGGCAGTCACGGCGCTTCTGCCGAGCCCATGGCACGTCCTGCGCCTCGCTCCTCCTCGGGAGAGCCGACGCTCGAAGGCGCCGGCGAGAGCGCTCTACAGCGGCTCGATCAAAGGGCAGCGGACGCGCTAATCGGGGCAGGGCGGTAGCCTCAGGGCAAACGCCGCACCGGAGCCGCAGCGGTTACAGGATCGCACGACACAAGCGTCTCGCTGACGCGCACACGCTCGACCGATGTGGAGCGAAGGGTGCAAGCCCGCAGACGTGCGGCTTTGGCACTCTGGATGGGACGCATTGCGAGGCGAGCGCTGGCTCCAGACATCGGCACGTCACGCAAGCACCCGGACCGGATAACAACACGAGCGGCGCCGACCGGGCGGAAACCCGATCAGCGCCCCATCGCCGGTGCAGACCATGTCGAAAACGGTCTGCACGCACCTTGGCGCGTGCAGACCTGATCCAAACTCAGGCGTCGACTTTCTTGCGCGGGCCGCGACGCTTCTTTTCGGCCTGCGGAGCCTCGGCTGCCTCCTCGTCGGGCGGCGGAGCGGACACGGTCTCCT
This sequence comes from Methylobacterium sp. Leaf111, assembly GCF_001423285.1. NCBI lineage: Bacteria > Pseudomonadati > Pseudomonadota > Alphaproteobacteria > Hyphomicrobiales > Methylobacteriaceae > Methylobacterium > Methylobacterium sp. Leaf111. The sequence continues at coordinate 123,978 of NZ_LMNE01000012.1, read as the reverse complement.
CCGGCGCGCTCTTGGCTACACCTTTCCGGCGCTGTTGACCGAGGCCGAGGGCTCGGGCCAACTCGGAACGCTGCTCCGAGTAACTTGCCGAGGTCATCGGATAGTCGGGCGCGAGGCCCCACTTGGCCCGATACTGCTCAGGCGTCAGGCCACGCAGGGTGAGGTGGCGACGCAGCGTCTTGTACTGCTTTCCGTCCTCGAAGCTGATCAGATAGTCCGCCGTGATCGAGCGGCGGATCTCCTGGGGAGTCGCCTTCGGCGGACCCGCCTCGGCTGCCGGCGTGCCACTGGCGGTTACGCCACGGATCGCCTCATGCACATCACTGAGCAGCTTAGGAAGCTCCGCGCTCTGTACATGATTATTGCTGACGTAGGCCGAGACGATGTCGGCGGCCAGGGTGATGAGTCGAGCTGCGTCGTTGTCTGTTTCGGTCATGTTTTGTAGCCAATCTGCATAAGAGCCGATGTTGTCTTGAAGCGTAGGCTCAGATCTTTTTGCAAGCAAGATGTTACATCACAGAATGGGCGATTTTTCATCCTGTCCGTGTGGATCATTTATCAATTTTTCGCGTATCGCCTGCACAATTTGCAGCAGTCGCGTTCCGGTTGCCCAACAAGACCATCACGGATCGAGCAGGAGCGGAGATCTACGCATGATCCAAGAGACGATGCTGGAACAAACCATTCCGTCAGCGCAACAGGATCGGGCTTTGACCGAATCCGTCCCTCAAAGAACGCTCGGCATTGTTGACGCGTTCGCAAACGGCGGTTTCACCCTACGCGGACAGACGGAAATCCGCGCCTCATCGAGAGCATCGACTACTGTTCCGACGGTCTCCCACAAGATTCGGACCGACCATCGGACATAACGTTGCGTTCGATAGAACACTTTTACGGTGTTCGCAATGAATGGAGGAGAGTTCGTACAGCATCAGCCAGAAATGCTTGGGGAAGGCCGTGCCGGCATCTGACCAGAGATCGTCGGTGAGGAAGGTGGGTCGCCATTTTCTGGTTTGCCCATAGTTCTTCTTCACGAACGCCGCAGCGATCTCGCGTGGATGAGAACCTGTCTGTGATCAGGGTAAAGTGTTGTCGATCGAGGCTTTGGTACAGCGTGGGCCCGCGCAGCACAGCTACGGCGTTCGGCACGCGAAACCGGTGTCGACGCGGCACACGCATCCCGTGTCGGGTACGACCTTCTCGACGTGTACCATCCCTACCCGAGAGAGCGCCCCCAGCGAACGGGGCAGGGGTGCGCTCCGAGGCGTTCAGTCGAGCCCAAGCATCAGGGTGATGTTCTGTACGGCTGCCCCCGATGCCCCCTTACCGAGATTGTCGAGGCGGGCAACGAGGACGGCTTGTCCATAGGCGTCTTTGCCGAAGACCCGCAATTCGAGCCGGTCGGTGTCGTTCAGGGCTTCCGGCTCGATCCGCTCATCTTCGTCGGCGGGGATCACCCGGACGAGATCCTGCCCCGCGTAATAGGCACGAAGGGCGGTCTCCAGATCCGTGACATTCGGTGAGCACGGCAGGGTATCGAGGTGCAGCGGCACGCTCACCAGCATGCCCTGCCGAAAGTTCCCCACCGACGGGATGAAGATCGGCCGCCGCGTCAAACCGGAATAAGCCTGGGTCTCGGGCAGATGCTTGTGGCCGAGACCCAGGCCGTACAGCAGGAAGGGTTCCCCCTGTCCCGCCTCGTAGGTCTCGATCATCGCCTTGCCGCCACCACTGTAGCCGCTGACCGCGTTGATGCTGATCGGGTAATTCGCGGGGATCAGACCGGCTTCCACCAGGGGGCGGAGCAGAGCGATCGCGCCGGTCGGGTAGCAGCCGGGATTGGCCACGCGGCGGGCTTCCCGGATCGCCTGCGCCTGGAGAGGGTCGAGTTCGGCGAAGCCATAGACCCAGGCCGGATCGACCCGATGGGCCGTGCTGGCGTCGAGAATGCGGGGCCCGCCGCCCGGCAACGTGTCGGCCAGGGCAACGGTCTCCTTCGCGGCGGCATCGGGGAGGCACAGCACAACGAGGTCGACCGCCTGCAGAAGGTCGCGCTTCACCGCGATGTCCTTGCGGCTTTCGTGCGGAATGCTCTTCAGGGCGATGCGGCCGTCGCGCTCGAGGCGCTCGCGAATTCCGAGACCGGTGGTCCCTGCCTCGCCGTCGATGAAGACCGTGGGCTTCCGCCCGACACCGTTCTCGCTCATGGACACCTGATATCCTTTTCGTCGAGTCGTCGAAGACGCATCCTGCATCGACCCGTATGCGCGACGTGGCCGGGACGCTTCGTCAAGTCAATGTCTTCGCGACACTCGAAGAAGGGCGGATGACGGGCGATCAAGCCTGTGTATCGTTTCCCCTTGCCTGGAACGGCGCCGTCGACTGGCCTGTTATGGGCCAAAGGAACCAGCAATCGAGGAACAGCGAATGTCGGCCAGCGCGGAGAAGAGTGATCCCAAGCTCTGGGAGAAGGTGAAGAACGAGGTCACGGCATCCGACAAGGGCGGAAAACCCGGACAATGGTCGGCACGCAAGGCGCAGGCTGCGACCAAGGCCTACAAGGATGCCGGCGGCGGCTACAAGGGTAAGAAGTCGGACGACAACCACTTGAAGCAGTGGACCGAGGAAGAGTGGGACACCAAGTCCGGCAAGAAAAGCGGAGAGACGGGGGAGCGGTACCTGCCCAAGAAGGCGCGCGATTCGGTGTCCAAGTCCGAATATGACCGGTCGTCGAAGAAGAAGCGTGCCGATTCGGCCAAGGGGAAGCAGTTCTCGAAGCAGCCCGCCGACGTCGCGAAGAAGACTGCCGCAGCGCGTAAATCCCAATCCGGTAAGACCAAGGCGGACCTCATGAAGGCGGCACGGGAAAAGGACATTCCGGGGCGCTCGAAGATGTCAAAGAGCGAACTCGAGCGCGCCCTTCACGCCTGATCCATCAGGCGACCAGCGTTCCCCAGGACGGTTGCCACACGTTCTGCGGGTCGATCACAACGATCTCACGATCGCTCTCGTTCGCGACATGAACGGCGATGCCGAAGGCTTGGGCGATCGGAAGCGTGCCGGTGGTGCTGAAGAGGCGGCCGTCGGCGAGCTTCACTTCCCCCGTCGTCGCGCCGTCCGCCTGTGCGAGACAGAGGGTCACTGCGGAGGCGTCAGGCTCGGTCACGCGTCGGAAGGGCTTGGCCATGGGGAATCGTCTTTCTGAGGCTCAAAAAGGAAAGGGCGGCCGAAGCCGCCCTGACCAGACATATCTCGAAGGAAGCGCTTAGCGCTTCGAGAACTGGAAGCTGCGGCGGGCCTTCTTGCGGCCGTACTTCTTGCGCTCGACCACGCGGCTGTCGCGGGTGAGGAAGCCCTCACGCTTCAGCGGCGAACGCAGCTCCGGCTCGTAGTACGTCAGCGCCTTCGAGAGGCCGTGGCGCACGGCGCCGGCCTGGCCCGACAGACCGCCGCCATGCACCGAGACGGTGATGTCGTACTGGTCGACGCGGTTCGCGATCTGCAGGGGCTGGCGCAGGATCATGCGCAGCACCGGACGGGCGAAGTAGGTCTCGACGGCGCGGCCGTTGACGACGACCTTGCCGGTGCCCGGCTTGATCCAGACGCGGGCGACTGCGTCCTTGCGCTTGCCGGTGGCGTAGGCGCGGCCCTGGGCGTCGAGCTTCTGAACGTGGACCGGGGCGGCGTTCTCCGGCGACTCGACGTTCGCGCGGTTCAGGTCGGAGAGGGACTGAAGGGTCGCCATGATCAAGCGCTCACGTTCTTGCGGTTGAGGCTGCCGACGTCGAGCGCCTGCGGCTGCTGGGCGGTGTGGGGATGCTCGGAGCCCTTGTAGACCCGGAGGTTGCCCATGATCTGACGGAAGAGCGGGCCGCGCGGGAGCATGCGCTCGACGGCCTTTTCCACGACGCGCTCGGGGAAGCGACCGTCGAGGATGAACCTGGCCGTGCGCTCCTTGATGCCGCCCGGGTAGCCGGTGTGGTGGTAGTACACCTTCTGCTCGCGCTTGCGGCCGGTGAACTTCACCTTCTCGGCGTTGATGACGATGACGTTGTCGCCGCAATCGACGTGGGGCGTGTACGCGGGCTTATGTTTGCCGCGCAGGCGCATAGCGACGATGGAGGCGAGCCGGCCGACGACCAGGCCCTCTGCATCGACGATGATCCACTTCTTGTCGACGTCGGCGGGCTTCAGAGAAAAGGTCTTCATCCCGTGGCGTTCCGTATGGTGTCTGGACAAAACGATGCGCCGTCGCGTGCGGGACGCGACGGCGTTGGCGGCTGCATTAGGCCGCCAACTGCGTTTCGTCAAGACGGACAGGCTCTCTTCCACGCCAGTGAAACGCCGAAAGGTGCGATCTTTCAAGCCTTTCGAGCACGAGGTATCGGGTTACCGCATGACGATCCGCTGATCGCGGGGATCTCGTCTCGTGCTCCTTAAGGCCTCACGGAAGGCCCTTGAGCGAGCGATTCGTCGTCAGGAAGACGCGGCGTCTGTCACGCGAACGCACCCTGCACGCACAGACGAGCGACTGTGCAGGGCAACCGACTGGGCCGGGTAATTTGCGAGATCAGCGGTCCGCCTTGTCCCCGGCCAGGGTCAGTTCGATGTAGCGCAGGGTGGTCGGACGCACGAGGTCGCGTACCTTGCGCGCCATCGCCTCTTCTTCCCGCAGGGATTGCTGGAATCCCGTAAGCGCCGTCTGCTCTCCGGCGGCCTCCGCAATGGCGAGGAGCGACTCGTAGGCCGCGATCTCGAAGTTCTCGAAGGCATGGTTCGCGAAAGCGTTCTTCAGGATCTCGTCCTGGGCGGGCATATGCCCGAGCGCCATCATGTTTCCGACGAAGCCGAGCACACCCTCCTTGAGGCTCGAGGGACTTTCGGAAAGGCTGTGCAGGGCTTCCTCCAGGCGGGTCCGCTGACCGTGCGTCTCCTCGATATGACGGCGCAGGGCCGCCTCCATCTCGGGGTAGCGCTGCAAGCGCTCGACCTGCCGCTCCATGATCTGAAGCGCCTGCATCTCGAGTGCATGCGTGTTCTTCAGAGCCGTGACATAGATTTCGCGCGTCTCAATAGCCACGTTTCTCGTCTCCTGATCGGTAGCGAAGGCGTTCGCCGTCGTTACGAGAAGATCTCCATCGCGGCTCATGTTCCGGCGCAACCTGCGACATCTGTGGGTGCCGCCGCCGCGACATGCCAGCATCGAGGAGCGCCACGGTCGCAAACCGCTGACCCGCATCGACGTGGAGATGTGGCCACGCTCAGCCTCGCTGCAGCCGCTCCAGTTCCGCCTCCGCGGCCAGCGCCCGCGCCTTCCACGCATCGCGCTCGGCCTCGGTGGCGCGCGCCGCGGTCTCGGCACGCTGAGCGCGCGCCGCCTGGGTCGCGGCCAGGGCCTGAGCCCGTTCGCGGGCGCGGGTCTCGCCCGCCATCTGCACCTTCAGGTCGCGGGGCGTGGCCATCGCGGCATTCCTTCATTCCGGTCCGTGGGGCTGCCTTCCCGCGCCGGTGCGCCGGGGTCAAGGTCCGCGCGGCTAGCAGCGCAATCTCAGACGGTCCTCGAGAAGGTAGACCCGGCCCAACAGGAGTCGGCGTCGGCCCGGGAGATCCCGAGGATCAGCCCCTCCGCCGCAAAAAGGCACCGCAACAGAAGCCGCCCGAGACCCGGCCGGTCACGCTCGCCCCCGTCGCAGGCGAGCGAGGCCGATCGCAGCATGGCGAGCCCCCCGACTCAGAGACCGGATCCCCTTAGGACGGTTCGGGAGCATGAGGCGCTTCAGGCGAAGGGGGCCTGTCGTCTCGGGACCAGCGGCACATCCGAGGTGCTGTCCCGTCGCCGCATCGTGCGCGAGCCGGCCAGCCCCGCAAACCACATCGGCCATCCGGGGCCGGCGCGGCTGCGAGGGGGCCAGGGGATCCTGATGCGACCCTTATGAAACGACGCCTCGTTGCCGCTCGAACCCTCACGCGCCGCGACGCAAATTCCTCCTGCGATCCGACACCGGGATCGTGCGAACCCACGAGCCATCCATGCCCCGTCCCCGTCCGGTCACGCCCGTCAGCCCGATCTTGGGCCCCGACACGCCACGCTTCGTCATCGGCCAAGACGGGCGGGGGTGCTGGGTGGCCATCGAAGTCCATGGCCGGGCCGGCGGCCTGTTCCGCACCTGCCAGGCCGCGCTGCACTACGCGGTGGAGACGACGGCGCATCGACCGAATGCCGTCAGGATCGCGGCGGAGCGCGTCGAACTTCGGATTTGAGGGAGCGAACGGCGTTCGGACTGGCTCTCAACCGCCGGCCCCGAGCCCATTCCGGCGCAGGGCAGCATGCAATCCCGGCACGTCACGGGCGGTGCGCAGGGCCACCGCGACGTCCGGATCGCGCAGCCGCCGGGCGATGCAGGCCAGCGCAGTCACCGAGACGTCCCGGGGGTCCGCCGGCAGGAGCAGGAGCGCGACGAGGTCCACGGGACACCCATCAATGGCCTCGAAGTCGAGGGGATCGCGCAGGCGGGCCAGGAGCCCGAAGGGTCGGTCCAGGCCGTCGAGGCGCGCATGCGGCAGGGCGATGCCGTCGCCGATCCCGGTGGAGCCGAGGCTCTCGCGCGCCGCCAGGGCCGCGCGGATCGGCGCCGCCTCGCGCCCGAGGGCGAGCGCCGCCCGGCGCGCCAGGTCGTCGAGGAGCGCCGCCTTCCCGGCCGTTCGCAGACCGCAGATGACGCGGTCTGCGGGCAAGAGATCGTCGACGGTCATCGGATTGGTCCGCCCCCATCGTCGGGCGCGCGCAGGCGGTAGCCGACGCCGGTCTCGGTGAGGAGGATCCGAGGGCGCTCGGGATCGGCCTCGAGCTTCTGACGGAGTTGGCGCATGTAGACCCGGAGATATTGCGGGTCGGACGAGGTCGAGACCGCGTTCATCAGCTGGGCGTGGGTCAGGGCCTTTCCGGCATGCTGTACCAGGACCCGCAGGAAATCGTATTCCCGCGGCGTCAGCTTCACCTCCGCGCCGCGGACGCGGACGATGCGGCGCACGAGGTCCACGCTGAGGCCGTCGATCTCGAACAGGGCGCGCTCGCCCTGGACCGCCAGCTGATGACGCAGGGCCGCCCGCAGGCGTGCCAGGAGTTCACCCATGCCGAAGGGCTTGGTGACGTAGTCGTCTGCGCCGAGGTCGAGGGCCTCGACCTTGCCCGGCTCGTCGTCGCGGCTCGACAGGACCACCACCGGGAGGTCGCGATGATCCTCGCGGATGCGACGAAGAAGATCATGCCCGCGCATATCCGGCAGGCCGAGGTCCAGAATGATCAGGTCGATCGTCTCGCGGGCCAGGATCTCAAGAGCGACGCGCGCGTTCGGCGCCTCGAAGATCGTGTAGCCCTGCGTTGCCAGCCCCATTCGCAGGAGTTTGCGGATGGGCGGCTCGTCATCGACCACGAGAACGGCGGGGCTCATGCGGCGAGGTCCGAGGCGGTGGCGCTCGTGGCGGGCACCGGGAAGAGGAGGGTGAAGACGGCGCCGCTGCGGTCTTGCCGGTTGCCCGCCGTGAGCGTCCCGCCCATCGCCTCCACGAAGCCACGGGCGATGGCGAGGCCGAGTCCGGTCCCGGCCCGCACGCTGTCGCCCTTCCGAGCGCGATAGAACTTGTCGAACACCCGCTCCCGCTCCGCCTCCGGCAGGCCGTCGCCGGCGTCGATGACCTGAAGGCGGACCTGGGACGGCCCGCCGGGCGGGCCGGAGACGATCTGCGCCGTCACCGTGACGGTCGAGCCGTCCGGGGCGTACTTCGCAGCGTTGTCGAGGAGGTTGACCAGGACCTGTTCGAACAGGACCGGGTCGAGGCGAAGGGCCGGGAGATCCGGTGCGAGGTCCAGCACGACTTGGTGCTCGGCCAGGATCGCGCCCAGGCGGCGCAGGGCGGTGTCGACGATCTCCGCCACGTCCTGTGCGGTCAGGTTCGCCGCGACCGCGCCGGCCTCGAGCCGGGTCATGTCGAGGAGATTGACGATGAACCGGTTCAGCCGCTCGGATTCGGCGATGATCGTCGCCAGAAGGTCGCCTTTCGCCTCCCGGCCGAGATCGGCGTCGAGGTCGCGCAGGGTCGTGGCGGCCCCGAGAACCGAGGACAGGGGTGTCCGCAGGTCATGGGAGATCGAAGTCAGCAGGGCCTGGCGCAACCGGTCGGTCTCGGCATCGCGTTCCGCCCGCGCCAGATCCTCCACGAGGCGGACCCGCTCGATGGCGAGGGCGCCCATGTCGGCGAGGGCATCGAACAGCCGTCGATCCTCGGGCGTGAGGATCGGTCCGCTGCCGTCCGCGTCGAGACCGATCACCCCGATGGGGCCGCGACCTGTTCGCGTCGGTATGAAAATACGACGGGCACCCGGAAGCGTATCGGCCCCGCGTCCCGCCGGCCGATCGTTCGCGAAAGCCCACTGCGCCGCGGCAAGATCCGCCGCGTCGAGGCGGTCCTCGGGGGGATACCCGGCCCGGACCGTCACCGTGTCGCCCTCGGGCAGCAGCAGTACGACCCGTACATGCAGCATCGCGGCGATCTGCGCGGACGTCGCCCAGAGAACGTCGTCGAGGGTTCCGCAGGCGGAAAGCTTGCGGCTGAAGCCGTAGAGACGCTCCGTCGCCCGCGCCCGGCGCTGGCTGACCACCGCCACCGCCCGAGCCCGGGCGGCGAGGTTCGAGACCAGCACGGCAACCAGGGTGAACAGCAGGAACGCGGCCACGTTGGTCGGGTCGGCGATGGTCAGCGTGTAGACCGGCGGCAGGAAGAAGAAGTTGTAGGCCAGCGACGCGGCGACCACGGCGGACAGCGCCGGCCCCAGGCCGAAGCGCGCCGCGACCGCCACCACCGCGGTGAGCAGGAACAGGTCTGCGTTCTCAACCCCGAGGTAGGGCTGCAGCCCGAGGGCAAGGCCGAGGCCGGCGAGGATGGCCAGGGCGGCGAAACCGTAGCCGGCGCCGTCGACGGCGGGTCGGACCGGGGCCGTCGCCACCCTCTTGGGGGAGACGGGCGCTGGCAACGTCTCACCGGGCACGACGTGGATGCTGATGGCGCCGCTGCGGCGCACGAGATCGTGGACCACCGAGCCGTTGAAGAGTTCGAACAGCCAGGACCGCGTCGCCTTGCCGACGACGATGTGATTGACGTTGGCGCCCCGGGCATAGGCCAGGAGGTCGTCGGCGACGCGCCGGCTCCCCGGCAGGGTCACGGCGTCGCCGCCCAGCCGATCGGCGAGGCGCAGGGCGTCGGCGACCCGATCGCGGTCCGCTTCGCTGAGGCCGAGGCTCCGCGCGCCCTCCACCGTGACGGCAGTCCACGGCGCGTGCAAGCGATCGGCCAGACGCTTGGTGTAACGGACGAGGCCGGCTGAGCGCGGATCCTCGCTCACGCAGACCATGACCCGCTCCCCGGCACTCCAGGGTCCCGCGATAGCATGAGCCTGCATGTGGCTGAGGAGTTCGTCGTCGACCCGATCGGCGGTCCGCCGCAGGGCGAGTTCGCGCAGAGCGGTCAGGTTGCCGCGGGAAAAGTAGTGGCGTAGGGCACGCTCCGCATTGGCGGGCACGTAGACCTTGCCGGCCTTCAGGCGCTCGATCAGGTCGTCGGGATTAAGGTCGACCACCTCGATGTCGTCGGCCCGGTCGAGGATGCCGTCCGGCACCGTCTCGCGCACCCGGATGCGCGTGATCTGCGCGACGACATCGTTCAGACTCTCGACGTGCTGAATGTTGAGGGTCGTGTGCACGTCGATGCCGGCGGCGAGCAATTCCTCGACATCCTGGTAGCGCTTGGGATGGCGCGAGCCCGGCGCATTCGTGTGGGCGAGTTCGTCGACTAGCGCCAGGGCCGGACGCCGCGCCAGCAGGGCGTCGAGGTCCATCTCCTCGATGACGCTGTCATGGTAGGGGACCCGCCGGCGCGGAACGACCTCGAAGCCCTCGATCAGGACCTCGGTCTCGCTGCGGCCGTGGGTCTCCACGACGCCGATCACCACGTCGGTCCCGGCCTTGAGGCGAGCCCGGCCGATCGTGAGCATCTCGTAGGTTTTGCCGACCCCGGGAGCTGCGCCGAGGAAGACCTTGAGGCGGCCCCGTCCCGTCTCGTCCCGGCGCGCGCGGTCGAGCAAGGCCTCCGGCGAGGGACGCTGGCGCTCGCGGACATCCTCACTCATGGAAAGTCCCTCATCCCACGTGTCCTCCGGCGCGGATTATTGCCGGAGGCGCGCGTCCAAAGCGAGGTTCAGCGCCAGGACATTCACGCGCGGCTCGCCGAGGACCCCGAAGGTCCGGCCTTCGACCTGCGCGGCGACGAGGTCGCGCACCCGGTCCTCGCTGACACCTCGCGCACGGGCCACGCGTGCCACCTGGAACAGGGCAGCCTCGGGGGACAGGTCGGGATCGAGCCCGGAACCGCTGGCGGTGACGAGATCCACCGGCACCGTCGCGCCGGGGTTCTCGGCCCTCAGGGCGTCGAGGTCGCCCTTCACGCGCTCGGCCAGGGCAGCGCTGGTCGGTCCAAGGTTGGAGCCGGCCGAGTTGGAGGCGTTGTAGGGCGACGGCACGGTCTTGGCTGCATCGGCCGGATCGGTGGCCACCGTCGCCGAGGGGCGCCCGTGGAAGTAGCGCGGGCTGGTGAAGGATTGGCCGATCAGGCTGGAGCCGATAATCGTGCCGTCGCGACGGATCAGGCTGCCGGCGGCCTTGGCGGGGAAGATCGCCGCGGCGAGGCCGGTCATGGTCAGGGGATAGGCGAGGCCGGTGATCGCCGTCAGTACGACGAAGAGGGCGAGAGCGGGACGCAGGGAGGCGAGCATGGAGACAACTCTGGTTCGGACAGGAAGGGGGGTCAGGCGAGGTGCAGAGCGTTCACGGCGAGGTCGATCACCTTGATGCCAACGAACGGCACCAGGATGCCGCCGAGGCCGTAGATCAGCAGGTTGCGCCGCAGGAGCGCGGCGGCTCCCACCGCCCGATACGAGACGCCTCGGAGGGCGAGCGGGATCAGCGCCACGATGATCAGTGCATTGAAAATGATCGCCGACAGGATCGCGCTCTGGGGCGAAGCGAGCCCCATAACGTTCAGGGCCTGAAGCTGCGGGTAGAGCGTCAGGAACATCGCCGGGATGATGGCGAAATACTTCGCCACGTCGTTGGCGATGGAGAACGTGGTTAGGGCCCCGCGGGTCATCAGGAGCTGCTTGCCGATCCCGACGATCTCGATGAGCTTGGTCGGGTCTGAATCGAGATCGACCATGTTCCCGGCCTCACGCGCCGCCACCGTGCCGGTGTTCATGGCGACGCCGACATCGGCCTGGGCCAGGGCGGGCGCGTCGTTGGTGCCGTCGCCGCACATGGCCACGAGCTTGCCGTCCGCCTGCTCCCGCCGGATCAGCGCGAGCTTATCCTCCGGCGTGGCCTGCGCCAGGAAATCGTCGACGCCGGCCTCGGCCGCGATAGCCGCCGCAGTCATGGGGTTGTCGCCGGTAATCATCACCGTGCGGATGCCCATGCGGCGAAGTTCGGCGAAGCGCTCGCGGATGCCACCCTTCACGATGTCCTTCAGGAACACGACGCCGAGGAGCTGCCCGTCGCGGGCGACCGCCAGGGGCGTGCCGCCGGCCTTCGCGATGGTCTCCGCGATAGCCCTGATCTCTACCACAGCCTGCGAGTCCTCGACCGGTCGATAGGCGAGCGCCGCATTCGCGCCGCGGGACGCGATCGGCTGTACTCCCAGAGAGGCGATCACCGCCTCGACCGCACCCTTGCGGATCGACCGTCCGTCGAGGTCGACCCCGGACATCCGCGACTGGGCCGTGAACGGCACGAAGGTGACGTTCAGGCCCGCCATGTCGCGGGCTCGGATGCCGTAGCGGTCCTTGGCCAGCACCACGATCGAGCGGCCCTCGGGCGTCTCGTCGGCAAGCGAGGCGAGTTGTGCCGCGTCGGCGAGATCGTGCTCGTCCACCCCGCCGACCGGCCGGAACTCGGTCGCCTGACGGTTGCCGAGGGTGATGGTGCCGGTTTTGTCGAGCAGGAGGGTATCGACGTCACCGGCGGCCTCAACCGCGCGGCCCGACATGGCGAGGACGTTGAAGCGAACGAGGCGATCCATGCCGGCGATGCCGATGGCCGACAGGAGCGCACCGATGGTGGTTGGGATAAGAGTCACGAACAGGGCGACGAGGACGATCAGGGGGATCGCCCCGCCGGCGTAGTTCGCAAAGCTCGGGATCGAGGCGACCGCGAACACGAAGACGAGGGTCAGGCCGGCGAGCAGGATGTTGAGGGCGATCTCGTTCGGGGTCTTCTGGCGGGACGCGCCCTCAACAAGAGCGATCATGCGGTCGACGAAGGTCGAGCCGGCCGCTGCCGTGATGCGGACCCGGATCGCGTCGGACAGGACCTGGGTTCCGCCCGTCACCGCCGACCGGTCCCCGCCGGATTCCCGGATCACCGGTGCGGACTCGCCGGTGATGGCCGCCTCGTTGACGGAGGCGACGCCCGCGATGACCTCACCGTCGGACGGGATCAGGTCGCCAGCCTCCACCAGCACCACGTCGCCGACCTTCAGGGCGGTCCCGGGCACCGAGTCCCAGGCATCGCCCGGACCGGTGAGGCGCTTGGCGGTCATCTCGGTGCGGGTCCGGCGCAGGCTGTCGGCCTGCGCCTTGCCGCGGCCCTCGGCCAAGGCCTCGGCGAAGTTGGCGAAGATCAGCGTGAACCAGAGCCAGAGGATGATCTGGCCGGAGAAGCCGAGCCCGGACGCGCCGGTCGCGAGATCGCGGACGAACAGGACGGTGGTCAAGACCGCGACGACCTCGACCACGAACATCACGGGATTGCGGATCATGATCCGGGGATCGAGCTTGCGGATCGAGCCGACGAGTGCCGGGCCGACGAGGGCGGCGCTGAAGAGGGACGTGGAGGAGCGAGACATGATGGGGGGGTCCACGAAGGGGCGCGGGACGGCCGGGCGCGACGCGCCGGGTCCGTGGCTGGTCAGGGTGCGAGGGCACGGCGCGTGAACTCGGCGGCGAGCACCAGGGCGAGGGCGCCCAGGAGGGTGACACCGAGCACCGCCAGGATCAGGTCCGAGAGCCGGGGCGGCCGGGCCCCGGGAATTGGGTGAGGCTGGCGGGTACCGGATCGGAGCCCGTGAAGGTGGTGGCGCCGGACCCGGCGCGGTGGAAGGGCGGGGCGCACCGCTCAGCCGCCCGTCGCGAAGCTCAGGCCTGCGGTGCCCGCCAGGTGCTCGACGATCGGGCCGAGAGCCAGGGACGGGAAGAACGTCAGGCCGCCGACGATCAGGATCACGCCGACCAGCATGCCGATGAACAGCCCGCCATGGGTCGGCAGGGTTCCGGCGGAAGCCGGCACGGTCTTCTTGGCGGCGAGGGCGCCTGCGATGGCGAGGGCGGGGATGATCACGAAGAACCGCCCCACCAGCATGCCGATCGCCAGCGTCGTGTTGTAGAACGGCGTGTTGCCGCTGAGGCCGCCGAAGGCCGAGCCGTTGTTGGCCGCGGCGGACGTGAAGGCGTAGAGGATCTCCGAGAATCCGTGCGGCCCGGCATTGGCGGGGCCGGCGAGGCCGGCGGCCACCACGGTGGCGAGGCCGGTGAATCCCAGCATCATCAGAGGCAGGCACAGGATGGCGAGCATGGCCATCTTCACCTCCCGCGCCTCGATCTTCTTGCCGAGATACTCGGGGGTCCGGCCGACCATGAGCCCGGCGACGAAGATCGCCACGATGACGAAGACGAGCATGCCGTAGAGGCCGGCGCCGACGCCGCCGACGATGATCTCGCCGAGCTGCATGTTGATCATCGGGATCAGGCCGCCGAGGGCGGTGAAGCTGTCGTGCATCGCGTTGACCGCGCCGCAGGAGGCGGCGGTGGTCACCACCGCGAACAGCGCCGAGGCGACGATGCCGAAGCGTAGCTCCTTGCCCTCCATGTTGCCGCCCGCGAGCCCGAGCCCATTCAGCACGGAGCTGCCCGCGGCCTCGCTGGCGTACGTGACGAGGACGCCGGCGAGAAACAGCACGCCCATGGCGCCGAGAATCGCCCAACCCTGCCGCTCGTCGCCGATCATGCGGCCGAAGACGTTGGTCATCGCCGCGCCGAGGACGAAGATCGAGACGATCTGGATGAAGTTGGACAGCGCGGTCGGGTTCTCGAAGGGATGAGCCGCGTTGGCGTTGAAGAACCCCCCGCCGTTGGTGCCGAGCATCTTGATCGCGACTTGGCTCGCCACGGGCCCGATTGCGATCGTCTGGGTGGCGCCTTCGAGCGTCGTGGCCTCGATGGAGGCGCCCAGGGTCTGGGGGATGCCCTGTGAGACCAGGAACAGGGTGTAGACCACGCAGATCGGCAGCAGCACGTAGAGGGTGCAGCGGGTCAGATCGACCCAGAACGAGCCAACCGTCCGGGCCGAAGCTCGCGCGAAGCCCCGAACGAGAGCGACCGCGAGGGCAATGCCGGTGGCGGCCGAGAGGAAGTTCTGGTGGGTCAGCCCAAGCATCTGCGACAGGTAGGAGAGGGTGCTCTCGCCGCCGTAGTTCTGCCAGTTGGTATTCGTCACGAAGCTCGCCGCAGTGTTGAAGGCGAGATCCGGCGCCACGGCCCCTTGTCCGGCCGGGTTCAGAGGCAGGACGTCCTGCAGGCGCAGGAGCCCGTAGAGCATGGCGAAGCCGAGGGCGTGGAACGTCAGCATGGCGAGCCCGTAGCTGAGCCAGCTCTGCTCGCCCCGTGCGTCGATGCCGGCCAGGCGATAGAGGCCGGTCTCGACGGGCCGGAGAACGGGCGAGAGAAGCGTACGCTCGCCTTGGAACACGCGGGTCATGTACCCGCCGAGCGGCCTGACGAGCGCCAGCACGATCGCGCAGAACAGCGCGACCTGAATCCAGCCGTTGATGGTCATGGAGGTGGTCCTTGGGAATTCGTCCGGAGGGCGCGTCAGAACCGCTCGGGGCGCACGAGGGCGTAGGTGAGGTAGCCGAGCAGTCCCAGGGTCACGAGGGCGCCGAGGGTGAGGTCGAGGGTCATGAGGGGGATGCTCCCGTCAGCGCGCTCAGAGGCGTTCGCACAGCAGGGCGTACCCGGCGGCGAGACCGAAGAAGGCGAGTCCTGTGGCCAGGAAGGCGATGTCGAGCATGAGGGGTCCGATCCTGTGCGGCGGATCGGCCCGGGTCGTCACGACCGATCACGCTCGCCCGGAGCATGGACGGGAACCGCATTAGGGTTCGAGTGAGCGCGCCGCGCGATTTTATAAGGATGACATGAGGATCGGAGCGCGCGGCGTCGGCGGCTCGAACCCTCGCGAACGGGTCGCTGCCGAGCCGCTGGTATACACGAGGGTCGTCGTCGAGGTCGCGCCGAAAACCCGTCCCCGTCGGCGGCGTTTCATATCCCGCGCCGCTCCCGCGCGGGATGAACAGCGAAATGGCCGGTCGGCCTCACCGAACGGAGAAGGGCAGCTGATACGGGCGTCCGAACGGGACGCCGTTGTTCACGGTCTGGACGGGCGAGAGGAAGCCCGTTCCGTCGCGGCGGTTGTTGCGGGTGTCGACCATGGAGAGCGGCCGCTCGACCCATTCCATCACCGAGACGTCACCCGGCGCACCGACCTGCAGCGTCCCGAGCTTCGCGTCCCGGTCGATCACCCGGGCGGGTGCCGCGGTCGCCATCGCGATGACCTGTTCCAGGCTGAAGCCCAGGGGCAGGAACTTGCTCATCACCAGGGGCAGGAACGGCATACCCGCCGTATTGCCGGAGACGACGTGCAGATCCGACGAGATCGTATCGGGCGGAGCTCCCTGCGCGATGGCCGCCTCCGCCACGGTGAAATCGAAGGAACCGCCACCGTGGCCGATGTCGAACACGACGCTGCGCTGCTTTGCGGCCAGGGCCGCCGGGAGGAGCTTGCCATCCTGGACGATGTTGGTGAACTGCCCAGCCATGTTGGGCGCGCCCGAGTAGCAGTGCGTGAGGATGTCGCCCGGCCGCAGCAGGTCGAGGATGCGGCTCATCAGGTCGGCAGTCTCGACGCCGCCGATATGCGCCATCACCTTGGCGGGTCGTCCCGATAGCTCACAGGCCTGAATCGCCCGGCGCAGGGGCTCGGCGCCATGCTTGAAGATGACGTTCTCCGACATTCGCACCTTGGCGCCGAGGACGAAGTCCGGGTTCTCCGCGATGGCCAGCGCGCAGGCGTCCACCTGGGCGTTGTCGATGGTGTAGAGTTCCGCGACGGGGAAGGCCGACAGTCCGTGATTGGCGATGTGGACGAAGGCGAACATCCGCGTCCGGGTCTGCGCGGCGATGTGCCGGCGCAGGGCGGCGATGGTGTTGGCGCCCGCGTCTCCGGCGGAGACCACCGTCGTCACGCCGGAGAACGGGACCGTCTCATCGGCCGGGATGCCGATCGCCGAGCCATAGGGAAAGGTGTGGGCATGGAGGTCGACGAGGCCGGGCAGCACGAGCTTGCCGGTAGCGTCGATCGTCTGCTTGGCCCGATTCGTCGGCAGATCCGCCGCGAGGGCGGCGATCCGTCCGTGACGGATACCGATGTCGCGCTTTCCGCGCAGGGACTGGCTCGGATCGATCACCTCGCCACCCCGTATCACGAGGTCGAAAGGACCGCCCGGGTCCGGTTCCGCCGAGGCCCCGGTCGTGGCCACGAGGCTCGTCGCGGCCGCCCCAGCGAGCCACGCCCGGCGGGTCACCGCGTCCATGTGGTCGCTCCGTGGAGGCGGTGGCAGGGCTGGGCACGCGGAGGGCGGGACCGCCGATGCCGGTCCTGTGGGGCGGGCGGCGCTTGGCACCACGACATCGCTTCTGATCCCTGACCGCGGCGCTCGTTGATTGGCTCCGACGCTCAGGATGCTAGAGGCTGCCGGGCACGGTCGGCAATGCTTTTCGAAGATGGGCGTGCGTCGACGGCGGGAAATGGGTGGGGCGAGGTTCGTCCCCTGGACGACCGGCACGCGTTCCGCAGACACCACATCCCAATGACGGGTCGCTGAAGCGCGAGCCGCCGCACGAACACTTCAACAACTCTTTGGGCCGGTCCGATCCACAAACAAATTGCGTCAAACTAACCGTCGCGATCGACCTGCAGAAAATCGATCGGCGGCCCCTGCGTCTCATCGAAGACGCCGGCCGTGAGGCACCGGCCGTAGACGCATCCAGTGTCGAGGTTGGTGCGGTAGGGTTGCCGGTCGGGCATCCCCTCCAGTTGCGGCGTGTGTCCGTGAACCACGTGCTTCCCGAAGTCGAAGGCCGTGCCGAGAAACGGCTCTCGGATCCAGAGGCGGTTCCACAGATCGGGATCGACGCCGGTTCGCCCGGGGCGAAAGCCGGCATGGACGAAGTAGTGCGCGGCGTCCTCATGGACGGTGGGGAGGTATGAGAGCCAGGTCAGCACGTCGGGCGGAAACGCTTCCGGGCCGGTGATTCCAAAGGAGCGGAGGGTCTGCCGGCCGCCGTTGCTCAGCCAGGTGGAGGCTCCGTGCGGGTCGCGATAGGCCTCCAGCATCATCTGCTCGTGGTTGCCCATCAGGCAGGTGAGGGCACTCGGAGCGTCGCGCTGAAGGTGCCTGAGAATCTCGATCACCCGGGCGCTCTCGGGACCCCGATCCACGTAGTCGCCCAGGCAGACGATGCGGGCCGGACGCCCGGCCCGGTGCAGGTTGATCTGTTCCAACAGACGGAGCAACGCATCGGCGCAGCCGTGAATATCGCCGATCGCGTAGGTGAGGACGTTCATGCGAAGTCCGGTGACAGCGTTGGGAGCATCCCCGTCGCATGGCAGGAAACGGATGCGCTGAACATCCTTGCGTTGGGCCGGCTCCGGAGCCAACGCCGCGTTCAAGGGTCACGGGCCACGTGAATGTGAAGGCTGGGTCCTAACGGAAGATCTGGATCATCGCCGGGGTCAGGATGACGACGAAGAGTACCGGAAGGAAGAACAGGATCATCGGCACCGTCAGCTTCGGCGGCAGGGCGGCGGCCTTCTTCTCCGCCTCGTTCATCCGCATGTCGCGGCTTTCCTGGGACAGTACGCGCAAGGCCTGGCCGACGGGCGTTCCGTAGCGCTCGGCCTGGATCAGTGCCGTCGTCACCGCCTTGATCTGATCGAGACCGATGCGGTTGGCGAGGTTTTCGAAGGCGATGCGCCGATCCGGCAGGTAGGAGAGCTCGGCGGTCAGGACCGCGAGTTCCTCGGCGAGCACGATGGATTGCCCGACCACCTCGGTGCTGACGCGCCGGAACGCGTGTTCGACGGACATGCCGGACTCGACGCAGATCAGCGTGAGGTCGAGGGCATCCGGCCAGGCGGCCCGGATCTCGGTCTGCCGCTTGCTGGCGCGGTTGTGGAGGTACAACTCCGGGGCCTTGATGCCGAACAGGAGCACGCCGATGACGATCATCGTGCGGATGGCAAACGGCTGATCCAGGACACCGAGCACGAAGAGGTAGAAGATCGCCACCAGAGCCAGAACGATCGGCGTCACCAGGCGGAAGAACAGGAATCCCGTCTCGGCCCCCGGCGACCGATAGCCCGCCATCATCAGCTGCTTGCGGGCGGTCTCCGTCCCGAGCCAACGGCTGAGGTTGAACTGCTCCACCACCCGTTTCATGTAGGCCTTGGGGGCGACCCGGAGCGTCGCCTTGGAGCTCATGCGCTCGCGTTCGCGGCGCCGGATCTCCTCCCGCTCCTCGCCGATCAGCTTCATGCGCTTCCCGAGGCGGTCGGGCTCCAGCATCGGCTGGAGCAGCGCGAAGGCGGTCGCAGCCGCCGCGATGGCGGCGAGGGCGGTGCCGAGGAAGCGCGGCTCGGTGACCTTGGCGGCGATGAGATCCAGCATGCGGTGTCTCCGTACGATCCGACCGGACGAGGATTCGAACTTGATACCGGGTAGGCATCGACGAATCAGACGTCGAAGCTGATCATCTTCTTCATCGTGAAGACCCCGAGCGACATCCAGATCGCGGAACACACCAGGGCAAGTTTCCCAATATCGGTCCGCCAGAGCAGGGAGATGTAATCCGGGCTCGACAGGTAGGTCAGGAGGGCGACGATGAAGGGAAGCGCCGCGATGATGCCGCCGGACGCCTTCGCCTCCATGCTCATCGCCTGGATCTTCCCGGCCATCTTCTTGCGTTCGCGCAGAACCCGGGACAGGTTGGCGAGGGCCTCGGACAGATTGCCGCCGGACTTGGCCTGGATGCTGATCACGATGGCGAAGAAGTTGACGTCCGACACGGGCACGCGCTCGTGCATCTTCATCAGGGCTTCGCCGAGGGACAGGCCGAGAGTCTGGGACTCGACCACCTGACGAAACTCGCTGCGGATCGGCTCCTCGGCCTCCCGCGAGATGATCCGGAAGCAGTCACCCACCGGGATACCCGCACGCACACCGCGGGTGATGATGTCGATCGCCGTCGGCAATTCGTTGATGAACGCCTTGATCCGCCGCTTGCGCAGATACGTGATGAGCCAGAGAGGCAGCCCGAAGCCGCCGGCGAAGACCGCGCCCAACCCCGCGAGGGGATTGCCGGTCGCGATCAGGATCACCAGGCCGAACACCACCGCCATCACTGCCGCAACGGCGAAATATTGCTTGCGCGACCAGGACAGGCCGGCGCGGGCCAGCTTCAGCTCCAGCGTGACCTTGGTGCCTTCGCGCTTCGCTTCGACGTCCTTGAGGCTCTTGGCGACCTGCTCGCGGCGATTGACGGTCGCGACCCGGTTTCCCGGTGCCGTCACGACGCTGACGGTGCGACGGCGTTCGGCGGACCGCTTCTCTCCCGAGAGGTAGGGAAAGACGAAGACGTAGGCGAGCCCCCCGGCCGTGAGCGCGAGGAGACCGGAGGCGAGGGCCAGGCCGCCGGCGTTCACAGCCCACTCCCGCCGGCACTGGCCGCATCGAGGGCCGCCGCGAGCGCTTCGTCCTCGCCGTAATAGCGCGCGCGCTCCCAGAACCGGGGGCGGCCAATACCCGTGGATCGATGGCGCCCGATGAGCTTGCCGTTCGCGTCCTCGCCGAGCACGTCGTACAGGAAGAGATCCTGGGTGATGATGACGTCGCCCTCGAGTCCCATCACCTCGGTGATGTGGGTGATCCGGCGCGACCCGTCGCGCAGGCGGGTGGCCTGCACGATGACGTCGATGGAGCCGCAGATCATTTCGCGCAGCGTCCGCGACGGCAGACTGAAACCGCCCATGGTGATCATCGACTCGATACGGGCCAAGGCTTCGCGCGGGGAGTTCGCGTGGAGCGTCCCCATCGAGCCGTCGTGACCGGTGTTCATGGCCTGCAGGAGATCGAAGGCCTCCGGGCCGCGGACCTCGCCGACGATGATCCGCTCGGGCCGCATGCGGAGGCAGTTCTTGACGAGGTCGCGCATGGTGACCTGCCCGGACCCCTCCATGTTGGGAGGCCGGGTTTCGAGGCGCACCACGTGCGCCTGCTGGAGCTGCAGTTCCGCCGCGTCCTCGCAGGTGATGATGCGCTCGTCGGCGTCGATGTAGCGGGTCAGGCAGTTCAGCAGCGTGGTCTTGCCGGATCCGGTGCCTCCCGAGATGACCACGTTGCAGCGCACGCGGCCGATGATCTGCAGGATGCGGGCGCCTTCCGGCGAGATCGCTCCGAAGGTCACCAACTGGTCGAGGGTCAGCTTGTCCTTCTTGAACTTGCGGATCGTCAGCACGGGCCCGTCGATGGCCAGCGGGGGCGCGATGATGTTGACGCGCGACCCGTCCGGAAGACGGGCGTCGCAGATCGGCGAGGCTTCGTCGACCCGCCGGCCGACCTGGCTCACGATCCGCTGGCAGATGTTCATCAGTTGCTGATTGTCGCGGAAGCGGACGTTGGTCAGCTGGATCTTGCCGCCGACTTCGATGAAGGCGCGGCTGGCGCCGTTCACCATGATGTCGGCGATGTCGTCGCGGGCCAGCAGCGGCTCCAGCGGGCCGTAGCCGAGCACGTCGTTGCAGATGTCGTCGAGCAGCTCTTCCTGCTCGGCGATCGACAGGACGATGTTCTTAAGGCCGATGATTTCCGAAACGATGTCGCGGATTTCCTCGCGCGCCGATTCCGCGTCGAGACGCGAAAGCTGGGACAGATCGATCGCCTCGATCAACGCCCCGAAGATCATGCTCTTGGTGCGGAAGTAGTCCTCGGACTTGGCCGACTCCGTGACGGGCGCGGGCTCGGGCCGGCGGGGCGCCTCCGCGCGGGGGCGCAGGGCGGAATCGTCGTGGACCGGCAGCGAAACTTCCGGCTTGTCGACCACGGCCGCCGGACGCGGCGCCTGCACCGCTGCGCTGCCGGATCGTCTACCGAACATGGTGCAGCCTCCTGGCGATCAGGTCACGGGGAGCAGGCCGGAGCATCACGACGCCTTGCGACGGGCGAGCTTGGAGAGCAGCGGCTCGAACAGATTCGGGCGCGCCCGGCGCAGTTCGGCGCGGCCGGTGATGGAGGCGGCGAGCGACGAATAGATCTCGGCCGCCTTCGCGTTGGCCTGCACCTCGCCGATCATCTGCCCGTTGTTGGCGGCGGTCCCAAACAGCGCGGCATCGAAGGGAATCGCGGCCGTGATCGTGGTGTCGAGGGACTTGGCGAACTCGGCCGCGGCGATCTCGGGACGCTTGGGCACCCCGACGCCGTTGAGGATGATGCGGGGCTTGCGATCATTCGGGCGGTTCTGCTGCAGAAGCGTCAGAAGATTCTTCGTGTTGCGCAGGGCGGCGAGCTCGGGACTCGCGACGATCAGGATCTCGTCCGCGCTGATCATGAGCCGTCGCGACCAGGCGGTCCACTGGTGCGGCACGTCGAGGACGACGCATGGCACGGCAGCCCGCAACAGGTCGAGCAGATGGTCGAAGGCCGGCTCGGCGAGATCGGTGGTGCGGTCCAGGGTGGCGGGGGCCGCGAGCAGGGAGAGATTGTCGCTGCACTTCGACAGGAGCCGGTCGAGGAGATTCGAATCCAGGCGATCCGGCGCGAACACAGCCTCCGCGATGCCCTGGGGCGGATCCTGATTGAAGTTCAGGCTCGCGGTCCCGAAGGCGATATCGAGGTCGGCGATGACCGTCGCGGTGTCCTGCTCCCGGCCGATCGTCCAGGCCAGGTTGTGCGCGAGAGTGGAGACGCCGACCCCCCCCTTCGCGCCGACGACGGCGACGGTGCGGCCGACCGGCTTGGCGCCCGGCGCCGTGAACAGGTCCGAAATCGCCTGGATGAGATCGATCGGGCGCACCGGCGCCATCAGGTACTCGCTGACGCCTCGCTGGATGAACTGCCGGTAGAGCGCGACGTCGTTGACATGCCCGATGACGACGACCTTCGTTCCCTCGTCGCAGACCTCGGCCAGCGAATCGAGGCATTCGAGCGGGCGCGACTTCGCCCCCTGGGTCTCGATGACGATGACGTTCGGCGTGGGCGCATGCCGATACGCTTCGACCGCCGCCGCGCCGCCGCCCATCTGAACCTTGATGTGCGCCTTCTGCAGGCGCCGGTCCGCGCCGGCCGACTCGATCAGCGCCGCGCTCTCCTGCGTCTCGCAGAACGCCTGAATCGTGATCCGCGGCACGGGAGCGATGATGCGCTCGGACGTCTCGTTCAGATCCGTCATGGAGGGAATTCCGGTTCAGGTTGCCGCCGATGCGGGAGCGAAGATGGGGCACGTCGCGGGCGAGACGGTGCGCCCGCCCGACGCGGTTATTGGGAGACCTGCGCCTTGATCGAGGTCTTCCCATCCTGACGCCATTCGATTGACGGATCCTTGCCGTCGCGGATCTTGCCGATGTCGTTCGTCCGCCGGATCGTATCGATCCGACCTTCCGGGCGGGCGCGGACGAGATCGACGGGATCCGCGATCTGCGCGGCGACGTTCGACTGCGTCGCGCAGCCGAAGTTCCAGTAGGCCTCGTTGCGACCGCTGAAGGCCGGATCTCCGACGCCCAGATCCTGGGGCCAGGTTCCGCACTGGCTCCCGCCCCTGGCCTCCATGCGCTGGAAGCTGAGCCGGAGGGGCGCCGCAAGGTTCGGATTGGCCACCGCATAACGGGCGACCACCACCTGGCGGTCGGAGACGCCGCCGTTCAGGCTCATGCGATGCAGGGCCGCGGCCGTCCGCTCCACCGCGGCCGCCGTCCGGGGCGTGCCGCCGGCGGGAACGTCGAGGGCCAGCGTCCCGCGCCCGTAGCGCCGGAATTCCAGCAGGAACGCGTCGACGTCGGCGGCCTGGCGCGGATCGAGATGGCCCGTGCCCGTGATGAACACGTCGAGGGTGCGCACGCCCTCGGCGAGGGCGAGGGGATGCCGCGCGCGGTAGTCGGCCGGATAGAGCGAGCCGGTGGTCACGACGGGATCGGCTCGGCAGGCTCCGAGCAGGGCGGCGACGCCGGCCACGGCCACGAGGGCCAGGGGGGTGCGGAGGGGAGAGGTGGACATCGGGGGAGGGTCCTGCTGAGGCCGGGGCCGGAGCGCCTGGAACGGTCGGGAGAGCGCCGGACTAATCGGTGATGAAGCCGACGCGGCCGCGATAGGCGCTGCCGAGGGGACTGGCGCCGGCGACGCCGTAGAGGCGGTTGAAGCGCCCGAGCAGGATGGCCTGCGCATCCTGCGCATCGACGAAACCGTCATCCGGGCGGGAGACCTGGCGTGGCTCCATCGGCTTGGCGATGTAGGGCGTGACCATGATCATCAGCTCGGTTTCCTGCCGCTGATAATCGCGCGACCGGAAGAGCGCGCCGATGATCGGCAGGTTGATCAGGCCGGGCAAGCCGGTGATCGCCGCCTTGTTGCGCTGCTGGATCAGGCCGGCGGTCATCATCGTCGCGCCGGAGGCGAGCTCGATCGTGGTCTCCGACTTGCGGACGGTGAAGCCCGGCACGGCCGTGGTGGTGCCGGTGAAGTTCAGGTTCAGGGCGTTCTGCTGGTCGATCTCGGTGACCTGGGTGCCCACGCGCACCGAGATCTTGTTCTCCGCCAGCACCACAGGCGTGAAGTTGAGGCTGACGCCGTAATCCTTGTAGCTGACGCTCGGAACGCAGGTTTGGATCGTGCTGGTGCCGACGGAGGTACAGCTCAGGTTCGACGGGACCGGGATCTGCCCGCCGGCCGTGAAGGTCGCGGATTCGCCGGAGATCGCCGTCAGGGTCGGCTCGGCCAGAACACGGGAGACGCCGGCCTGCTCGAAGGCCCGCAGGGTGGCCGTGAGGTTCGCTCCGCCCGGCCCGTTGATCGTTCCGGACAGGAGGTTGCCGGTGGGGAACGAGCCGCCGTTCAGGGCGAGCGGCGCCGTGTTGACGAGGTTCAGGCCGGACCAGCCGCCGCTGAGATTGACGCCGAACTGCTTCAGGACCGTGCGCGACACCTCCACCACGGTGACGCGCAGCATGACCTGATCCTTGCCGCGGATCGTCAGGTTGTTGATGACGGCGCCGCGCGCCGCGGCGCCGGCGGCCGAGATCCCCACGAAGGCATTGGCGATGTCGAGGGCCTGGGCCGCCTCGGACGCCGAGTTGACGGTCCCGGTCAGCACGACCGAATCCCCGGCGGCGCGCACGTCGAAGCGTCCCCCGGCGATGCTCTGGTTCAGGGTCTGGCGCAGCACGTTGAGGTCGCGCGCCACCGTGACGTCGAGGGCCGTGATCTGCCGGCCCTCGGCATCCATGATGAAGATCGACGTGGCCCCGTTCTCCATGCCGATGATGAACACCTTCCGGGTCGAGCGGACGACCGCGTTGGCGACCTTCGGATTGGCGACGAAGACCTCCTTGGCGTCGCGCGGCAGATCGATCACCAGGGAGCGTCCCATGGTGAGATCGATCCGGCGCGAGGTCGCCGCCTCGTTGGTCCCGACCGCGAGGATCGGCGCCGCCGTCAGTCCGCCGGAGGGCTGGCCGTAGCTCGGATTGACCATCGCGTTGGGCAGGATGCCGGCGAGGAGGCAAGCCAGCAGTGGGGTGCGGCGCGCCGCCGGCCAGGGGGAGAGGGTCATCGACGTGTCCTCAGTCATGGTGCGTGTGCTTCCCTCAGCGTCGCGATTGCTGCTTCGCGACGCCGAACCGCACCACGGTCAGGGCCGTCTCCGGACGACCCTCGAGAATGGGCTCGCCCGCGCGCCCGCTATCCACGAGGCTCCGCAGGGAGAGCGAGAGTTGACCGACTTTCTGGGCGAGCGTGACGGTCTCGGCCTGGGCCGGCGTCAGGGCCAACGTCGCCGTCTGGCCGGTGGCGACGGTGTTGCCGTTCTTCTCCTGGAGGATCTGCCCGATCGCCAGGACGCGCACGTCCTGGAGCAACGTCTCCGAGACCTGTACCTCCGCGCTCCCGCGCGAGGATTCCTCGTCCCGATAGGTCCGGAGCACGTCCACGTGGTCGTTGGGGAGGATGAAGCCGCCTGCCGTGCTGCTGCCGATCGCGTCGATGGTGATGGCGACGGCGCGCATGCCGGCGGGCAGGATCGCGGCCATGAAGCCGCCGTCGGAGCGGGCGAGCTTCTGCGGCCGGATCGGTTCACCGGCGAGGAAACTCGACCGGGCGATCGACCCGACGATCTCCTCCATGCCGCGGGGCGAATTGGTGCGGGTGATGTAGCCGCTGGTGACGGCATCGTTGGGCCAGGGCTGCCAACGCAGGTCCGGTGCCTGGATGTTCTGGCCCATCGGCAATTCGGCGGCGGCGACGAGCACGTCCGTCATCGGCACGACGGGAGGCGGAACGATGGCGGCCGGCTGCACGACCGGCCTGTCCTCCCCGCTAATCAACAACGCCGCGCCACCACCTGCCACGAGGGCTATGGCAAGGACGGCCAGTCTGGCTGGTTTCATCGCCGAACTCGAACCTGCGACGGCACATCGCCGTGTCGGTTCAGAGTGGCCTGGCATTCCTCAAATTACGGTTAACAAGGAGTAATCGGTTCGACGCATTGCCGAACCGAGGAGCAATGCCGTTCAGACCGCGACCAGGCGAAGCCAGATGGCCGTGTCGGGCAGCACGAGGAGCGCCGAGAGGGCGAGGGCGATGCCGTAGGGCACGCCGGTCTTCGCATCGTGCAGGTGAAGCACGAAGGGGAGGCGGGCGATCGTGGGCGGGAGCGGCTGCTGGCGCAACGCGAGGAGCGTCAGGGTCAGTGCGCCGCCGGCGAGCGAGGCGATGAGGAGGTAGCCGGCCAGCTGGTCGAAGCCGATCCACAGGGCCGTCGCAGCCGCGAGCTTCGCGTCGCCGCCACCGATGAAGCCGAAGGCGAAGAGCGTGAAGGTCACGACGAGGGTCGCGGCGCCGGCGCCGAGGTGCCCGGCGAGATCGTCCCAGCCTAGGCCGGTGGCGACGGCGAAGACCGCGAAGCCGACGACCAGTGCCACCGAGACGGTGTTGGGGATCAACATCGTCAGGAGGTCCCTGACAGCGGCGTAGGCCATGAGAAACGGAAACACGACGAGGAGGCTGACGCTGGCCATGTCGTTCTCGGTCCTGTCTCTTGCGGGCGCAACATTTTGCGGGCGCGGGTCTCTCGCGGGCGGGAGGCCCTGGGGAACCCCGGCCTTGCCCCATGATCCCGGACCGGGATTAAGAGTCCGTGCCGCGAAACCCGAAAGGGCGCACGCCACGCGCGCGAACGATCCCGCAGATCCGAAACGGAGCGAGGAGCATCGCGGACATCCCGCAATACTCCTCGAAACCGGCAAAATCGGAAGATCTACAGCGAACCGCTCGGCCACCGGGGCCGTAGCCGCGAGACCGTCCCGGGTGCGCGGACCGCGATTACGAGCTCTTGAGGTTGTTCGCCACGGTGGTGAGGGTCGCACGCAGGTTCGTGCCGACCGTTGTCAGAACGGTGACGACGGCGACGGCGATCAGAGACGCGATCAGGCCGTACTCGATCGCGGTCGCGCCGGACTCGTCGGCCACGAAACGCTTGAACATGGTGGTCATGGCAAAACTCCCCTGGAAAGGCATGTGCCGTTCACGCTGTAGGCGTCTCAATCGGCGACAGGTGGAGTGTGCCCCGGCGCCGTTGCCATTGGGTTAAATCGGTCGCCGAAACCCGGGCGGAGGAAACCGCTTCGTGATGTGGTGAAGGGTTGGTTAAAAGCCGCACGCCGCCCTCGGCAGCGGAGCTGGGGGCTCCGATCCGAGACTTCTGGTGCTCGCACGGGTCGTCTTCAGGCCACCCGCATTTACGGGCGGTTCCGACGGGGGTCTCTCATCACAAGTCGGACAACCCGATTATCGGTTCGTTTACCGTACTGGTGTCTCCTGGTCGTCGAGCTTCGGCCGGTGGGTGCGTCTTGATGCACCGAGATCAATCACGATCTGCGTCGTGCCGTGCGGTCCAGTGAGCGTCCGATGCACTCCCCAACCAATCCGTCCCACATCCCTCTCCGGATCCTGACGGCGCTTCTCCTGGCCGGGTACGCCGTCTTCGGATGCGGGTCGGTGCGCGCTCAGGCACCGGACGCGCCGCCGACCATCGTGGCGGTCACGGTCGACAACGCCAAGGTCATGCGCCTGCCCGAGAAGACCCAGACCGTCATCGTCGGCAATCCGATGATCGCCGACGTCGCCCTCCAGCGTAACGGCATCCTGATCCTGACCGGGAAGAGCTTTGGCAGCACCAACCTGATCGCCCTCGACGCCGCCGGCCACATGCTGGCGGAATCCACGATCAGCGTGCAGGCGCCGCAGGCGGCCGTCATCACGGTTCAGCGCGGTCTCGAGCGCGAATCCTATTCGTGCACGCCGAATTGCCAGCCCTCGATCCAGCTCGGCGATGCGAACAAGTTCTATGGAGAAGTCAGCAGTCAGGCCGAGAACCGCCGCGCCTTGGCTACCGCTGGCGCCGGACCCACGAATCGCTAGCCCGTTCGCGCGTCGGGAGCCGCGAAGGCCGCTCCCCGGACGTCAACGGACCGGTGTATGCCGCTCGCCGGTCTCGGGCGCCGAGGCCAGGCGAAACCCGTCCAGCCCCTCGACCGTGGCCGCGAGGCCCGCGCGCCGGTCGGCGACGTAGCGCAGCGCGCCGGCGACCACCCGCTCGGAATAGGGTTTCGCGATGACCCCGACCGCGCCGGCGAAATCGTCGGGGATGCGCTTGGCGTTCGCGGTCATGAACACGACCGTGATGTGAGGATCGGCGCTGAGGGCGCGGGCCACCTCGACGCCGGTGGGGCCGTCGATCAGGTGGATGTCCACGAACGCCACGTCGGGGGAGGTCGCCTGCCCCAGGGCGATCGCGTCCGCAGAATTCCCCGCGACGCCGACCGTGATGTGGCCGAGGTCATCGAGCAGGCATTCCAGTTCGAGGGCGATCAGGACCTCATCTTCGACCACGAGGATCCGCAGGGGCGTCTCGGTCATGGGGAAGCCCATTCGGGCCCCGGCGCCCGATCCGTGATGGGACTCTGGAGGGAGATCGCGTCGAGGGGAACGAGGATCTCGACGCGGGTGCCCGGTGCGACGTCGCTCCAGGCGATCACCCCGCGAAGCTGCCGCACAACCATCTCCACCAGGGAGCGACCGAAGCCGGCCGGATTCGGCGTGCCACCGGCCAAACCGACGCCGTCGTCCTCGATCAGCATGCGCAGGCCGTCGTCGCTGCGCTGCGCGCTGATCGTGATGCGCCCGGGCCGGCTGTCCGGGAATGCGTGCCGGACGGCGTTGGTCGCCAGTTCGTGCAACATCAGCGCCAGGGGCGCCGCCATCGCGGCCGATACGGCGATCGAGTCGATCTCCGCACTGACGGCCGTCCGGTCCGTGTCGAGCCCCGCCACCAGCTCCGAGACGAAGTCGTCGGCGAACTCGCGCAGGTCGAACCGCGTGACGTCGCCGGTGGAGTAGAGCATCCGGTGCACCGTCGAGAGGGCGCCGATGCGCTCCGCCATGCCCTGCAGGGCATCCTTGGCCTCTCCGCGCGGGGTGCGCCGCGCCTTGAGAAGCATCAGCGAGGAGATGACTTGGAGGTTGTTCTTGACCCGATGGTCGACCTCGTGGAGGAGCGCGGTCTTCTGCTCGAGGGCGGCGCGAAGGTGGGCGGTCTGCTCCCCGACCCGTCGTTCGAGCTCGTCGTGCGCGTCCTTCATCGCGACTTCGGTCCGGTACTTGCCGGTCATGTCGGCCTGCGCCGAATAGAAATGCACGATCTGCCCCGTCTCATCGTGCACCGGGGCGACCGTCATGCCGTTCCAGAACGAGGTCCCGTCCTTCCGGTAATTGACCAGCTCGATCTCGATGGGTCGCCCCGCGATCACCGCGTCGCGCAACCGACGCACGGCCCGCGGATCGGTCTCGGGTCCCTGCAGCATGCGGCAGTTCCGACCCGAGATCTCCTCCCAGGCGTAGCCGGTCAGGCTCAGGAAGGCCTCGTTCGCCCAGACGATCGGGTTGTCGTGCTGGCGCGGGTCGGTGAGGACCATGGGCGTCGGACTCGCGGTGAACGCCGCCACGAATGCGCCTGCGCTGATGCCGAGGCCGTGTGCTCCGGTAGCCGGCGTTTCCCTATGCGTCATGATCGGCTTCAGCCAAGACGAGACACCCGAAATGTTGACCTGAACGTTGGCCCGTCGCCGGTCCACTCGGGCGCGACCACAGACTTGAACTGCCGGGAAACCCCGCCGTCAACACCTGGATCGAGGAACCTCTTGGAGGCGATCGGGCCGCTAACAGGAAGATGCGAGACCTCGCGTTAAGATTTCGGAAGGCATGCTGCCGATGGTAAGCGATGCGCCACGGCACGCGGGCCCGGCGACAGCCCCGTGCCGGGGCGGCGCGGAGGCCTGCTATGGTCTGCGGGCATCAAGCCTTTCGGCCCCCAGGAGTTCCATGCCATGGCCCAAAGCGACGCGCTGGAGATCCCGAGCCGCCGCCTCCGACTGAGGGACATCGTCGAGGATCCCCGGATCCTCCTGATGCTCGCCCTGGGCTTCTCGTCGGGATTGCCGCTGCTGCTGGTTCTCGGGACCTTCTCGACGCGCCTCGCCTACTCGGACGTCGACATCAAATCGATCGGCCTGTTCAGCTATCTGGCTCTCCCCTACAGCCTGAAGTTCTTCTGGGCCCCGATCATCGACCGGTTCGACGTGCCGGTGCTGAGCCGGGCGCTGGGCCGCCGCCGGGCCTGGATGATCGCGACCCAGTGCGCGGTCGCCCTGTCGCTGAGCCTCATGGCCTTCGCCGATCCCGGCACCAGCCTGGCGCTTCTCGGCCTCGGTGCGTTCCTCGTCGCCTTCTGCGCCGCGACGCAGGACGTGGTCATCGACGGCTGGCGCATCGACGCCGCCGGCACGGACCTGCAGGGGGTGATGGCCGCCACCTCGAACCTCGGCTACCGCCTCGCCCTGATGTCGGCCGGTGCCGGAGCCCTCTTCGTCGCCAGCGCCTATGGCTGGAACGTCGCCTACCTGTCGATGGCGGCCCTGATGGCCGTCGGCATGGTGGCCGCGCTGCTCGCTCCGGCCTATGACCGCGCGATCACCGACGCGACGCCGGCCGCCCCGGCGAGGACCTGGACCTTCCGGGGCGCGGTGCTGGAGCCCCTCACCGAACTGCACACGCGGCTCGGCGCCCGCCTCTGGGCGATCCTGCTCCTCGTCGCCCTCTATCGCCTGCCGGACTTCATCTCCGGCGTGATGGCGAGCCCCCTCTACCGGGAGGTGGGGTTCAGCCTCGTGGAGATCGGAGCCGTCTCGAAGCTCTACGGCATCTGGGTGGGCATCGCGGGCGCCTTCGTGGGCGGCTGGGCCATGACGCGCTTCGGCCTGTTCCCCACTCTCGTGGTCGGCGCCTTCCTGGGTGCGGCCTCGAACCTCGCTTTCTCATGGCTGTCCTTCGGCGGACCGGAGGTCTGGCGTCTCACGGCGACGATCTCGATCGACAACTTCTGCGGCTCCTTCGCCGGGATGGCCCTGATCGCCTACATGTCGAGCCTGACCGCGCCCGGCTTCGCGGCGACGCAGTACGCACTCTTCTCCTCGCTCTATGCGCTGCCGGGCAAGCTCGTGGCCGGCACCTCCGGCTTCGTCGTGGCGGCCTACGGATATCCGGTCTTCTTCGCCTTCACGGCGGCGGTCGGCATCCCGGTGGTCGTCCTCTGCCTGCTGGTCGGCCGGGCGGGCGGGCGAAAGGCGTCCGCCGCCGAAGCGACCGCGACGGACCCGGTCCGCCCCGAAGCGGCCGCGGGCGACGAGATCGGCGGGAACCATCCGCGGGGCCCCGGCCTTGCTTCCACCGGCCAGGACCACCCTGGCGCAGGCCGGCCCGCGAAACCCCACCCGGCACACGGATGAGACAGCAGACGTGAGCAACATCAAACTCGTCGACGACACCACCACCGCCCCGGCCGTGAGCCCCGGCATTCCCGGCCTGAGCGAGGCCGATCGGGCGGCTTTGCGGCGCGCCGTCGAGGCGCTGGAGAAGCCCGGCCTCGCGGCGCGGCTCTCGGCCGTGGCCGGCGCCCCCCTGGACATGATCGGACGGGCCCTGCCGGCGCCGGTCACCGACGCGGTGTCGCAGGCGACGGAGAGCGCCATGCGCGCCTCGCTCAAGGTCGCCCTGGCGACGCTGCCGGAGGGGCGCGCGATCGCGGTTCCGGCCGATCCGCTTCTCGCCGGTCCGGCCGACACGGATTCCGCGACGGTCCGCACGACCACGCGCCTGGCGAAGTACCTGCCCTCCAGCGCCTTCGGCCACAAGGCGATGGCCGCCGTCTCCGGTGCCCTCGGGGGCGCCTTCGGCCTCGCGACGCTCGCGATCGAACTGCCGGTCTCCACCACCCTGATGCTGCGCTCGATCGCGCAGATCGCCCGGGAGGAGGGCGAGGACCTCAGCGATCCCGAGAATGCCCTGGCCTGCGTGCAGGTTTTCGCCCTGGGTGGTCGCGAGGCGGCGGGCAGCGCGCTCACCGAGAGCGGCTACTTCGCCGTGCGCGCGGCCCTGGCCAAGACGATGGTCGAGGCGGCGCGCTATGCCGGCAACCGCGCCCTCCTCGACGAGGCCGCGCCGGCCCTGATCCGCTTCTCGACGCAGATCGCGGCCCGCTTCGGCCTGGTCGTTTCCCAGAAGGTGGCGGCGCAGGCCGTCCCCATCCTGGGAGCCGTCGGTGGGGCGGCGGTGAACGCCGCCTTCATGGACCACTTCCAGTCCACCGCCCGGGCGCATTTCACCGTGCGGCGGCTGGAGCGGCTCTACGGGGCGGAGCCGGTCCGGGCCGCCTACGAATCCGAGAAGGCGATGCTCGGCCTCTGAAGCCACGCGCCCGGGCGGGCCTCCTCGCAATCAGGCTTTCGGATAGCGGCGCGCGAGGAGGTCGTGGACGAGGCGGGCGGTCTGCACCTCGCCCCCCTCCGGCCGGCCGGGTTTGGTGGACGGGTTCCAGCCATACAGGTCGAAATGGACGTGCGCCCGGGTTCCGGGGGCGAAGCGGCGCAGGAACAGGGCCGCCGTGATCGCCCCGGCGAAGGGGCCGCCGGAGACGTTGTTCAGGTCGGCGACCTTCGAATCGAGCAGGCGCGCATAGGGCTTGTGCAGGGGCAGGCGCCAGACCGGATCGGCGACGGCGATCCCGGCCTCGGACACCGCCGTGGCCAGCGCCTCGTCCTCGGTGAAGAAGGCCGGAAGGTCGGGTCCGAGCGCGACCCGTGCCGCCCCCGTCAGGGTGGCGAAGTCGAGGAGCAGGTCCGGTGCGTCGGCATCCGCCAGGGCGAGGGCATCGGCGAGGATCAGCCGCCCCTCGGCATCGGTGTTGCCGATCTCGACGGTGAGCCCGGCCCGGCTACGGATCACGTCGCCCGGCCGGAAGGCGCTGCCCGAGATGGCGTTCTCCACGGCCGGCACGATCAGGCGCAGGCGCAGGTTCAGCCCCGAGCCCATGACCATGTCGGCGACCGCCAGGGCGGCGGCGGCACCGCCCATGTCCTTCTTCATCAGCAGCATGCCGCTGGACGGTTTGATGTCGAGTCCGCCGGTGTCGAAGGCGACGCCCTTGCCGACCAGGGTCACGCGGGGCGCGTCCGTCGGCCCCCAGGCGAGGTCGATGAGGCGCGGGGCCCGCGGCGAGGCCGCCCCGACCGTGTGGACGAGGGGAAACGCCGCGGCGAGGTCTTCCCCGGTCACGACCGAGACGATGGCACCGTGGCGCTCGGCGACCGCGCGCACCGCGGCCTCGATCTCAGCCGGACCGAGATCGTTCGCCGGCGTGTTCACGAGGTCCCGGCCCCGCGCCACGGCCTCGGCGATGCGGGTGACGGCCGCACCGTCGACCCCGTCCGGCACGACGAGGGCCGGGCGCTCGGAGCCGGCCTCGCGGTAGCGTGCGAAGCGATAGCTCCCGAGGAGCCAGGCGAGGGAAGCGGCGCCGGCATCGAACCCGTCCGCGGGAACGAGGCGATAGGTGCCGGGCGGCAAGGCGCCGGGGAGCTTGCCGGCGATCAGCGGATCGCTGCGATCGCCCAGGCCGAACAGGATCTGCCCCAGCCGACCGTCGGCCGCCGGGAGGAGGGCGATCCGCCCGGCCTTCGGCACGAACTCGGTCGCGCGGGCATAGGCTGCCTGCGGGGCCGGCAGCGCCGCCTCGACTTGCGGCCAGCTCTCTGGAGTGACGCCGAGGATCGGGATCGCGTCGCCCGGTTCGGCAACGAGGCGGGACAGGGTCTGGATCATGGCGCTCGCGAGGGCAGGGGCGGGAGATTAACGGCGGGTTAGGGTTAACGCTCTATCACCGGGGCAACGGGAGCGCGAAGCGCTCGCCGGAGCAAATCCTAGGCCCCTGCGGGCCGTCGTGGAGCGCGTCATGGTCCGGCCGCTGGTCAACTTCTCCCGGGTGCGCCCGATGCCCGTCCTGGCGGCAGCGCTCGTGGCGGCCCTCACCGCCGGTTGCCAGTCCCGGTCGCCGGAAACGACCGGCTCCATCGGGGGGATCTCCCTTCCGGGTTTCGGCCGCTCCCCGAGCCCCGCCGTCATCAGCCGACGGGAGGTCGAGGCCCTCGGCGAGAAGTACGCCGCCGACTCGAACGACCTGTCGCTGGCCCTGCGCTACGCCCAGGCCCTGCGCGCCACGAACCAGAAGACGCAGGCCGTCGCGGTCCTGCAGCAGGCGGCCCTGCGCAACCCGAAGAACAACACCGTCCTGGCTGCCTACGGCAAGAGCCTGTCCGAGGTCGGCCGGTTCCAGGAAGCGGCCGACGTCCTTCAGAACGCCCACACGCCGGCGCGTCCCGACTGGCGCGTCCTCTCCGCCCAGGGCGCGGTGGCGGACCAGCTCAACGACCATACCCGGGCCCAGGGCTTCTACGAGGCGGCGCTGAAGATCCAGCCGGACGATCCCGTCATCCTGTCGAACCTCGGACTTTCCTACGCCCTCGGCCGCCAGCTGCCGCAGGCCGAGGCGACCCTGCGGCGGGCCTCCGAACAGCCCCGCGCCGACGCACGGGTACGCCAGAACCTCGCCCTGGTGCTCGGGCTGCAGGGCAAGTTCGCCGAGGCGGACGCCGTCTCCCGCCAGGATCTCTCGCCCGAGGAAGCGACGGCCAACATCGCGGCGCTGCGGGCCTTCGTGGCGCAGCCAAACAGCTGGAAGGCGCTGAAGGCCGCGGATGCCCGCAGCGCCCGGCCGATGCGCCCGGTCGCCTCTGGCCCGGCGGAATGAGGCCGTCTGCCCCCGATGGGGCGGGTGACTTGAGGTTAACCGCAGGTTAAGGCCCACGGCCTAGTTACAAGATGGACAGGACGCGGAGCGACGCCAGCCCGCGGCTGTGCCCCCGGAAGAGGAGAGCGCGTGCGTTGGGGGACTGATCGCTGGCGCTTCTATCGGCTGATCGGACGCGAAGTCGCGCGCTCGGTGCGCGACACCTATGCCCGGGTGACCGGCCGACCCGATATTCTGGCCCGCGCCCGCGTCACAGCGCTTGTCATCGCACCGCACGACCTACGCACCAGCGACGCGACCTTCGCCGACGACATCTATGCCGGCCTGTTCGTCTTCGCCGGGCGCTCCCTGTCTGTGAGCGGTCGCTCGCCCTTCGACTACGCACCGCCCTCTCCGGAATGGGCCGACATCCTCTACGGCTTCGGCTGGCTGCGCCACCTGCGCGCGGCGGATACGGCCCTGGCCCGCGCCAATGCCCGCGCCTTCGTGGCCGATTTCATCGCCGGCCGGGGCGACGCGGCCCTCGCCCGGCCGACGCCGGTCGCCGCCCGCCGGCTGATCTCGTTCCTGTGCCAGTCGCCCCTCGTCCTGGAGGGGGCCGACCACGCCTTCTACCAGGCCTTCCTGAAGGCCCTCGGCAAAACGGCCCGCGACCTCGAGAGCGACTTGCGCCGAAGCATCGCCCCGCAGAACCGCCTGCTGGCGGCGGTGGCGCTCTGCTACGCGGGCCTGTGCTGCGACGGCATCCAGGCGATCCTGCGCCGCTCGACCCGCATCCTGGTGCGGGAACTCGAGCGACAGATCCTGCGCGACGGCGGCCATCGCAGCCGCGATCCGCGCTTCGCCATGGAACTGCTCCTCGACCTGCTGCCCCTGCGCCAGAGCTTCCTGTCGCGCAGCATCGACCCGCCGGAAGCGCTCCTGCACGCCATCGACCGCATGCTGCCGCTCCTGCGCCTGCTCCGGCACCCCGATGCGTCGCTGAGCCACTTCAACGGCATGGGCGCCACGGCGGCCGACCACCTCGCCACCCTGCTGGTCTACGACGGCGCCCTGGCCCAGCCGATGATGCACGCGCCGAATTCCGGCTACGAGCGCCTGGAGGGCGGGCGGGTCCTCGTCGTCGCCGATGTCGGCGCGCCGCCGCCGCTGCCCGATTCCATCAACGCCGGGGCAGGGTGCCTGTCCTTCGAGATGTCGAGCGGCCCCCAGCGCATCGTCGTCAATTGCGGCCTGCCCGCGAGCGGACCCGAGTTGCGCCGTCTCGCCCGCAGCACCGCCGCCCATTCCACCGCGACGGTCGGCGACACCTCGTCCTGCCGCTTCCTCGTCGGGGGGGGAGCCTGGTACGAGCGCTGGGCCGTGACCTGGCTCTCGCACCGGATCGGACCCGTGATCCTGCGCGGCCCGCGCGACGTGAAGTCCGAGCGGACGACGGAGGAGGGCGCCACCATCCTGGCGGCGCGCCACGACGGCTATGCGGGCGATCTCGGCATCGTCCACGAACGACGCTGGCGCCTGGCGAGCAACGGCAACGTCCTCGAAGGCGAGGACGCCTTCCTGCGTCCGCCGGCCGGCAAGCGGGGCAAGGCCCGGCATCGGCCGCAGGAGGTGGCGGTGCGCTTTCACCTCCATCCGGCGATCGCCGCGCGCGGTCTCGACGACGGCCGCCTCGAACTGACCTCGCCGATCGGCGAGATCTGGCATTTCGGTGCCGAGGGCGTGCCCGTGGCCCTGGAGGAGAGCGTCTACTTCGCCGGGATCACCGGCGCCCGGCGCACCGACCAGATCGTGCTCTACCTGCCGGTCGCGGACGACACCCGCATCCGTTGGGGCTTCGCCCGGGTTCCGGCGCGCCAGGGCTGAGGGGACGACTGGCCGCAGCGCACAATTTCATGGTAGGCGCCGCTCAGTTTCTCGTCGCTTGCCTCCGGACGCAACGCCATGTCGCATGACCAGGTGCGGGTCACCCGCGCACTCCTCTCCGTCTCGGACAAGGACGGCCTCGTCGCGTTCGCCACCGCCCTCGACCGCCTCGGCATCGCGCTCGTGTCCACGGGCGGGACGCACAAGGCTCTGCGCGAGGCCGGACTCCCGGTCACTGAGGTCGCCGACCTGACCGGCTTTCCCGAGATGATGGACGGGCGGGTGAAGACCCTGCATCCCGGCGTCCACGGGGGCCTGCTGGCGGTGCGCGACAACCCCGAGCATCAGGCCGCCCTGGCGGCGCACGGGATCCGCGCCATCGATCTCCTGGTGGTCAACCTCTACCCGTTCGAGGCGACCGTGGCGAAGGGCGCCGCCTACGACGACTGCGTCGAGAACATCGACATCGGCGGCCCGGCAATGATCCGCGCCGCCTCGAAGAACCACGCCGACGTCGCGGTCGTGGTGGACGTCGCGGACTACGCCGATCTCCTCGCCGAGCTGGAGGCGAATGCCGGCAGCCTGCACGCGCAGACCCGCCGCCGCCTCGCCCAGAAGGCCTACGCCCGCACGGCGACCTACGATGCGGCCATCGCCAACTGGCTCGCCGGCCAGATCGAAAGCGCGGCGACGCCCACCTATCGGGCTTTCGGCGGCAGCCTCGCCCAGCCCCTGCGCTACGGTGAGAATCCCCACCAGAGCGCGGCCTTCTACCGGTCTCCCGGCCTGCCGCGCCCGGGCGTCGCCACGGCACGCCAGCTCCAGGGGAAGGACCTGTCCTACAACAACCTCAACGACACCGACGCGGCCTACGAATGCGTGGCCGAGTTCGACCCGGCGCGCTCGGCGGCGGTGGCGATCATCAAGCACGCCAATCCCTGCGGCGTGGCCGAGGGCGCGAGCCTCGTCGAAGCCTACGAGCGTGCCCTCAGCTGCGATCCGACATCCGCCTTCGGCGGCATCGTCGCCATGAACCGCCCCCTGGATGCCCAGGCCGCGCGCCGGATCGTCGAGATCTTCACCGAAGTGATCATCGCACCGGACGCCACCGCGGAGGCGATCGCGATCGTCGCGGGCAAGAAGAACCTGCGCCTCCTCCTGGCCGACGGCCTGCCCGACCCGCGCGGGGCCGGCGAGACCGTGAAGACCCTCGCGGGCGGCCTCCTGGTCCAGGCCCGCGACGCCGCGGTGGTCGACGACATGCCGCTGACGGTCGTCACGCAGCGCGCGCCGTCGGAGCGCGAATACGCCGACCTGCGCTTCGCCTACCGGGTCGCGAAGCACGTCAAGTCGAACGCCATCGTGTATGCGCGCGACAGCGCGACGGTCGGCATCGGAGCCGGACAGATGTCGCGGGTGGATTCCGCGCGCATCGCTGCCTGGAAGGCCGCCGAGGGCGCCAAGCGCCTCGGCGCGACCGAGAGCCTGGCCAAGGGCTCGGTGGTCGCATCCGACGCCTTCTTCCCCTTCGCCGATGGGCTGATCGCGGCGGCGGAAGCCGGCGCCACGGCGGTGATCCAGCCGGGCGGCTCGATGCGCGACGCCGACGTGATCAAGGCCGCCGACGCGGCGGGTCTCGCCATGGTGTTCACCGGCCACCGCCATTTCCGGCACTGACGCCTCGCCCGGGCGGCTGGGAACGGCTACGCTTCTTTGAGTCCACGAGGCCCGATCCCATGACTCATACGCACCAATCCAGCCGCCGCGACGAGCGCCGGGCGGCGGGCAAGCGCCTGCGCGAGCAGGTCTCGCGGGAGTCGCACGCCGACTGGCGGCCCGCACCGCAGCGCGATCCCCTCGCGGTCCTCGAGGCCGGGGAAACCGGCCGGCTCGCCGAGCTCGTGCCCCTGCGCCGCGAGCGAATGCGGGCCGACCCGTTCGCCTTCCTGCGCGGGGCCGCCGCCGTGATGGCGGCGGACCTCGAGGGCGTACCGGTGCCGGGCATCCCGGTTCAGGCCTGCGGCGACTGCCACATCGGCAATTTCGGCGTCTACCGCAGCCCCGAGGGGCAGACGCTGTTCGACATCAACGATTTCGACGAGACCCTGTGGAACGTCGACTTCACCGTCGACGTGAAGCGCCTCGCCGCCAGCATCGCCCTGGCCGCCCTGCCGCACGGCGCGGACAAGGCGCGGCGGGCGGCGCGGGCCGGCGTCCGGGCCTATCGCGAACACATGCGCGAGCTCGCGGCCCTCTCGCCCCTGGCGATCTGGCACAGTCGGATCGACCTCGACCACGAGGTCGGGCGCCTCGGCGACGGCGACCTCTGCCGGCGCCTCCTGTCCGAGGCCGGGACCGAGAATGCCGATGGCCTCAGCCGTGGCGACGTGCCCACCCTCGCGGTGGCCCCGCACGAGACCGACCCGGTGGAGTGGCGCATCGCCGACAAGGCGCCGATCATCTTCCACGAGGGGCCCCGCGGCCTCACCGAGGCGGTGCGCGACGCGGCGGCGGCCCTGCTCGCCTACCCGCACAGCCTCACCGCCGACCGCTGGACCCTCCTCTCGCGCTACGCGCAGCGCGACGTCGCCTTCAAGGTCGTCGGCATCGGCTCGGTGGGGCTGGTCTGCGCCGTCGGGATCTACAGCGACGCGGACGGCGCCCCGCTGTTCCTGCAGATCAAGGAAGCCCGCCCGTCCGTGATCGGCCAGCTCGCGCTCAAGCCCTTCAGCGTCGCCTCGGAGGGCCAGCGGGTCATCGACGGCCAGCGGATCATGCAGGCGGCGAGCGATCTCTTCCTCGGCACGACGGTCTCCGACGCGAGCGGCCGCTGCTACTACGTGCGCCAGCTGAAGAACCGGAAGCTGTCGGCGGTGGCGGAGATCCTCGCCGAGAGCGGGGCCAAGCCCTACGCCCGGCTCTGCGGCACGACCCTCGCCCGCGCCCATGCCCGTTCGGGCGATGCCGCGATGATCGCCGGCTATCTCGGCAAGGGGTCCGCCTTCGACGAGGCGGTCGCCGACTTCGCCATGGCGTATGCCCGCCAGAGCATCGCCGACCACGCCCTGCTGGTCACCGACTTCCTGACGACGCCCGAGCCTCAAGCCACCTGAAACGAAAAGGGCCCCGCCTCGCGGCGGGGCCCCTCGGGGGAGAGCCGGCCTCAGCGGACCGGGTTCTCGTCGTAGGTGAAGATGTCGCGGTCCTTGGTCTCCGGGATGAAGAGGAGGCCGATGACGAAGGTCATCGCCGCGATCGCGATCGGGTACCATAGGCCGTTATAGATGTTGCCGGTCTGGGCGACGATGGCGAAGGAGGTGGCCGGCAGCAGGCCACCGAACCAGCCGTTGCCGATGTGATAGGGCAGCGACATCGAGGTGTAGCGGATGCGGGTCGGGAACAGCTCCACCAGGGCCGCCGCGATCGGGCCATAGACCATCGTCACGTAGAGGACGAGGATCGTCAGGATGCCGATGACGATGAGCTTCTGGCCCGTGAAGATGTCGATCGGGTTGGCGACCTTCACGATGGTGGCGTTGCCGGCGGGCGCCGGGTAGCCGGCGGCGGTCAGGGCGGCGGGAACCGACTTGGCGAAGGCCGGGTCGGCGACGGGGAAGTCCTTGCCCGCGATGGTCACGATGGTCGGCGCGCCCGCGGCGACCGGCTCGGTGGTGTAGTTCACGGCCGAACGGGCGAGCAGCGCCTTGGCGACGTCGCACTCCTTGGTGAACTTGGCGGTGCCCACCGGATTGAACTGGAACGAGCACTCGTCCGGGTTGGTCTTGACCACCACCGGCACCGTGGACTGCGCCTGGTAAAGCGCCGGGTTGGCGTTGGCGGTGAGCTGCTCGAACAGCGGGAAGTAGGTCAGCGCCGCGATCAGGCAGCCGCCGAGGATCACCGGCTTGCGCCCGATCTTGTCGGAAAGCGCGCCGAAGAACAGGAAGCCGCCGGTGGCGAGAAGCAGCGACCAGGCGATCAGCACGTTGGCGGTGAACTGGTCGACCTTGAGAATGCTCTGGAGGAAGAACAGGGCGTAGAACTGACCGGCGTACCAGACCACGGCCTGACCCGCGGTGAGGCCGAGGAGCGCGAGCAAAGCCCACTTGGCGTTGCGCCACTGGCCGAAGGCCTCCGAGAGCGGCGCCTTCGAGTGGGTGCCCTCTTCCTTCATCTTCTTGAAGGCCGGGCTCTCGTTCATCTGCAGGCGAATCCAGACGGAAATGCCGAGCAGCACGCAGGAGACGAGGAACGGGATGCGCCAGCCCCAGGCCTGGAAGGCCGTGATGGTGGTCTGGGTGCCGTCGGCGGCCGTGGTGACGGTGGGCGCGTAGGCGCCGTTCACGTAGCCCTGCGTCGACAGGATGATGACCAGCGAGAGCAGCAGGCCCAGCGTCGCCGTCGTCTGGATGAAGGCGGTGTAGAAGCCACGGCGGCCGCGGGGCGCGTGCTCGGCCACGTAGACGGCGGCGCCACCGTACTCGCCGCCCAGAGCCAGGCCCTGCAGCATGCGCAGCGCCAGTAGCGTCACCGGGGCGACCCAGCCGATGCCGTAGCCGTTCAGGGTGTCGTAGGAGGGCAGCAGGCCGACGCAGAAGGTCGAGATGCCCATGATCAGGATGGTGATGAGGAAGGTGTGCTTGCGCCCGACCATATCGCCGAGCCGGCCGAACACCAGGGCGCCGAAGGGCCGGACCAGGAAGCCCGCCGCGAAGGCCAGCAGCGCAAAGATGTTCCGCGTCGCTTCCGGGTAGGCCGAGAAGAACTGCGCTCCGATGATCGTCGCGAGCGATCCATAGAGGTAGAAATCGTACCACTCGAAGACGGTACCGAGGGAAGAGGCGAGGATGACTTTCTTCTCGCCGGCGCTCATCGGCCGTGTGGCCGAATCGCTGACGGGAATTGCGCTGGACGCAACCATGGGACGTTTCTCCAAGTCTTGTTTTGCCCAGGCGTAGTCCGCCCGTGACGTGTTGGACCCTGCGGCGACCGCAGCATTGCGGCAAAAGCTGCCCGGACTGTTCAGCCCGCGGCTCGCCTGAGCCTAAGTCTGAGGACCTGCGGCTCGATGCTAGGCCATGCCACGTTTTCGCCCAAGTCCCCCGACGACCGCGAGAGATCGAATCCAGATATTTTTTTAGCCGTCCGCGAAGTTTTTTTGTCTTTGGCCGGGATTAAAGTCCGGCCCGGAAACAAAGAGGGGGCGCGACTCGCGTCGCGCCCCCCATCGAGTGGCCTTCGTTTGCATCAGCAGCGCCTAGTGCGCGTGGGCGCCGTCGGCACCGATTCCCGTCTCGGAGCGAACGAACTGCGCGTCGAACAGTGCGCGCTCGGCTTTCGCCCGCCGGGTGTTGTCGAGCTTCGAGACGAGGAAGATCGTCAGGAAGGCCAGCGGCATCGAGAACAGGGCCGGGTTGTCGTAGGGGAAGATCGCCACGGGATTGCCGAAGGTCGTCACCCAGACTGCCTTCGACAGCACCACCATCCCGACCGCCGCGACGAGGCCGACGAGGCCGCCGATAAGGGCACCCCAGGTGGTGGTGCCCTTCCACAGGATCGACATGGTCAGGACCGGGAAGTTGCAGCTGGCCGCCACCGAGAAGGCGAGGCCGACCATGAAGGCGACGTTCTGGTTCTCGAAGACGTAGCCGAGATAGATCGCCACGATGCCGATGACGACGGCGGCGATCTTGGAGAGCCGGACCTCCGCCGCCTCGTTGGTGCGCCCGCGGGCGATCACCTGAGCGTAAAGGTCGTGGCTGACCGCCGAGGCGCCGGCGAGCGTCAGGCCCGCCACCACCGCCAGGATGGTCGCGAAGGCCACGGCCGAGATGAAGCCCAGGAAGTACGGGCCGCCCACTGCGTTGGCGAGGTTCACCGCCACCATGTTGGTGCCGCCGATCATGCCCTTGAGCTTGTCGAAGGCGCCGGCCGCGTCGAGGGAGAAGTAGGCCGGGTCGGACATCAGCAGGGCGATACCGCCGAAACCGATGATGAAGGTGAGGATGTAGAAGTAGCCGATCAGGCCGGTGGCATAGAACACCGACTTGCGGGCCGCCTGGGCGTCCGACACCGTGAAGAAGCGCATCAGGATGTGCGGCAGGCC
Source organism: Methylobacterium sp. Leaf111 (assembly GCF_001423285.1). Taxonomy (NCBI): domain Bacteria; kingdom Pseudomonadati; phylum Pseudomonadota; class Alphaproteobacteria; order Hyphomicrobiales; family Methylobacteriaceae; genus Methylobacterium; species Methylobacterium sp. Leaf111. Next base: position 81,334 of record NZ_LMNE01000012.1, on the reverse strand, counting down.
GGCCGTGCCGAACATCAGGCCGACACCCAGCGAGATCGCCTCGATCGGATTGTTGACGAGGCCGCCCGGCGCCATGATCGCGTCACCCTTGGGGTGGGTGGCGACGGCAGCGGCGAACAGGGTCTCGGGGTTGAAGCCGTACTTGTACAGCACGGCGCCGGCCATGAAGGTCGCCCCGCCGAGGAGCAGGCAGGCCTTGATCACCTGCACCCAGGTGGTCGCCTTCATGCCGCCGAAGGCCACGTAGACGATCATCAGCACGCCGACGATGATGACCGCGTAGAGGTAGGGCAGGCCGAACAGGAGCTGGATCAGCTTCCCCGCGCCGACCATCTGGGCGATCAGGTAGAACGCCACCACCACCAGCGTGCCGGTGGCCGAGATGATGCGGATCGAGGTCTGGTCGAGGCGGAAGGAGGCGACATCCGCGAAGGTGAACTTGCCGAGGTTGCGCAGGCGCTCCGCGATCAGGAACAGCACGATCGGCCAGCCGACGAGGAAGCCGGTGGAGTAGATCAGGCCGTCGAAGCCCGAGGTGTAGACCAGGCCCGAGATGCCCAGGAACGAGGCGGCGGACATGTAGTCGCCCGCGATGGCCAGGGAGTTGGTGCCGGCCGAGATGCCGCCGCCGGCGGCATAGAAATCGGCCGCCGACTTGGTGCCCTTGGCGGCCTTGTAGGTGATGCCGAGGGTGAACAGCACGAAGAACGCGAACATGCCGATGGCCGGCCAGTTCGTCGCCGACTGCTTGACCGCGCCGAGATCGGGGCCCGCGGCGTAGGCCGCCGTCACGGCCAGGGCCGCCAGAGCGGTGCCGAGGACGAGGGGGTGCTTCGCGCGGATCATCGGCCGAGATCCCGCTTGAGGGCAGCGGTCAGCTGGTCGAAGCGGCCGTTGGCGCGCTGGACGTAGATGCCGGTGAGGATGAAGGCGAGCACGATCACGGCGACGCCGAGGACGAGGCCGAGGGAGGCGGTGCCGCCGCCGATCTTCACGGCGAGCAGCGCCTTGTCGAAGGCGATCAAGCCGATGAAGCCGAAATAGATCAGCAGCATGATGATGGTGAGGGTCCAGCCGAAGCGTGTCCGCTCGTGGACCAGTTCCTTGAAGTGCGGGCTCTGCGCGATCCGCGCAGTCTCCAGATCGGCCATGACGATTTTCTCCCAGGGATCCGCCTCTTGTCAGGGCGGCTTCCGGATTGAAGGCGTGTGAATTGTCGGCGCAGCAAATTGCGCGGACACGGGGTTGCCGTATCCGCGCGATCGAAGGGAACGGGGCGCTCAGTGCGTCCGGTTCTGACGATTCTCGATGAGGTCGTCGACCACCGCCGGCTCGGCGAGCGTCGAGGTGTCACCCAGCGAGGAGAACTCGTCCTCGGCGATCTTGCGCAGGATGCGGCGCATGATCTTGCCCGAGCGGGTTTTCGGCAGGCCCGGCGCGAACTGGATCAGATCCGGCGAGGCGATCGGACCGATCTCCTTGCGGACCCAGGTCACGAGTTCCTTGCGCAGTTCCTCCGAGCCCTCCTCGCCCTCCATCAGGGTGACGTAGGCGTAGATGCCCTGGCCCTTGAGATTGTGGGGATACCCGACGACCGCGGCCTCTGAGACCTTCGGGTGCGCGACGAGGGAGGATTCCACCTCCGCCGTGCCCATCCGGTGGCCCGAGACGTTGATGACGTCGTCGACGCGGCCGGTAATCCAGTAATAGCCGTCCGCGTCGCGGCGGCAGCCGTCGCCGGTGAAGTAGTTGCCCGGATAGGTCGAGAAGTAAGTCTGCTCGAAGCGCTCGTGGTCGCCGTAGACCGTACGCATCTGGCCGGGCCAGGAATCCTTGATGCAGAGGTTGCCCTCGCACGGCCCGTCCAGCGTCTTGCCCTCGGCATCGACCACGATGGGCTGGACACCGAAGAACGGCCGCGTCGCCGAGCCCGGCTTCAGCTTGGTCGCGCCCGGCAGGGGCGTGATCAGGATGCCGCCGGTCTCGGTCTGCCACCAGGTGTCGACGATGGGGCAGCGGGAATCGCCCACGACCTTGTAGTACCAGTCCCAGGCCTCCGGATTGATCGGTTCGCCGACCGAGCCGAGGACGCGCAGGGACGCGCGGGAGGTCTTCTTCACCGGGCCTTCGCCACCGCCCATGAGCGAGCGGATCGCCGTCGGTGCAGTGTAGAAGATGTTGACCTTGTGCTTGTCGACCACCTCCCAGAAGCGGGAGTTCGACGGATAGGTCGGGATTCCTTCGAACATCAGGGTCGTCGCGCCGTTCGCGAGGGGCCCGTAGACGATGTAGGAGTGGCCCGTGACCCAGCCGACATCGGCCGTGCACCAATAGACCTCGCCCTCGCGGTAATCGAAGACGTACTGGTGCGTCATCGAGGCGTAGACGAGGTAGCCGCCGGTGGTGTGGACGACGCCCTTCGGCTGACCGGTCGACCCCGAAGTGTAGAGGATGAAGAGCGGGTGCTCGGCCTCCACCGGCTCGGCCGGGCATTCGTCGGTGACCTGGGCGGCGGCCTCGTCGTAATAGACGTCGCGGCCGGGCTCCATGGCGATCGACGACCCGGTGCGGCGCACCACGACCACGTGGTCGACGCTGTCCTGGGGCAGGCGCGCGATGGCGGCATCCACATTGGCCTTGAGCGGCACCTTGCGGCCGCCGCGCAGGCCCTCGTCCGCCGTGATGACCATCTTCGAGGCGCAGCCCTCGATACGCCCGGCCAGCGAATCCGGCGAGAAGCCGCCGAACACGATGGAGTGGATGGCGCCGAGGCGGGCGCAGGCGAGCATCGCGTAGGCGGCCTCGGGGATCATCGGCAGGTAAATCGTGACCCGGTCGCCCTTGGACACGCCACGATTGCGCAGCACGTTGGCCATCTTGCCGACTTCAGAATGAAGCTGGCGATAGGTGATGTGCTTGGACTCGCTCGGGTCGTCGCCTTCCCAGATGATCGCGACCTGATCGCCCCGCGACGCGAGGTGGCGGTCGATGCAATTGTAAGCGACGTTCGTCCGCCCGTCCTCGAACCACTTGATCGAGATGTGACCGGGCTCGAAACTCGTGTTCTTCACTTTCGTGAAAGGTGTCATCCAGTCGATGCGCTTGCCGTGCTCGCTCCAGAACCGCTCTGGATCGGCGACAGAGGCCTCGTACATGGCCAGGTACTTCGCGTTGTCGACGTGGGCGCCCTCGCTCCACGTCGAACGCACTTCGACCACCTTCTCGTCCATCGCGTTGTCCCTATCGGTGCCCGATCGTATCGCGACTGTTCACGCAGCCGGGTCTTCCAAATACCGTCATAGGCTCAACGAGATATTCCCCGCAAGCACCCATATGGCGCGGTGCGGGACAGGACCGGTCTTTTGTCTGAACACTCGTCAGTTGCACCCAATGCAGATGCCGGTCTCGACCTTCTTGTCGATGGCGCGCTGCTTGCGGGTGGTGTCCGACACGCGATCCTCTTCGGGGGCGGCCGCCCGGCCTGGAGGCTTGGTCACGCCGGTCGAAGTGATATTCCGGAACTGGCCGGCCGATCCCAGATTCGGCTCGGTGCCACTCTGTTGGGCCAGGGCCACCCCCGGCAGACCGATCGCCAGACCGGCGATCAACGTCAACGCACGCATCATCGTCTCCATGGCAGGGGAGGGCTCCCCTCCGCTGTGAATCCAACGCGCGCTGCGTGGGCCGGTTGCAGCGACCCCGGCCCGGTGTCAGGCCCGTTTCGTCGCCCCCGGCACGGGGAAGAGCATCTCCACCAGGGTTCCCTCGTCCTTCCGGCTGGAGATGCGGAAGCGACCGTGATTGGCCTCGGTCAGGGCCTTGGTCAGCGGCAGCCCGAGTCCGGTACCGCGGGATGGTTCGACCCGGGAGCCCGACCGGAAGGGATGCAGGGCGCCCTCCATCTCGGCCGCCGTCATCCCGACCCCGGTATCACGGATGCGCAGGGCGATCTCCCCGCGATCCGCGAGCGACGTCGACACGATGACCTGTCCGCCGGCCTCGGTCAGCGCGATGGCGTTCGCGATGACGTTCATGGTCGCCTGGCGCACGAAACGCTCGTCGGCCGAGAGAACCGGCAGGTCGGTGGAGAAGCTGGTGCGCAGGACGATGCGCCGGCGGACGGCCTCCGGGTGGAGGAGCGTGACGCAGTGCGTCACCACGTCGTTCAGCGCGATGTCCGCGACGACGCGGTCGATCTTCCCGGCCTCGATCCGCGCCAGGTCCAGTAGATCCGTGAGGAGATCCAGCAGGCGCGCGCCCGAGGCGTGCACCTCCCGGAGGGATACGCGGTAACGCTCCGACCCCGCGGGACCGACGGTCTCGTCGACGAGGCCCCCGAGCGAATCGAGCATCTGCTTGACCGGCGCCTGAAGGGTCTGAGCGACCTGAGCCAGGAGCTCGGCCTGCTGCGGGATCGCCTCCCGTGCCGCGATCGAACTCCGCAGGTCGGCCCCGCTCCGGTCGGCGGCCGCGGCCTCATCGCGGATCACGGCGCAGACACGTTCCTCCGCGTCCCCCGAGAGCGGCAGCACCTTCACCCGAAGGCGCCGTCCCGTGCCGCGCACCGCCACCGGCACCTCGTCCCGCACCATTGAGCCCGGCTCGGCATGCAGCCGCGCCAGCAGATCGACGGCATGCTCCGAGGCGAACAGGCCAAGGAAGCTCGCGCCCACCACCTCGCGGGGATCGAGCCCGAAGGTCTCGGCGGTCCGGCGGTTCAGGGAGAGGATGCGGGCCTGGTGGTCGAGCAGCACGATGCCGTCCTCAAGCGCATCGAGGACCGCGCGGGCATCCACGCTGTGGCGGGCGGCGAAATCCTGGGCGATCGCGGTCGCCGTCGCGGCGCGGGCTTCCTCGCTCGGCTCGGCATCGCGGGCGAGCAGGAGGTGGGCCGGTCGGCCGGCCCAATCGAGGGCGGAATGCTCGATCAGGACGCTGACCCGTCCGCCGTCCCGGGTCGTCAGCACCAGGGGTGCCTCACCCGCCGGTCGGGCCTGGGGATCGAGGCCACCGAACAGGTGCCCGATCCCACCGGCCGCCGTCAGATCCTCCCGCGTCGCGTACCCGACGAGGCGGAGGAGGGTCTGGTTGGCAAACAGCACGGTGTCGTCGCGATAGACCAAGACGCCGGAGGGGATGCGCTCCAGGGTCGCCACCATGGCGGCGTCGGGCGACAGGTCGTCGGCCGACCGCGCGAACGGAACCGGAAACGGCATCACCGCGCAGGGAGGGCTGGGCTCGGCCTCCCTGTCCGAACGCTCGTCGCCCGCGAACCGGGCACCGAGGGCCCTTGCGATCTCGCGGAACGCCGCGTGCTCGTGGCTCGAGAGATGCGGATCGCTGGAATCGACCGCCGGCTCGACCGGCACATCGGCCTCGGTATGCGAGGCCGCGGGCGCGTCGGGCACGACCGCGTCCGCGGTCGTCGCCTGGGCGGGCGCCGCCGCGACCGTCGGTGCCGGCAGCGCCGCGACAAGACCCGTGATCGACCGGATCTGCCCGAAGCCGCGACATCCCGATCCGGCCCGGTTCTTCGGAGCGCCGGACATTTCGAGATCGCAGAGGGCGCCATCCGCCGCGATCAACGTCAGCGGGATCGCCCGGAAGGTCCGCCCAAGATCGAGGGCGGCGAGAAGGCCGCCGGCATCGCGCAGGATGTCCGCATCCGCCAGCGCCTGCCAGCTCCGCCCCTCGAGGCGCCGGCGCAAGCCCGGTCCGGCCGCCGACGAAACCTGGAGGATCGTCCCCGCCGCGTCGCTTTCCCAGGTGAAGCGCTGCCGGGCGACGATCGGCTCCTCCGTCTCCACGACGGGTTCGCTCCCGACCGGCGCGCCCGCGTGCTCCGCCGCGTCCGGCTCGGCGATCGCAGCCGTGTCGACGGCCGCCACACCGGGTGCGCGGCGCCCGCGGAGACCCTGCAGACGCATCGGGAGCGGCGAGTTCGCGAGGAGCACGACCGCGTCGCGCGACTCGGTGAGGGCAATGCGCATCACGCTGACCAGGACCGGCGGTGCCAGGCGCCGGGCATCGAGATGCAGGCGCATGAGCACCGGCTGGTCCTTTCGCAGGCGAGCCTGCGCGATCTGCTCGCCGAGCCTGAGCCCCGCGTCGACGCGGCCGTCCGCTCCGCTGATGCCGTCCCGGAGATTCGCGGCCCGCGGCGATGCGTGCAGGATGCGCGTCCCGTCCGCATCAAGGAGGAGAACCGCCGTCTTCGAATCGCTTAGGCTGGGGCCGAGGCGCGAATCATCCGCGCATCGACGCAGAGCCGCCTGAATCGCCCCGTCGTCATTCCCGCCAGGCCCTGAGGCTCCACTCTCGAACATCCGCACCTGTTTCGCGTGACGAATCTTGGAACGTGACGTCCTTTTTACCGCGTCACCGCCTCTCCATAAGCCACGAGAGGGGCCGCCGCACGTTTACCTGTTGTCAACCTTAATGCGCCCGAGCAGGGTGGCATAGGGCCGGCGCTGTGCTATTGTGCAGTGCACAACGCGCCATCAACAACGAGATTGAGGAGAGGATAATGAACAGCACCCCGAATTACGAGGTTCCCGCCGAGATGCGCGATTTCGCCGAGAAGAGCGTCGATCAGGCCCGCAAGGCGTTCGACACCTTCATCAGCGCCGCCCGCCGCACCGCCGATACCGTGCAGGGCTCCGCCGAGATGGCGCGCACCAACGCCCAGGACGTGTCCGCCCGCGGCTTCGAATTCGCCGAGCAGAACGTGACGGCGGCGTTCGACCTCGCCCAGAAGCTCGTCCGCTCCCGCGACCTGCAGGAAGCGATGCAGCATCAGGCCGAGTTCGTTCGCAGCCAGTTCGCCGCCATCCAGGCCCAGGCCAAGGAATTCGGCGGCCTCGCCCAGTCGGCGATGCAGCAGAGCGCCGAGAAGGCCAAGGGCGCCATGCAGGAGGGCGCCGAGCACGCCCGCAAGGCGATGGAGCAGGGTTCCGAAGCCGCTCGCAAGGCCGGCAGCGATGCCGAGCAGGCCATGCGGAACGCCACCAACTCCTAAGTCTCGCTCCGCCAAGCCCTCGCGGCTTCCGCCTCGCAGCCCGCTTCGCCCTTCGGCCAAGTGGGCTGTTCGCGTTCGAGCCCGGGCGTGCAGAGCGGCACCGGCTGCGATGCGAACCGTCCCGAACCCGACTTGCCCGCCACGGGCGGGTCTCCTAACCCTGTCGCCGCGCTTGCCCGAGTGTTCCGGGCCGGCGCTGTCAACGAGGGCGTATGACCATGCGACGTATCTCCCGAGGCAGTCTGATCCTTACGGTCCTCGCCGGGCTTTTCGCGGCACAAGGCGCCAGCGCGCAATATGATGACGACGGCTACGACAGGCCGCCGCCGCGCCGCGCCTATGATGAGCGCCGCCTGCCGCCCCGTCGCGAGGTCGGCCTGAACTGCGATGCGGTGCAGTCGGGCCTGACCGGCTACCAGCCCTATTCCTGCCCGCTGCCGGGTCCGCGCCCCCTCGGTGCGCGCTGCTTCTGCGACATGCCGATCGCGCCCTTCAGCCCACCGCAGACCGCGGTCGGGCGCGTGGTCCCCTGAGCGGTCGACGATCCGACGCCCGGAACGCCGAAGGCCGCGTCATCCTTCCGGATGGCGCGGCCTTCGCGTGATCGTCCCTGTCGCGAAAAATCAGTTCAGAACGACGACCTTGGCTCCGACCTTCACACGCTCGTAGAGGTCGGTGACGTCCTCGTTGGTCATCCGGATGCAGCCCGACGACACGGCCTGACCGATGGTATCCGGCTCGTTGGAGCCGTGAATGCGGTACTCGGTGTTGCCGATATACATGGCGCGGGCGCCCAGGGGGTTCTCGACGCCACCTGCCATGTAACGCGGCAGGTCGGGGCGACGGGCGATCATCGCGGCCGGGGGCGTCCACGACGGCCATTCCTTCTTCGCCGTCACCGTCTTGACGCCCGACCAGGTGAAGCCCGGACGGCCGACACCGACGCCGTAGCGGATCGCTTCGCCATTCGGCATCACGAAGTAGAGGCGCCGCTCGGCCGTGGAGACCACGATCGTGCCCGGCTTGTAGTTGCCGTCGAAGGCCACGATCTCGCGCGGGATCGGGGCGACCTGCGCCTGGGGCGCCGCCTGGTAGCCCTGGCCGGCGGTGGCCGGGTAGCCGTACGGATCGTCGGTCGCTCGGCCGTAGCCGTAGGCCGGATCGGACGCGTAGTAATCCTCGCCGGCATTCGTGCCGAACGGATCATAGGGAGCCGCCGCAACAGGGCTCGTGGAGAGAACGCAGACACCGAGTAAGCCTGCGAGGGCAGTCGCCAAGGTCTTCATGTTGGGTCCCTTACCTATGCCGTAACCTTTGCTATACAAGCGTAAGCATGGAGAGTGGTTCCACGGCCCGCGAGGATTCCGTCATTTTTGCGGCGCCCCCGGTTTTAATCCGTTCCTTCTGCCGCGTGCTGGAGGGCGGCGACGTCGCGCTTCACCAGGGACTGCATGGCGGTGAAGACCCGACCAGCCAAGGCGGGATCGCCGGAACGATCGGCCTGGGCACACCCCAGCGGTCGCGCAGCCAGCTCTACGGGATATGGGAACCACCCTCCGCCCGGCGCCTGTCGACGCCGCCCGATCCACGAAGGCAACCCTGATCGAGGCGGCCGTGCCGTCATCGGCCACCACGTCGCCGTTCAGGGCCTGGAAGCTCTGCCCGCCGAGGGTGAAGCGGATCAGGATCACGTCGCCGGGCCAGAGGCCGCGGGCCCGCGGGAGGTGATCGGGGCGGGAGTCCGGCACCCGCGAGACGTCGTGGCGGATCGCCTCTTCTGCATTGCACGTGTACCGGAGGTTCGTGCAGATTGGCGCGCTGACCTTGACGCTCTTCTCGGAGGTGACCGCATTCCCCCGCGTTGGTCCTCAGGGCGGCCTGGGTGAAGGCCGCATCAGAGGTTTGCGGCGAGCGCGGCCCCATTCGTTTGGGAAGCCCATGGCCACCTGGGCCGCGCAGTCCTCCGCCGACCAGTGCCGCAGCCGCGTGATGTGGCGGGTGGCCTCGCCCTCCGGCGCGAAGGTAACGAGGCCGGTGGAGAGCGGTTTGGCCGAGGGGTCCCGGGCCGGGACAGAGGCGTTCGTGGAGACGATCCGGGGGTTCTTCATCGGTTCAAGGTTGAAGCCCGCGCTGGGAATCTCGCGCCGTCCGGGCCCCGCATGACGAATCATGACGAATCGAGTCGCGCCGCCCGGCTCCAGGTCGGTCTCCGCCGCCGCCACAAACGGCTTGCGGGCAAACCAGCGCCCGATCGCGTCCCGCTCGGTCCAGCAGCGACAGAGGACGGTGGGCGAGAGAGGGTCAGCGCTTCGGCTGGTTCATAGCCCAGAGCACCCCGAAGGGGTCGCGCAGCTGGCCGTAGCGATCCCCCCAGAACATGTCGGCCGGCGGCGTCACGGCGGTCGCGCCGGCCGCGACGGCATGGGCGTAGCGCGCGTCGATGTCGTCGACCATCAGCATCAGGGAGAAGGCCTGCGGCGGCTGGAGCGCGTGCCCGTACTCGGGAAACGCGTCGCTCAGCATCAGCGACGCCCCGTTGACGTGGAGATGCACGTGCATCGTCCGTCCCTGGTCGTCGACGGGCAACGCGGCAGCGATCTCCGCCCCAAAGGCCCCGACGTAGAACTCCGCCGCCTTCATCGCGCCCGCCACGGTCAGGTAGGCCACGAGGCCCCCCTTTACAGGGGCCGGTCCTTCGGGTTGATTCGCGCTGCTCATCGGGATGCTCTCCGCGCCGGCCGCCGACGCGCGTCCGCTCCCGGCGGGGCCGCCCTCGACGATGGATCGGCATCCCACAGGACCGGCCGGACTTTTTCAAGCGGCCGCCCCCGCGAAGCCCCGAAAGGACCGACCCGGCGCGGTACACGTCGACCCTTCCCGTGCGCCGGAAGCCGGGGCCTCGCCCCCGCGGCCGAAAGGCTTGACCCCGGGCGGGACCCATGCCTTTTACGGGCGACGGCACCCCCGACTCCGTAGCTCAGCTGGATAGAGCAGCCGCCTTCTAAGCGGCAGGTCGTTGGTTCGAGCCCAACCGGGGTCGCCAGGTTCTTCTCAGTAAACCAAGATGGCAACTCCCGGGGGCGCCTTCATCTGGCGCCTCCCGGCGAGAACATTTGCGACCTATCGCCGGCCATTCTCCGGGTCTCCCGTCAAGTTCTCCTACGCCAAGTCCCACGCAGTCCCACCAAAAGCCGGAGCGGAGCCGAGGGCTCGCCGGACATGGAGACCCCATGCCCCACGCGACACCAGCTTCCCCGAGGGCAACGACTGCCGATAGCCACACGCACTGCTTCGTCTGGGGCAATTCGCGGTGGAGTCGGTCGACGGGGGTTCCAAGGGGGCCGCCGGGAAGCTCAAGGCCGACTACCTTTGCCTCGACCGGTTCGAGGAGATCATCCTCTGGTTCGACAACGACGAGTTTGGCCAGACCGCCCTCGAGGCATGCGTCAAGATGGTCAAGGTCCGCGTGGCCAACGCACCGGCTGGCATCAAGGATGCCGAAAACCTGATGAATCTCAAACGCTCCGGCGACATCATGACCTGACCGGCTGGCTTTGGACCGGGCTGATTTGAAGGATCAGCCAGGACCGAACCAGCTGGACATGCGGCGAGGTTATCCACGATCAGGCCCCAGCGGTTCTCCATCAGGGTGTGACCGATGAAGCAGAGCTTGGCTTCCATTCCCGAACTTTTACGGTAGAGGCGGGCTTCTCGGTCCGTGGTGCTCGCGTGGGTCTCGTTCGAGCGCGTCTGACCCCTGAAGTCGACCTCGACGTTGCGCCCGCCGGCGGACGGCGGCGGATCTTTCCCTTGATCGTTGCCGCCCTTATCCTTGGATTGAAGCATATGAATCGACGCCCAGGCCTCGATCAGCGTCCCGTCGACGCTGAAGAGATCGCTGGACAGAAGCCGCCTGACCCGGGGCTGGGCCAGCACGGCGGCCAGGAACTGGGCCGCGATCCCACCGGCCAGCAGCCGGTCCCGGTTCCGGGTGAAGCTCGAATGGTCCCAGGCCTGATCGTCGATGCCCAGCCCGACGAACCAGCGGAACAACAAGTCGAACGCCAGCCGCCCCATCAGTTGCCGCTCCGAGCGGATCGAGTAGAACATCTGCAGGAGCATGGCCCGCAGCAGCATCTCGGGCGGGATCGACGGATGACCCATCCGGGCCGCATAGAGCGCCGAGATCGACCCGCTCAGGGCCGCCAGCGCCTCAGCCGTCAGTGTCGGATGGCTCGCAGAGGATGATCGGACCGGACCCGAGCCCCAAGGGCCACATACGAGAACAACGCCCCCGAACGCCGATCCGAGCCCCGCATCTGCCTCCCCCGCTTACTGCCAGGGAGCAGTGAATCATGCCAACCCCTGGCACGCCACGGACTTCCTCAACACCCTGCCAGACCATCCTCCTGCACGCCCGACGGACCTTCCTGGTGGCCGATCACACCAAGTTCACGTGCCGGCCGATGGTCGAGGTGGGACGCCTTGCGCAGATCGACACGCTCTTCACGGACCGGCCGCCGCCACCTGAGATCGTCGCCCTGATGGAACGGCACGGGGTGAAGCTCGCATTGACCGGATCGGGAGGCGTCTCGCGAAGCCCTGATTTTCGCTTGCGACTATTCCTCGACAAAGGGAAATCCTCCTGGCGTCGGCATACGACGAGACCTGGAGGAGACTCATGACGTCAGGAGGGATCCGTCGGGCCGAGGGAGCCCCCTACGATCTGCTCGTCATCGGCGGAGGCATCAACGGCACGGGGATCGCTCGCGACGCGGCCGGACGAGGCCTCTCGGTCCTGCTCTGCGAGCGTGGGGACCTCGCCGAATTCACCTCGTCATCGAGCACGAAGCTGATCCATGGCGGCCTGCGCTACCTGGAATATTACGAGTTCCGCCTGGTGCGCGAGGCGCTCGCCGAGCGAGAACGCCTGCTGCGTCTGGCACCGCACATCATTTGGCCGCTCCGCTTCGTGCTCCCGCACGACGATGGACTCCGCCCGGCCTGGATGCTGCGGATCGGCCTCTTCCTCTACGATCATCTCGCGCGCCTGCGCACGCTCCCGCGCTCGGAGATGGTTCGCTTGCGAACATCGCCGATGGGCGCGCCTCTACAGGTTCGGCTCTCGAAGGGCTTCGTCTATTCGGATTGCTGGGTGGAGGACAGTCGGCTCGTCGTCCTCAACGCGATGGATGCCAGGTCGCGGGGCGCCGAAATCCGAACACGGACCGGCGTCGAATCGGCCCGCCGCATCGACGGGTCCTGGACCGCAACCCTCCGCGACGTCGGCACCGGGCAGTCCGAGACCGTTCGCGCGAAGGCCGTCATCAATGCGGCCGGACCTTGGGTGAGCGAGACGCTGGGCACCACCCTCGGGATCAACAGCCGCGCGGCAGTCCGCCTGATCAAGGGCAGCCACATCGTCGTGCCAAGGCTCTACGAAGGCGACCAAGCCTATATCCTGCAGCAGCCCGACAAGCGCATCATCTTCGCGATTCCGTACGAGCACGACTTCACCCTGATCGGTACCACCGACGTACCTTACGAGAACGAGCCCGGCCCGGCGACGATCTCGGCGGAGGAGACGCGCTATCTCTGCGATTGCATCAATCGCTCCTTCGCCCGGTCGATCGACCCGAAGGATGTGGTCTGGAGCTACTCCGGGGTGCGCCCGCTCTACGATGACGCGGCAGCCGACGCCTCGGCGGTCACCCGAGACTACGTGCTCGACCTCGAGGATGGCGGTGGGCGGGCTCCAGCGCTCTCGGTCTTCGGCGGCAAGATCACGACCTACCGTCGCCTCGCCGAGCACGCGATGGAGAAGATCGCGCCACATTTCCCGGGGCTCAAGAAAGCCTGGACCGGCACTGCAGTCCTGCCCGGCGGCGCGATGCCGGCGGCGAATTTCGAAACATTTCTGGAGCAGTTCCGCCGAGAGGCTCCTTTCCTCCCGTCCGAGACCGCGCGGCGCCTCGCCCGAGCCTATGGGACCGAAGCGCGGACCATCGTGAAGGGCGCCCGCAGTCTCGCGGATCTCGGCGACGCCTTCGACGGCGGCCTGACGGCTGTCGAGGTCGACTATCTCGTTCGCGCCGAATGGGTGCGGACCGCCGAGGACATCCTTTGGCGCCGCTCGAAGCTCGGCCTGCGCACGAGTCCGAAAAGTGCCGCGCGCCTCGCCGCCTATATCGCGCGGAAGGCCGAAGCCGCCTGACGCCAACGCCTTCCGAAACGCCAAAGCCGGCGCGAAGACCGGCCCGGACATCCTCGACGCCGCTCCCAAGGGAGGAAGACGACCATGTCTCAGTATGTCGGCGCCATCGACCAGGGCACCACCAGCAGCCGCTTCATCGTCTTCGATCGCGAAGGGCACATCACCGCCTGCAGGCAGCGGGAACATGCGCAGATCTATCCGCGGCCCGGCCACGTCGAGCACGATCCGATAGAGATCTGGCGCAATACGCAGGCCGTCATGCAGGATGCCCTCGACGGGGCCGGACTGACGCCGAAGGACCTGCTCTCGATCGGCATCACGAACCAGCGTGAGACTACGCTGATCTGGGACCGGCGCACGGGTACTCCGCTTCACAATGCGCTGGTCTGGCAGGATACCCGCAACGATCGCCTCGTGACCGAGTTTGCTCGCCACGGCGGCCGCGATCGCTTCCGTGCGCTCACAGGCCTGCCCCTGGCGAGCTACTTCTCGGGCTTGAAACTGCGCTGGCTCCTCGACCATGTCGACGGCGCGCGAGAGAAGGCGGAAGCTGGCGACGTCCTATTCGGAAATATCGACAGCTGGCTCGTCTGGAATCTCACCGGCGGCCCGGACGGCGGCCTCCACGTTACCGACGTGACCAATGCCAGCCGCACCCAGCTCATGTCCCTCGAGACCCTGGCCTGGGACGATGGCATGCTTGCCATGTTCGGAATTCCCCGCGCGATGCTGCCGGGGATCGTCTCGTCGTCCCAAGTCTACGGAGAGACACGCCTGCCCTTCGCCGGGGTGCCGATCGCCGGGATCCTCGGAGACCAGCAGGCCGCCCTGTTCGGCCAGACCTGCTTTCGGCCGGGCGAAGCGAAGAACACCTACGGCACCGGCTGTTTCGCCTTGATGAACACCGGCGAGACGCCGGTGCCCTCGACCTGTGGCCTCGTGACGACGCTGGGCTACAAGCTCGACGGCGCGCCCGCGGTCTACGCGCTGGAAGGTTCCATCGCCATCACGGGCGCGCTGGTGCAGTGGCTGCGCGACAACCTGCACATGATCCAGGACAGCGCCGAGGTCGAGCGCCTGGCCACCACCGTGGAAGACAATGGCGGTGTCTACTTCGTGCCCGCCTTCTCTGGGCTCTACGCGCCGCACTGGAACGAGGGTGCCCGCGGCCTGATCATCGGCCTGACCCGCTATGCCAATCGCGGCCACATCGCCCGGGCCTGCTTGGAGGCTACGGCGTTCCAGACCCACGAGGTCCTGGAGGCGATGGAGAAGGATTCCGGCATCCCGGTGCGGGAGCTGCGCTCGGACGGCGGCATGGTCGCCAACGTGACCCTCATGCAGTTCCAGGCCGATATCCTCGACGTTCCGGTCGTGCGGCCGAAGGTGACGGAGACCACAGCGCTGGGAGCCGCCTACGCTGCGGGCCTCGCGACCGGATACTGGAAGAGCACGGACGACCTCGTGCGCAACTGGGGAATCGACCGGCGCTGGGAGCCAAATATGGACGCGACGCAGCGCCAGCGCATCACCGCGGCCTGGGGCCGGGCGGTGAAGCGCGCCTTCGACTGGGACAGACAGGACGACTGACGTTCACCCCGGCATCGACCACCTCGGAAACACAAGACGACGTCAGCGGACTTGCCATGACGTCGCCACTCCTGGGGGAGCTTCTCGGCACGATGGTGCTGATCATCCTCGGCAGAGGGGTGTGGCCGGGGCCCTCCTTGCGCGGCTCGAAGGCGGAAGGCGCAGGCTGAATCGCGACCACCGCTGGCTGGGCCTTCGCCGTCCTGGCCGGAATCTTCGTCGCCGCTGCGACGGGCAAACCCGACGCGCACACCGACCCCGCGGTCACGATCGCGGCGGCGATCGCCTCCGGTGCTCACGAACGTCCGTAATGGGGCCGCCTGCGTCGTCACGGCCCTGAGCGGGGTGGACCCTGTCATCTTCGAAGCACGGGGTCGGCGGCTCGATGCAGCGGTCGCCGCCGATGTACCGGCGCGTCATCCGTTCGGATTTCTCCCTCGACTTGGCGGGGCACGCAGGGCCTGCGGACATGGCCGTCGGACAAGGCCGATCGACGCTTGCCGACAACGATCGTCACGGCTGGATGCGGTGGATCGATCTCCGATCAACCCTCTCGGCCGTCGAATGAGAGCTTGGCCGATCCGCAACAAGCTCAGGCGGTGTGGCGCTGGCCGACGACGAGGCGCAAGCCGGCCGGGCCGACGGACGCCTCGGCGAGGATGGCGGTGGCCTTGCGCGCCAGTTCTCCGCGCTGGAACGGCTTCTGGACGATGCGCTCGGCTCCGACCTCGCCCGCCTGCATCAGCGCCGCGGTTTCGGCGTATCCGGTGACGAACATCACGGGAAGATGCGGCCAGCGAAGGCGGATCTGGCACGCGGCCTCGGCCCCGTTCATGCCCGGCATGGCGAAGTCCAGAACGATCAGGTCGACACAGGCGTCGGATTCGAGAGCGGAGAGAGCGGCAAGGCCAGAGCCCGCCTCGCGGATGCGATAGCCGTTCTCGGACAGGATCGAGGTGGTGATCTCGCGCACCGCACTATCGTCGTCCACCACGAGGACCACCGGCCGATCGCCCGCCCGACGCTGCTCGGCGCAGTCGATAACAGCCCGGAATGCCTCGCGGGCCGGGGAGGTGGCCTCCGCCCGCGGAAGGTAGATCCGCACCGAGGTGCCTTCGCCCACGCGGGTGTCGATGCGAACACCGCCGCCGGACTGCTTCACGAAGCCATAGACTTGTGCGAGGCCGAGGCCAGACCCCTTATCGACCGCCTTCGTGGTGAAGAACGGCTCGAACACACGGGCCAGGACCTCGGGCGCAATCCCGGTACCGGTGTCGCTCACCGCGAGCATCACGTACTCGCCGGGCACCGGCTCTTCCGCACGGGCAGGGGTCCGCGTCAGGGTGACGTTCGCGGTCTCGATGGTGAGGCAACCCCCCACGGCCATGGCGTCGCGCGCGTTGATCGCGAGGTTCAGGATCACGAGCTCGATCTGCGTCGCATCGACAAGGGCTGACCAGAGATCGGATTGCAGCGTCATCTCGATACGCACCGCACCGCCGATCGAGCTCTGCAGGAGATCGCGCATGGACGCGACGGTCTGGTTCAGCTCCACCGGCGTCGGCTCCAGGCGCTGACGACGGGAAAAGGCGAGGAGTTGCGCCGTCAGGCGTGCTCCGCGGTCGGCGGCACCACGCATCATCTGAAGGCGGCGCTGCGACCGCTCGTCGGGGATGGCACGCTCCAGGAACTCGATGTTGCCGGAGATCACCGTCAGCAGATTGTTGAAATCATGGGCGACGCCGCTGGTGAGTTGGCCGACGGCTTCCAGGCGCTGCGCCTGGCGGAGAGCCTCCTCGACCCGCTCGCGCTCGGCAATCTGGCAGTGCAGCTCGGCATTGGCGGCGGCGAGGTCGCTCGTGCGCGCTTTCACACGGGCCTCCAGGGTCGCGTTGAGGTCCCGCAGATCCTGGACTGCGCGCTCGCGCTCGGCATGGGCGCGCGCCTCGGCGAGGGCGCGCAGGATGGTCCGGGGCAGGCGGTCGAGGCGCTGCTTGGTCACGTAATCGGTGGCACCCCGCTTCAGGGCTTCCACCGCGACATCCTCACCGAGGGTGCCCGAGACGAAGACGAAGGGCGTACCCGGACAATGGGTGCGAGCGATCGCCAGGGCGCTGAGGCCGTCGAAGGTCGGCAGAACGTAGTCGGCGAGGATGAGGTGATGCCCGCAGGACGCAGCTGCAGCGGTGAAGTCCGGCGCGGTCATCACCCGGTCGATCGTATACGGACGCCCGAGATCGTCGAGCACCGCACCGAGGAGTTCCGTATCGAGGTCGCTGTCTTCGAGAAGGAGGATTCTCAGGAGTGCCGGACCGACATCATCCTGCGTCGCCTGATCGGGCTGAGTCACGTGTTCGATGGCCAACCTCCTCCCCGATGCGGGGGCGGCTCGTTCAGGACCGCCCAGAACACGCCGAGATCCTGGATCGCCTCGAAGAATTCCGTGAACCCAACGGGCTTGACCACGAAAGCGTTCACGCCGAGGTCGTAGGACCGCACGAGGTCGGTCTCCTCCCGCGAGGAGGTCAGCATTACGACCGGAATCGCGCGGGTCCGGACATCGCCCTTTACCTGCGCGAGGACCTCCAGGCCGTCGACCTTGGGCAGCTTGAGGTCGAGGAGGACGACGGCCGGGTCGCGCGTATCCCGGCCCGCGAAGTCGCCGCGGCGATAGAGGAAGTCGAGTGCCTCCGCACCGTCGCGACAAATCACGATCTCATTGGCGAGTTGGCTCTTCTCCAGGGCGGCAAGGGTGAGTTCGATGTCGTTCGGATTGTCCTCGACGAGGAGGATCGGCTTCAGATCGGGCATGGATCAGCGCGCTTCCCTGGGGTTCCGCGACGATCGGGCTCGGTTCGCGGCATTCGGATTGGGCACCGCCCTCGGTGTCGGCAGCGTGAAGTAGAAGGTCGCGCCGTGTCCCACGGCTCCTTCGGCCCAGGTGCGACCGCCATGGCGCTCGACGATGCGCCGCACATTCGCAAGTCCGATGCCGGTTCCCTCGAATTCCTCCACCCGGTGCAGGCGCTGGAATACCCCGAACAGCTTGTCGACATAGGCCATGTCGAACCCGACGCCGTTGTCGCGCACGAAGAAGACGGCCTGCTCCGCTCCGTCGTCCTCCTGTCCGGTGCCGGGGCTCCGACCATCGAGACGACCGATCTGGATCGTCGCATCCGTCCGACCACGGGTGTACTTGACGGCGTTCGAGAGCAGATTTTCGATGACGAGGCGCAGCATCACCGGATCGGCGTTGACCCGTCCGAGCTGTCCGATGGTCCAGTGGATCGTCCGATGGGAGGAGACGTCACGAAGCACAGAGCGACGGACCTCCTCGACCAGCGCGTTGAGATCGCCGGCGACCGGGTTCAGGGCGTTGCGGCCCATCTGCGAGAAGCGCAGCAGGTTGTCGACCAGAGTACCCGCCGAGAAGGCCGCCTCGATGATCGTGTTGATGTAGTGCCGCCCCTTCTCGGATAAGAGGCTGCCTTCGCGCGATCGCAACAGCTCCGAGTACCCGACGATATGCCGGAAGGGCGCGCGGAGGTCGTGGCTGACCGAGTAGGAGAAGGCTTCCAGTTCCTTGTTGGAGCGCTGCAATTCCTCGCTCAGGGAGGCGAGCTCCTCGGCCCGCCGCAGAACGATCCCGAGCACGGAGGCCCTCAGGTCCTTCACCGATTCGATCTCAGCCCGCATCCAGGGGAGGGCGCGGTTCTGCAGTGTCTCCTTCCAGATGGCGAAGGATTGCCGAGGGTGCAATCGTTCGAGGCCGCCGGCCGGATCGGGCACGGCGGCCTTGGTCGGGTCGCCGCCCCACTTCACCGTGCGCACCACCTCGGGTCGGAACCAGAGCACGTAGCTGGCATATTTCTGCGAGATCGAGATCGCCAAGAGGCCGCTCGCCCGTTCGGCGAAGGCGCGTGCCGGCGGATAGACTTCACTCAGCGCATCCGTGGCGACGAGGTCGGCACCGCCGGGTCCGCTGGAGAGCCACTGGTAGATTGCCCGCACTTCGGATTCCCGCGGCGTCGCGCCGAGGAGCCGGCAGGTGTCCGAGGTGATCACGGCCGCGCCTGATGCTCCGGCGAGGGCCAGGACGTCGTCGGAATGCTTCAGCAAGCCGTCGAGGAAGTTTTCCTCTTCCGCCATGAAGCCGAGGAGCTGCGACTGGATCGCCCCCAGGCGCAGGCGCTGTTCGGCCTCCGCGCCACGCTCCTTGGCCGCGAGCTGAAGCGCGAAGATGCGGGTGAGGAAGTCGCAGGCGTTGCGGGCCTGGAGCGGCACGCGGCGGGGCTCGGCATTGTGGCAGGAAATCAGGCCCCAGAGGACGCCGTCGACCAGGATCGACACCGACATCGACGCCATCGTGCCCATGTTGCGCATGTACTCGACATGCACCGGCGAAACGCTGCGCAGAATCGACTGGCTGAGGTCGAGGGGCTCCGCGTCCTCGCCGGCCTCCCGCAGGATGGGGACCGGCCGGTACCCGGCATCGGGGATGATCCGCAGGCGGTTGCGCCGGTAAAGCTCCCGGGCCTGGGCGGGGATGTCGGACGCGGGAAAGCGGAGGTCGAGGTAGGAGGGCAAGGCGCCGTTGCCATCCTCGGCGATGACGGTGCCGTGCCAGTCCCGGTCGAACCGATAGACGAGGGTACGGTCGAAGCCGGTAATGTGGCGGATGTCGACGGCCACGAGGTGACACAGTGCGGCGACGGAGGCGGCGTCGTGCAGACCCTCCACGAAGCGGCTCAGGCGCGGGTAGAGCGCGTCGAGGCTGTGGTCGGATGCGAAGACGCTCGCGACCGCTTCGAATTCCAGAAGGATGAGCCCGGCCGAGCGATGGATCGCGAGGTCGTAGGCGAGGGTCCCCTCGGGGGTGGCCAGGGTCACGGTGCGCAGGTACTGGGCGCCGTCGCGCTCGGATTCCGCCGCTCCCTCCAGCAGGAGGCCGGCGAGTTCCGGAAAGACCGCATCGCAGGGTTGGCCGAGGCAGGCCTCGACACCCCCGGGGACGTTGGCACTCGCCTGGACGATCCGGCCGTCCGTCGCCCGGAGGGCGAGGAGGAAGCCGTGCGGCTGGAGCGTCCCGAGGCGGTGGATCGGCTCACGGTCGCAGACGGTCAGAGCTTCGGCGGGCGGCAAGCCCATGTCCAACCCCCGCGAATCCACCGTCAAAGCCTCCGCTCCCCCCGACCGTCCCCGTCATGCGCGTCCTCTCGCGTTTGGTTACGCGGATCGCGCAGGCGGCGCAACGCGACCCGGCGCGCCGCAGCCACAACAGACCGCGAGAACTCCCGTACCCCGTCGCGCCCGCCAGCCCCGCAATCTCCGGTCGACATCCCTGCGGGCCGCTCTAGCTTCCGCAGAGGATCGACTCCGTCCAACGCGGCGGGATCGACGACAAGGGGGGGGGACGACATGGCGAAGCGCGAGCGCATGGAACCGACGCCGCCAGAGCTCCTGAGCCCCTGGCGGACCGAGGCGCGGGCCAGGCTGCAGGCCGAGGCACGCGATTTCGCCCGGGACGTCGTGATGCCGCTCGCCGACGCGCTCGATCCGCAGAAGGCGGAGATGCCGCGAAGCCTCATCGATCAAATGGCCGCCAAGGGCTGGTTCGGCATCACGATCCCGGCCGAGCAGGGCGGCCTCGGCCACGGCGTGTTCGAGTACTGCCTCGTCTCCGAGGAACTCGCCCGGGCCTGGCTCTCGGTGGGCAGCATCCTGGCGCGGGGCCAGGGTCTCGGCACCCAGACCCTCGATCCAGAGCGGCGAAAGGCCCTTCTGGAGAAGTCGGCGAAGGGACAATGGATCGGCGGCATCGCCCTCTCGGAGCCCACCGCCGGCTCGGACCTCGCCGGCGTGCAGACCCGGGCGGTACGCGAGGGCGACACCTGGGTGTTGACCGGAACCAAGCGCTGGGCGGGCTTCGCCAAGGCCGCGGACTTCGTCGAGGTCTTGGCCCGGACCCGCGATCCCGAGCCCGGCGAGCCACGCTCGGCGGGGCTCGAACCCTTCCTCGTCGTGAAGGAGCCCGGTACCTTTCCGCCCGGCATGACCGGCCGGGTCATCGACAAGATCGGCTATCACGGCTTCCTCACCTTCGAACTGGACCTCGACGGCGTGCGGGTGCCGGAGACCGATCGCCTCACCGGGCTCTACGGCGACCAGGGCGCAGACGCGGATTCCGGGGGCTTCGCTTCGGTCCAGCGGGGGCTCAACATCGCACGGGTGCACACGGCGGCCCGCGCGGTCGGCGTGGCCCAGGCGGCCCTGGAGGATTGCCAGGCCTATCTGCAGGAGCGCGAGCAGTTCGGGCACCCGATCGGCGACTTCCAGGCCCTGCGCTTCGCCCTGGCCGACATGGCGGCCGACGTCGCCCAGGCCCGCGCCTTCTGGAACCAGGTGGCGCACCTGCTCGACGCCGGCGAACCGGCCGAGAGCGAGTCGGCCATGGTCAAGCTCGTCGCCACGGAAATGGCGGTGCGGGTCACCAACCAGGCGATGCAGCTCCATGGCGGGAACGGCTACACCACCGAACGCCGGGTGGAGCGCTACTGGCGCGACGCGCGTCTGACGACGATCTTCGAGGGAACGAGCGAGATCCAGCGCCGGATCATCAGCGACCGGATGCTGCCGAAGCCCTGACGCACCGGTACCGACGTCAGCGTCCGACCATCACCAGACGCAGCTTGTCGGCGAGATCCTCGCGCCGGTAGGGCTTGCTGAGGAGCGGCAGGTCGACGGGAACGCCCTGCTCGCCGAGGGCCGAGCCGGTATAGCCCGAGGCGAGCAGCACCCGCAGACCGGGACGCAGGGCCCGGGCGTGGGTCGCAAGCTCGACGCCGTTCATCCCGCCGGGCATGACCACGTCGGAGAACAGGATGTCGATGCGCTCCGGTCCCTTGAGGCGTTCCAGCGCCTCGGCCGCATGGGTGGCGGTGAGGGTCCGGTAGCCGAGTTCCGACAGGCTCTCCACCGCCATCTCCAGCACGGCGGCCTCGTCCTCGACCACCAGGACGACCTCGCCCTCCGCGGCCCGACGCAGCGGCAGAAGCCCGTCCGTCCGGGCGGCCTGCACGACCGGCTCGGCCGAGCGCGGCAGGTCGATGGTGATGCTGGTGCCCTGGCCCGGCGCGCTCGCGACCCGGACCTGCCCGCCGCCCTGGCGCGCGAAGCCGTAGACCTGGCTCAGACCGAGCCCGGTGCCTTTCCCGACATCCTTGGTGGTGAAGAACGGCTCGAAGGCGCGGGCGGCCGTGGCCGCATCCATGCCGAGGCCGGTATCGCTGACCGTGACGCGGACGTAATCGCCGAGGGACAGATCGGGCCAGGCCGCCCGGCGCTCCGGGGTGAGGGACAGGTTCTCGGTCCGGATCGTCAGGGTGCCGCCACTCGGCATGGCGTCGCGGGCATTCACCGCGAGGTTCAGGATGGCGCTCTCGAACTGCCCGGGATCGAGGCGGACGGGATCGAGGGCCGCGTCGAGGTCGAGGACGATGTCGACGGTCTCGCCGACCGCGCGCTGCAGCAGGCCCTGGAAGTCCTTGATGAGGTGGTTGGGATTGACGGTCTCGGGTCGCAGGACCTGCCGGCGCGAGAACGACAGGAGCTTCTCGGTGACCTCGGCTCCGCGCCGGGCCGCCGTCATCGCCGAGGTCGCCAGCCGCTCGACCCGCTGGGCGTTGTCGGGCCGGCGCACGATCATGTCGAGGTTTCCGACGATGACCGTGAGGAGGTTGTTGAAGTCGTGGGCGACGCCACCCGTGAGCTGGCCGATCGCCTCCATCTTCTGCGCCTGGCTGAGGCGCTGCTCGGCCTCGTGCCGATCGGTGGTGTCGATGACCACGCCGGCCATGCTGGCGGGGGTTCCATCCGGGTCCCGATAGAGCCGGCCGCGCACGTCGATCCAGCGCTCGGCACCGTCCCCGGCCCGAGTGATTCGACACTGGAAACAGAGGGTGTTCTCCACCTGCGCCCGCGCCATGGCGGCTTCCGCCAGCGCCCGGTCGTCAACGACCACATGCCCCAGGAAGTCGGCGAGGCCCCAGCGCGGAAGCAGGCTGTCGTAGCCGAAGATGCGGTCGTGCCGCAGCGTGCGAACGGAGGCCCCGGTCCGGAGGTCGAGGGTCCAGTTGCCCATATCCGCGGCCTCGAGGGCGATCGCGACGTTGTCGCGGGCAATCTCGAGCTCGGCCCGCTGGCGCTCGCTCTGGACGGCGGCCGCCTCCGCGGCGCCGTAGAGGACGTCGACCTCGCGCAGGTAGACGGCCAGGACGACGATGCCGGCCGCCAGGGCCTCCAGCCGCCCTGCGAACCAGCCCACCGTACCCCGGGCGGCGCCCGGCAGGGTGATGAGGTTGTCGAAGACGAGGAGCAGCAGCGAAACCGCGAGCCAAAGCTGCAGCACGGTGCCCAGGCGCGTGCGCCAGCACAGGGTCGCAAGGGCCGCCACCGTGAGGAGCACCACGGCCGGACCGACTCCCGACGTGGTCAGCAGCCAGTAATTGTCGCCCTCGACGCTGCGGGGCAGATAGTCGACGTAGGCGACGACGATCCAGCTCAGCCCACCGGCGACGGCTGCGACGGCCAGGGCGGTGAGGCCGCCGACGGCCCCGACCCGGGCGCGCGGCACGAGGCGCGGGCGCCGGTCGCCCTCCATGATCGCGTAGGGCAGGGCGAAGAGCGGCGGCCCCACATGCCATAGGGTCCAGAGCCAGGTCGTGGTGCCCGGCCCCGAGCCGATGATCCGTCCCGGTCCGAACAGGCCCGGGAAGCTGAGGAGTTGAACCGCGACGATGAGTGTCGTGAACAGGCTGCCGGCGGCGAGAACCAGCAGCGGCACCGACCGGGTGCGCCGGTATTGCGCGAAGAAAAGGCAGGTTGTGACCGCGTAGACCGTGATCAGCGCGGCTTGGTAGCTCGGGACGAATCCCGGCATCGCGCCCATCGGCTCCGCCACGATGGGCAGGAGGGCGAGCGTCAGAAGCCCGAAGGCGGCGGCGACCGCAACCGCGAATCGCCTTTGCGAGGGGGTCGTCCCGGCATCCGCCAAGGTCGAGAGGCCTGGAGGGCCAGCGCAGTCCGGCACGATGTGGCTCCCGGCCGCGCGCCGACGGCGGATCGCCCCGCCGACAGGACCTGCTTCGGTCTAGCACCATCCTCGCCGGGGCGACATCGTTCGTCCGCCATCGGACGTTCCTGCCTCATCCGTATGGTTCGCGCCGTTGCCGGGGAGCGACATCGGTCCTTCCGGTCCCCATGCGACGCCCGGAACCGGATCAGGCGGTAACGCGGCGTCCATCCCAGGCAAAGACCCCGCCCGTATCCTCCGGCCCGAGCCCCTCGATCACCCGCAGCAGGTGCGCCGCGCTCGTCTCGGGGGTGAACAGACCGGGGGTGTTGGGGTCCGGTCGGAAGGGTTCGGACAGGGCCGTGGTCACGGTGCCGGGATGCAGGCCCGCCACGATCGCATCGGGGTGGGTGCGTCGTGCCTCGATCGCAAGGGTGCGCAGGATCTGATTCAGGGCCGCCTTCGACGCGCGGTAGGCGTACCAGCCACCGAGACGATTGTCGGAGATCGAGCCGACCCGCGCCGACAGCGCGGCGAAGACGCTGCGCCCGGCGCGCGGCATCAGGGGCAGGAAGTGCTTGGCCGCCAGGGCCGGACCGATCGCGTTCACCGCGAAGACCGCGGCCATGGCCGCCGGATCCAGGGTCCGGATCGCCTTCTCGGGCGCGACGCCCGGGCCGTGCAGGAGGCCCGTGGCCACGAGGACGAGGCCCACCGGACCGTGGCGCGCGACGCGCTCCGCCGCGATACGGACGGACGCCTCATCGGTCAGGTCGATCGGTCCCACCGCCGCGGGCCCAGCCTCGACGGTCCCCGACCGCGAGAGGGCGAAGACCGATCCGTAGGTCCCCCGGCCCACGAGGCCGGCGACGAGGGCCCGGCCGATCCCGCCGGAGGCGCCGATCACCACGGCGTTGGGCGGCGAGGCAGACATGGATGGGTTCCGTTCCCGTCACGCGAAACGGCCGCGCGATGGGGACCGCGCGGCCGTTCCGAAGGTTCCCGAGACTTACGAGCAGCCGGTCGTCGAGCCGCAGGTGTCGCACTTCAGGCAGGTGCCGTTCCGGACGAGCGTGAAGTTCGCGCATTCCGGGCAGGCTTCGCCGACGTAGCCCTTCATCTTCGCCTCGGCGCGGCGATCGGAGACCGTGCGCTCGGGCTTGATCGGGTCGGGCTTGGCGAAGGGCAAGGCGTTGACCAGGGCCTCGGCCTGGCCGGCCTGGACCGGCTCGGCCTTCAAAGCCGTGGCACCGCGCAGCGCATGGACCACGCCGCCGGCGGGGGTGGTCTGGCCGGAGGTCGCCGCGCCGACACCGACGGTGCCGCCGGCGGGTCCGCCCTGAATCAGGGTGAGCCGGTCGGCCGAGCCACGCAGGAGGCCGCGGGAGACGACGCTGGAGGCGGTGGCTTCCGTCCGGCCGGGCTCGCGGGTGGTGTCGGTCTCGCCGCCGCCGATCACCGTGCCTCCGATCTCGGACGGGTTGACGTGGGCCAGATCCGCGCGGCCGAGGTAGGACACGGCGAGTTCGCGGAAGACGTAGTCGAGGAGCGAAGTCGCGTTCTTGATCGCGTCGTTGCCTTGCACGAAGCCCGCGGGTTCGAAGCGGGTGAAAGTGAAGGCCTCGACGTATTCCTCCAGCGGCACGCCGTACTGGAGCCCAAGCGAGATCGCGATGGCGAAGTTGTTCATCAGGCTGCGGAAGGTGGCGCCTTCCTTGTGCATGTCGATGAAGATCTCGCCGAGGCGACCGTCATCGTACTCGCCGGTCCGCAGGTAGACCTTGTGCCCGCCAACGACCGCCTTCTGGGTGTAGCCCTTTCGACGATGGGGCATCTTCTCGCGGGAGCGGATGCGCTCGACGCGCTCGATCACCCGCTCGACGATCTTCTCCGCGACCTGCGCGGCCTTGGCGGCGGCCGGGGCCGCGATCAGCGCCTCGACCAAGTCCTCGGCGTCGTCGTCCTCGTCGGCGATCAGGGCCGAGTTCAGGGGCTGCGAGAGCTTCGAGCCGTCGCGGTAGAGCGCGTTGGCCTTGAGGGCCAGGGTCCAGGACAGCTTGTAGGCGTTCTTGCAATCCTCGACCGTCGCGTCGTTGGGCATGTTGATGGTCTTGGAGATGGCGCCCGAGATGAAGGGCTGCGCCGCCGCCATCATGCGGATGTGGCTCTCCACCGAGAGGTAGCGCTTGCCGATGCGGCCGCACGGGTTGGCGCAATCGAACACCGCGTAGTGTTCCGGCTTGAGGAAGGGGGCACCCTCCAGGGTCATCGCACCGCAGATGTGGGTGTTGGCCGCTTCGATGTCCTTTTTCGAATAGCCCAGGAAGGGCAGGATCTCGAAGGTCGGATCGGCAAGCTTCTCGGCCGGAACCTTGAGCACGTCCTTCAGGAAGTCGTCGCCCAGGGTCCAGCGGTTGAACACGAACTTGATGTCGAAGGCCGACTTCAGGCCCGCCTCCACCGCCGCGAGCTTGTCGTCGGTGAAGCCCTTTGCGCGGAGCGACCCGGGGTTGATCGCCGGCGCCTGGCCCATCGAGCCGTGGCCGACCGCGTAGGCCTCGATCTCGGCGATCTCGGATTCCCGGTAGCCGAGGGTGCGCAGGGCATCCGGCACCGCGCGGTTGATGATCTTGAAGTAGCCGCCGCCAGCGAGCTTCTTGAACTTCACCAGGGCGAAGTCCGGCTCGATGCCGGTGGTGTCGCAATCCATCACGAGGCCGATCGTGCCGGTGGGCGCGATGACGGTCGCCTGGGCGTTGCGGTAGCCGTGCTCCTCGCCCAGCGCCAGGGCGCGGTCCCAGGCGTGCTTCGCCCGCTCGGCGATGTCGGCCTGGGGCACGTTGGCCAGATCGAGGGGCACCGGGGCGATCGAAAGGAACTCGTAGCCCTCCGCCTCGCCGTGGGCGGCGCGACGGTGGTTGCGGATCACCTTGAGCATGGCATCCGCGTTCTCCTCGTAGGCCGGGAAGGCCCCGAGTTCGCCGGCCATCTCGGCGGAGGTGGCGTAGGCCACGCCGGTCATGATCGCCGTGAGGGCGCCGGCCAGCGCACGACCCTTCTCGGAGTCGTAGGGCAGGCCCATGCTCATCAGCAGGCCGCCGATATTGGCGTAGCCCAGACCGAGGGTGCGGTAGCGGTACGAGAGCTCTGCGATCTCCTTCGAGGGGAACTGCGCCATCATCACCGAGATCTCGAGCACGACCGTCCAGAGGCGGTTGAGATGCTCGAAGGTCGCGACGTCGAAGTGGTTCGCGGCGCGGTCGTACATCGTCAGCAGGTTGGCCGAGGCCAAGTTGCAGGCGGTGTCGTCGAGGAACATGTATTCGGAGCACGGATTCGACGCCCGGATCCGGCCGCCCGCCGGGCAGGTGTGCCAGTCGTTCATCGTCGTGTTGAAGTGCAGGCCCGGATCGGCCGAGGCCCAGGCGGCCTCACCGATCTTTTCCCAAAGGTCGCGGGCCTTCACGGTCTTCGTGGTCTTGCCGGTGGTGCGGGCGGTGAGGTTCCAGTCGGCATCGGACTCGACCGCGCGCAGGAAGTCGTCGGTGAGGGAGACCGAGTTGTTGGAGTTCTGGCCGGCGACGGTGAGGTAGGCTTCCGAATCCCAGTCGGTGTCGTAGACGGGGAAGTCGATCTTGGTGAAGCCCTGGCGGGCGAACTGGATCACGCGCTTCGTGTAGGAATCCGGTACCGCGTCCTTGCGGGCGGCCTTGACGGCCTTCTTCAGGACGGGATTGCGCTCGGGGTCGAAGCAGGCATCGCCCTCGGCCTCGCACTGGGTGCAGGCTTTCATCACCGCGCTCAGGTGCTTGGAGACGATCTTGGAGCCTGTGACGAGGGCAGCGACCTTCTGCTCCTCCTTCACCTTCCAGTCGATGTACTGCTCGATATCCGGATGGTCGATGTCGACGATGACCATCTTGGCCGCGCGCCGGGTGGTGCCACCCGACTTGATCGCGCCCGCGGCCCGGTCGCCGATCTTGAGGAAGGACATCAGGCCGGAGGACTTGCCGCCGCCGCCGAGCTTCTCGTTCTCGCCGCGCAGCAGCGAGAAGTTCGAGCCGGTGCCCGAGCCGTACTTGAACAGGCGCGCCTCGCGGACCCAGAGGTCCATGATGCCGCCCTCGTTGACGAGGTCGTCCTGCACGCCCTGGATGAAGCAGGCATGCGGCTGCGGGTGCTCGTAGGACGAGGCGGACTTCGTCAGTTCACCGGTGCGGTAATCGACGTAGTAGTGCCCCTGCGCCGGGCCATCGATCCCGTAGGCCCAATGGAGGCCGGTATTGAACCATTGCGGCGAGTTCGGCGCCACCATCTGGCGGGCGAGCATGAAGCGCAGCTCGTCGAGGAAGGCCGAGGCGTCCGCCTCGGACGTGAAGTAACCGCCCTTCCAGCCCCAGTAGGTCCAGCAGCCGGCGAGACGGTCGAAGACCTGCGTCGACGAGATCTCGGAAACGTAGCGCTCGGCCTCGGGCAGCTCGGCCAGCGCGACGAGATCCGGCTCCGAACGCCACAGGAACGACGGCACGTCGTTCTCCTCGACCTTCTTCAGGGCCGCCGGTACGCCGGCCTTGCGGAAGTACTTCTGCGCGAGGACGTCGCTGGCCACCTGGGACCAGCTCTCCGGCACCTCGATCCCGTCGAGGCGGAAGACCGTGGAACCGTCCGGGTTGCGGATCTCGCTCAGGGTCTTGCGAAAAGGAATCGTCGCGTAAGGGGATTGTCCGGCCGTGGTATGGCGCCGTTCGAACCGCATGGAACCTGTCTCCCGAGCCGCCTGAAGAAGTGCGGCGCCGTGTCGAAGAATGATGAAGCCAAGCGTCCGCGAACGCCGCGAAGCGCCGGAATGGGTCTCGAAAATTCGGTGGTCCGCCGGTGACTCGACAGCCTCGGCGACGATCCGAAGGTATGCCAGCCCGGGGCCTCGCGTCAATAACTAGTGTGCCGGCTGCCTGTTCCGGGCTACATGTAGTGGGTCACATCTTAATCCTGTGGATATCGCGACCCGTTCCGTAAGTGCCCTTTTCGCTTGATGGATTCGGGAGCGAAAAATTTTCCACCCACAGGTGGTGCCACCCTCGCCGGTGGTGCCCGCAGGGTTAACGGCGCCGGGTGTGAGATTTCCGCCGCATCGGTCTCAGGCCCTTCGCCTCGCGGGCGCCGCCGCGCGGCTGGACTTCACGCATGCGCCTCACCATAGTCCGTTCCGGAACACGATGGCGGGGCGCAGGTGCCCCATTCAGGCGAACGCGATGGCTCTCAAGGACACGCTCCTGCGGATCTTCACCTGGTGGAACGGGCAGACGATGTCGCTCGCGCTCTACACGGCGCGCAGCGGGCAGCGCGTCGGCGCGGACGATCTCGGCAACGTCTACTACCGGGCGCAGGGGCCGCTGATCGACCGTTCCGTCGGCACCGAGCGGCGCTGGGTGGTCTATAACGGATATGCCGACGCCTCGAAGGTGCCCCCGGGCTGGCGCGCCTGGCTCTGTCACAACGGCGACGTACCCCCGAGCGAACAGGATTACACGCCGCGGGCCTGGCAGAAGCCCTACGTGGAGAACCTGACCGGCACCAGCGGCGCCTACCGCCCGCGCGGCTCGCAGTTGAATGTCGGCCAGCGCCCGGCCGCCACCGGCGACTACGTGCCCTGGAGCCCGGGCAGCTGAGGGCAGGCCCCTGGTCAGGGGCCGGCCCTTTTTCCACCAATCTTCGCGCGCTTAAGAAGACCTCGCATCGTCGCGCCCGCCCGGGGCGCCAGCGAGGAGGGTCGTCCGTGAGCCGCAGCACAGCAGGATCGTCTCGCTCCGTGGTCAAGCGCCTCCTCCTCGCGTCGGTCGCGATCGGCCTCTCCGGCCTCCCGGCCGCCGCCGACAAGATCAAGAACCCCACCGCGGTGTTCTCG
Organism: Methylobacterium sp. Leaf111; assembly: GCF_001423285.1. Classification (NCBI taxonomy): domain Bacteria; kingdom Pseudomonadati; phylum Pseudomonadota; class Alphaproteobacteria; order Hyphomicrobiales; family Methylobacteriaceae; genus Methylobacterium; species Methylobacterium sp. Leaf111. The sequence continues at coordinate 51,537 of NZ_LMNE01000012.1, read as the reverse complement.
GGCCTCGACAAGATCACCGGGCGCATCGTTTCCTTCGAAGTGGCGGTGGACGAGACCGTGCAGTTCGGCGCCCTGCAGCTGACGCCGCGGGTCTGCTACAGCCGCCCGCCGACCGAGAGCCCGAAGACCACGGGCTTCCTTGAGGTCGACGAGGTTACCCTCGACAACAAGTATCGCCGCATCTTCACCGGCTGGATGTTCGCTTCGAGCCCCGGCCTGCACGCCATCGAGCATCCGATCTACGATGTCTGGCTCGTCGATTGTAAGGGCGGCTCCGACGTGATCGCCGAGGCGCGCGAGCAGGAAGATGTGCCCGCCATGGCCTCGAAGCCGGAGAAGACCCGGCGTCCGAAGAGCGGCCAGGACGCTACCCGGACCGCCCAGCAGGTGAATCCGAACGGCCAGGTGGATGTGGAAGCGCCGCGCGGGGTGCCGGTCCAGCCCAGGCAGAAGCCCTCGCGCAAGTTCTTCCCGTCGAACGAGGGGCCGGCCCCGGCGCCGCCGCCGCAGCAGCCGCAGTCGCTGTTCGACGCCCTGTTCCGGTAGGATGCACCGACGCGCGTCAGCCGAGGGCTAACGCGTCCAAAACCTGTTGCCCGCGCACCGATCCGTCCCCGGGCCAGACGGTCCAGTCTGCCCGCTGGTCGATCGCCTCGGCCAAGCGCCGCTTGTAGATGTGGCGCGGGAGTTCCTCCGCGCCGAACTGCATCAAGTGGTCCGTCACGAACTGCGTGTCGGCGAGGCGGTAGCCGCCCGCGCGCAGACGGGCCACGAGATGCACCAGGGCGACCTTCGAGGCGTCGCGGACGGTGTGGAACATGCTCTCCCCGAAGAAGGCGGCTCCGAGGGAGACGCCGTAGAGGCCGCCGACCCGCTGGCCGTTGAGGAACACCTCCACCGTGTGGGCATGCCCGGCCTCGAAAAGGGCACCGTAGAGCTCGCGGATCCGGCCATTGATCCAGGTTCGCTGGGCGTCACCTCGCGGCGCGGCGCAGCCGGCGATGACCGCATCGAAATCCTGATCGGTTCGGACCTCGAACACGTCCGACCGCACGGTTCGCGCGAGACGCTTGGCGACATGGAAGGCGTCGAGGGGCAGGACGCCGCGCGCCCGTGGTTCAACCCAGTAGATGGCCGGATCGACGGCATCCTCCGCCATGGGAAAGATGCCGGCCGCATACGCCTTCAACAGGATCTCGGGCGTGATCTCGACGCGGTCGCCATCATACATGAGCGGAGTTTGAAGCGGTGCCACGTGGAAGGCCAGAGGGAGGCTCGCCGCACGGGGTGCCCGATTCACGAAAAAGGGCGGAACCTCCCGGTTCCGCCCTCGCATGCCAGACGGCGGGGATGCTCAGAAGTTCGGGCCGCCCGAGGTGGTGCCGAGATTCGGCACGATCCGATTCGGCTGCTCGGCGTTCCCGCCCTTCGCGGAATCCTCGAAGATCGCCTCGCGGTTGGTGGTGTAGGGCGCCTCGACCACCGAACCGGTCACGTCCATGTCGACGCGGCCATCGGCGTTGCGGTAGGCGCCGTAGGCCGACGGATTGTCGATCGGGACACGGGTGGTGTTGCCGGCCTGCGGAACGGCCCGCTCGGGCTGGCCGACATTGCCGGACGGAGACTGCGCCAGGGCGGCAGAGGCGATCAGGGAGGCGGCGACGAAGGTCAGGCTGAAGGTGCGCATCGGAATCTTTCGGGAAGTCGGTCGTTAAGAATTCGGTCTCCGGCGGAGCAGGTCGCTTCGGGGCTCGAAAGGCCCGCTCCGGCTCCGCCTGACTGATCTGGTGGAGGAAGTCGTGACGGATCAAAGCGTTCCGGCACTTCCTTCGCTGGCAATCGGTCGCAGGCGACGGGCCTGGAAAGTGTTGAGATCATTCCCAAGGAACGAGCGAACGTCGTCGCAACGGCTCAGATTGGGCCCATCCGCGAACGGAGCTCAGCCTAAAAGAGATGATCCGGATCAGCTTGAATCTCGTTCACGCGCAATTTGGTTGTGCGTGAACGCACATGGATGGTCGATGACTCGCCAGGGAACTGGACCGGCACGAAAAAGCCGGCCCGTTTCGGGGCCGGCTCGGGATCGAACAATCAGGGCAGACCCGCCGCAACGGGTTGTCTGATCAGCGAGCGGGGCCGCCGGACGTCGTACCTGTGTTCGGCACGCCGCGGTTGGTGTCGTTGGCATTGCCGCCCTTGGCCGAATCGACCGCGCCCGCGCCGGCGCTCATGCCGCGTTCGCCGGCCGGGGCCGTCGCTGCGCCCGGGACCGGCGCCATGTCGCGGGTCGAGGGGTTGTCGATCGGTCCGCGGGTGGTTCCACCAGCCTGCGGTAACGCCCGCTCGGGCTGGCCGACATTGCCGGAGGGCGATTGGGCGAGGGCGGGACCGGCGAGAAGGAGGCCGGCGAGAAGCGGGATGGTCAGGCGCACGCGGTGGGTATTCCTTGAAGGGCGGCCCGGCGGCAAGTCCCGCGATCGAGCCTAGGCAGATGCTGGAGAACGAATCTGCGCCGGCGCTGTTCCCCCCGGCTTACGGCGCCGACGGTTCGTCGAGGCCGCCATCGGCCAGGAACCCCTCGAGCCAATGGATGTCGTACTCTCCGTTCTGGACATCCGCATTGCGCACCAGGGTCCGGAACAGCGGCAGGGTGGTGTCGACACCGTCGACCACGAACTCGTCGAGGGCGCGGCGCAGGCGCATGAGGCACTCGTTGCGCGTGCGTCCGTGCACGATCAGCTTGCCGATCAGCGAGTCGTAGTTCGGCGGAATGCGATAGCCCTGGAACACGGCCGAATCCACGCGCACGCCGAGCCCGCCGGGCGGATGGAAATAGGTGATGAGCCCCGGCGAGGGACGGAAGGTCGCCGGATGCTCGGCATTGATGCGGCACTCGATGGCGTGCCCCTCGACCTTGATCTCGTCCTGCGTCATCGAGAGAGGCAGACCGGCGGCGACGCGGATCTGCTCGTTCACCAAGTCGATGCCGGTGATCATCTCGGTGACGGGATGCTCGACCTGAATGCGGGTGTTCATCTCGATGAAGTAGAACTTTCCATCCTCGTAGAGGAACTCCACCGTCCCGGCGCCGAGATATTGCAGGTCCTGCATCGCGCGGGCGCAGATGCCGCCGATCTCGGCGCGCATGTCGGCGTTGAGAGCCGGCGAGCCGCCTTCCTCCCAGACCTTCTGGTGCCGGCGCTGCAGGGAGCAGTCACGCTCGGCGAGGTGAACCGCGTTGCCGCGCCCGTCGCCAAGCACCTGAACCTCGATGTGTCGCGGCTTCTCCAGGTACTTCTCCAGGTAGACGGCATCGTCGCCGAAGGCCGCCTTGGCCTCGGTGCGGGCCATGCCGAGAGCCTGCTCCAAGTCGGCCTCGGACCTCGCGACCTTCATACCGCGGCCACCGCCGCCGGAAGCCGCCTTGACCAGGACCGGATAGCCGATCTCGGCGGCGATCCGCTTGGCTTCCTCGGGATCCTCCACGCTGCCCTCGGAGCCGGGCACGCAAGGGATTCCCAGGCGCTTGGCGGTCCGCTTGGCCTCGATCTTGTCGCCCATGATGCGGATGTGCTCCGCCTTGGGGCCGATGAAGCCAATGTTGTGGTGGGCCAGCACCTCGGCGAAGCGCGCATTCTCGGAGAGGAAGCCGTAGCCCGGGTGGACGGCGTCGGCCCCGGTGATCTCGCAAGCCGCGATGATCGAGGGAATGTTTAGATAGCTGTCGCGGGCCGCTGGCGGCCCGATGCAGACGCTCTCGTCGGCGAGGCGCACATGCATCGCATCCGCGTCGGCGGTGGAGTGGACCGCCACGGTGGCGATCCCGAGTTCCTTGGCCGCACGCAGGATGCGCAGGGCGATCTCGCCCCGGTTGGCAATCAGGATCTTATCGAACATGGGTGCGGCCCTGCTCACTCGATGACGAGGAGGGGTTCGCCGAACTCGACGGGCTGGCCGTCCTCGACGAAGACGGCGGTGACGGTGCCGGCGCGGGGCGCAACGATCTCGTTGAAGGTCTTCATCGCCTCGATGAGCAGGAGCTTGTCGCCCGCCTCGACCTTCGAGCCGACATCGACGAACAGCTTCGCCTCGGGCGAGGGCCGGCGATAGGCGGTACCCACCATGGGGGAGGGGACCGAGCCGGGATGGCCGGCACCGGCCTTGCGGTCGAGGCCGCCCCCGGGACCGGGGACCGGAAGCGGCGCGGCGACGGCGGCCATCGCGGGCACCGGGGCCGGCGCGGGAGCCGCGACCTGCACCTGAACCGCCTCGATGCGGCGGGCGACGCGGATGCGCAGATCCCCCTTCTCGACCTCGATCTCGCTGAGATCGGTCTCGTTGATGAGCTTGGCGAGCTCGCGGACGAGCTCCGGATCGAAGGGGTCGTTCTTGGACATCGGCTCCTTGGGCATCGGCTCGGTCGTCTTCAGGTCAGGCGGAGGGTGCGGCTAGGGTCGCTGGCGGATGCCATGGCCGGGCGGAACATGCCCGGCAGTGACGACTCGGGTCTGGACGTCGAGGGCTCAGCAGCTGGCGTGGCCGCACTGGCGCACATCGCTGATGGTCTTGCGGATCGGCTCGAGGCCGACCGCGCCGGGAATGATCTCGTCGCCGATGACGAAGGCGGGCGTGCCCGACAGGCCGAGCTTGTCGCCGAGGCCGACATTCTCGGACAGGGCGGCCTTCACCTCGGGGCCCTGCGCGTCCTTCATCAGGCGGGTGACGTCGAGGCCCATCTCCTTCGCCACGGCCACGGCGCGCTCGCCGTTCACCCGGCCCTTCGATTCCAGGAGCTTGGTATGGAATTCGAAGATCTTGTCGCCCTTGAGCTGCTGCTTGGCCGCGAGCGCGATCTTGCTGGCCTCCAGGGATTCGGCGCCGAGCACGGGGAAGTCCTTCAGGACGACGCGCAGCTTCGGGTCCCCCTTGATCAGGGCCTGGATGTCCGAGAGCGCCTTGCGGCAATACCCGCAATTGTAGTCGAAAAACTCGACCAGCGTGACGTCACCCGTGGGATTGCCCGCCACGACGCCGTGGGGCGAGTTGACCAGAGCCTCGCGGGATTCCTTCAGGGCCGCCGACTGGGCCAGCTTCTGGGTCTCCTGCTGCCGGCGCTCGCCCTCGGCGATCGCCTCCTGCAACACCTCGGGATTCTTGACGAGGTAATCCTTGATGATCCCCTCGATCGCCTGGCGCTGCGCATCCGTGAAGGCGGCGGCCGGGGCGGGCTGGCTCGGGGTGGTCTGAGCCACCGCGGCGCCGAGGGTGCCGGCCAGGATCGTGGCGGAGAGCAGGGAGCGGAAGAGGGGCATACGTCCTCGCGGGGCGGGACCGGTCAGACGTAGGCCGGCCATCGGGGGTCGTGTCGTCGATGCGACATGCGGTTAGCGGCCGGGTTAGGCGTTTTCGCGGCGGGCGGTCAATCACCGAATGCCAGGTTTGGCCCTCGCGCGGCGCAGCCGCTATGACGGAGCCGATGAGCCAGCCCCTGATCCTCTCTTCGAACCTGCCCTCCGAACGCGCGGCCCGCGTCGCCCCGTTCCTCGCCATGGACGTGATGTCGGCCGCCGCCGCCCGCGAGGCGCGCGGGGAGGCCGTCGTGCACATGGAGGTTGGGCAGCCCTCGGCACCGGCCCCGCGCGCGGTGATCGCGGCTGCACAGGCGGCTCTCGCGACCGGCGCACTGCCCTACACCCAGGCGCTCGGCCTCCCGGCCCTGCGCGAGCGCATCGCACGCCACTACGCCGAAACCTACGGGGTCGCGGTCCCACCGAGCCGGATCGTCGTGACGACCGGCTCTTCGGCCGGTTTCGTGCTCGCCTTCCTCGGCCTGTTCGATGCCGGCGCCCGCATCGCGGTTCCGCAACCGGGCTACCCGGCCTATCGCAGCCTCCTCAACGCCCTCGACCTCGTCCCGGCCCCCCTGGTGCTGCAGGAAGCGGACCGTTTCGCCCCCACCGGCGCCGCCCTCAAGGCGCTACACGAACGAGAGACCCTGTCCGGCATCCTCGTGATGAGCCCGGCCAACCCCTCCGGCACCGTGATCGAGCCGGCGCGCCTCGCCGACCTCTGTGCCACGGCCCGGGCGCTGGGGCTGCGCTTCATCTCCGACGAGATCTATCACGGGCTCGCCTACGGCGTGCCGACCGAGACGGCCCTGCGCTACGACGACGAAGCGATCGTCATCAACTCGTTCTCGAAGACCTGGTGCATGACGGGCTGGCGCATCGGCTGGATGGTGGTGCCGGACTGGCTCGCCCGGCCCGTCGAGCGGCTGGCGCAGAACCTCTACATCTCGGCGCCCTATCTCTCGCAGGTCGCGGCGCTGGCGGCCTTCGACGCCGTGGGCGAGGTCGAGGCGGTGCGCGCGGTCTACGCCGTCAACCGCGCCCTTCTCCTCGACGCCTTCCCGGGCCTTGGCCTGGGACGGACGCACCCGGCCGACGGGGCCTTCTACCTCTACGCCGACGTCTCGAACCTCACCGACGATTCGGTGGCATTCTGCCAGCGAATGCTCGACGAGGCAGGGGTCGCCGCGACTCCGGGACTCGATTTCGACGGCCAGGATGGCGGCCACCACGTCCGCTTCTCGTTCGCGGGCTCGCACGCCGATTGCGTCGATGCGGTGCGGCGCCTCAAGGCTTGGCTTCGCTGAAACGCAAAACGGGGCGGGCTCGACGCCCACCCCGCTCGTTCTGGCTAATGACGGACGATCACTCGCCGGTCAGGGCCGCCTTGGTCCGGGACCACCAGCCGGCCCGCTTCGGACGATCCGGATCGGACGGGGGCGTGAGCACCACCGCCACCGGCTCGGGCGCCGGCTTGGACGCAAGCACCGGCTCCGTCGTCTGGGCCGCTTCGGCCTCCGGCTCGACCGCCACTGGCGCTTCCAGGGCGACCGGCGCGGCCGTCTCGGAGGCCACGGGTGCCACCGCCTCGGACACCGCCGCGGCGCTCACCGGCTCCTCGCCGCCCAGGAAAGCGGACGGCGCGTCGGTTGCACCTTCATCGCCCTCCACCGAAGCGACCGGCCGATCGCCGAAGGCCTGCTCGTCACCGGTCCGGTGAGCGGAGTCCTGAGTTTCGGACTCGTCGCGCCCGGCTTCCTGGCCGACGGTTTCGCCATCGCGCCCGCGACCGTCACGGTCGCGCCCGCGGCCGCCGCGGCGACCCCGGCGGCGACGGCGGCCGCTGCCATCATCCTCGCCGGACGCAGGCGTCTCGGCCGACGCGACCGTCTCGTCGGCCTCGGCCTGCGCGGCGATGTCCTCGGACTCCTCGCCCTCGCCATCCTCGTCGCCCTCGGAGGCCGACTCGCCACCGATCTGCTCGCCCGCTTCGGTGCGACCGCCCCGCCGACGGCGACGGCGGCGACGTCCACCGCGGCCCTCGCCACCGTCGGCGGCCTTCTCACGGGTCTCTTCGGCCGGGGCGCCGGCCTCGGTCTCCTCGGTCTCGGCGTCGGAGACCTCCTCCTCGATCTCCGGATCGAAATCCTCCTCGGGCTCGAGGGCGGAGCTGATCGCCACGGCACGCACACCGGTCACCGGCCCCTCGGCACGGACCGCCGGCTCGCCACGTTCGAGCTGGAAGGCGGAGGTGGCGGCGAGGCGCTCATCGGCCGCGATGGTGAGGGAGACGCCGAAACGGACCTCCAGCTCGCGCAGGTGCGCCCGCTTCTGGTTCAGGATGTAGAGCGCCACCTCGGTGCGGGTGCGCAGGACGAGGTTGTGCGTCGTGCTCTTGAGGAGCGATTCCTCGATTGCCCGCAGGATCTGCAGCGCCACCGACGAGGTCGCCCGGACGTAGCCCGAGCCGCCGCAATGGGTGCAGGGCAGGGACGAGCTCTCCAGCATCCCGGTGCGGATGCGCTGGCGGCTCATCTCCAGGAGGCCGAAGGGCGAAATCCGGCCGACCTGGATGCGGGCGCGATCGTTCTTCAAGCACTCGTTGAGCTTCTTCTCCACGGCGCGGTTGTTGCGCTTCTCCTCCATGTCGATGAAGTCGATCACGACGAGGCCGGCAAGATCGCGCAGGCGCAGCTGGCGGGCGACCTCCTCGGCCGCCTCCAGGTTGGTGCGCAGGGCGGTGTCCTCGATGTCGTGCTCGCGGGTGGAGCGACCCGAGTTCACGTCGATGGAGACGAGGGCTTCCGTCGGGTTGATGACGAGGTAGCCGCCCGACTTCAGGGTGACGTGGGTGGAGAACATCGCGTCGAGCTGCTGCTCGACCCCGTAGCGCGCGAAGATCGGCGTCGCGTCCCGGTAGGGCTGCACGACCTTCGACTGACCGGGCATCAGCATGCGCATGAAGTCGCGCGCCTCCCGATAGGCCTCGTCGCCCGCCACCAGGATGTCGTCGATGTCCTTGTTATAGAGGTCGCGAATGGCGCGCTTGATGAGTGAGCCTTCCTCGTAGACCAGCGCCGGAGCGGAGGACGACAGCGTCAGCTCGCGGACGCTCTCCCACAGGCGCATCAGGTACTCGAAGTCGCGCTTGATCTCAGGCTTGGTGCGCGAGGCGCCGGCCGTGCGCAGGATGACGCCCATCCCTTCCGGCACCTCCAGGTCCTGGGCGACTTCCTTGAGGCGCTTGCGGTCGGCGGCCGAGGTGATCTTGCGGGAGATGCCACCGCCACGTCCGGTATTCGGCATGAGCACCGAGTAGCGCCCGGCTAGGGACAGGTAGGTGGTCAGCGCCGCGCCCTTGGTGCCGCGCTCTTCCTTGACGACCTGCACCAGGATGATCTGGCGGCGCTTGATGACCTCCTGGATCTTGTAGTGGCGACGATAGGTGCGCGGGCGCTCGGGGATCTCGGCCAGGGCATCGCCGCCGACCTGAGCGATCTTCTGCCGGCGCTCGCCGTCCTCGCCCTCGCTTTCCTCGTCGTCCTCGTCGTCGTCCTCATCGGAATCGTCGTCGTCATCCTCGGACTCGTCGTCCGAATCGTCGTCCTCCGAATCCTCGTCGCTCTCGTCCGCATCGTCCTCGTCGGGCTCCTCCTCGGACGTGGTCCCGGCGGCGGGCGCCGCGATGTCTGAGTCGGCCTCGCCCATGGGTGCGGCTTCGAGCGCCAACTCGGCCGCCGGCTCGACCGGCGCCTCGGCGGTGGCACCAGCAGACCCTGCGTCGTCGGAGAACGGGACGTCCGACGCCGCCGGCTCGTCGCCCTCGGAGCTCTCGCCGCTGGCAAGGGCCGCTTGCGGCAGGTCGGCGGATTCATCGCTGCCGGGCAGGATCGGCGGCGGCGCGTCGCCGAGGCCGCCCTCGAGCAGCGCGTCGGCGACGCCGATCGCCGGATCGCTGGCCGAAGTCTCGTCGACGGAGGTCTCGTCGAAGGAGGTCTCGTCGAAGGAGATCGGGTTGCCGTTGGCCTCGCCGGCAATCGGTGCGCCGACGTCCTCCGACGTCACCGTCTCGGACGTACGGGCCTTCTTGGCGGAGGTGCCGTCGCGACGACCGCGCGAGCGGCGGCGGGGCTTGCGCTCCTCGCGCTCCCGGTGCTCCTCGGCTTCGCGGGCCTCGTCCTCGAGCAGGGCCTGCCGGTCCGCGAGGGGGATCTGGTAGTAGTCCGGGTGGATCTCGCTGAAAGCGAGGAAGCCGTGGCGGTTGCCGCCGTACTCGATGAAGGCGGCCTGGAGCGAGGGCTCCACGCGCGTCACCTTGGCGAGGTAGATATTGCCGCGAAGCTGGCGCCTGTTGGCGGCCTCGAAGTCGAATTCCTCGACCCTAGACCCGTGAACCGTGACGACCCGGGTCTCCTCCGGGTGCATCGCGTCGATGAGCATCTTGTTGTTGTTGGCCATGACGAACTTTCGACATGGCGGTCGACGTCGTTCTCCTCGAACCGCGCGGTCCCGATGAGGCGCCGACCGGTCCGGGCGCGACGGCCCGGCGGATCGGTGCCCGTGACGACCCGGGGAAGGGGGTCGCGGAAGCTGTGGGGAAGGGATTGCCGCCAACCGCCGCTGGGCGCCGGATCTCGGCGCGCGTGGGGTTGATCCTGGCCAGGGGCGACGAGAAGGCGGCGCCACGCGAAACGCGCAGGCGTTGAACACGAGCAACGGCAACCGATGCTGTGTGTCCGCTCATTCTCTCCCTGACCTCGCGAAGACTGTATGGGCCCATCCGAGGACAGGCCGGCATGTGCAGAACGGTGCGGCGGCCGAAAAGGCCACCGAATGAACCGACTCCCACCCGGCCTTGCTGTGCCGCCATGTCTGACGCGGGGAACCGACTGCGAAGGCGATTCGACGCAATGCCGAACCGCGCCCGCGGGCCGCGGAGCAAACCGCACGGCACCGGGAAGGGGACCGTATCATTACAGAGCGTCGCGACGTTTTGGCAAGGTCCTTAATCTTTGATCTGCCGCTCTGACCTGACATCGCCGTGCCGAACCTCGGTAGGGGGATCGCCGCGGCCCGCGTCGTGGCGGGGGCTGTCGCCTCCGGGACACAAGGGGCGCCGAAGTGGAACGCGCCCCTTGAGGAACGGTTAACCATCCCGTCGGTATCCCGTAGTGGCTGGCTTACGCCATAGCCCGCTCGCGAGCCCGCTCCTCCGGGGCGTGCCCGTCCTCACGGGGATGATTGCCGGAACGATGCCGAGACGCGCCCGCCTTCTCCGCTCCGTCCTCCTCGCCCTGGCCTGCGCCGGAGCGAGCCCGTTCGCCGGGACCGGTGCACGGGCACAGGACACCGACAAGGCGCATGGGACCGCCTCGCCGGCGGCCGTCGCCATCGCGGCGGACCTCGCCACGAGCAACGGTACCACGAAGCTGACCCTGACCCTTTCGAAGGCCATCGAGGCGAAGGCCTTCGTGATGGAGCGTCCGGATCGGGCGGTGATCGATCTGGCGGAAGTGAACTTCCAGCTCGGGCCGGAGACGGGCCGGAAGCGCGACGGGGTGGTGGCCTCCTTCCGCTACGGGCTCTTCGCGCCGGGACGGTCGCGCATCGTCGTCGACCTCGCCCAACCGGCGACGGTGGGGCGGATCGAGACCGTGACGCGCTCGCGCGACGGCGCCGTGCTGCTCAGCATCGAGTTCCAGCGCAGCGATCGCGAGGGCTTCCGACGCGCTTCGGTGGCGAGCGATCCGGCACCGGCCCAGCGCAAGGTCGCGACCATCCCGGAATCGACGGACGCCCGCCCTCTGATCATGGTCGATGCCGGCCACGGCGGGACCGATCCCGGCGCCATCGCGGCCACCGGCGCCTTCGAGAAGGACATCGTGTTCGGCTTCGCCCAGGCCCTGGTGTCCCAGCTCGAAGCCGGCGGCCGGTACCGGGTGCGGATGACGCGGGACCGCGACGTCTTCGTGCCCCTCTCCGAGCGCGTCCGCCTCGCCCGCGAGGCGAAAGCCGACCTCTTCGTCTCGATCCATGCGGATTCGATCTCGTCGGCCCCGCAGGTGCGCGGCGCCACCATCTACACCGGCTCCGAGAAGGCCACCGACGCCGAATCGGCCAAGCTCGCCGAGCGCGAGAACCGCGCCGACGCGGCCGCCGGCACCGAATCGAACGAGGGTCCCGGCCATGTCGCCGACATCCTCCAGGAACTGACCCTGCGCGAGACCCGCACCTTCTCGTCGGGGTTCGCCAAGAGGCTGATGATTCATCTCGGGCCGGTCATGGAGATGAGCGCCAAGCCGCACCGCGAGGCCGGCTTCCAGGTTCTGCGCTCGCCCGATGTCCCCTCGGTGCTGGTGGAACTCGGCTACCTGTCCAGCAAGCACGACCTCGACCTGCTGCAGTCGGAGGGTTGGCGCGCCGAGGTGACCGGCGGCATGGCCAAGGCGATCGATGCGTTCTTCGGCAGCCGGACGTCGCTGACCCGTCCGCAGCCGCCCCGTCGCTCGGCCGCAATCGCCCCAGTTTCACCATAGAATGCGTGTGAAACCGGGGCTCACAGCGCTCCGGTCACACCGATGCCGATGGTCTCGGTCGGATTGATCGCGGCGCGCTTGAGCGAACGCCGCCGACAGCGTGGGCTCGACCGCATTTCACGCGGCGGGACTCTTGCATTTCGGAATGGGACACGGTCCGAGGAGGTACGCGCCATCGTGGCGGGTGCTCTCGCGGCCGGCCGGCGGCGATGGATCATCGACGGACGGGACCCGGATGCGCTTCATCCTTCGTTTCTTCGGCTTCCTGTTCAGCGTCGGCGCGATGGTCTTCGTGATCGCCGCCGCGGCGGCCGCGTTCTTCTACTGGAAATTCAGCCAGGACCTGCCGGATCACGCCGCGCTCGCCAATTACGAGCCGCCGGTGATGAGCCGCGTCCATGCGGCGGACGGCTCGCTGCTGGCCGAGTACGCCAGTGAGCGGCGGCTCTACCTCCCGATCCAGGCGATGCCCAAGATCGTCGTCGCGGCCTTCCTCTCGGCCGAGGACAAGAACTTCTACAAGCATGGCGGCGTCGACCCCGAGGGTCTCGTGCGCGCCGCGCTGACGAACTTCAAGAGCGGCAAGAAGCAGGGCGCCTCGACGATCACCCAGCAGGTCGCCAAGAACTTCCTCCTGTCCCCGGAGCAGACCTTCGAGCGCAAGGCCAAGGAGGCGCTGATCGCCTTCCGGATCGAGGCCGCCTACTCGAAGGACAAGATCCTCGAGCTCTACCTGAACGAGATCTTCCTCGGCACGATCGTGCCCGGGCGCAACCTGCACGGCGTCGCCGCAGCGGCACTCGATTACTTCGGCAAGTCGGTTCACGAACTCACGATCAACGAAGCGGCCTACCTCGCCGCCCTGCCGAAGGGGCCGAACAACTACCACCCCTACCGCCAGACCCAGAAGGCGCTTGATCGGCGCAACGAGATCATCGGCCTGATGGCCCAGAACGGGTACATCACCAAGGAAGAGGCCGAAGCGGCCCGCAAGATGCCCCTCGGCGTCAATCCGCGCGTCGCCTTCGCCAACGCCGCCAACGCCAACTACTTCACCGAAGAGGTCCGGCGCGAGATTGCCGAGCGCTACGGCGAGAAGAAGCTCTACGAAGGCGGCCTCTCCGTGCGCGCCACCCTGGACCCGAAGATGCAGTCCTGGGCCCGCAAGGCCCTGGTGGACGGTCTTGTTCGCTACGACCAGTCGCACGGCTGGCGCGGCGCGCAGGCCAAGGTCGACCTCGTCGGCCGCGACTGGGGCCTCGCCGTGGCCGAAGTGCCCGGTCTCGGCGACGTCGCGCCGTGGCGCCTCGCCGTGGTCCTGAACACCACCGGCGGCTCGGCCCAGATCGGCCTGCAGCCGCGCCGTGAAGCCTCCGGCCAGGTGTCAAAGGAGCGCGAGACCGGCACCATCACCGCCGAGGGCACCCGCTGGACCGGGCGCTCGCCCGCCGCGGCGCTCAACGCCGGCGACGTCGTCTACGTCGAGGCGACGGATACGAGCCGCAACCAGTACCGCCTGCGCCAGCGGCCCGAGGTCTCGGGCGCCATCGTGGCGATGGACCCCTATACCGGTCGCGTGCATGCGATGGTCGGCGGCTTCTCCTACGATGAGAGCCAGTTCAACCGGGCCACACAGGCGATGCGCCAGCCCGGCTCCTCCTTCAAGCCGATCGTCTACTCGGCGGCCCTGGACAACGGCTACACGCCGTCCTCCATCGTGCAGGATTCGCCGATCACCATCGAGGCGGGCCCCGGCCAGGAGGCCTGGACGCCCTCGAACTACGACGGCAAGTCCGGCGGTCCGCACACCCTGCGCTACGGCATCGAGCATTCGAAGAACCTGATGACGGTGCGGCTCGCCAAGGACGTCGGCATGCCGCTGATCGCGGAATATGCCCGCCGCTTCGGCGTCTACGACGACATGCTCCCGGTGCTGCCGATGTCGCTCGGCGCCGGCGAGACCACGGTGATGCGCATGGTCACCGCCTACTCGATGCTGGCCAATGGCGGCCGGCGCATCCGCCCGACCCTGATCGACCGCATCCAGGATCGCGTCGGCGAGACCATCTACAAGCACGACAACCGCAAGTGCCTCGGCTGCGACGCGGACAAGTGGTCGGGCCAGGACGAGCCCAAGCTCGTGGACGATTCCGAGCAGGTCCTCGACCCGCTGACCGCCTACCAGATGGTCTCGATCATGGAAGGCGTCGTCCAGCGCGGCACCGCCACCATCCTGAAGCAGGTCGGCAAGCCCCTGGCCGGCAAGACCGGGACGACCAACGATGCCAAGGACGCCTGGTTCGTCGGCTTCTCGCCGGACCTCGCGGTGGGCGTCTATCTCGGCTTCGACAAGCCGCGCTCCCTGGGCGACCGGGCCACCGGCGGCGGTCTCGCCGCCCCCATCGCCCTCGATTTCCTGAAGCAGGCGCTCAAGGACAAGCCGCCGACGCCGTTCCGCGTGCCCCCGGGCATCAAGCTGATCCGCGTCTCGGCCGCCTCCGGCATGCGCGCCGGCTCGGGCGAGGGTGGTGGTACCATCCTCGAGGCCTTCAAGCCCGGCACCGCCCCGCCCGACGCCTATGTTGCCGCGCCGGCACAATCCTCCAGCGCCCCGGCCGCGGTTCCGCCGGACGCAGATCGCGCCGCCCAGGCCGGCGGGCTCTACTAGGCCCGCACACCCATCGCGGACCGCCATCGATCGACATCGCGCCCCGGAGACATCTCCGGGGCGTTCGTCGTTTCAGCCTGCCCTACGCGCCAAGGCGAGATCCGCGAGCTTCTCGATGTTGAAGCCGGTCTGGGGCAGCTCGATCATGAAGCGCTCGGCGATCTCCGACACCACGAAATCCGGCTTCACCCGGGCGACGTAGCCCCAGTCGATGCTCGTCGACCACAGGACGTGAACCTCACGGAAGGTGTCGGCGAGGAGCGGCGTCAGGCTCCCCGTATGGGGGGTCGACGTGTGGTGGCCGTAGGAATCGGCGAACAGGACCAACCGGCGCGGGTCGGCCTCGCGCGAGTCGTTCCGGTAGACCACGTGGGCGCCGATATGCGCCGCCTGACCCCGGCCCTCCGCCTCGAAGGCCGTGACGAGCCTGTTGGCGTGGATGCGCCGCGCCGAGGTCTCGAACAGGCAGGACTCCACCGTCTCCCTGCGGATCGGATCGAACTTCAGGCCGAGATCGCCGGCATAGGGTGCGGGTGAGCCGATGCGGCGCCGGAGGATATCCTGGCGCGGAGCAAGACCGAGATGGCGGCAGATCTCGCCATAGGCGAGGAGATATCCGGCGAAGGTCCAGTGGCTGTCCGTCCGGCAATAGAGCGGCGCCTCGGCGGCACGCGCGCGAAACGGCCGTACGAGATCGATCCAGTGGCGCCGGGCCGGCGAGAGGCGGAGCCAGCGCTCCAGGCGCAGGACCGGCGCGCGCTCGGGGTCGAAGGCGAGCGCATCGGACGCCTGCGGATAGACCGTGAGCTTCTCCGGCGCCACCACGTGGGCGTAGCGGATGCCGAGGCCCGCGCAGCGCCGCACCCGCGCTTCCAGGATGCGGCGCCAGCGCCAGAGGATGGCGCGTGGCATCCCCGGATCGCGATACTGCCTCAGCACGGAATTGGTGCCGCCGATCAGGAACAGCCAGCCATCCCGGCCGACATGCACGTCCGGGTGATGGTCCGGCGCCGGAACACCGGGGGCGCGCGCGATGGTGAAACCCTCATTCATGGCGCGCTTCTAGCGGGCGGCCGCGAAAGGCGCACCCTCACCCGGCGGCCCGCTCCCGCCCGATCAGAAACCGGCGCGGATGCCGCCGAAGATGCTGCGGCCGACGCCCGGGTAAAAGGCCACCGGGCCGCCCGCGACGGTCCGGGCATCGGTGACGACGGAGATGTCCGACACGTAGCGGGCATCGGTCAGGTTTCGGGCATCGACGAAGACCGAGACGCCGTTCTGGAAGGCGTACCCGGCCTGGACGTTGAGGAGGGCGTAGCCCGGCACCTTCAGGCCGTTGGCATGGTCGGCGAAGGCACCCTGGGGCACCCAGTCGACGGAGGGACTGACGTGGAAACCCTCGCGGTTGCGATAGGTCAGGACCGTGCGCAGCACATCGCGCGGAATGCCGGCGATCTGGTTGTCGCCGAAGACCGGGTCGGCGAGGAAGTGGAAGTCGTTGTGGGTCCAGATCTGCGAAACCACGACCGCGTCGCCGGTGCCGATCAGGTCGCGGGCAAGATCGAGGGCGATTGCGGCCTCGACGCCCTGGTGGCGGGTCCGGGGCGCGTTGAAGGTCGCGGCCGGAATGTTGAGGCCCGGGTTGATCGAGAAGTTGATGAGCTCGTCGCGGATCTCCGAGTGATAGAGGGTGACGTCCCAGGACAGTCGATCGATCCGCCCGCGCGTGCCGGCCTCGTAGGTCACGGCGCGCTGCGCCCGCAGCGGCACGAACGTGGTGTTCAGCGTATTCTGCTGCACGAGGTCGGAGAAATCCGGCACGTCACGCGACCCGGTGATGTCGCCGAAGACCTGCAGGTCGGGCAGCGGCTGCCAGAGGAGGCCGACCTTGGGATTGATACCCGCATAGGTCTCGTTGGCCGAGGCGGGGAACGCGTTGGCGCCGGAGAAGCCGCCGTTGTTGCTGTAGGTCCGGTTGGAGGAAAACGCCTTGGCGCCGGCCATCAGGGCCACGTCCGGCAGGAACCAGAAGCGGTTCTCGCCATAGGCTTCGTAGTTCGAGGCGCTCTGCACCGCGCGCAGCGTCTGCGCGCCGCGCTGGCCGGCGACGTTGACGAACTGGAGGGCCGAATTCTGGCCCGCGAAGGCGCGCAGGCCGAGGATCAGGTCGTTGCGATAGCCGGCGACCTGGAAGGTCCCGGCCCAGTGCGGGGCGATCCCGTAGGTCAAGCCGTCCTGATCGATGACCTGGAAAATCGGGTGGTAGAGCGACTTGTGGATCGCCCAGGTGTCGATGTCGAGCTTGCCGACATCGAGCAGGAACGAGGTGCGGTTGGCGATCCGCTCGGTCTCGACCTTGCGAGACTGGTTGCCGGCGATCGCCGATGGATTGGCGAGCGTCGGATTGTTCAGGGCATTGAAGAGGCTCAGCGTGCCGGGGAGCTTCTGGTCGGTCAGGTAGACTCCGGCATAGAAGCGCGTCTCGACGCCCGGCGCGAGCTGGTAGCCGAGATTGGCGTTGAAGTTCTGCGTCCGCTGGGTCTCGTGGTCCCGGTAGCCGTCGGAATTGGTGATCGTGCCGTTGACGAGAAAATCGACCGGGCCGGAGATGCGCGAGACCTGAACGTTCTCCCGGATCGTGGTGAAGGCGCCGCCGTCGATGCGCAGGATGTTGGGCGCGAAGGCCGTCTGGGCGGTGGGGGTGACGACGTTGATGGCCCCGCCGAGGGTCGTCGCTCCGAAGGTGAGGGCGTTGCCGCCCTTGTAGACCTCGATCGAGCGCAGCCCCAGGGGATCGACCTGGTAGAAGTCGCCGCTGCCGTCGGCGAGGTTCAGCGGAATGCCGTCCTGCAGCAGTTCGAGCCCGCGCAGGTGGAAGCCACGCGAGATGCCCGAGCCGCGCACCGACAGGCGGAGTTCCTGGCCGTAGCGTTCCTGCACGTAGACACCGGGCACGTCCTTCAGCGTGTCGCGCAGGGTATTGGCGTAGCGGTCCTGGAAGTCCTTGGCGTCGACGAAGGCGACGGAACCGACGGTGGCGTTCACCGCAGCGCGCTGGGCCGCGACGCTCGGCACCGTTAGGGAGCCGGCCGCGGCGCCCTCGATGCTGAGCTCGGACAACGTCGCGGCAGCCGTTTCCTCGGCGCAGGACGGCGTCGCGGCGATGACGAGGGTCAGGAGCGAGGCGCCGCCCAGGAGGGCGAGGGCAGCGGCCTTGGGGCAGGGGGAGAGCGGGGCGGACTCATTTCGGGGAGGGGAGACATTCCGAGGCGCGGACATGGGACGGGCTCCGGACCATGGGCCCGCGCTTCGCGACGGCGCGAAGGGGCCGGCATGATCCCGGTGGGAGAGGGGCGAGGTGGCGGACGCCGCGCGGGGATGCGCGCGGCGGAGCGATGGGTCGGGCCAGTTGGAAGACAAACACCGCCAGGCGTCGAGCCGGCCGGTCACGGTAGGATCCGGCCGGCCATCGGTCCCCGGGATCCGGGGACGCGCGGCGTCAGTGCTCGTGGTGGCCCGGTGCCGTCGCGGCGGCGGCTGGCGCACCCGGCCTCATCGCGCCGATGGGCGCGACGCTGAAGGTGACGGGCACGGTGCCGGCGCGCTCGAAGCGCAGCGTGCCCTCGACCGTCTCGCCGGCCTTGGGTCCACTCGCGAGATCCTCGAACATGAGGTGCAGCCCGCCGGGCTTCAGCTCCACCGTCTCGCCCGGCTTGATCACCAGGCCACCCTCGACCGGGGCCATCTTCATCACGCCGCCCTCCATGGTCATGGAGTGGATCGACGTGCGTCCCGCCAGGGGGATCGAAGCACCGACGAGGCGGTCGGCCTGGCTGCCGGTGTTGGTGACGCGGACGTAGCCGCCCGCCACCTTGGCGCCACCGGGCGTCGCGCGCATCCAGGGGGTCTCGATGCTCAGGTCGCCGGCCTTGACGCTCGACGCCGCGGCGCGGGCCGGGCCGGAGGCGGCGGCCACGATGCGGACGCCGGGGGCGGGGGATTTCAGGGCATGGGCCTCCTGCCCCGCGGCCGGGATCTCGCCCCAGCGGTACTGCCCCGCGGCGCAATCCTGCTCGACGGGGAAGTAGACCGTGCTGCCGGGCGCGAAGGCGTCGCTGATCCGCGCCAGGAAGGTGAATTCGTCGACCTGATCGTCGGGCAGGCTACCCCCGGTCCAGGTGATGGTCCTCACCCCCTCGCGAATGTCCCCGTGATAGTACGGATAGGCGCGGGCATAGGCGCCCTTCTCGGTCGTCACGGTCCAGCCGGGCTTCGGCATCGGTTTGGCACCGATCACGCCCTCGGGGATGGTGACGCTGACGCGGTTGGTGGGCTGGCCGTCGCAGCCATGGGTGATCTGCACGACGCCGCGGTAGGCGGCATTCGGGCTCGCCTCCTTGCGCTCCAGGGTGGCGTGGGCGAGGGCGGCGGTAGCGGACAGCGAGAGGAGAAGGCCTGCGAAGAGCTCGGCCCGGGGGATGCGGTTCATCGGATGGTCCGTGTCTGATGGGATCGGGAATCGGCGATCGGATCAGACGGCGGGCGGACCTCTGGGATGGGGGATCGTGCCCGGCGGTCCACGAGCGGAAACGGACGCCTCGCGTCGCCAGGTCACCCGGCTCGTCGCGGGCGCCGGCCAGACGATGGTGCGAGCCGACACCTCCGGCATCGCCGCGTGCAGCATCGGCCCGGCCACGGTGCAACAGGGCTGATGATGGGCGTGGGTCGAATCGGGTGCAGCGGGGCCGGCCTCGTCGATCTGCCCGAGGCAGAGGATGCCGTGCGCGGAGGAGTCCGGCAGGAGCACGAGACCGCTGAGGACGGCATGGAGAACGAACGCGTAGAGGGCGACCACCGCAGTGATCGCACGCAGCGGGGCCCACCTTCCGTGGCCAGCCTGGTTCGCCGGAAGCGTCATCGTCCTTCGACTTACGCCATCGGTCCTCGTTTCGCCATGCCGATCGCACGGTGAGACACCGTGCTGTGGCACACGGGCCGCAGTCGAGAGAACGTGTCCGGGGATCGCGGGGATAAGCCGCGCCGTGCCACAATGTGGCCGGGTCCCCATGAGTTCTTAACCGTACCCCGACACGGTCGTGACAGGGGGTGTTGCGAGACCTCGGCGCGCGCTGCCGGGACCGACGACGCCGCATGTCGCTTCGTAAATCAGATCAGAGTTCACGTCCGATGCTGAATCAGGCTTTCCACACCCGCGCGCTCGGCTTCGCGCTGCTCGCATCGGCGGCCGTCATCGGCCAGTCGGCGACGGCGCGTGAGGCCGGCGGCTTCGCCCAGGCCGAATGGGCGCAGGACTACGCCTCGCCCGCCGCCATGCAGGTGCAGCGCTCCTCGACGCCGATCCTGTCGCCGCAGACCGTGGCGGCCACGGAGCAGATGATCGAGCGCTACCGGGACATCGTCAATCGCGGCGGATGGAAGCCGGTCTCCGGCGCCGATCGCCTGCGCGTCGGCGCCAAGGGGCCGGCCGTGGCCGCCCTGCGCCAGCGCCTGATCGTCACGGGCGATCTCGACCCGGCCTCCGGCGGCTCGGGCGTGTACGATTCCTACGTCGCGGCCGGCGTGAAGCGTTTCCAGGCGCGGCATGGCCTGAGCCAGACCGGCGCCATGAGCCAGACCACCCAGGCGGCCATGAACGTGCCGGCCGATGTCCGTCTGCACCAGCTCGAGATCAACGTGGTGCGCCTGCGCTCCTATGCCGGCAACCTCGGCAATCGGTTCGTCATCACCAACATCCCCGCCGCCCTGGTGCAGACGGTGGAGAACGGCCAGGTCGTGACCCTTCACGCCGCCGGCGTCGGCAAGATCGACCGCCAGTCGCCGATCATGAACACCAAGGCGACGCAGATCAATTTCAACCCGTTCTGGACGGTCCCGGCTTCCATCGTGAAGAAGGACCTGATCCCCAAGATGCAGAAGGATCCGACCTACCTCACCGAGAACAAGATCCGTATCTTCGCCGGCGAAAACGAAATCTCCCCGGCTTCGGTGAACTGGAACTCGGACGAAGGCACCCGCTACCGCTACCGCCAGGATTCGGGGGCCGACTTCAACTCGATGGGCATCGTGCGCATCAACATTCCGAACCCCTACGGCGTGTTCATGCACGACACGAACTCGAAGGGCGTCTACGGCGACGATTTCCGCTTCATCTCCTCGGGCTGCGTCCGCGTGCAGAACGTGCGCGAGTACATCACCTGGCTTCTCAAGGACACGCCCGGCTGGGGCCGCGAGCAGGTCGAGCAGGCCATCGAGAGCGGCAAGCGGGTCGACGCCACGCTGTCGACCCCGGTTCCGGTCTACTGGACCTACATCACGGCTTGGTCGACCCCGGACGGCCTCGTCCAGTTCCGCGACGACATCTACAAGCGTGACGGCGTGAACGTGCCCTCGACCCTCTCGGCCCCGACCCCGGTCGCCAGCGCCGAGCCGGTTCAGAGCTTCGAGCCGGGCGACGAGGAGAACTGAGCCCGCTCACCGGCGATCAAACCGCACGATTGTCGTGGCCCGCGCCCCAAGGCGCGGGCCTTTTGCATGGTGGATGCGACGCCACGACACGGGTTGTTGCCGTCTCGACTCTGAGCGACGCGCTCTGAGCTGAATTTTTTTGATCCCACGCAAAAAAATGCCTGTGCTTGGCCTTGGAACCGGTCGCGTGTAGTAATCCAGCCTTCGAACGCCCGCCCGCCCAACGCCAGCGGATTACGGGTGCGTCCGCCCGTTCAACAATCGAGGCTTTCCATGAGCGCCGGTACTGCTGCCGACAAGCACTTCTCCAACACCTTCTTCGCTGCTCCCCTCGCGGACGCGGATCCGGAGATCGCGCAGGCGGTGGCCCAGGAACTCGGCCGCCAGCAGCACGAGATTGAGCTGATCGCCTCCGAGAACATCGTCTCGCGCGCGGTTCTCGAAGCGCAGGGCTCGGTGCTGACGAACAAGTACGCCGAGGGCTATCCGGGCCGCCGCTACTATGGCGGCTGCCAGTTCGTCGACATCGCCGAGAACCTGGCCATCGATCGCGCCAAGCGTCTGTTCAACTGCGGCTTCGCCAACGTGCAGCCGAACTCCGGCAGCCAGGCGAACCAGGGCGTGTTCCTGGCCCTGATGCAGCCGGGCGACACCTTCCTCGGCCTCGACCTCGCGGCCGGCGGCCACCTCACCCACGGCGCCCCCCCGAACGTCTCGGGCAAGTGGTTCAAGCCCGTCTCCTACACCGTGCGCCGCGACGACCAGCGCATCGACATGGAGCAGGTCGAGGCCCTCGCCCACGAGCACAAGCCCAAGGTGATCATCGCCGGCGGCTCGGGCTATCCGCGCCACTGGGACTTCGCCAAGTTCCGTGAGATCGCCGATGCCGTCGGCGCCTATTTCTTCGTGGACGCGGCGCATTTCGCGGGCCTGATCGCGGCCGGCGTGCATCCGTCGCCCTTCCCGCACGCCCACGTCGTCACCACGACGACCCACAAGACCCTGCGCGGCCCGCGCGGCGGCATGATCCTGACGAACGACGAGGCGCTGGCCAAGAAGTTCAATTCGGCGATCTTCCCCGGCATCCAGGGCGGCCCGCTCATGCACGTCATCGCCGGCAAGGCCGTGGCCTTCGGCGAGGCCCTGAAGCCCGAGTTCAAGATCTACGCCAAGCAGGTGATCGAGAACGCCAAGGCGCTGGCCGACACCCTGATGTCGAGCGGCTACAACATCACCTCGGGCGGCACCGACAACCACCTCATGCTGGTCGACCTCACCAGCAAGGGCCTCACCGGCAAGGCGGCGGAAGCGGCCCTCAGCCGCGCCGACATCACCTGCAACAAGAACGGCGTGCCGTTCGACACGCAGAAGCCCACCATCACCTCGGGCATCCGCCTTGGCACCCCGGCCGGCACCTCGCGCGGCTTCGGCGTCGCCGAGTTCAAGCAGATCGGCGGCCTCATCGTCGAAGTCCTCGATGGCTTGGTGGCCAAGGGTGACGAGGGCGATGCCGCGGTCGAGGCGAGCGTAAAGCAGCGGGTGCACGCCCTCACCGACCGCTTCCCGATCTACGGCTGAGGCGCAACGCCCCGCCAGCGGGCGCTTGAACCGGCGCCCCTCACCATGCCATGCAACGGCCGCGGACCCTCGGGTCCGCGGCCGTTGTCGTTTCCGGCGCGCCTTCCCCTCAGCGCTCCTCCCTCCCAGGTGTCCGTCCGATGCGGTGTCCCTATTGCGGCGGTCCCGACACCCAGGTGAAGGATTCGCGCCCGAGCGACGACGCGGCGGCGATCCGCCGGCGCCGGGTCTGCCCGGATTGCGGCGGTCGCTTCACCACCTTCGAACGGGTGCAGTTGCGCGAACTCACCGTGCTCAAGCGCTCGGGCAAGCGCGTGCCCTTCGACCGCGACAAGCTCCAGCGCTCGATCGGGGTCGCCCTGCGCAAGCGCCCGGTGGACCCCGAGCGCATCGAACGCCTCGTCAGCGGCATCACGCGTCAGCTCGAGAGCAGCGGCGAGGCCGAGATCGGCAGCGAGGCCATCGGCGAACTCGTGATGGAGGGCCTGAAGGGGCTCGACGACGTCGCCTACGTGCGCTTCGCCTCGGTCTACAAGAATTTCCGCGAGGCCAGCGACTTCAAGGCGTTGCTCGGGACCCTCTCCGATCCGGCTGCCCTCCCGGCCGATACGGGCTCGGAGGAGCCGCGCGGGGTGGGCGGAACCGCGACCGGGGACCGGCTTCCGGATCTCTCCGCGACGGTCACGCCCCTCCGGCCGAAGCGCCAGCCGAAGTCCCGGGCGTGAGGAGCGCCGGAATGGAGACCGCTGGAACAGAGACCGCGGGCCCGGGCGAGACCGACCGCCGCTACATGCGTCTCGCCCTCGCCCTCGGGCATCGCAACCTCGGATGCACCTGGCCGAACCCCTCCGTCGGCGCGGTGGTGGTGGCGGGTCCGCCCGGTGCGGAGCGGATCGTCGGCCAGGGCGTGACCGCCCCCGGCGGCCGCCCGCACGCGGAGCCGATCGCTCTCGCCATGGCGGGGGAGGCGGCCCGCGGCGCCACGCTCTACGTCAGCCTGGAGCCGTGCTCCCATCACGGACGGACCCCACCCTGCACCGACGCCATCGTCGCAGCCGGCATCGCCCGCGTCGTCACGGCCCTGGAGGACCCCGATCCGCGGGTCGCCGGGCGCGGCCATAATCTCCTCGCCGCCGCCGGGATCGCGGTGACCACGGGCCTCCTGGCGGAGGAGGCCGCCCGCGATCATCGCGGCCACGTCACCCGTGTGACGCGGGGGCGGCCGAGCCTGCACCTCAAGCTCGCCCAGACCCAGGATGGTTTCGCCGGTGCACCCGCCGAGCGCCTGCGGATCACCGGCCCCATCGCCGACGGAGCGGTCCATCTCTGGCGAGCGCACGCGGATGCGATCCTCGTCGGCATCGGCACCGCGCGCGCCGACGATCCGTCCCTCACGGTCCGGATGCCGGGGCTGTCCGACCGTTCGCCCCTGCGCGTCGTGCTCGATTCGAACCTTCGCCTGCTGCCCTCCACCACCCTGGTGCGCAGCGCCCGCGACGTTCCGACCCTGATCCTCAGCACCCGCCGGGCTCCGGTGCACGCCAAGCGCATGCTGGCCTCCTTCGGTGTGGAGGTGATCGGCGTCGATGCCGACGGCGCGGGACGGGTCGACCTGCACGCCGCCTTGCGGGCCCTGGCCGAGCGGGGCGTGACGCGCCTCTGCTGCGAAGGCGGCCCGCACCTCGCCGATGCCCTGGCGGGCGCCGACCTCGTCGACGTCTTCACGCTCATCACCGGCCCAGGACGACTCGGCGACACCGGTGGCCTGCCGGCCATCGGCCCTGTGCTTCGGAAGCGGCTCGACGAACACCACCTCCGGGTCGTCGAAACCCGGATTCTCGGTCCCGACCGGGCCGTCACCTACGAGCGGAGCGCCTGAGATGTTCACCGGTCTCGTCACGGATGTCGGAGAGGTCGTGTCGGTCGCCGGCGACGACCGCCTGCGCCGCATTCGCATCCGCTCGCACTACGATCCCGCCACCATCGCGCTGGGTGCCTCCATCGCCTGCTCGGGCCCTTGCCTCACGGCGGTCGCGATCGAGCCGGCGGAGGACGGCTGCATCTTCGCCGTCGATGCCGCGGCCGAGACGCTGGCCCGCACCCATGTGAGCACGTGGCGCGAGGGCCGGCGCCTGAATCTCGAGCGCTCCCTGAAGATCGGCGACGAGCTCGGCGGCCATCTCGTCACCGGCCACGTGGACGGCCTGGCCGAACTCGTGGCCCGAGACCCCGTCACGGGCGGCGCGGGGGATCCGCAATGGGCCCCCTCGGACCGCTTCACCCTGCGCGCCCCGGCCCAGCTCGCACGCTTCATCGCCGAGAAGGGCTCGGTCTGCCTCGACGGCACTTCGCTGACCGTGAACACGGTGGACGGCGACCTGTTCTCGGTGCTGCTCATCCCGCACACCCTGGCGGTGACCACCTGGGGCGAGCGGCGGGCCGGGGATCGGCTCAACCTCGAGGTCGACCTCATCGCCCGCTACGCCGCCCGCCTGTCCGAGAGCCGCGCCGCCGCAGGGGCCTGAGCGCGCGCGGACCAGCACCCGCCGTCCCGGATTGGCGGGGCTCGCGCTTGTCGCCACGGCGCCTAGGGTCTATCGCTCGCGCCTGCGGGCGCAGGACAGGTCCGGCCGGTCGAGTCTTGCGCACCGACGGATCCCCGAGGGTCGCGGCAAGCGCGCCCGGTCCCGGCTGCTGTGCCGTCCGCCGACCGTGTCCCATGAAAGCCTCTCGATGGTATCGCTCGCCTACGCTTCCCGCACCGCTCCCGCCAACGTCAAGGGCGCGCGCGTCCTCGTGGTCGAAGCCCGCTACTACGAGGATCTCGCCGACGAGCTCCTGGCCGGCGCGGAAGGCGCCCTTGCCGCGGCCGAAGCGGTGGCCACGGTGGTGACCGTGCCCGGCGCCCTGGAGATCCCGGCCGCCATCGCGATCCTGGTCGAGGCCGCGGCCCGTGCCGGCCAGCCCTACGATGCCGTGGTGGCGCTCGGTTGCGTCATCCGCGGCGAGACCGGGCATTACGACATCGTCGCGGGCGAGAGCGCGCGGGCCCTGATGGACCTGTCCGTCACCCTGCGCCTGCCGCTGGGTAACGGCATCCTCACGGTGGAGACGGAAGCCCAGGCCCAGGCCCGTGCCCGGGTCGCCGAACTGAACAAGGGCGGCGGTGCCGCCGAGGCCGCGCTCGCGGTGCTGTCGCTGAAGCGCGACGCATCGGCGGCGTCGGTCGGAGAGGATTGAGGATCATGGCCAACGACTCCGGGATGAAGACCGCCGAACGCAGCGGCGCACGCCTGTCCGTCGTGCAGGCGCTCTACGACATGGAAATCTCGGGCAAGGGCGTGATCGAGGCGCTCACCGAGTTCGAGACCTTCTGGATCGGGCGCGAGGTCGACGGCATCGAGCATCCGGCCGCGGAGATCGCCTTCTTCCGCGACCTCCTGCGCGGCGTCGTCGAAGAGCAGCGGGCCATCGATCCGATCCTCGACGGGGCACTGGCCTCGGGCTGGCCCCTCAAGCGCATCGAGGCGGTGCTGCGCGCCATCCTGCGGGCGGGCGCCTACGAGCTCATGTCCCGCCGCGACGTACCGGCGCGGGTCGTCATCTCCGAATACGTCGATGTCGCCCATAGCTTCTTCGGCGGCGACGAGCCCGGCATGGTCAACGGCGTCCTCGACAAGGTGGCCCGGGACGTGCGCGGCAACGAATTCGCCGGCCTGCCGGCCTCCGGCCGGGCCTGACCCCGGTGGCCCGGCCCGACGAGGACGGGCTGATCGCGCGCTACTTCGCGCCCCTGGCGGGACCCGGAGCGGATGGCCTGCGCGACGACGCCGCCACCCTGTCGCCCAGTCCCGGCTGCGACCTCGTTCTCACGGCCGACGCCATCGTGGCCGGGGTGCATTATTTTCCCGACGATCCACCGGGTTCGATCGCCCGCAAGGCCCTCGGCGTGAACGTCTCGGACCTCGCCGCCAAGGGCGCCCGCCCGCGCGGAATCCTGCTGACGCTCGCGCTGCCCGATGACTGGACCGAGGACTGGCTCGCTGGCTTCGCGGCCGGCCTCGCCGATGGTCTCTCGGAGTTCGGCCTCGACCTCCTCGGCGGCGATACCGTGCGGGCCGCCGGCCCGGCGCTGATCGGCGTCACCGCGATCGGCGAAGTCCCGGCGGGGGGAATCGTCCGGCGTGGGACCGCGCAGGTCGGCGACCGGATCTGCGTCAGCGGCACGATCGGGGATGCGGCCCTGGGCTTGCTCCTGCGCCGCCCCAACGGGCCGGGCTGGGCGGGCGCGCTGGACGCGGCGGATCGCGACGCCCTCATCGATCGCTACTGGCATCCCCGCCCGCGCATCGGCCTCGCTCCGGTCCTGCGCCGCTACGCCCGGGCCGCGATGGACGTCTCGGACGGCCTCGCCGGGGATCTGGCCAAGATGCTGAAAGGGGAGGGGCGCTCCGCGGAGATCGATCTCGCCCGGCTCCCGCTCTCGCCCGCCGCCGCGAGAGCCTTGGCCCAGGAGCCGGCCCTCCTGACCCCGATCGCGACGGGCGGCGACGATTACGAGATCCTCTGCGCCGTGGCCCCCGCGAACCTGAACGCCTGCCTGGCGGCGGCAAGCGCCACCGGCACGCCCCTGACCTGCATCGGCACGGTCGCGGCCGGTTCCGCGTCGCCCTCCTTCCGGGAGGCCGACGGCACGTCGCGGGTGCTGGGGACAGGGTCCTTCAGCCACTTCTGAGACGCCGGCCGCTTCGCGCGGCGCCGTCCCCGAACGCTGAGATCAGGCTCGCGCCCGCGCGAACACTTCCACCGAGCCCGACCTGTTTTGCGATGCAAAAATATTCGCGGCTGAAAAAGCTCGGCAGCATTTGCCAGCGCCGGTGAAGTTTGGCACTCAGAGCAGGCATTCCTTCGGAGGAGATGCACAACAACAGAAACGCGGCGCGCGGCAGAGACGCTCGCGCGAACGATGACCTTCGCACGCCAGAAACGCTGCGCACACCCGGAAATCACGGCCACGAAGTCCAGCAACGCCACGACAGACCCGCACGGGCATCGCCAATCAAGGACGGTCGAATGACAGCTTTGTTGCTTATCATCCTGGGCGGGCTGTGCGCCGTCGCCTATGGCATCCTCACGATCAACGACGTGATGAAGCGCGACGCCGGCACCCAGCGCATGCAGGAGATCGCGGGGGCGATCGCCGAGGGGGCGCAGGCCTATCTCCGGCGCCAATACGCCACGATCGCGATCGTCGGGCTCGTGCTGTTCGTCGCCCTCACATATTTCCTCGGGTTGAAGGTGGGTATCGGCTTCCTGATCGGCGCCGTGCTGTCGGGGGCGGCCGGCTTCATCGGCATGAACGTCTCGGTGCGCGCCAACGTCCGCACCGCGCAGGCGGCCTCCACGTCGCTCGGCGGCGGCCTCGACGTCGCCTTCAAATCGGGGGCCGTCACCGGCATGTTCGTGGCCGGCCTCGCGCTCCTCGGCGTGGCGCTCTACTACGGCTACCTCACCCGCATCGCCGGCCTGTCGCCGGCCAGCCGCGACGTCATCGACGCCCTGGTGGCCCTGGGCTTCGGCGCCTCGCTGATCTCGATCTTCGCCCGTCTCGGCGGCGGCATCTTCACCAAGGGCGCGGATGTCGGCGGCGACCTCGTCGGCAAGGTCGAGGCCGGGATTCCGGAGGACGATCCGCGCAACCCTGCCACCATCGCGGACAATGTCGGCGACAACGTCGGCGACTGCGCCGGCATGGCGGCCGACCTGTTCGAGACCTACGCGGTGACCGTGGTCGCCACCATGGTGCTCGCGGCGATCTTCTTCTCCGGCCAGACCGAGGTCGGGGGGCGCAACGTCCTCGAGGCGATGCTGCTCTATCCCCTGGCCATCGGCTCGGCCTGCATCCTGACCTCGATCGCCGGCACCTACGCGGTGCGGCTCGGGGCCAACCAGTCGATCATGGGCGCGCTTTACAAGGGCCTGATCACCGCCGGAGCCCTCTCGATCGTCGCCATCGCGGGCGTGAACTACGCCCTGTTCGGCGGCTTCGGCACGGCCTTCACCACCAACGCGGGCGTGACCTTCACCTCCGGGGGCCTTCTCGGCTGCGCGGTGATCGGCCTCATCATCACGGCGCTGATCGTCGTCATCACCGAGTACTACACCGGCACCAACTTCCGGCCGGTGAAGTCCATCGCGGACGCGTCCGTGACGGGCCACGGCACCAACGTGATCCAGGGCCTGGCGATCTCGCTCGAATCCACCGCTCTGCCCGCGCTCGTCATCGTCGCGGGCATCATCAGCACCTACTCGCTGGCCGGGCTGTTCGGCATCGCCATCGCGGTCACCGCCATGCTGGCGCTCGCCGGCTTCATCGTGGCCCTCGATGCCTTCGGGCCGGTCACCGACAATGCCGGCGGCATCGCCGAGATGGCCGGCCTGCCGCCGGACGTGCGCAAGTCCACCGATGCCCTCGACGCGGTCGGCAACACCACCAAGGCGGTGACCAAGGGCTACGCCATCGGCTCGGCCGGCCTCGGCGCCCTGGTGCTGTTCGCCGCCTACACCTCCGACCTGAACTACTTCATCGCCCATGCGAGCCCGACCCAGTACCGCTTCTTCCAGGGCGTGACCGTCGATTTCTCGCTCTCCAACCCCTACGTGGTCGTCGGTCTGCTGCTGGGCGGCCTGATCCCGTTCCTGTTCGGCGGCATGGCGATGACCGCGGTGGGCCGCGCGGCCGGCGCCGTGGTGGAGGAGGTGCGTCGGCAGTTCCGTGAGAAGCCCGGCATCATGCAGGGGACCGACCGGCCGGATTACGGCCGCGCCGTCGACATGCTCACCCGGGCGGCGATCAAGGAGATGATCGTTCCCTCGCTGCTGCCGGTGCTGTCGCCGATCGTGCTGTTCTTCGTGATCCAGCCGATCGGCGGAAAGAGCCAGGCCTTCGCCACGGTGGGAGCGATGCTCCTCGGCGTGATCATCACGGGGCTTTACGTCGCGATCTCGATGACCTCGGGCGGCGGTGCCTGGGATAACGCCAAGAAGTACATCGAGGACGGGCACCACGGCGGCAAGGGCTCGGAGGCCCACAAGGCGGCCGTGACCGGCGACACCGTCGGCGATCCCTACAAGGACACAGCCGGCCCTGCCGTGAATCCGGCGATCAAGATCACGAACATCATCGCCCTGCTGCTGCTGGCGGTGCTGGCACACAGCTGAATGCGAACGACCCCCGGCGGCCTGAAGGCCATCGGGGGTCGCGCGACGTCCTGCGGGCCGCGACAGGATCCCTGCCGCGGCCTTCGCGCAATCGGTCTCAAGCAGCGTCCGGCATCTGCCCGAGGAGCTTGTCGAGGGTGATCGGGTAGCTCCGCACCCGCACGCCGGTGGCGTTGTAGACCGCGTTGGCCACCGCCGCGCCCACACCGCAGATGCCGAGTTCGCCCACACCCTTCGCCTTCATCGGCGAAGATTGCGGATCGACCTCGTCGAGGAAGATCACCTCCTGGTGCGGAATGTCCGCGTGCACCGGCACCTCGTAGCCGGCGAGATCGTGGTTCACGAAGAAGCCGCGCTTGGTGTCGACCGCGAGTTCCTCCATCAGCGCCCCGCCGACGCCCATCGTCATGCCGCCGATGACCTGGCTGCGGGCCGATTTCGGGTTGAGGATGCGCCCGGCGGCACAGACCGCCAGCATGCGCCGCACCCGGATCTCCGCGGTGTCGACGTCGACGCCGACCTCGACGAAGTGGCCCGCGAAGGTCGATTGCTGCTGCTTCTTGGCGAGGTCGCCGTACTCGATCGAATCCTCCGCCACCAGTTCACCCTCGCTAGACGCCTTGGCCAGGGTCTCGGTGCGGTTGCCGGAGCGGACCTGCCCGTCTGCGAACACCGCATCGGCCGAGTTGAAGCCGAGCCGCTGCGCCACCGCCTCGCGGAGCTGGACGCAGGCCGCGTAGACACCGGCGGTCGAGTTGTTCGCACCGAACTGGCCACCCGAGCCGGCTGAGACCGGGTAGGACGAATCGCCGAGGCGCACCACCACCTTGTCGAGGCCCACGCCCATCATCTCGGCGGCGGTCTGCGCGATGATGGTGTAGGAGCCGGTCCCGATATCGGTCATGTCGGTCTCGACCGTGACGATGCCGTCGCGCCCGAGGCGGACGCGGGCGCCCGACTTCATCAGGAGGTTGTTGCGGAAGCCCGCCGCCATGCCGATACCGACGAGCCAGCGCCCGTCGCGAACCTGGCCGGGCTTCGGGTTGCGGGCCGACCAGTTGAACGTCTCCGCGCCGAGCTTCAGGCAGCCCACGAGGTTGCGGTGGGAGAACGGGCGCTCCGGATGGCCCGGATCGACCTGGGTGTCGTTGCGGACGCGGAAGGCGACCGGGTCCATGCCCAGTTTCTCGGCCATCTCGTCCATGGCGATCTCGAGGGCCATCAGGCCCGGCGCCTCGCCCGGCGCCCGCATCGAATTGCCTTCGGGCAGGTCGAGATGGGCAAGCTTCATGGCCGTCAGGCGATTGGCCCCGGCATAGAGCAGCTTGGTCTGGTCCACGGCGGTTTCGGGCTTGCCCTTGGGCAGGTTGCCGGAGGTGCTCTCGTGCGCAATGGCGGTGATCGTCCCGTCCGGTGTCGCACCGATGCGGATGCGCTGGATCGTGGCCGGCCGGTGGGTCGTGTTGTTGGCGACCAGCGGCCGGGTCAGCGCGACCTTGACCGGTCGGCCGGCGGCCTTGGCGGCCAGCGCCGCCACCACGGCGTCGGAGCGCACGAACAGCTTTCCCCCGAAGCCGCCGCCGATATAGGGCGAGTCGACGCGGATCGACGCCTCCGGGATGTCGAGGATCTTGGCGATGCTGCCCTTGGTCCAGGCGATCATCTGGTTGGAGGTCCAGAGGGTGAGCTTGTCGCCCTCCCAGGCGGCGATGGTCGCGTGCGGCTCCATCATCGCGTGGCTCTCGTCGGGGGTCGTGTAGGTCTCGTCGAACTGGACGGGCGCCGAGGCGAAGGCGCCCTCGAAGTCGCCGGTTCGATCCTCGCCGCCGCCGCCGCTGCCCTCGCCGCTGTCGCCGGGAACCGGCTTGGCGGACGAGGCCACGGCCGCGAGGTCGAACTGGCCGGCCTCGCGGGCATAGTCGACCTTGACGAGGAACGCCGCGGCTCGGGCCTGCTCGAAGGTCTCGGCCACCACGACCGCGATGGCCTGGTGGTAGTGCTGGACCTGAGGACCGCCGAAGAGGTTGGCGGCGTTCATCCGGCCGAGGCCGAGAGCCGGCATGTCCAGGGTGGTGACGATGGCGACGACGCCGGGCGACGCCTTGGCGGCCGCCGTGTCGATGGCGCGGATGCGGCCCTTGGCGATGCCGGCGCCGAGCACGTAGCCGTAGGCCTGATTCGCCACCACGTCGTGGCGCTCATAGGCATAGGGCGCCGTCCCGGTGGTCTTGAACTTGCCGTCGATGCGGTCGGTGGCCTTGCCGACGACTTTGAGCTGGTCGATCGGGTTCTGGCCCGCGGGGGTGTCGAACTTCATGGCTCAGGCCCTCGCTTCGTTCAGCGCCGCGCTGAGCGTGCGCTCGGCCAGCGTCAGCTTGTAGGCATTGTCGTGGGTCGGCTTGGCGCCGGCGAAGGCCTGCGCGGTCACCGCCTTGGCGCCCCGGGCCATCTCGCCCTCCGCCGCTTCCACCCGCCAGGGCTTGTGCGCCACGCCGCCGAAGGCCGCCCGGCCGCTGCCGTCCGGCTGAACCACCGCCGCCACCGAGACCAGGGCGTAGGCGTAGGACGCGCGATCCCGGACCTTGCGGTAGATGTGCGCGCCACCCAGCGGCTTCGGCAGCGTCACCGCCGTGATGAGCTCGCCGGGCGCGAGCGTGGTGTCGACCTCCGGCCGGTCACCCGGCAGGCGGTGGAATTCGGCCATCGGGATCTTCCGCTTGGTCCCCTTGGCGTCGACGGTCTCGACCGCGGCGTCGAGCACCCGCATGGCGACCGCCATGTCGCCCGGATGCGTGGCGATGCAGGCCTCGCTGGCACCGATCACGGCGAGCTGGCGCGAGACGCCGTCGAGGGCCGAGCAGCCGGAGCCTGGCTGACGCTTATTGCAGGCCTGCGCGGTATCGTAGAAGTACGGACAGCGGGTGCGCTGCAGGAGATTGCCGGCGGTGGTCGCCTTGTTGCGCAGCTGTCCGGAGGCACCGGCGAGCAGGGCCCGCGAGAGCACGGCGTAATCCTTGCGCACGCGGGCATCGGCCGCGAGGTCGGTGTTGCGCACGAGAGCTCCGACGCGCAGACCGCCCTCCGGCGTCGCCTCGATCTTGTCGAGCCCGAGGCCGTTGACGTCCACGAGGTGGGTCGGGGTCTCGATCTGCAGCTTCATCAGATCGAGGAGGTTCGTGCCACCGGCAATGAACTTGGCGTTCGGATTGCGGGACACGGCGGCGGCGGCTTCCGCGGGCGAATTCGGGCGCTCGTAGGTGAAAGACTTCATGCGGGCCTCCCGGCGACCTCGGTCATCGCCTCGACGATGTTGGAATAGGCGCCGCAGCGGCAGATATTGCCGCTCATGCGCTCGCGGATCTCGGCGTCCGTGACCTGCATCGGCGCATTCAGATCCGCCGTGACGTGGCTGGGGATGCCGGCCTTGATCTCGGCGAGCACCGCGACGCCGGAGCAGATCTGGCCCGGCGTGCAGTAGCCGCACTGGTAGCCGTCATGCTTGATGAAGGCGGCCTGCATCGGGTGCAGGGCGTCGGGCTGGCCGAGCCCCTCGATGGTGGTGATCTCCGACCCCTGGTGCATCACCGCCAGGGTCAGGCAGGAATTGATGCGCCGGCCGTCGACGATCATCGTACAGGCGCCGCACTGGCCGTGGTCGCAGCCCTTCTTCGAGCCGGTCAGGTGCAGGTGCTCGCGCGCGGCGTCGAGCAGGCTGGTGCGGGTGTCGAGATCGAGTTCGCGGCGCTGGCCGTTCACCGTCAGCGACACCTTTGCCAGCACCGGCTGATCCGGACCAGCGGAGTCAGGCCGACCCTCGGCCCGCGCGGGGACCGCGGCCAGGGCCGCACAGGCCGTCGCGCCGGCCATGACGTCACGTCGACTCAATTCGTTCTCTCCGAAACTTGGCATGGCGTTCTCTGAACCTGTGGCGGGAGGAGGCTGCCAGCGGACGGGCGCCCGGTAACGTCGCGGGCCGGGAGACCGCCCGATCGGGCGATCTTGGTCCCGGGCGTGACACGCAACCGCGCGGGCTCCGTCCAGACGTGCGCCTACCTTCTGCGAAGTGTGTCCAGCGAGAACGCAGAACTCGGCGCGTCGGTCCCTGGAATTTCTCCAGACTGCGAAACCTCGCGCCTTCGTGTGCGGCCGAGCACCTCACGGGGTCGCATCGCCCGACACCCTGGTCGAAGGCCGCACCGTCGAACCCAGGACCAACGCTCCACCCGGCACGAAGGAGAAGCCCACGCGCACCGCGCAAGTCACCGCACAGGTCCGCGCTCCCATCGTCCCGGTCAGCGGCACCGAAAAACTCGAGGATCGCATCGGCCGCTTGAACACCCTGGAAACCCTCGCCGGCATCCGCACGCGGTCGCCGGTGCCGATGGCGCGCGACGGCCTCGCCGCGGGCGTCCCGATGCCCTAGCTGTTTCAACAGATCTTCCGATCCGGTCGTCAGTCCTCGAATCCGGTCGTCGAAGCCGGTCGTCTTGGCAAAAGGTGCGCGATGCAAAAGGGATTTCGCTGGTTCGGCCGGGTGGCTCTGCCCGTCCTGGCGCTGGTCGCGAGCGCGGGTGCTGCCGGCGCCGACTGCATCCGGCACGTCTATAATCGCTCGCCCTTGACGCTGGTGGGCGCGCAGGAGGGCGGCCCGTCCTTCCTGGTGAGACCCGGCACCGCGCGCGCGATCCGGCTCTCGGGCCCCGGCAGCCTCGAGCTGTCCGGGTACTGCGATGCGTACGGGAGCCGCGGCAATGACGGGACCGGAGGTGCCGCGGTGCAGGCGTCGCTGCGATACACCGCCGTCCTCGATCGCTGCTACATGGAGATCGGCCACGACTTCTTCGACCGCGAACTCGGACGCGGGTTTCTTCCCCGGGACAGCCTCGCGCCGTTCACCGTGAACAATCCGAAACAGGGCGACGTGGTGCTCTACACGGATCGCACGATCTGCCGGCCCCGCTAGGGACGCCTTCGGTCAGATGGGGTGCGGGACCTCGGGCTTCAGCTTGAGGGGCCGCGCCAGTTTCTTCGAGAGGCGCCCCGCCGCCTCCACCGCCGCGCCCTCCGCGCTCGCGGCCGCCACGATGGCCAGAGCCTCGTCCTGGGCGGATGTCAGCACCGCGTAGACGCGCAACGCCTCTCGGCGCTGCTTCACCGCGACGAGAAAGACCTGGCTCTTGGCCCGCTTGCCCTTGTCGGCGGGAGCAGCCTCGGAGGACGGACGACGACGGCTCAAGGACGGACCGGCATCCGTTGGAGACCGACGGCCGGAACGGCGCAGGCCCTCTCGCTTGCGAAGATCGCGATCTCGTCCTCCCTCCGTCGTTTCATGGTCCCGACGACGTCCCGGACCGGGGAGAGGGCGACGCGCGTGCGTGTTTCCAAACGCCCGCCTGGCGGCACGGGATCCGATCGCGAAGAACGCGTTTTACGAGCTTCGGCGCGCAATCCTGTCCCACCCCGACATCCCAGCGCGGTCGTGCCGCGAATTTCGCCGTTCATCATGCATGCTCAGCCAGATTCGGGAAGATCATCGACCGTGATCACCCCGGGATGCCTCCGAAGTTTCTGTGCGATGTCTTCCACGGAGCGGCGCGACAGCCGCACGAAGGTGATCAGCGTCTCGTCGAATTCAGGCGCGGACCCGCGCCGAGTCACGAATTGCCGGACACGGGAGGGGCGCACACCGGACACGGCCTGCACCACCTCCAGGCTGATGCAGCCGGGCTTGGCCATTACGCGGAGGGGCCGGATGTGCATCCGGTCGTGGTAGCGCTCCTGCAAGGGTTTCATCCCGGCGAGGATCCCCAGCAGGATCGCCGTGGTGGCGATGCCCGCCACATAGAGGCCGCCGCCGACCGCGAGGCCGACGGCCGCGACGGCCCAGAGGCTCGCCGCGGTGGTGAGCCCCTTCACCACCTCGCCCCGCAGGAGAATCGTTCCCGCCCCGAGAAACCCGATGCCGGAGACGACCTGGGCGGCCATGCGGGAGGGATCGAGGGCGACGTTCCGGGTCCCCAGCACATCGGCAAAGCCGAAGGCCGAGACGATCATGATCAGGCAGGCGCCGACGCCGACCAGCATGTGCGTTCGCAGGCCCGCGGCCCAGAGCAGGCGCTCGCGCTCGATGCCGATCAGCCCGCTCAGGACCGCGGCCAGGAGCAGGCGCCAGACGATCTCGACGTTGCCTAGCATTCCCGGGTCTCCTCCCAGTCCGATGTCGCGCGCCGACCGGAGCGGACCTCAGCCGATGAAAGCCGTCACGGCGTAGCAGGCCGCGGCGATCAGGGCGGCGGCCGGCAGGGTCAGCACCCAGGCGACCACGATGTTGCCGGCGACGCCCCAGCGAACCGCCGAGGTCCGCCGTGCAGCCCCGACGCCGATGATCGCGCCCGTGATGGTGTGGGTGGTCGAGACCGGTACGCCGAGCCAGGTCGCGGCGAACAGGGTGATCGCGCCGCCCGTCTCGGCGCAGAACCCCTGCATCGGGTTCAGACGCGTGATCCTGGAGCCCATCGTGTGCACGATGCGCCAGCCGCCGAGCAGCGTGCCCAGCGCCATGGCGGACTGGCAGGAGATCACCACCCAGAGGGGAACGTGAAAGGAGGCGCCCAGGTGACCCTGCGAGTAGAGCAGCACCGCGATGATCCCCATGGTCTTCTGCGCGTCGTTGCCGCCGTGGCCCAGGGAGTAGAGCGAGGCCGAGACGAACTGCAGGGCGCGGAAGCGCCGGTCGACCGCGAACGGCGTCGCCCGCACGCAGAGCCAGGAGACCATCAGCACCAGGAGGAGCGCGAGCAGAAAGCCCAGGAGCGGCGAGAGGACGATGGCGGCGGCAGTCTTCGTCAGCCCGCTCCAGACCACCGCGCTGAACCCGGCCTTGGCGACGCCCGCTCCGATGAGGCCGCCCACGAGGGCGTGCGAGCTGCTCGACGGGATGCCGAAGACCCAGGTGACGATGTTCCAGGTGATGGCGCCCATCAGCGCGCTGAAGATCACCCGGGGATCGATGATCCCCGCATCGACGATTCCGGTCCCGAGGGTCTGGGCCACGTGCAGGCCGAAGAACAGAAAGGCAATGAAGTTGAAGAACGCCGCCCAGAGCACCGCGTATTGGGGCCGCAGCACCCGCGTCGACACGATGGTGGCGATGGAGTTGGCCGCATCGTGCAGGCCGTTGAGGAAGTCGAAGAACAGCGCGACGGCGATCAGGCCGGCGAGGGCGGGCAGGGCGAGCGCGGTGGCCTCGGTCATCGGGTCGCCTACACGTTCTCGATCACGATGCCGCTGATCTCGTTGGCGACGTCCTCGAAGCGGTCGACCACGTCCTCGAGGTGGCCGTAGATCTCCGCGCCGATGAGGTAGGCCATCGTGTCGCCGTCGCCGCCATCCTTGCGGTGGGCCTCGTAGAGCGCCTTGAGGCCGCGCTCCTGCAGCTCGTCCGAGCGTCCCTCGACCCGGGTGATCTGCTCGGTCAGGGTGTTGATGCGCCCCGCATGGGTTCCGACGGCCGTGAGGAGGGGGATCGTCTCGGCGGTGAGCCGCGCCGCCTCGATCACGGTGCCGCCCATTTCCTGCATCAGCGGTTCGAAGCGGCGAACCTCGTAGAGGGCGATCGTCTTCACCGTCTTGTTCATCTGGTCGATGGCGTCGTCCATCGACTGGATCAGGTCCTTGATGTCGCCTCGGTCGAAGGGCGTGATGAAGCTCCGGCGCACGGCGAGGAGGACTTCGGCGGTGATCGCGTCCGCCTCATGCTCGCGCTCCACCACCTGCTGGCAGTAGCGCGGAACGGCGTCCCCGCCCTGAAGCACGCCCTGCAGCGCTTCGGCGCCGGCCACCAGGGTGCGCGAGTGCCGCTCGAAGAGGTCGAAGAACCGATCCTCGCGCGGCATCAACGCCTTGAACCAACCCAGCATCCCCGACTCCGGACCCACCCCGCTTGATTAGCCAACTAGGGTTTTTGCGCGCAGGAGACCAGGGCCTTCGCGAGCTTTGCCCTGGTGCGCCGCCCAGGCAATCATCGGCCGATGACGCTGCGGATGGTGAAGCTCGACTGGATACGGGCGACTCCGGGCAGCTTCGAGAGTACCGACCGGTGCAGCCGCTCGTACTCCGCCATGTCGGCGACGCGGATCTTCAGGAGATAATCGGAATCGCCCGTCATCAGGTAGCAATCCTGGATGTCGGGGCAGCGCCGCACGGCCGCCTCGAACCGGTTGAGGCAATCCTCGGTCTGCCGCTCCAGGGCGATCCGGGTCATCACCACCAAGCCGGCGGAGCCGGGCCCGTCGAGGAGCACGGTGTAGCCGCGGATCGTGCCGTTGCGCTCCAGCATCCGCAAGCGCCGCAGGCAGGCGGAGGCCGAGAGGCCGACGCGCTGCGCCAGGGCGGCGTTCGGGATCCGCGCATCCTCGCGGAGGACCCGGATGATCGCGCGATCGATCTCGTCGGGCGGCATCACTGTCCTCGGCCAGCATGTGCAACGATCGTGCATCGTATCGCAGGATCGTGCGTCGGACACCCTTTAAGAGGCGGAACCTGCACCATCTTCGCTGCACCGCTCGCAGGATCGAGTGTCTCTAGTCCGACGAGACCGGAGCGCTCGGGGCCGGGAGCGGCATGGCCCCGCCTGTGCTTGGGATTCCGGGCCTCAGGGGAGACGTGCGATGCGGGTCCTGGTTCTCGGAAGCGGCGTGGTCGGCGTCACCACGGCCTATTACCTCGCCAAGGCCGGTCATGCCGTCACGGTGATCGACCGCCAGCCCGCCGCCGGCCTGGAGACGAGCTTCGCCAATGCGGGCCAGGTCTCGCCGGGCTACTCGGCCCCCTGGGCGGCCCCGGGCATTCCCATCAAGGCGATGAAGTGGCTGATGATGCGCCACCGGCCCCTGGTGCTGTGGCCGACCGTCGAGCCGCGCTTCTATGGCTGGCTCGCGCGCATGCTCGCGAACTGCACCGAGGACGCGTATATCCGCAACAAGGGCCGCATGGTTCGTCTCGCCGAGTACAGCCGGGACGTCCTGCGCGACCTGCGCACCGAGACCGGTATCACCTACGACCACCGGACCCGCGGCACCCTCCAGCTCTTCCGCACGCGAAAGCAGCTCGACCATGTCGGCGACGACACCCGCGTCCTCGATACCTATGGGGTCGCCTACACGGTGCTGGACCCGGCCGGATGCATCGCGGCCGAGCCCGCGCTGGCCGGCGTCCGCGACAAGATCGTCGGGGGCCTTCACCTGAGCGGCGACGAGACGGGCGATGCCCACCTGTTCACGCAGCGCCTGGCGGAGCTGTGCGCGCGGATGGGCGTCCGTTTCCGCTACGGGACGCGCATCGACGGCCTCGAGACCGCGGGCGACGCGGTGACGGGCGTGGTCTGCGGCTCCGAGACCCTGCGGGCCGATGCCTACGTCGCCGCGATGGGCTCCTTCACCCCGGGCCTCCTCCGTCCCCTCGGGCTTCGGCTGCCGATCTATCCCGTCAAGGGATACTCGCTCACCCTGCCGGTCACCGACCCCGACCAGGCGCCGGTCTCCACCGTCATGGACGAGACCTTCAAGGTCGCGCTCACGCGCCTCGGGGACCGGATCCGCGTGGGCGGCACGGCCGAACTCGCGGGCTTCAGCGATGTCCTCCGGGCCCCGCGCCGGGCGACCCTGGAGCGCTGCGTCCGGGACCTGTTCCCCAACGGGGGCGACCTCGCGGCCGCCACGTTCTGGACCGGCCTGCGCCCGATGACGCCGGACGGCACGCCGATCGTCGGTGCCACGCGCTATGCCAACCTCTACACCAACACCGGCCACGGCACCCTGGGCTGGACGATGGCCTGCGGCTCCGGGCGGATGCTGGCCGACCTGATGTCCGGCCGCGCGCCCGACATCGACCATGCCGACCTGGCGCTCGCCCGCTATGCCGCCTGACGCCGTCAGGCGGTGAACCCCTCCAGGATGAGCATCACCAGGGGGATGGCGAGCCCGGCGAGCACCGTCTGCAGGGCGAGGATGCCGGCCATCAGCGGCGCGTCGCCCCCGAGCTGCCGGGCCATGATGTAGGACGAGGACGCCGTCGGCAGCGACTGGAACAGCAGGGCGGTGGCGGCGGCCGGCCCGTGCAGGCCGGCGGCGAGGCAGGCCAGGATCGTCACCGTCGGCATCAGCACGAATTTGGCGACCGACGCGATGACGACCGGACGCAGCCAGGTCCGGACGCTACGGGGATCGAGGGCGGCGCCGACGCAGAGGAGACCGAGCGGGAGGGAGGCCTGCCCCAGGGCCTTCAGGGTGGGCTCCAGTCCCGGCGGCAGCCCGAAGCCCGTCGCCTGCAGGGCGATCCCGATGCCGCAGGCGATCACCAGGGGATTGAGAAGGAGCTGGCGGAGGATCGCCCGCGGCGCCAGCCGCCCGCCCGAGCCGAAGCGCGCGAAGACCAGGACGCACAGGATGTTCACCGTGGGCACGATGGCCGCGTTGGCGACCGCCGCCAGGGCGATTCCCTGCAGGCCGAACAACCCCGCCGCCGCCGAGACCCCGACATAATTGTTGAAGCGCACTCCGCCCTGAAACACCGAGGTGAAGGCCGCTCCGTCGAGGTCGAGCCGCGGCCGGATCGCGAGCAGCATGAGCGCCACCGCGAGGGTCGAGGCCACGAGGACGCCCGCCAGGGCGAGGACGGGCACGCCGTCCAGGCGCGCGGTGGCCAGTCCGTGGATGAACAGCGCCGGCAGCAGCACGTAGTAGCCGAGGCGCTCGGCCTGGGCCCAGAACGACTCGGCCACGAGGCCGTTGCGGCGCAGCAGCACGCCGAGGCCGATCAGCAGCGCGATCGGCACCAGGGCGAGGATGACCGTCGCGCTCACGCGGCGGGCCGGAGGACGCTGGAACCGGCGGTGATAGATAAGCGCATGGATCGCAACTCGGGGGGAGACGACGGCCAGCTGTACGTGAGGTGGGTTGCGGAAGAGTACCGGGGCGGGTGCGTTCCTAGGGGCGCGGGGCATGGCCATCCCCAGGCATCGCGGGGAACGGGCCTGCCACACCCGTCGCCATGGCCCTCGATTTGCATCATTTTGATGCATCGTCCCGGCTCGAATCGCCGGGACTGCGGATTGTCTGATGGCGCTCGAACAGCCCTCGCCGGCCGGACTCGACGAGACCTATCGCCGGATCACCTGGCGGCTGCTGCCGTTCCTGATGTTCCTCTGGGTCCTCTCCTGGATCGACCGGGTGAACATCGGCTTTGCCAAACTGCAGATGCTCGCCGACCTGAAGTTCAGCGAGACCGTCTACGGCATCGGCGCCGGGATCTTTTTTATCGGCTACTTCCTCTGCGAGGTCCCGAGCAACCTCCTCCTCGAGCATATCGGCGCCCGCAAGACCATCGCGCGCATCACCCTGCTGTGGGGTCTCTGCTGCGTGGCGATGATGTTCGTCACCACCCCCGGCCTGTTCTACGTCCTGCGTTTCCTCCTGGGGGTGTTCGAAGCGGGCTTCTATCCGGGCGTGATCCTGTTCCTGACCTACTGGTACCCCACCGAGCGGCGCGCAAAGGTCTTCGGGCTGTTCATGTCGGCCTCCGCCATCGCGGGGGTGATCGGCGGACCGCTGGCCGGCACGATCATGACCGGACTCGACGGCGTGAACGGCTGGTCAGGCTGGCAGTGGGTCTTCCTCCTCGAAGGCATCCCGTCGATCCTGGCCGGCCTCGTCACGCTGTTCTATTTGACCGACCGGCCGGAGAAGGCCGGCTGGCTGACCCCGGAGCAGCGCGCCCTGGTCGCGGCCGACCTCGCCCGCGACGCGGCGGCCCTCGGCCCGCGGGAGCATCGCATCCTGGCCTCGTTGCGGGATGTCCGGGTCTGGCAATGCATCGCGATCTTCTTCTGCATCATCACCGCCAACTCGGCCCTGACCTTCTTCGGGCCGAGCGTGGTCCGCGAGGCGGGCTACACCGACCCGTTCACCATCGGCTGGATCATGTCCGGCGCCTATCTCTGCGGCGCAGCCGGGATGATCCTCAATGGCCGCCACTCCGACCGCTCCGGCGAGGCGCGCCTCCATTGCGGCCTCCCGGCGCTGATCGGCGCCGTGGCGATCGCCCTCCTCGGGTGGCTCGTCCCGATCAGCCCGGCGCTGTCGATCCTCGCCCTCACGGTGGCGATCGTCGGCACCATGAGCGCCATTCCGGTCTTCTGGCAGATCCCAGGCCGGTTC
The DNA here is from genome assembly GCF_001423285.1 of Methylobacterium sp. Leaf111. Classification (NCBI taxonomy): domain Bacteria; kingdom Pseudomonadati; phylum Pseudomonadota; class Alphaproteobacteria; order Hyphomicrobiales; family Methylobacteriaceae; genus Methylobacterium; species Methylobacterium sp. Leaf111. The sequence continues at coordinate 9,485 of NZ_LMNE01000012.1, read as the reverse complement.
CTCGCCGGTTCGGCCGCGGCGGCCGGCATCGCGCTGATCAACGCGGTGGCGAACCTCGCCGGGTTCGGCGCGCCGGCGGTGATGGGCGCCCTGCGCGAGCAGACCGGCTCTGCCGCCACCGGCCTCTGGATCGTCGCGGGCTTCGAGGTCGCGACGCTCCTCCTCATCCTCGCCTTCGTCCCGCCGGAACCCGGAGCCCTGGTCCGGCGGGCCGCGGCACGCGCCGCCCACGAACCTGCCTGAACCCGAACCCCGCACCCGTCGAGAAGGACACGCCATGGATCGACCGGCCCTCACGCGCCGAAGCCTCGTCGGCGCTGGTCTCGGCGCCGTCGCCGCCACCGGCGCTCTGGCGCAGGCCGCGCCCGCCCCGCCGAGGGCCCTGGCGACGGCGCCGAACTCCCAGGCCGGCCTCGGCCCGCGCCTGACCCTGCACGCCATCGACAACTTCCACGGCACGCCCGGCGCCGGCATGGTCTGCGACCTGGCGATCAGGGAGGGCGACGCCTATCGGACGCTCAAGACCGTGACCACCGCCGCCAATGGCCGTCCGGCCGAACCGCTCCTGGTCGACGAAGCCCTGAAGGTCGGCCAGTACGAGTTGCTGATGCATTTCGAGGCGTATTTCGCCAAGGCCGGCGTAGCGCTGCCGCAGCCGAATTTCCTCAGCCTCGTTCCGGTGCGCTTCGTGATCCGCGATGCGGGGCAGCGCTACCACCTGCCGGTGCTGTTCACCCCCTGGGGCTACTCCTACTATCGCGGCAGCTGACGCGCCCGCGGCACCCCTTCAGCGAGATTTCCTTCCGGAGCCCGATCGACATGGCCGGCATCACCACACACGTCCTCGACGCGGATCGCGGCCGCCCGGCGCCGGGGGTGCGCATCGACTTCTCCGTGAGGGAGGGCGACGCATGGCGCCTCGTGAAGAGCGTCGTCACCAATGCCGACGGGCGCACCGACGCACCGATCCTGCCAGCCGCCGAGGCCAAGGTCGGTCAGTACCAGCTGGAATTCCACATCGACGCCTACCTGAAGACCAAGCCCGGCGTGACCGAGGCCGACATCTTCGTCGACAATCCGGTGGTGCGCTTCGCGGTCTTCGATGCCGGGCAGCGCTACCACGTGCCGATGCTGTGCGCGCCGGGCACCTGCGCCACCTACCGGGGCAGCTGACGGCGATGGTCGATTCCGGAAAGCCCGATCTCGCCGCCATCAACCGGCTCGATGGGGCCGGCTTCGTCGTCCGGTTCGGAGGGGTGTTCGAGCATGCGGCCTGGGTCGCGGAGCGCGCCCACGCGCACGGGCCCTTCGCCAGCCTCGACGACCTGCACGCGGCCATGATGCGGGCCGTGCGCGCCGCACCGACCGAAACCCGCATCGCCTTCCTGAACGGCCATCCGGAGCTCGCCGGGCCCGAGGCGCGGGCCCGCAGCATGACGGCGGATTCGGCGAGCGAGCAGGGCAGCGCCGGGCTCGACCACATGCCCGCCGCCGACGCGGAAGCCTTCGACCGCCTGAACGCCGCCTATCGCCGCCGCTTCGGCTTTCCCTTCATCATCGCGGTCCGCGGCCGGGCGCGGGCCGAGATCCTGGCGATCTTCGCGGAGCGCCTGCAGCGCACCCCCGCGGAGGAAGAGCAGGCCGCCCTCGACGAGATCGCACTGATCACCCGGATGCGGCTCGACCGCCTCGTCGCCGCATCCGGGTGAGGCAGTTCACTTCAGGCGGGCGGCGGCCCAGGCGATGTGGTCGGCCATGAAGGTGGAGATGAAGTAGTACGAGTGGTCGTACCCCTCGCGCATGTTGAGGGTCAGGGGAATGCCGGCGGTCTTGCAGGCCTCTTCCAGGAGCCAGGGACGCAGGCCGTCGTCGAGGAAGCTGTCGGCGGTGCCCTGGTCGACCAGGAACTCCGGGAAGCGCTTGCCGTCCTCGATCAGCGCCGTGGCGTCGTGGGCGCGCCACGCGGCGGTGTCGGTGCCGAGATACTTTTCGAAGGCAGGCTTCGACCAGCCGGCCGTGGAGGGCTGGGCGATCGGCGCGAAGGCCGAGCAGGACTTGAAGCGGTCGGGATAGGTGAGGGCGATGGTCAGTGCACCGTGGCCGCCCATGGAATGGCCGAAGATGCCCTGGCGGGACATGTCGGCCGGGAACTCCTGAGCGATGAGGGCGGGCAGTTCCTCGGTCACGTAGCTCCACATCCGGTAGTTCGCGGCGTAGGGCGCCTGGGTGGCGTCGAGGTAGAAGCCGGCGCCGGAGCCGAACTGCCAGTTGCCCTCTTCGTCGGGAATGCCGGGGCCGCGCGGGCTGGTGTCGGGCGCCACGATGATGACGCCGTGCTCGGCCGCCGCCTTGCGGTACTCGCCCTTGTCCATGACGTTGGCGTGCGTGCAGGTCAGGCCCGAGAGGTACCACAGCACCGGCACCGGGCCGGCCTCGGCCTGCGGCGGCACGAACACCGCGAAGGTCATCGGGCAGCCCGTGGTCCGGGCATCGTGCTTGTAGACGCCCTGCGTGCCGCCGTGGGCGCGGGCCTTCGAGAGGGTTTCCATGTGTACTCTCCTGCTTAGGGCTCAGAGTCCCGTTCCGGGGCTGGGAAAGGGTGCGATGTCGGGCCCCTGATAGAATGGTCGGTCCGCGCCCGTCCCTCTGCCTCTGCGGGAGAGGGCGGCCCGCGTCAGCGGGTCGGGTGAGGGGAGCACCGGTCCCGGAGAGGTCGCCCCCTCTCCCGCCTGCTCCGCAGGCACCCTCCCCCGCGAAGGGGGGAGGGACCGGACACGATCTGTCCCGATCGGATCAGTAAACCACCACCGACCGGATCGACTTGCCCTCGTGCATGAGGTCGAAGCCGTGGTTGATGTCCTCGAGCGGCATGGTGTGGGTGATCAGGTCGTCGATGTTGATCTTGCCCTCCATGTACCAGTCGACGATCTTCGGCACGTCGGTGCGGCCGCGGGCGCCGCCGAAGGCCGAGCCCTTCCAGACGCGGCCGGTGACGAGCTGGAATGGACGGGTCGCGATCTCCTTGCCGGCCTCGGCCACGCCGATGACGATCGACTCGCCCCAGCCGCGGTGGCAGCACTCGAGGGCCTGGCGCATCACGTTGACGTTGCCGGTGCAGTCGAAGGAGAAATCAGCGCCGCCGCCGGTCACGTCGAGGATCGCCTGGACCACGTGATCGTTGCCGACCTCCTTCGGGTTGATGAAGTGGGTCATCCCGAACTTGCGGGCCATCTCCTGCTTGTCCGGATTGATGTCGACGCCGATGATCTTGTCGGCCCCGACCATCCGGGCGGCCTGGAGCACGTTGAGGCCGATGCCGCCGAGGCCGAACACCACGACGTTGGCGCCGGGCCAGACCTTGGCGGTGTAGATCACCGCGCCGATGCCGGTGGTGACGCCGCAGCCGATGTAGCAGATCTTGTCGAAGGGGGCGTCTTCGCGGATCTTGGCCAGCGCGATCGCCGGCAGGACCGTGAAGTTCGAGAAGGTCGAGCAGCCCATGTAGTGGAACAGGGTGTTGGACCCGCCCGGGCTGCCGCCGGTGGAGACGCAGGAGAAGCGGCTGGTGCCGTCGGGCATCACGCCCTGGCCCTGCGTGGAGCGGATCGCGGTGCACAGGTTGGTGCGCTGCGACAGGCAGGACTTACAGTTGCGGCATTCCGGGGTGTAGAGCGGGATAACGTGGTCGCCGGGCTTCAGCGCGGTGACGCCGGCGCCGACCTCGCGGACGATGCCCGCGCCCTCGTGGCCGAGGATCGCCGGGAACTTGCCCTCGGAATCGAGGCCCGACAGGGTGTAGGCGTCGGTGTGGCAGATGCCGGTGGCCATCAGCTCGACGAGAACCTCGCCGGCCTTGGGTCCCTCGATGTCGATGGTCTCGATCGTGAGAGGCTTCTTGGCCTCCCACGCGACCGCGGCGCGCGTCTTCATAGCAGTGTCCTTAGAGCTGTGATGATCACGGACGGCGGCGATGGATGCCGGCGCTTCGTCTCGCGGCACCCGAAAGGTGGCAAGGCGAACGGCCCGAAAATCTGAATGGTGTTTGATGCCTCCGGCGTCGAGATGCAACAGGCGTGCTCCGTCGTTTGCGCCAGGGTTGCGAATTTGGAATGACGGTCGCCGCGACGCGGCCGGAACGGAGGGACGATGAAGGATTGGGATAGGGGGCGTGAGGCGCTCATCGCGCCGGCGGCGGCGCGCAATCGTGCGGCGATCCTCGCCGTCCTGCGGGACGTCCTGCCCGAGACCGGCACGATCCTCGAGATCGCCAGTGGATCGGGCGAGCACGCGGTCCATTTCGCCGCCGCCCTGCCGGCGCTCTCGTGGCAGCCCAGCGACCCCGAGCCGGCCTATCGCCGCAGCATCGCGGCGCATGCGGAGGCCGCAGGTCTCGCCAACCTGCGGCCTCCCCTCGATCTCGACGCCGCCGCGGCCGCCTGGCCGATCGCGCGCGCCGACGCCATCCTGTGCATCAACATGGTCCATATCGCGCCGTGGTCGGCCACGGAAGGGCTGATGGATGGAGCCGCCCGCACGCTTGCCCCGGGCGGCGTCCTGTTCCTCTACGGCGCCTTTCGCGAGGGTGGCCGCCACACCGCCGAGAGCAACGCCGCCTTCGACCAGGACCTGCGTGCGCGGGATCCGCGCTGGGGCGTCCGCGATCTCGAGACCGTCGCGGACACGGCCGCGCGGCGCGGCCTGCGGCACGAAGCCCGCATCGGCCTGCCGGCGAACAACCTGGCGCTGGTCTTCCGTCGCCCTGCGTCGGCGGCCTCGGCCTGATGCCCGCAGAGTCCCAGGCCCCGCACCCGCGGGACCGCATCGAAACCCTGCGCGACGCCCTCGAAGGCCGCCAGATCGAACTCTCCCTTGCGGCCGCCGCCGCAGGGGCCGTCACGGCCCTGACCGTGCCGGGAACGGCGGCGTTGGAAGGAGGGATCAACCCGGCCCTGGCGCTGATGCTGTTCGTCACCTTCCTGCAGGTGCCCCTGCGGGCGCTGGCTCACGCCTTCACCCGCGGCCGCTTCCTGGCGGCGTTGATGGTCGTCAATTTCCTCGCGATCCCCCTGTTGGTCGCCGGGCTCACCCTCTTCCTTCCCGCCGACCCGATGCTGCGTCTCGGCGTGCTGATGGTGCTGCTCACGCCGTGCATCGACTACGTGGTGACCTTTGCCCATCTCGGGGGCGCCGATGCCCGGGTCCTGCTGGCCTCGACCCCGGCCCTTCTCCTCGCCCAGATGGCGCTGTTGCCGATCTACCTGACGCTCTTTCTCGGCGCGGACGCGGGACGGTTCGTGCAGGTCGGCCCCTTCCTCCACGCCTTCGTCTGGCTCATCGCGCTGCCCTTGGCCGCGGCCGGTGCCGTCCAGGTCTGGAGCGGACGGAGCCGCCTCGGGCGACGGGCCGCGGCCGGGCTTAGTGTGCTGCCGGTCCCCGCGACGGCCCTCGTCCTCTTCGTCGTGGTCGCGGCGGTCCTGCCGCAGCTCGGCGCGAGCCGGGACGCGGCCGCACGGACGGTCCCGGTCTACCTGGCCTTCGCCGCATCGGCTCCGCTCATCGGCTGGGGAGCCGGGCGCGTTTTCCGGCTCGACGCGCCCACCGGGCGGACCCTGGCCTTCAGCGCCGCGACCCGGAACTCGCTCGTCGTCCTGCCCCTGGCCTTCGCGGTTCCGGGCGGGGTGCCCCTGCTGCCGGCCGTCATCGTCACGCAGACGCTGATCGAACTCATGAGCGAGCTGGCCTACGTCCGGATGATCCCGCGGCTCGGACGTCCGTCGATCCGATCCGCGTCCGCGCCCTAAAAACCCCTTCGCCGCGCTGTTCGGAACGGGCGGCGCGCGGCGACGGCCCTGGGATCGCGGACGGGACTCACCCAGGGTCACGGCCAGGGGCGATCGAAACCGGATCTGCGATCGGCCGTCGAAATCGGGATCGAACACCTGACAGGGTAAGCAAATCGTTCGGCGCCTGCCGCGAACACCATCGCACCACGTTTCCCGACATGCTTTAATCCAAAGAAACCGCTGCATCGCGGTGTATCTTCGGGAGCAATGCCTGGAATGGACGTTCGCGTTTCAGACGCGTCCTTGTCGGACGCACGCACGCCCGGGTGGCTGTCCCGCGAAGCGATCGTCGCCAAGCCCGGCTTCAACCGATGGCTGGTCCCGCCGGCGGCCCTGGCCATCCATCTCTGCATCGGCATGTCCTACGGTTTGTCGGTGTTCTGGCTCCCCCTGTCGAGGGCGCTGAGCGTCGGCCAGCACGCGCCGGCGGCCTGCCCGGACATGAGCATCGCCACCGCCCTGGTCACCACCACCTGCGACTGGCGCGTCAGCGACCTCGTCATCGTCTTCTCCATCGGCATCGTGATGCTCGGGCTGTCGGCGGCGGTGTTCGGCGGCTGGCTGGAGCGGGCCGGCCCCCGCAAGGCCGGCCTCGCAGCGGCCCTGTGCTGGGGCGGCGGGTTCCTGATCGGCGCCCTCGGCGTCTACGTGCATCAGCTCTGGCTGATCTGGCTCGGCATGGGCCTCGTCGGCGGCATCGGCCTCGGCCTCGGCTACATCTCGCCGGTCTCGACCCTGGTGAAGTGGTTCCCCGACCGCCGGGGCATGGCCACCGGCATGGCCATCATGGGCTTCGGCGGCGGCGCCATGATCGGCTCGCCGCTGGCCACCCTGCTCATCAACACCTTCAAGACCCCGGATTCCGCTGGCGTCTGGCAGACGCTGGCGGTGATGGGCGGGCTCTACGGCGCGGCGATGCTCTGCGGCGCCTTCGGCTACCGCGTGCCCCCGGCCGGCTGGCAGCCGGAAGGCTGGACCGCGCCGACGGCCAAGAGCGCGATGATCACCTCGGGTCACGTCCACCTGGACCGGGCCCACAAGACCCCGCAGTTCTGGCTGCTCTGGGCGGTGCTCTGCCTCAACGTCTCCGCTGGCATCGGCGTGCTCGCCCTCGCGTCGCCGATGCTGCAGGAGATCTTCGGCGGCGCGCTGATCGGCCAGCCGGGTGTCGGCTTCGGCCAGCTCGATGCCGGCCAGAAGGCCCAGATCGCGGCGGTCGCGGCCGGCTTCGTCGGCCTCCTGTCGCTGTTCAACATCCTCGGACGCTTCTTCTGGGCGTCCATGTCGGACAAGATCGGCCGCAAGGTGACCTACGCCACCTTCTTCGCCCTCGGATGCCTGCTCTACGCGGGCGCACCCTGGGCGGCGTCGATCGGCTCGAAAGCGCTGTTCGTGACGTTCTTCTGCGTGATCCTGTCGATGTACGGCGGCGGCTTCGCCACGATTCCCGCCTACCTCGCCGACATCTTCGGCACGCAGTTCGTCGGTGCCATCCACGGGCGGCTCCTCACCGCCTGGTCGACGGCCGGCGTGGTCGGTCCCTTCGTGGTGACGGCGATCCGGCAGGCGCAGGTCGATGCCGGCATCCAGGGGGCGGCGCTCTACACCCGGACGATGTACATCCTGGCGGCCTTCCTGGCAGCCGGCTTCGTCGCCAACCTCCTGGTCCGGCCGCTGGCGGCGCGCTGGTTCATGAGCGACGCCGCGCTCGCCGCCAGCGCGAAGGGCGGGAACGCCACGGCAGCGGGGCGGACGAGCGCTCGCGGCATCGGCCGGGGCGGCGTCACGCCCCTCGCGATCCTCGCCTGGATCGCCGTCGGCGTCCCGATCGCCTGGGGGATCTGGAGCACGGTCTCGAAGGCGATGATCCTGTTCGGGTAAGGGCCGCACCGGCCACCCCCGGCGAAACGCCGAAGGTCCCGACCCGGCGACCGGTCGGGTGATCCGCCGCCCCCCGACGTGAGACCCTTGTCCGAAGGCGCAGCCCGGCCGGCGGGGAAGTCGGCGTCGTCCGCCCACTCGATGCCCTCCGCCGGCTCCGACGCGGCGGACTCGTCGGCCAGCGGCAGATTGGTCCGGACGACACCTCGGCGGATCGGGCCTGCAGCGGACGAGGCCGCGTCCATCGGAGCCTCCCCGGTCTCGTCGTCGGAAGCGAGACGACGATGCGCAGACATAGATCAGTGCCGCGGCGCTCGGAGCAAAGCCCTCCACGAGGCCGGCGGCGCTGGCGACGGCATTGATCCGGATCGCCGCCCGAAGGAATAGCACCATAATTCCTGTCGTGCTGTTCTCTGACCTCGACAATGACTATTTTCGTGCAAACTTTCCTTCTGTTTTGCGACAAACCACTGCCCATCACCGTTTCTGACGAAATACGGAGATACTCATGATTTTTATTCTCAAATACATTTCTAATTCGACAATCTAACTCATTGAATCTTGTCCTGTAACCTTTTCAGATTTCCGCTTTTCCAGCATAGGATGGCTCTAAGCTGTGTTTTAAAGCCACACCCACCGGGATAATACAAGCACAGGCTTTTTCGGTGTAGAAGACACACCTCTCGGTTGTCTAGATAGGGCGCGCCGCGTTGTCGCTGCACCGTTCTCGGGTGCCGTCCCGCATCGCGACCAGCATCGGGAGTCAGCCGTGATCCGAACGCCATTCAGATTTCGCACCGAAAACGAGACCTACGAAAACTCCGGAGCCGTCCGCAGGTGCGAGGGTCCGCCGACCGGGACAATGGGCGCGGCACCCGCCGTTCGGACGACCCTGCGCGCCCTCCGATCGCTGGCGCGCCGCCTGTCGGCTGCCGTCGCCCTGCTGGCCCTCGCCGGCGCCCCCGCGATGGCGGGGTCCGCGGCCCAGCCGGGCCAAACCATCGGTGCCGCGGCCGGCGCCCAGCTTCCGGTGGGTCTCTACTTCGTCAACACGTCCAGCTTCGGGGTGCGCGACACGCGCCCGCTCGACTCGGAATCGAACGTCAACCTGCCGGCCTTCGTCTGNCCGGTGGGTCTCTACTTCGTCAACACGTCCAGCTTCGGGGTGCGCGACACGCGCCCGCTCGACTCGGAATCGAACGTCAACCTGCCGGCCTTCGTCTGGGCGACGCCCTGGACCCTGTTCGGCGCGCGCCTGAACCTCATCGCGATCCAGCCCGTCGTSGCSTCGAGCCCCCGCGGYACGCCCTACCAGAGCGGCATCGGCCAGCCGCTGCTGGCCGGCCAGCTTGCCTGGAACCTCGGCAACAATTTCGGCGTCAGCTACCTCTTCGGCGGCTACCTGCCGATCGAGACCCGCTTCCTGACCCAGAACGCCTCCCTGAGCCACCGCTTCGCCGCCAGCTACACCGGGGACGGCCTGAACCTCACGGCCAACCTGCTCTACGGGATCTTCCTCGACCCGATCTCGCCGCAGGGCGGGGTCTATCCCGACTATCTCAACCTCGATCTCACCGCGACGAAGAAGTTCGGCAAATGGGAGGTCGGTCCCGTGGCCTTCGCCTCCACCGACCTGCCGACCCGCTTCCCCGGCTATCGCCGCCAGGGCCAGATCGCGGTGGGCGGCCTCGTCGGGTACAATTTCGGCCCGGTGAACCTGCAGGCCTACGTCACCCAGGACGTGGTCGAGCGCAATTACGG
>NZ_LMNE01000011.1:0-72027 GCF_001423285.1 Methylobacterium sp. Leaf111 | reverse complement strand
CGCCATCACGCGCAGGCTGCCTAACCTCTCACCCCAGATGGACCAGAGCCTCCGCTCCTGAACACCGCTGAATGTCCCAAATCATCTGACGACAGACAACCCGACGTCAGAGACGCGTCGAAGATGAACTTGTCCGCCCCTGCACCGCCGGCGAGGACATCGCGACCGGACCCACCGGAGATCACGTCGTCCCCAGCGCCGCCGTCGATCGTGTCGCTGCCGGCTCCCCCACGCAGGCTGTTCATGCCGCTGTTGCCGACGATGATGTTGTCGCCGTCGTTGCCGGAACCGCCGATATTGGCCGACCCTTCCAGGTAGAGGTTCTCGAGATTGACTCCGAGCGCCCAAGTGACGGTCGAGTGAACGTTGTCGATTCCGCCACCCTCACCATTGAATTCGACGATTTTATCGTCCCGGTGGTACACATAGTAGGTGTCATCACCAGCACCGCCTTCCAGACGACTGGCCTGGGTCAGCGAGGCGTACAGAACATCGTCACCGTCGGTGCCACGATCGAAGTATCCAAAAGCCATACTCAAATTCCCCCCTAAAAAACTTTTACGGCACGGATTACGTAATACTTCGTCCGAGAGAAAACTACCCTCGCAGCAAGTACACCCCGCGCTGTGGCGGGATCTTTAATAGAATTTTAAGCCAAAACCAAGGGGCCTGACGCCGTCCATGTGAACTTAAGCTGCGTAGGCTTTTGGTGTTGGCAGTTGTCTTTTGATGGGCAAACTACTTAGACGGCGGAGAATTGGCATAGGACGTTGGCTCCCAACTGCGCCCAGCGGATAATTTTGACGAAGGGCGCCCTGATCTGGCCGGATAGTTCCGAAGTGAATTCTCCGCACAATCAGCCAGACATGAACGGAACAGGATCTGGAAGAGACGCTGAATGAACACTTAGACTGTGACGTTTGCCGCAGTGCCCGATCAGACTTGGCGGGTGACAATCTTCTGCCGACGGCCATCAACCGACCAGGGTCACGGACGGACATTCCGGCGACTGACCCGTTGCTGCGCTGCTGCACGCGGCGGGCGATCAATAAAAGGGCCCACGCGGATGTGATCACAACGTTGCGAGGGGAGGGGGAGCCTGCAGCAGGATAGGGCGTGCAGCCGCGCGCGCCCCTGCACGGAGGCTCGCGTCGCACGACTCCGTCCGTGTCACGAGACCGGGTGCGCGGCGTCGCAGGTCGATTCGACCGAGTCTGATTCCAGGAACAGATGGATGCCGAGAACCCGATCGGCACAGAATATTCGGTCGATCCGCACGTCGGCCCGCACGGCGGTCCCTCTGACCGCCCCCCTAGTGCGTCCGTACCAGAAATCGCGAGCGTGACCGGAACAGGATTGCGCACGATCCGTTTGCGCACAGTTGCTGACGCACCCGGCGATCGTCTTCCGGGATGCAGCCACGCTTGCGAAGCCACTTCGGCAGACGACGACGGGAGACCATCATGATCGACACCCACCGTGTGACCGGTACCGCCAAGGAACTCGCCGGCAAGGCGCAGGGCGCCATCGGCGATCTTGCGGGATCCCGGGATGATTCGGTGAAGGGGCGCCTGCGTGAAGCCCAGGGCTCGGCCGAGGACCTCTACGGCCAGGCCAAGGACGTCGTCCGAAACGTCGCCGACGAGGTCTCGGATTATGCCGAGGACGCCTACGACCAGGGTAAGCGCCAGTTGCACGAGGTCCATGAACGGTCCGTCGCCTGGCCGCACGCCTCGCTTCTCGTGGCCGGCCTCGTCGGCTTCGGCCTCGGCCTCCTCGTCAGCAAGCTCTGACCCGTCCACGCCGCTTTTCCAGACCCACCGAACGTTCGGAGTATCCCGTGTCCACGTCCCCCCTTCTCGCGACCCCGGCCGTCTCGGCCGACACCCGTACCGTCCTCCTGAACCAGGTCTCCTGGGGCGCCATCTTCGCCGGCGCCGTCACCGCGCTGGTGACCCAGGTCATCCTCAACATGGTCGGGGTGGGCGTCGGCCTGTCCAGCGTCGGACCCGTGGCCGCCGACAACCCGGCCGCCTCGACGCTCTCGMTGRGCGCCGGCCTCTGGTTCGTGGGCTCGGGCGTGGTCGCTTCCCTGGCSGGCGGCCTCATCGCCGGGCGCCTCTCGGGCAAGCCCGTCACGGGCGCGGCCGGCCTGCACGGSYTGGTCTCCTGGGCGGTGACCACCCTGGTGGTGCTCTACCTCCTGACCTCGGCCGCCGGCGGCCTCATCGGGGGCGCCTTCTCGGGCGTGACCAGCACGGCACGGTGCAGACCGCCGCGCAGGCGCGGCTCCGTCGCTGTCGAAGATCTCCAACCCCCTGGACGGCATCGAGCAGTCGGTGCGCAACCAGGCGGCCGGCCAGGACCCGCAGGCGGCCAAGGACGCCGCCGTGGCCGCCATCCGGGCRCTGTTCACCGGTGACCCGGCCCAGAAGGCCCAGGCCGAGACCCGCGCGGCCGACGCCCTGGCCAAGGCCCAGGGCATCCCGGTCGACCAGGCCAAGGCCCAGATCCAGGACTACCGCAAGCAGTACGACGAGACCGTCGCGACCGCCAAGGYGAAGGCGGAAGCCGCGGCCGTCGCCGCCAAGTCCGCCGCCACCCAGGGCGCCTTCTACGGCGCGCTCGCCCTSATCCTGGGCGCSCTCGCCGGCTTCCTCGGCGGACGCCTCGGCGCCCCCAAGCGCCTCACCCTCGCCGACAGCGTCGACGCCCGCCGCGTCTGAGCCCTCGTCCCGGCCGGTCCCCGCGACCGGCCGGCCAACCCATCCCAGTCATCCGAACACAAGGAGACATCCCATGAGCAGCACCACCGACAAGCTGAAGGGTCTCGCCAACGAGGCGGCCGGCAACGTCAAGCAGGCCGCCGGCAAGGTCACGGGCAACGACAAGCTCGTGGTCGAAGGCAAGGCCCAGGAGCTCAAGGGCGAGGCCCAGCGCACCGTCGGCGAAGCCAAGGACGGCATCGCCTCGGCCGTCGATAAGGTCACCGGCAAGCACTGATTCCGGACGGCGGCCGAAGCCCCGACCAAGGTCCCGCCGCCCCTTATCCCCCCTCGAACCCAGGAGTTTCCCCATGAACGGAGACCAGTTCCGCGGCGCCTCGCGCCACCTCAAGGGCCGCGCGCAGACCGCGGTCGGCGGCATCACCGGTGATCCGGCGCGCCAAGTGCGCGGCGCCGTGAACCAGGTGGCCGGCGGCGCCCAGTACGCCTACGGTCGCGCCCGCGACCGGGCCGAGGATCTCATCGACGACGGGCGCGACATCGCCCACGAGGTGCGCGACCGCGCCGGGAACCTGATCGAGGACGGGCGACACCTCGTCGACGAGACGCGCGACCGGGCGGGAAACCTCATCGATGACGGTCGCGCCTTCGCCTATCACGCGGCCAAGCGCGGATCGACCTACGGCCGCCAGGCCGTGCGCTACGCCGACGACAACCGCGCCTCCGCGCTCCTCGGCCTCGCCGCCGTCGCCTTCGCGGTGGGCTGGCTGTCCCGTCGCAATCGTTGATCCCGCAGTCCCGGAGACCATCCCATGATCCGCAAGCTCCTCACCGCCTTCCTGCTTCCGAAGGTCATCGCCTATGTCAGCCGCCGCTTCGGCGGGCGTTCCGCCGTCCCGCCGAACCGGCGCGGCTACTGAGCCCATCCCCAGCGCACCTCCACCATCCGTCAAGAGACACCTCACGATGAAGCTGACCCTCGCCCTTGCCGCCACCGTCGCCGCTGCCCTGGTCGGGCTCCCGGCCCAGGCAGCCCCGACGACGGGCGGCCCAGCCGTCGAGGCCCTGGCGCACGCGGATGTACCGACCGCGTACATGCAGTTTCGCCGGTACGGTCACCGTCACGGCTGGCGCGGTGGGCGCGGCTACGGTCGGGGCTACGGCTACCGGCGCGGCTACGGCTATCGCCGGGGACCCGGCGTGGGCGCGGCGGTCGGCGCCGGCGTGGCCGGCCTCGCCGCAGGCGCGATCATCGGTGGGGCGATCGCGAATTCGCAGGCCCAGGCCGCTCCGCGCGGGGTGCCGGCCGAGGCCGTGGCCGCCTGTGCCCGCCGCTTCCGTTCCTACGATGCGGCCAGCGGAACCTATCTCGGCAACGACGGCGAACGGCATTCCTGCCCGTAGGGCTCGACGATGGCCGGTCCGAAGGACGCGACGGGGGGACGGAGCCCCGGGCGGGCGGGAGCGAACGACCCTCAATGAAGTTCGCCAAGGTCCTCCTGCGCCCGGAGCTCGTGTTCCTGCTGCTCACCGTCTTCCTCGGTCTCGCGGCGGGGGTGGCCTACTGGGTCTCCCGCGCCACGGTTCTGACGGTGGCGGTGGCGCCCCGGGACGGAACCGAGCCGGCCCTGATCCAGGCCTATGCCGACGCCCTCGCCAAGCGCCACAAGGAGATCCGCCTCAAGGTCCTGGCCCTCGACGACGTGCGCGACAGCGCCGCCGCCCTCCAGGAGGGACGGGCCGACCTCGCTGTCGTGCGTCCCGACGTCGACCTGCCCGACAACGGCCTGACCCTGGCGATCCTGCGCGACCAAGCGATGATCATCGCCTCACCGGAAGGCTCTGGGCTGACCCGGTTCCCGCAGCTCGAGCGCAAGCGCCTCGCCATCCTGGCCCATCGCGACGCCGACCAGGCGCTCATCAAGGCCATGGTCGAGCATTACGGCCTGACTCTTCTCGATAAGGAGCCCGACGGCCCGGTGCCGCCGCGCCACGTGGCGCTGGTGGAGATGACGGAGGCGGAGCTCGCGGGCGCCTTCACCCGCAAGCGGATCGACGCGGTGGTCTCGGTGATCGCCCCGACCTCGCCCACCGCCCAGCGCATCGTCGGCATCGTGCAGGGGGTGAGCCGGAGCGGGAAGGTCGCCTTCGTCGACGTGGAGAACGCCGACGCCATCATCGCGCGCCTGCCGCGCCTCCAGGCCGTAACGATGCCGGCCGAGACCTTCGGCGGCAGTCCGAAGGTGCCGGCCGAGGATGTCCATACCGTGGGGGCCTCCTACCGCCTGATGGCCCGCACCACCCTCTCCCGACCGGTCGCGGCCGACGTCACCCAGCACCTGTTCGAGATGCGCAGCGGCATGGCCAACGTGACGCCGGCGGCCGACTACGTGCAGGCGCCGAACTACGACAGCACGGCGGGCGCGACGAGCGCGCGGCTGCCGATCCATCCCGGCGCCGTCGACTTCTTCGAGCGCGAGCAGCAGGGCTTCGTCGAGCGTTACGAGACCTGGATCTACCTCGTCGCCTTCCTCGGCGGCGGCATCGGCTCGGCGCTCGCCTGGGTTGGGCAGCGCCTGTCGCGCCTGCGCCGCGAGCGCATCGAGGAGGCCACCGATCGTCTGCTGGAGATCCGGCAGGAGGCCCAAGACAGCGCCGACGCGCCGCGTCTGGAACAGCTCGCCCGCGAGATCGACGATCTGGCCGGCGACATCGCCAAGCACGCCCTCGAACGCCCGACCGAGGCCCGCACCCTGTCGGCGGCCGCCATCGCCATCGATGCGGCCCGCTCCACGGTCAAGCGCACCATTGCCGCCAGCCAGTATGCCGCCGAGCCGAGCGATCTGGCCGGGCGCACGACATCGACGGAGGCCGCCGCGGCGGGCTGACGACGCGAGCCTGGATCGTTGCCGGTCCGGCCCTTCTCGCCCCCCCAAACCTGTTCACCCCCCAAGACCTGTTCACCCCCACAAACGGAGACCTCCGATGAGCAAGGGCTACCCCTCGATGACCGCGCTGCTGGGCCTTCTGGCCGTGGCCGGCTACCAGAACCGCGACAAGCTCGCCGAGCTGCTGAAGGGCCACGAGCCCACCGCACCCCAACGCACCGTCCCACCGATCCCGAACACAGCCTCCACCGGCACGGCCACCGGCAGCGGCGGCCTCGGCAATCTGGCCGGGCTTCTGGGCGGCGTCGGCACCGCCGGCCACCTCACCCAGCAGACCGGCCTGAGCCGCGGCGCGCTCCTCTCCCGGCTCTCGCGCGAGCTGCCCTCGGCCATCGACCGCTACGCCGCCGACGGCCGTCGCCCGGCCTGACCCGGCTCGAGATCCCGTTGCACGCGGCCGGTCCTTCCGAGCCCCGGCCACGGGCGACGGGCCCACGCCCCTCGACCTTTGGGTGACGGCGCGCGGCATGCCCCGCACGCCCGAACGCGTTTTCAGATGGAGCCTTCGAAACCATGTCCAAGTTCATGAAGGCGGTGACTTATCTCGCCGCGGCCGCAGCCCTGGTCACGCTGATCTTCGTCGTATTCCAATCCACGAGCATGCTGGCGGGCTCCTGAGACCTGTTCCTCGCTCTGTGGGGACAGCGCTCCGAGAGACCCGAGAGCCCCTCGGTCCGGACCGGCGCAAGCGTCGGATCCGTGAGGCGTTCCCGGTCGGACGGCGCGCCGGACCTCGCCCGATCATCGCAGATCACGCCAGGGCATTCGCACCATGGCGTGCCGCCTGACGCGCGGGTGAAGGAACGGTCCTGTCCTGATCCGGGTCTCGGCTCCCAAGTCGGAACCCGGAACTCTCTTGCGCATCTTGGCATGTGCTGCTTCGCTTCTCAGGACGAATCTCAGACTTCAGGCTGCGCCGATCAAAGGATCGCGATCCCCGCACAGCCTTGTTCGGCCAGTGCAGAACAGCGGTACGCTTTATGTGGTCGGCCAGAGCTAGACCCGGGGCGGTCCTTCCGCGGTTTCCCATAGCTTTGGACCCGCTATAGGCTACGATACCTATCTGGGTGGGAACGGCTACTGCCCCTGTGACGTGTTGAACCATGGTCGGCATTGGAACGCGCCAAGCTCGGGGCTGTTATGAGCCTACATTCCACACGATAGGAGAGATCGCATGCGCAAGCTCGCACTGGCATCGACGGCCCTGCTCGGACTCGGCCTGCTGGCATCGGCACCTGCCGAGGCCCGCGGCTGGGGCTACGGTGGCGGCTACGGCCACGGCGGCTACGGTTACGGCCACGGGGGCTACGGCTATCGCGGCGTCGGCTTCCGGGGCGGCTACGGCGGGTACCGGGGCTACGGCGGCGGCTACGGTCGCGGCTACGGCTACCGTCGCGGCATCGGCCCCGGCGCAGCCATCGGCCTCGGCATCGCGGGCCTCGCGGCCGGCGCCATCGTGGCGAACAGCTACGGCGGCTACGGTTACGGCTATGGCCGTCCGGTCGGTTACTACGGCGGCGGTTACGGCTACGCACCCGCCTACGGCTACGGCGGTGGCTACGGCTACCCGGCCTATGGTTACGGCTACTGATCCGAATTGGTCGCGCCGGACTTTCGCCGGCGAGATAATAAACTGACAGATCGATGCGTCCGGATTTGTCTCCGGGCGCATCGGATTTCGCATTCTTAGAAGCTGCAATGTTGTACAAAACGTTCTTTGTTTTGCCTTGAAGCGAATATTGACGGGTAAATACGTTTTTTACTGAACTTGTACATTATATTGACGTTGGTGGGAGCATTTCATTGAGGAATCCCATGCAACGTTTCAAGATGATCGGCGGTGCCGCCGCATTCTCCCTCCTCGGCTTCGTCAGCACGGCGGCCTTTGCCCAGGAGGGAGGTCCCTGCAGCGACGACATCGCCAAGCTCAAGCGTGAACTCGGCACTCAGGTGGGCATGGGCGCCCCCGTGTCCCAGCCGGACACCGGACAGCAGAAGGGCCCCAGCGCCGCGTCGGCCGATCAGACCGCCGGCACCACGGGAAGCACCGCCAAGCCTGGAACCGCTGAGACGGATCGGGCGCAGCAGGGCGGCGCCTCCCGCGAGAGCGGCGGCTCCCCGGGCACGGTAGGGGGTGTCGCCGGACCGGTCGCCGCGGCGGCCGGGAAGGGTCCGGCGAATTCGGTGGCGAACGGCCAGATCGCCACGTCGCCGGCCGATGTGCGCGCGCAATCCGAGAACAAGCCGACCGCCGCGGCCGAGGCATCGAAGGGCGGCGAGGCGTCTGCCTCCGCCAGCCTCTCCTCCGAGGACAAGGTTTCGCAGGCCAAGACCGCGTTGCAGCGCGCGACCGATCTCAATGCCAAGGGCGATACCTCCTGCCGCGACGCGGTCCAGCAGGCTCGGGCGCTGATGCCGCAGCAGGGTCGCTGAGGGTCGGAACCGAACGAGACCCGGTGCCCGCACCGGTGTCTCCCCGTTCAAGCGTTCCCCGATGGCGCGTTCCGGTCCCCGGTTCGCGCCATCGCCGCGTGGACGATCCTCCTGCCCAAGACGTCCTGCCCAAGACGTCCTGCCCAAGACCGGAGCCACCGATCGAACGAGCCGGAGCGGAGCCGCACGCGGTCCGCCGGTACGGCGCGCCGTCCGGGTCCCGGCGCCATGACGCATTCGTCCAAATCGCGCCGCAAATCGTCAAGCCCGGTCGACCACCGGGCGCCATAGCTCATGGCATCCCCGACGCGGTCGCTGGTCCTTCGGCGCGCCCTTGGGTCACGATGATCGAGAGCCGCGACCGATGCTGCTACCCGCAACACCTCTGCCCGGCACCGGCCCGGCGGCCGACTCCACCGGGCGCCGGATCGGCGTCTCCACGCTGTCGACCCGCGTAGCCCCCGGCCGTCGTTGCGAGGCCGGCCGCGCCGACGGTCCCGGTCTCATGGACACGCGGCTGATGCTCACCCCTTCGGGAAGCCGCTGAGGCGGCCGGCCCGCGACCACGCGACGGGATTCCCGACGCGCGTGGAGCCAGACCGCCATTCACCGCGACGATCTTTCTCTCTGAGACCGGGGCCATCGCCATGACCTACGTCACCACCCAGGACGGCGTCGAAATCTTCTTCAAGGATTGGGGTCCCAAGGACGCCCAGCCGATCATGTTCCATCACGGCTGGCCCCTCTCGTCCGACGACTGGGACGCCCAGATGCTGTACTTCCTGCATCAGGGCTACCGGGTCGTGGCTCACGACCGGCGCGGCCACGGCCGCTCGGCGCAGGTCGACGGCGGCCACGACATGGATCACTACGCCGCCGACGCCTTTGCGGTGGTCGAGGCGCTCGACCTGCGCAACGCCGTCCATATCGGCCATTCCACCGGGGGCGGCGAGGTCGCCCGCTACGTCGCGCGGCACGGCGAACCGGCCGGGCGCGTCGCCAAGGCGGTGCTGGTCTCGGCGGTGCCGCCCCTGATGCTGAGGACCGACGCCAACCCCGAGGGCCTGCCGCGCGACGTCTTCGACGGCTTCCGGGCCGCGACCGCCGGGAACCGCGCGCAGTTCTTCCTCGATGTCGCGGGCGGCCCCTTCTACGGTTTCAACCGCGACGGCGCGACGGTGCTTCCCGGGGTGGTTCGGAACTGGTGGCGACAGGGCATGATGGGCAGCGCGAAGGCCCATTACGACGGGATCAAGGCCTTCTCGGAGACCGATCAGACCGAGGATCTCAAGGCCATCGGCGTCCCCACATTAGTGCTGCACGGCGAGGACGACCAGATCGTGCCGATCGCCGACGCGGCGCTGAAGTCGATCAAGCTCCTCCGGAACGGGACGATCAAGACCTATCCGGGCTACGCGCACGGCATGCTCACGGTGCATGCGGAGGTCCTGAACGCCGACCTCCTCGCTTTCGTGAAGGGCTGACCCCCGAACGTCCTCTCCGAGAGCCGCCGCCCTGTGCGCCACGCGGTCCACGACCGCGCCACGGCGGGGGAGGGCGGGGCGGAAGCGGTTCCCCCCACCGGGATCGGAAGCTGCCCCGGGACGCCCGCCCGCCTCCGTCCCGCCGGGGCGCGGCCCGTGGTTCGGCGGTCTTCGGGGCGGCGGTCTTCGGGGCGGCGGTCTTCGGGGCGCGCCGCGGGACCCCTTCGCTTCACGCGACCAGCATCGTCGTGCATCAGTCCCGGCTCGAGGCACAGGCGCCCAGAGGGTTCGTCCAAGACAGCGCCCAGCGCCCGATCCGATGCCTTCGGGGCGGATTGCCCCCTGCCGCTTCGGCCGTGTCGGCCCGTACGGCGTGATGGAGTGCTCCGACATGAGCGACACGGCCCTGACGACGGGGATCGACGGCGACGAGCGCGCCGCACAGACCTTCCCGCGCCTCGACGACGAGATGGCGCAGCGCGTCGCCGGTTACGGACGAGAGGAAACCCTGCCGGCGGGCACGGTGATCTTCGCGCGCGGTCAGCGGCGGGTGGATTTCTTCCTCGTCCGGTCCGGACGGATCGAGATGTTCGAGACCGACCACGCCGGCCAGACGACCGTGTTCACCGTGCATACCGAGGGCCAGTTCACGGGCGAGCTCGACCTTTTCAACGATCGCGAGATCCTCGTCTCGGGCCGCACGGTGAGCGACGCGCGGGTGGTGCGGATCGACCGCGCGGCCTTCCGCCGGATGGTCACCGCGGAGCCCGATATCGGCGAGATCATCATGCGGGCCTTCATCCTGCGCCGGGTCGGGCTGATCCGACACGGGCGCGGCGGCGTCGTCCTGATCGGCCTCGGCCACCAGCGCGAGACCCTGCGCCTGGAGCGATTCCTCGTTCGCAACGCCTATCCGCACCGCATCCTCGACGTCGCCCTCGACGGGGCGGCGCGCGAAGCGCTCGACGGCTTCGGCCTGACGGAGGCCGACCTGCCGGTGGTCCTCGCGCCGGGCACGGCGGTCCTGCGCAACCCGAGCAACGCCGTGCTGGCCGATATCCTCGGGCTGACGGAGACGATCGATCCGGACCGCGTCTACGACGTCGCGGTGATCGGCGCCGGGCCGGCGGGCCTCGCCGCAGCGGTCTATGCCGCCTCCGAAGGGCTCGACACCATCGTGGTCGAGGGCTTGGCGCCGGGCGGTCAGGCGGGCACGTCCTCGAAGATCGAGAACTATCTGGGCTTTCCGACCGGCATCTCGGGTCAGGCCCTGGCCGGCCGGGCACAGGTCCAGGCCCAGAAGTTCGGGGCGCGGCTCGCGATCTCCCGCATGGCGGCCGGTCTCGACTGCCACGGGCCGGCCTTCCGGGTGCTCCTGGAGGATGGCACGGCCATTCCCGCCCGCGCGGTCATCGCCGCCACCGGCGCCCGCTACCGGCGGCTCGACCTGCCGCGCTACGCGCATTTCGAGGGGCAGGGCATCCACTACGCGGCCACCGCCATGGAGGCGCAGCTCTGCACCGGCGCGGAGGTGATCGTGGTCGGCGGCGGGAATTCGGCCGGGCAGGCGGCGATGTTCCTGTCCCGCACCGTGGCCCGTGTCCATCTCCTGGTGCGGGCCGAGGGACTCGCCGCGACCATGTCCGACTACCTCGTCCGCCGGATCGCCGCGTCCGCGCGGATCACGCTGCACACGCGGACCGAGATCAGCGCGTTCCACGGCGACGACACGCTGACGGCGGTGACCTGGACCGACCGGTCGCGCGATTTGAGCGTGACCCGGGCCGTCGGGAACGTCTTCCTGATGATCGGGGCCGTGCCGAACACCGGATGGCTCGCCGACTGCCTCACCCTCGACCCGAAGGGCTTCGTGCCGACGGGGTTGCGACCCGACGGGATGCCCGCCGCGTCGCCCTACGCCACCACCGTGCCGGGCCTCTACGCCGTCGGGGACGTGCGCGCGGGCTCGGTCAAGCGGGTGGCCTCCGGGGTGGGCGAAGGCTCGGTGGTCGTGCAGGCGGTTCACGGCTTCCTGCAGCCGGAGCCCTGATCGGTCCGGCCGCCGGCCGATTGGCCCGACAAGTATCGCCGGCCGAACATTTGATCAGCGCGGGGCGCCAACTGAATTTAAGGGAAAATTAACCATCCTATCCCCACAGGTTGTGGGGCCCGTCCGTCTGGTGTCGCGTATCGGGAAGTGAAGGCAGCGGAGCGATCAGCGGCATGTTGGGATTGGATCGCGTTTCTCTCAAGTCCGTGGCCGCCTTCCAGGCCGGCACGGTCGTGGTGCTCAGCGCCGTCATGGTCTGGAGCAGCCTCGCGCTGACCAGCCCGCCGCGCGGCGCCGGGCCGGATGCCGCTCAGGTCCGTCGCACCTCCGAGGCGTTCGCCGGCGCCCTCGACCGCAGCCTCTTCGAGGTGTCGCAGGACCTGCGCACCGCGGCCGTGGCCCTTCGCCAGACCGGCACCGGCCTGATGGATGCCGATCCTCAGGCCGTGCTGCGTGCCTGGGCCGACCTGCGCCCGGCCTATGCCGACATCCTCCTGGTCAGTGCCAACGGACGCGTCCGGGCCGCCGGCCACGAGGAGATGATCGGCCGCGACGTCTCGGGACAGCCCTGGTTCGCCGGGGCACGGAATGCCTCCACGGCCCTCGTCACGGCCTCCGCGACGCCCCGGGATCCCGTCCCCTTCGAGGTCGCGATCCCGGTCGCCGGATCGGGCGCCCGCAACGCCGAGTACCTCGTCGCCCGCCTCGCCGACACCTGGCTCGCCGATCTCCGCAGCGGAATCCTTCGCGCGCAGCCCGCCCCGGATTCCCCCCTCGCCCTCACGGTCCTGGCTCCCGACGGCCGGGCGCTCGTGAGCGGCGCCGCGCGGCCGAGCGCCGACGGGAGCGCCCGCACCGTCGAGCACGCCACCCCGAGCGCCGGCTACGGCGACCTCGGCCCCTCGGGCTGGCTCGCGGTCGCCCGCACGACGGAATCCCGCGGCGCCGGTCTCGGCCTGCCGGATCCGCGCCTCTGTGCGCTCTGGCTCGCCGCCGCCCTGCTCGCGGCGGGCCTGGCCTACGCCCTCACCGGGCGCCTGACGCGGCGCCTGGCCCGGATCACGGAGGCGGACGGCGAGGCGATCGTGCCATCGCGGATCGCCGAGTTCCGGGCGAGCGCCGAGCACCTGACGGCCCGCGAGCGCAGCCGTGCCCGCGCCCTCCAGGAGGCCCGCACCGCCCTGGCGCGGGTGCGCGAGCGCCTGCGCACATTCGAGGCGATGTCGGGCTGGACCTACTGGGAGATCGACACCGACGCCGGCAACGTCACCTGGGTGGATTCCACCACCCCGGGCGTCGCGGCCACCACCGACCGGGCCGTCGCGCTGACCGACCTGACGGACGGCATCAAGCCGCAGGATCGCGACCTGATGCGGTTCACCATGCAGGCCGCCCTGGACGGGGAGGGCCCGCACGACGTGGTTCTGCGCCGCGCCGACACGACGGACAGCCAGGAGACGCGTCGCCTCCTCGTCCGCTTCATCCGCGGCAGCGCGGAGGTCTCCGCCCCCGGCGCGGCCCGCCTTCACGCCCTGAGCCGCGAGATTCCCGCCGGCCTGGCCGGCGGGGAGACGGGCGCGCAGGACGGCACGGCCCCCTCCGACGGCAGGGCACAGGCCACCGAACGGCGCGGCGAGGGCATGCTGCGCCAGGTCATCGACGGCGTGGTCGACGACTTCAACAACCTGCTCACCGTGATCAGCGGCAATCTCGGCACGCTCAAGCGCCGGTATGGCCTCAACCCGGATCAGGTGCGCCTGGTCGAGGCCGCCCTCGCGGGCGCGCAGCGCGGCTCCAGCCTGACCCGCCGCCTGGTCCGGTTCGTGCGCCGCGACGACGCCACCCTCCAGGAGACGGAGATCGGGACCGCCCTGACGGCCTTCGTGCCGTTCCTCAGCGCCAACGTCCTGAACCAGGCTCCGATCAAGCTCCGGGTCCGCTCCGGGCTCGCGCGCGCCCAGTGCAGCGAGTCCGTGCTGGAGGCCGTGCTGCTGAACCTCGCCTTCCACGTGCGCGATCTCGGCTCCGAGGGCTTCGCGATCGGCGCCGACGAGCGGGTGCTGTCCGAGGAGGATGGGATCGCCCTGCGCCCGGGTCGCTACGTGCGCCTGGTCCTGGCCAGCGGAACGCCGGCGCGGCTCCCCGCCCCGGCGAAGCCGGCCGGAGAAGAGCGCTCCACGGCCGCCGTGGCGAGCCTGCTCAGCGGCATCGGCGGCGGCTTCCGCCTCGTGGCCGACGGACGCGGCGACTCCGCCTTCCTGGCCGAGATCTGGATCCCCGCCAGCGAGGCCCCGGCCGAGGCCGGCCATGAGGAGACGGCCACGGTCCAGCCGCGCCTGCGCGTCCTCCTCGTCGACAGCGACACCCTGGTCCGCGAGAGCTTCGCCGAGGCGCTCACCGATCTCGGTCACCGCGTCACCCAGGCCGGCTCCGCCGAACATGCGCTGACGCTCCTCGATGCGCCGGAGGGCTTCGACGTCATGATCGCCGACCAGCGCATGCCGGTGATGAGCGGCCTGCAGCTCGCCGCCACGGTGGTCCAGCACCATCCCGGGATCCGCATCGTCCTCGCCGGCCCCCAGGGCCACCTGCCGGAAAGCGCCCGGGCCTTCCTGCAGATTGAGAAGCCGTTCCGCTACGGCGATCTCGCCGCCGTGATGCGCCGGGCGGCCCGCGACCCGGCCGCCAAGGCAGCCTGAAGGCAGCCTGAAGGCCGCCTGAAGGCCGCCACCCACGTCGTCGGCCGACCCCGGGACCGCCCGCACGGAATGCCCCCCCGTGGCCGGCCCGCTCCCCGCCCCAGGGGGCAGGGGGCGCGACGCCGGGGGGGACCCGGACGTCGCCGCGCTCGCCCTGCGAACCGAAGCCCCTCGGTCCCACAGGCTCCTCGGGCCGCGCGCAGCGGCTCCCGACGCGATGGCGGCACCGAGGGCGGCCGCGAGGGGACAATCCACAGGGCCATCCTCAGAAAAATTCGGGCCCGCATCGGCAGCCCTCGCAGCGCACGAGACCGCCGTTCCAAGGATCGGCAACTCCGTCTCGGCGGCGCTCCGGAGACGGAAACCCGCGACAGACCCGCCCGACCACGCGCATCGGTTGCATAATCTTGAAAAATTCGCAGCCTCGACTTGCCCGAATGTTGTTGGAACATCCTCAAACCGACGGAGATCACCCGACGCTTCTTTGTGCGCCTGCTCATTACATGACCATTGTGATCAGAAATTCTTCAACAATACATCGTCGCCAAGAACAACATATGTTGCCCGAAAGCACATCCTCGGCATTGGTGACTTGCGAGATCCAGCTTTCGCGGTCGCGTTAAGATTCAATTAACCCCGAAGGTCGATGAATTACCGCGAGCGGACGCCGTCGATCTCCATCCATCGCGCGCGAATGCCTCAACGGAACGGATCATCCGCCTCGATGTCGCGCCTCGCCTTCCTCGCCTTGCCCCTGGTCCTGGGCCCCTCGCACGCCGCCGTCGCCGCGGACTGGTACACCGGTGCGGAGCCGGTGATCCTGGACGAGAACTGGACGGTGGCCGTCGACGCCTCGGTCGCTGTCACCTCCAACAGTTCCGCCTTCGGCTCGGCGACGGGCACGATCGCCACGGAGGGCACGCTCCTCGAGAGCGGCCCCCGCCTGCGCGTCGAGGGCGTCGCCGGCACCTACAGCTATCCCGGGCAGAAGGTGGGCCAGCGGGTGACGGGCTACCAGCAGGAGGGGGCCCTGTCGGGCGGCTACGAGTGGATCTGGCGCGATGCGGCCCTGGCCGGCTTCGTCGGCTTCAACGTCCGCAGCAACCAGCTGTCGATCCTCGATCCGGGCAACCCCGTGGTCGGAACCGGCGTGGGCGCCAAGTTCGCGGCCAACTTCTATGCGCGACCGACCGAGAACACGATGGTCTCGGCCTACGGCTCGTACTCGACCCAGTTCAACGCCTACTACTCGCGCTTCCGCGTCGGGTACATGGTCGCCGACGGGGTCTATATCGGCCCCGAAGCCATGTTCCTCGGCGACAACTTCTTCAATCAGTACCGCATCGGCGGACACCTGACGGGATTTTCCTTCGGCCCGATCAAGATGGCCGTCGGAGTCGGCTACGTGAAAGACCGCATCCAGGGCAGCGGATACTACTCGACCGTCGAAGCGCGAACTGCTTTTTAGCCGCCTGTTCAGGCTTTGTTAGGTTCGATTGCGTGCGCGTGACCGCCAGTCACGTTTTTTCATATGTTCCATCTTACAACAGTTGAGCGCGTTCAATCCCGGACATGCACAAGTCCTGCGACGTGTGGCCGGAATTCTGTTGGCAGGCAAATCGCTCAGGTGTTTCACAGGTATTGCGCCGTCCCGTTCCCGCACAGGTTGCGACCCTGAAGGCCCGCTGGGCCCAGGTCGGCCCCGGAGGAACGCGGGCGAGGCGGATTGCGGAAGGGCAGGCTCGTGGCAAGTGCATTACGTTGGATGGCCTGGATCGCGTCGGCCGCTGCCGTCCTCGTCCTGCTGAGCCAGCCCGTCAGCACGCAGGACCAGCTGATCATGAGCCTCTGCGCCATGGCGGCGATGGTGGTGCTGTGGGTGTTCTTCGACAACCAGCCGGCGCGCTTCGTCTTCCTCGCCCTGGGAAGCCTCGTCGTGCTGCGCTACATGTTCTGGCGCGTGACGAACACGCTGCCCTCGGTCGGCGACCCGGTCAGCTTCGGGTTCGGACTCCTGCTCCTCCTGGGCGAGCTCTACTGCGTCTTCATCCTGTTCGTCAGCCTGACCATCAACGCCGACCCGCTCCGGCGCGCGCCCCCGCCGATGGCCGCCGCCGATGATCCGGAGGCCCTCGACGCGCTGCCCACCGTCGACATCTTCGTGCCGAGCTACAACGAGGATGCAGGCATCCTCTCGGTCACCCTCGCGGCGGCCCGCCTCATCGACTATCCCGCCCACAAGCTGACGGTCTGGCTGCTCGACGATGGCGGCACCGACCAGAAATGCGCCGATCCCGATCCGGCGAAGGCGCAGGCCGCGATGCGGCGGCGCATGGAGCTCCAGGCCCTGGCCGCCTCCCTCGGCGTCGAGTACCGCACCCGCGCCCGCAACCAGCACGCCAAGGCGGGCAACCTCAACAACGGGCTCAAGCACTCGCAGGGCGAGATCATCGTGGTGCTCGACGCCGACCACGTCCCGTTCCGCTCCTTCCTGCGCGACACGATCGGGTACTTCGCCCAGGACCCGCGCCTGTTCCTGGTGCAGACGCCGCACGCCTTCCTGAATCCCGACCCGATCGAGCGCAACCTGCGCACCTTCGAGCGCATGCCCTCCGAGAACGAGATGTTCTACGCGGTGACGCAGCGCGGTCTCGACAAGTGGAACGGCTCGTTCTTCTGCGGCTCGGCCGCGCTCCTGCGCCGGCGCGCCCTCGACGAGGCGGGCGGCTTCTCGGGCGTCACCATCACGGAGGATTGCGAGACCGCCTTCGAGCTGCATGCCCGCGGCTGGAACAGCATCTACGTCGACAAGCCCCTGATCGCCGGCCTGCAGCCCGAGACCCTGGAGGCCTTCATCGGCCAGCGCTCGCGCTGGTGCCAGGGCATGTTCCAGATCCTTCTGCTGAAGAACCCGCTGTTCAAGGGCGGCCTGCACGCCATCCAGAAGGTCGCCTACCTGTCGAGCATGACGTTCTGGTTCTTCCCCGTGCCGCGGCTGATCTTCATGTTCTCGCCGCTGCTGCACATCTTCTTCGACCTGAAGATCTTCGTCGCCAGCGTGGATGAATCCATCGCCTATACGGCGACCTACGTCGTCATCAACCTGATGATGCAGAACTACGTCTACGGGAAGTTCCGCTGGCCCTTCGTCTCCGAGCTGTACGAGTACGTCCAGGGCCTGTTCCTGTTCCGCGCCATCGCCTCGGTCATCGTCTCGCCCCGGCGCCCGACCTTCAACGTCACCGCCAAGGGCACGACCCTGGAGCAGGACCACCTCTCCGCCCTGGCCTGGCCGTTCTTCGCCGTCTACGGCCTGCTGCTGCTCGGCTGCGCCACGGCCCTCTACCGCTACCTGTTCGAGCCCGGCGTCACCAACCTGATGCTCGTGGTCGGCCTGTGGAACTTCTTCAACCTGCTCATGGCCGGCGCCGCCCTCGGCGTCGTGGCCGAGCGCCGGGTCACGGAGGCGAGCCCGTCCCTGGCGATCAACCGGCAGGGCCGGATGATGCTGGCCGGCCGCGCCCTCGACGTCGCGGTGGACCGCGCCTCGGCCGTCGGCTGCACCGTCCGGTTCGGGGCCGACGTCCTGCCGTTCGGCACCGGCAGCACCTACCGCACCGGCCAGCTCTCGGTGCAGCCCCTCGACGGCGCCCCCGCCGGCGGCGTGCTGCCGTTCGAGGTCGGGACGATCGCCCATGCGGGCGACGACGTGGTGGTGACCCTGCGCTTCCAGCCCCTCGACGCGCAGGGCTATGCCGGCCTCGCGAACCTGATGTACGGCGATGCGGGCGCGCTGCTGCGCTTCCAGCAGAGCCGGCGCCGGCACAAGAACATCGTCTCGGGCACCCTCCAGCTGATCTGGTGGGGCCTCGTCGAGCCGTTCCGCGCCTTCAGCTACCTGTTCAAGCCGCGCCCGCAGGCGGCGCCCGCCCCCACCACCGACACGGCCCTTCCGCGCACCCCGCAGCGGGCGCCGCTCCTGCCCGGCGGAAGCCCCGGCGGGGCGGAGGCCGCCCGGCCGCGCCCGGCCGAGAATCCCCTGCCGGCCCGGCCGAGCTTCGCACGCAGCAACGACGGCGAGCCGGGCACCGACTGGGTCCGCCTGATGCTGGAATTCGAGAACGATCGCCTGCTCGGCGGGGCGGCGGGCGGCGGGCGCGGCGCCGACCTGCACGCCCGGTCGTGAGGGAGGCTCGCATGCGTGTCACGACGATCACCCGCGGGCTTCTCGCGCTGGCCCTGGTGGGCGGGGCCACGGAGGCCCGGCCTCAGAGCTTCATCGGCGCGGGCCCCGCCGAGCGCTTCTCGGTCCCCCCCGCGGGCGACGCCCTGCGCCGCGCGGGCGAGCCCGGGCGCGGCCCGGCGGCCGCCGTCGCCCCGGCGCCGGCGCCGGCGGTCCGGGAGGGCACCCTGGCGACCATCGGGCCCGCCCGGCGCCTGCCGGCCACCACCGGCGGGTTCCGCCTGGAGGGCGAGGAGGACGTCCTGCGCTTCCCCGTCTACGTCACGGAAGCGCAGAGCCGCGGGCGTCCCCGCCTGCGGGTGTCCTACCTCTCCGCCATCTCGGTGGCGCCCGAGACGTCGGAACTCGTCGCCAGCGTCAACGGCGTCGTGGTCGGCCGAACCCGCATCCAGGCGCCCGGCGCCGTCAAGGTGGTGGAGTTCGAGCTGCCCGAGGGCAGCCTGAAGCTCGGCTACAACGCCATCGATCTCTCGGCGAGCCAGCGCCACCGGGTCGATTGCTCCCTCAACGCGACCTACGAACTCTGGACGCAGATCGATCCCTCGCGCTCCGGCCTCGTGGTGGCCCCCGTGGCGGCCGCCGGGATCGAGCTGAAGGATCTCGCCGCGCTGGAACCCGACGACGGCGGTGCGCTGCCGGTCCGCGTCGTGATCAACGACAAGCCGAGCCTGCCCCGCCTGGAGCGGATGTTCCACGCCATCGAGGCGATCGGCCTCGTCGGGCGCATCGCCCGCCCGGTGGTGGAGTTCGGCTCGGTGATGACCGGCCGCGCCGGGATCAACCTCATCGTCGGCACCGCGGCGGAACTGCGCGGCACGCCGGACCTCGAGGCCGTCGGCCCGATCACCGGACCCAAGCTCGCGATGCTGCCGCCGCGGGAGGACCGGGCCCCCGCCCTCGTCGTCAGCGGCACCAGCTACGACGAGATCGAGTCGGCGATCGCGACCCTGGCCCGCGGCACCGAGCCCTACGGCACGCCGCGCGGCCTGAAGGCCGCGGCGCTGCTGCGGGGTGCGCCCCTGGAGAGCGGCGACCGGATCGCGCTGCAAGCCCTCGGCGTGGCGACCCGGGAATTCTCCGGACGCCTTCTGACCACCCGCTTCGACGTCCAGCTGCCGCCGGACTTCCTGCCCGCCGATTACGGCAAGATGCTCCTGAACCTCTCGGGGGCCTACGCGTCCGGCCTCTCCTCCGAGGCGCGGATCCTCGTCGACCTCAACGGCCGCAACGCCGCCAGCGTGCCCCTGCCGCAGACGCGGGGCGAGGTCTTCGAGAACAACACCATCCCGCTGCCCCTGGGCCTGTGGCGGCCGGGCCTGAACCGGGTCGAGATCTCCGCGCAGGTGCCGACGCCCGGCGATGCCACCTGCGCGGCGAGCACGGCGGACGCGAAGCGCGAGCGTTTCCTGTTCCTCGACCGGACCACCGTGAGCGTTCCGAACCTGGCCCGTGCCGCCCGGATCCCGGATCTCGCCGCCACAACCAGCGGCGGCGCCCCCTTCCTGGAGGATGGCAAGCGGCCGCGCCTCGTGCTGCCCGTTCTCGATCGCGACACGGTGGCGGCGGGCGCCATGATCGCCGCGCGGCTGGCGAGTGCGGCCGGGCGGGTGATCGATTTCGAGCTGGCCACCGAGGCGCAGAGCGGGACGGGACCGACCCTGATGGTCGCGCCCGTCCGCGCCGTGGCGCCCGCGACCCTGACCGGGCTCGGCCTCGATCCGGAGCAGATCCGGCGGATCTGGGAAGCCCGCGCCGAGACGGCCCGTCCGGCGGGCCAGTCCGGCTCGGTGCCGGCGCCGACCCTCGATCGCCTGCGCCGCAACGTGCCGGCACGCTGCAGCCTGCCGGATCTCAGCTTCCGCGTCGCCGGCCCGGCGACGCCCCGCGGCGCCGGACCGGACGCCGCCGCCGGAGACCGTGCGGGCCGGGTCCCCGCCAGCGACGGCGACCTCGTGACGAAGTGGGACGAGACCCTGCGCGCCCGCCATCCCCTGATCGAGGCCGCCGACGGCCTCGTCACGAGGGCCTCGACCACGGTGCGGGGCCTGCTCGGCGAGACGCGGACCTGGATCGACGCGGAGGCCTCGGAGCGGGCCTCCGCCGTGCCGCCCCGTGCGTCGCTGATCCTGGCCCAGGCCCTGTCCAGCGGCGGGATCGGCGTCGACGACACCACCACCCTGATCACGGCGCCGAACCCGCTCCTGCTCAAGGCCTCCGTGGCCTGCCTCATCGATCCCGGGGTCTGGTCGCGGATCGGCGGGCGCTTCGCCTTCCTGGACGCCGCCGACGGCCGCCTGGACACGGTCGAGCCCGACACCGTCCGCATCGTGGAGACCCGGGCCCCCTCGCTCTGGAATCTCCGGCTCGTGCTGGCGGGCTGGCTCTCGATGAATCCCGCCGTCTACGCGACGCTGGCGCTGACCCTGGCGCTCTGCCTCGGGCTGACCACCGCGCTCATGGTCCGCAACGTCGGCCGGAGGAATGCATGAGACGCCCGCTCCGGACCGTCCGCGGCGCGGCCCTCGCGGCCGCCCTGACCACGGGCCTCGCGACCGGCTTCGCCGCCGGGCCGGAGGCCCGGGCCCAGGGCGGGCCGGAGGCCCGGGTCGATGGCCGACCCGCGCTGATGCCCGCCGGCTCGCTCCGCGATCCCCAGCCCCGTGATCCCGCCATGCCGGACCAGCCGCGCTCCGTTCCCCCCGCCATCGCCCTGCCGGCCGCGCCGCAGGTCAAGGACGAGTCCGCCCGTGCGGCCCAGCCCCTCGTCGGGAGCCTGAAGGACCAGGACGGCTGGCGCCTCTACCGGTCCCGCTTCGTCACCGAGGCCGGGCGGGTGGTCGACACCGCCAATGGCGGGATCAGCCACAGCGAGGGGCAGGGCTACGGCATGCTGCTCGCCGTGGCGGCCAACGACAGGCCCACCTTCGAGCGGCTCTGGGGCTGGACCCGCGCCAACCTGATGGTGCGTCCGGATTCCCTCCTGGCCTGGCGCTGGGAGCCGGCCAAGCGCCCGGCGGTGGCGGACATGAACGACGCCACCGACGGCGACATCCTGGTCGCCTGGGCGCTGACGGAGGCCGCCGAGGCCTGGGACGATGCCGGCTACCGCGTTGCGGCCCGGCGGATCGCCGTCGAGGTCGGCCGCCGGACCATCCTGTTCAAGGACCGGAACGGGGCGCTGCTGCTGCCGGCGGTCACGGGCTTCTCGGCGGGGGAACGCGCCGACGGTCCCCTGATCAACCTGTCCTACTGGGTCTTCCCGGCCTTCGCGCGCCTGCCCCTGGTGGCTCCGGAATACGACTGGGACGCCCTGACCCGCAGCGGCTTGCGGCTCCTGCGCCGCGCCCGCTTCGGCAGCGCCAACCTGCCCACCGAATGGATCTCCCTGAAGGGGGACCAGCCCCGTCCCGCGGACGGCTTCCCGCCGCTCTTCTCCTACAACGCGATCCGGATTCCCCTCTACATGGCCTGGGCCGACGTGGGACGGCAGGAGGATTACGCCCCCTTCGTCGCCCTCTGGTCCGGGCCGGACCGCGAGCGCCTACCCATCGTGGACACCAGCGACGGGCGCACGGTCGAGTGGCTCGGCGAGAGCGGCTACGCGGCCCTCTCCAGCCTGCTGCTCTGTACCGTGAAGGGAACGCCGCTCCCCGAGGGCTTCGGCCAGGTGCAA
The DNA here is from genome assembly GCF_001423285.1 of Methylobacterium sp. Leaf111. Lineage (NCBI taxonomy): Bacteria > Pseudomonadati > Pseudomonadota > Alphaproteobacteria > Hyphomicrobiales > Methylobacteriaceae > Methylobacterium > Methylobacterium sp. Leaf111. Next base: position 49,771 of record NZ_LMNE01000011.1, on the reverse strand, counting down.
GGCACCGAGAACTACTATCCGACCACGCTGCATCTCCTGGCCATGGTGGCCGCGCAGATGAGGGGACCCTCATGCTTGAAGCGTTAGCGCGCCGGCGGCGCCGTGGCCCCGCGCCCCTCGGCCTCCCGATAGGCCTCGCCCTCGCGGCGCTCACCCTCCCGGCGCTCACCCTCCCGACCCTGGCCCAGGGCCCCGGCGGCGAGGATGCCAGCCGCGCGCCCGCCATCGTCGTCGACCCGACGGGATCGGCGGCCAACGGCATGGTCGACGAGAGCGCCCTGCGCTACTACGCGGCGCAGAAGCAGACCGCCCGGATGAAGGCGGAGGCCGCGCGGCTGAAGCAGCTCTACCCGGGCTGGACGGAGCCCACCGACCTCGACACCCTGCAGCCGAGCCCCCCCGAAGAGGCCCCCCTCTGGGATCTCTTCACCGCCGGCCGCTTCGACGACCTCTACGCGGCCATCGCGGCGCGGCGCACGCTGGACGGGACCTGGCAGCCCTCGGACGAGCTGGCGCGCAAGCTGCGCCGCGCCGGGTTCCGCAGCCGCCTCAAGGGGCTCGCCAGCGCTAGGCGCAACCTCGACGTCGTCGCCCTCTACCGCGCCGATCCCAGCGCCCTCGACCCCAGCGACGTCGAGAGCCTCTGGATCGTCGCCGACGCGCTGGCGGCCGAGGAGGCCACGCCACAGGCCTACAACCTCTACAAGTCCGTCTTGGATACCAGCAACGACCCGGGCGCCCGCCTGGCCACCATCCAGAAGGCGATGTCGAACCTGCCGATGGCCGCGGCCGAGCAGCTCATCGCCCTCGGCCGGACGGATTCCGACGGCAATTCCGAGTTCCGGCGCATCGCCATCGACATCACGCGCGCGCGGATCGTCGCCTTCCTGCACGACGAGGCCGCGCACGAGCCCACCACCACGGAAATCGCCGTGTTCCAGGCCCAGGCCCGCAAGACCGGCGACCCGCGGGAGACCGGTCTCCTCGGCTGGTACGCCTACAAGCGCCAGCAGTTCCGCGAGGCGCTGGACTGGTTCAAGCTCGCGATCAGCCGCGGCGGCGACGCGATGATCGCCCACGGGCTCGCCCATTCGCTGCGCGCGGTCGGCATGACGCGCGAGGCCGAGGAGGTGGCCTATGCCTGGCGCGACAAGTACGTCGGCAACAGCATCCTCTTCATCGAGCTCCTGGAGCGGAAGCTCACCCAGGCCAATCCCGTCTTCATCGACCTGGACCGGATCAACCGCTACGCGAAGGTGACCCTGGCCTCGAGTTCCGGGGAGGGCGCGCAGGCATTGGGCTGGTACGCCTACAATTCCTGCCAGTTCGACGCCGCCCTGGAGTGGTTCCAGCACGGCATCGCCTGGCTGCCGGGCGAGTCGACGGTGCTCGGCTACGCCCTGGCGCTGCAGCGCCTGAAGCGCACGCGCGAGTACCTCGAGATCGTCAACCGCTACGACGGGCTGTTCCCGAAGGTGGTGGACCTGCTGTTCCGCGAGGGGCCGGAGGGTCCGCCGCTCGCCTGCAGCGTCGCGGCGGCGCCCCCGGCCGGCGCACGCCAGCCCGCGGCTCCCGCCGCGACGGCCGTGCTCGCGAACACCGCCCGCGCCCCCGCCGCCTACGGCCGCGTGCCGAAGCCCGACATCTCGGCCAACGGCGCAGTGCGTCCCCTGCCGGTCCTGCGCAGCGAATTCCCGCTCTCCGTCGCCGCCGAGAACCCGTTCCGCTACCTGCCGGCCGCCCTGGCCCGGCAGGTGCCCGAGCGGAGTGCCGGCGGCGTCCTGGCCGAACCCGCGACGGGTGCGCCACCCCTGGTCGCCCGCCGGGTGCCGGGCGCCGGGACGATGCCCTACGAGCGCTACGGCTTCGCCCTGCTGCCGGGCTACAACGGCATGACCCAGGCCTCCACCCTGACCGATCCGCCCGCCGGCACCCAGTGGCAGGACCAGCAGGCCGCCGGCGCCAACGGCCAGACCCGCTCGAGCCGGGAATCCGACCGCTTCGGCATCCCGGGATCGCAACGCGCCACCTTCATCGAGGCCGGCCCCACCGCCGGACAGCAGCCATGAGTCGGATACGGCATTCCGCAACCGCGGCGGCGCTGGCGGCGCTGGTGGTCCTGCCCTCGCCCCCCGCCGCCGCCCGGCCCGGCCGCGCGGCCCTCGAGCTGCCGGGCGCCGGCCCCGTGTCGGACGTGGCGCAGAATTCGTTCCGCGACGGCTTTTCCCAGCGGATCACCTTCCGGGACGATCCGCGCGGCGTCGCCGAGGTGAGCGTGCGCAGCGGGGAGGGGGGCTCCGGTCCCGCCCTCGCCATGGCCAAGCCGAGCCGTACCGGGATCGCGGCCGAGTTGCGGGCGCGCTTTCCCGGCGAGACCATGCGGGTGGTGACCCAGGCGCACCGCAACGCCCACGGACCGGTCGGCCTCGCCCTGGGCATCGACTGCCTCTACGCCTGGCAATGGATCGACCTCGGCGGCGATGCGGCGCGGAGGCGGCCGTCCTCCCTGTTCGGCAGCGATCCTGGCGCGCCGGCCGCCTCGGTGCGGATCAAGCTCTGCCGCACGGCGACGGCCACCCTCGCCGACCTGACCCGCGCGGTGGAATCGATGCGGCTCTCGGCGAATCCCGCCGATGCGCCCCGCCTTCAGCCGGAGACGCTCGCCCGCCGGCCTGCGCCGGCGCGCCGGCGCGAGGCGGTCACCCGGTCGACGGGGACGCCCCGCGAGACCGCGCCGGGATCGGCGACCGCGCTCCGTCCGCCCGGCCCGATGGAACGGCCCGGCTCGGAGAAGCGCCCGGAGGCCTCGACGCGCCGCATGGCCTCCGAGCAGTCCGGCGAGACGCGGCGCTACCTCGTGCCGGGGCCCGGTGCGGCGGCGCCCGCGGTGCCGGTTCCGGTCCCCCCGGGCGAAGGTCAGGCCCCGCGCTACATCACGGACGCCGCGCCGGCGGAGGGCGCCGCCGCGATCATGGTCCCCAGACCGGCGCCGAACCGGGCCGAGGTCGAGGATCTCATGGCCCGCGAACTCCCGGCACGGGCCCTTCGGCCGCCGCCCTGAGGCGGATCCCGGATCGGCCCACCGCCGCGATTTCTACCCGGGCTGCACGGGAGCGTCGGAGCGTCCGCCGGGGAGGGGAGCCGCGCCCGAGCCTGTGCGATTCCCCCCCTCCGTCGGGTCCCGCCCGGCGGCGACGGCCCATGCGATCTGTGATTTTCCCGATCCTGCGCACCTGCAACCTTGAATACCCATGCCCAGCGCGCGAAGAAGCGGTCAGCAGGGGTGGTGGGTTACGGATATGGCCCGGGTCGACGCGTGCGGTATTCCTTCGGGCCCGGTGGGCCCCGCCTCGAACCGTGGGCCTGCCGGCCGCGGGATCGCCGCATGAGCCGCGCGGCGGATGCGCCCGGCGCCGAGGCAGCGGTGCCGTCCGGTCTTCGCCCCGCATCCGGTCTTCGCCTCGCCTGCACCGCCACGGACCACGTCAGCCTCGCCTATTCGGCGAGCGCGATTCCGGTCATCCGGGAGATCGCGATCGCCAACGCCACGGAGGCCGATCTCGTCGACCTCCGGCTGCGCATCGAGAGCCGGCCACCGGTGGCGGGCCCACTGACGCTGCGCATCGACCGCGTGGCCGCGGGTTCGAATTATCGGGTCGAGACCCCGTCCCTGCCCCTCGATGCCGGCCTCCTCGCCGCCTGCACCGAGGTCGGCCGCCTCGCCCTGACGGTGATCCTGGAGGATGCGGAGGGCGAGCGGGGGCGGACGGTCGCCGAGATGCGCCTGCTGCCGCCGGCGCACTGGGGTGGCGCCCGGAGCGCGCCCCACCTCCTCGCCGCCTTCGTCCGACCCGACGATCCGGCCGTCGACGCCGTCCTGCGCACGGCCGCCAGGAAGCTCGGCGCGGCCGGCCGCGCGACCACGCTGGATGGCTACGGGCGCGGCGGCAAGGTCCGGGCCTGGGACCTCGCCGGGGCGATCTGGGCCGCCCTGGCCGACCATCGCCTCGCCTCCGTCCTCCCCCCGGCGCGCTTCGAGCAGGCCGGACAGACGGTGCGCGGTCCGGGCGAGGTGATCGAGGACCGGGTCGGGACCTGCCTCGACCTCTCCCTGCTCTACGCCGCCTGCCTGGAGCAGGCCGGCCTGAACCCGGTACTGGTACTGACCGTCGGCCACGCCTTCGTCGGCGTGTGGCTCCAGGACGAGGGCTTCGCGAGCGCGACGATCGACGACCGGCAGCACCTGCGCAAGCGGCGCGATCTGCAGGACCTGATCCTCGTCGACACGACGCTGCTGACGCAGGATCCACCGACGACCTTCCGGGCCGCGGTCGATCACGGCGCCGGGCTGGTGGAGGACGGCGCTCCGGCGGCCCTCGACATCGCCATCGACATCCGCGGCTGCCGCCGGCGCGGCATCCGCCCCATGGATCTCGGCGGCCGGGGCAGGGAGGCGGCCCCCGGTCCGGTCGAACCGCTGGACCAGCCCCTCTCGGAAGCCCCCGCCTTCGACGAGGCGGAGCGCCCGCGCCTCGACGCGGCGCCCGAGACGCCGGTCGGTCGCCTGGAGCGCTGGAAACGGAAGCTCCTTGACCTGTCGCTGCGCAACCAGCTCCTGAACTTCAAGCCCGGCAAGGGCGCCATCGCCCTCGCGGGCATCGATCCCGGCGCCCTGGAAGACGGCCTGGCGGCCGGGCACGCGTTCCGGCTGACGCCGGTCTCCGACGGGCCGGCCGGGTCCGAAGGCGCCCTGGCCCGGAACGAGATCCCCACCACCGCGACGGAGGCCGATCTCGACGGTCGCCTGCTCGATCTCTATCGCCTCGCCCGCAGCGGGTTCGAGGAGGGCGGGGCCAACATCCTGTTCCTGGCCATCGGGTTCCTGTCCTGGACCCGCAAGGCGGACGAGGCCGCCCACCGGGCGCCGCTGCTGCTGGTCCCGGTCACCCTCCGGCGTGCCAGCGTCCGCGCCGGCTTCCGCCTGGCGCTGCACGACGACGAGGTCCGCATCAACCCGACCCTGCTCGAGATGCTGCGCCAGGACTTCCGGCTGCGGATGCCGGATCTGGAGGGCGACCTGCCCCGCGACGCATCCGGCATCGACGTGGACGCGATCGTCCGGAGCGTCCGCGGCCACACGCGCGACCTGCGCGGCTGGGAGGTGGTGCCCGACATGGTGCTGGCGACCTTCTCCTTCACCAAGCACCTGATGTGGAAGGATCTCGTCGACCAAGGCGACCGCCTCACGCGCAACCCGGTGGTGCGCCACCTCATCGAGACGCCCAAGCACGCCTACGGCGACGGGACGCCCTTCCCCGATCCGTCGCAACTCGATCGGGACCATCCGCCCGAGACGGTCTTCGCACCTCTCTCGGCGGATTCCTCGCAGCTCTCCGCCGTCCTGGCGGCCGCCGGCGGCAAGGACTTCGTCCTGTTCGGGCCGCCCGGCACCGGGAAGAGCCAGACCATCGCCAACATGATCGCCCAGTGCCTGGCGCAGGGACGCACGGTGCTGTTCGTCTCGCAGAAGACGGCCGCCCTCGAGGTGGTGCAGCGGCGCCTGCAGGAGGTCGGTCTCGGCGATTCCTGCCTGGAGGTGCATGCCACCAAGGCCCAGAAATCGGCGGTGCTCGGGCAGTTGCGCCGGGCGTGGCACGCGCGCGCCGCGCCTGCGCAGACAGAATGGCCGGGCGCCACGCGCACCCTCGCGAGCCTGCGCGCCGAGCTGAACGGCCTCGTGCAGGCCCTGCATCGGCGGCGGGAGAACGGGCTCACGGCCTACGAGGCCTTCGGACGCGTGATCGCGGCGGGCCCTGACGCGGAGAGCCTCGTCCTTGCCTGGCCCGACCACCGGGCCCACGAACCGGACACCCTCGTGGCCCTGCGGGCGGCCTGCCGGGACTTGCGCCCCGTCCTGGCCTCGGTGGGTCCCCTGGCCGACCATCCGCTGCAAGGTATCGTCGCCACCGAATGGTCGCCGGTCTGGCGCGACGGCCTGGGCGCGGGGATCGCCGCCGTCATCGAGTCCCTGACGGCCCTGCGCGCGAGCGGACAGGCCTTCGCCGCGGCGATCGGGCTCCCGGGCCTGCCGGCGACCGAGGCGGGGATCCGCGGCCTCCTGGATCTCGGCAGCGCGCTGATCCGTCCCGAGGCCGCCTGCGGAGGCGCCTTCCTGGCGGATGCCGCCGGCGACCTGCGCCGGGCGGTGGCCGCGCGCGACCGCTTCCAGGCGACCCGGGCCGCACTCCGCGGCCGGCTCACCGGCGCGTACCGGCCCGGCCTCCTCGACCAGGACCTGCCCGGACTCCTCGCCGAGTGGGTCGCGGCGCGCGGCGCGAACTTCCTCGTCCGGGGCGGGCGCCTGAGGAAGGTCCTGCTGCAGGTTCAGCCCTATGCGGAGGGCGCATTGCCGGAGGATCTCGGGCCGGACCTCGCCGGCCTGATCGAACTCGCCCGGCACGGGCAGGCCGGCCGGCCCGAGGAGGCGGCCCTCGCCCGGCTGGGCCCGCCCTGGAGCGACCCGGAGGGGCCCGCCGCCGACTTCGCGCCGGCCATCGCCTGGGCCGAGACGGTGGCGCGGCTCCTGCCCCGCCTCGGGCCGTCGAGTCTCGGCCCCGAGCGCCTGCGCGACCACGTCGTCCGGCTTGTCACCCATCCGTCCCAGGGCTGGGAGGCGGGTGGCTCCCGTGCGGAGGCCTACGCCGCCTTCGCGCACGATCACGCCCGGACGCTCGACGCGACGACGGCGTTGGCCCGCCGAGCCGGGCGGGGCGATTCCGAGACGCCGCCGGCCGCGGAGGCGGACTGGATCGGCGCCGGCCTCGCCCGCGCCCGGCGCTGGGCCGCCGGGCTCGGACGCGCCCAGGGCTGGTGTGCCTGGCAGGGCGCGGCCCAGGCGGCGCGCGGCCTTGGCCTCGGCCCCTTGATCGAGGCCCTGGAGGCGGGCCGGATCAACCCCGACGCCGCCGAGGCGGCGTTCGAGATCGCCTATGCCCGCTGGTGGATCGACCGCGTCGTCGGCGACGACCCGGTCCTGCGGGGCTTCTTGCCGGAGCGCCACGAGGACGCGATCGCCCGGTTCCGCGCCGCGGATGCCCGGGTCGGCGACCTCGCCCGGCACGTCGTCCGCGCCCGCCTGGGGAGCGGTATCCCGGGTCCGACGACCTTCGGAAACGACCCCGAATGGGGCACGCTCTCGCACGAACTGACCAAGAAGCGGGCACAGATGCCCCTGCGCAAGCTGTTCGGCACGATGCCGAACGCCCTCGCGCGGCTCACCCCCTGCGTGATGATGAGCCCGCTGTCGATCGCCCAGTACCTGCCCCCCGATGGGACGCCGTTCGACATCGTCATCTTCGACGAGGCCTCGCAGATCGCCCCCTGGGACGCCATCGGGGCGATGGCGCGAGGCCGGCAGGTGGTCGTCGTCGGCGATCCCGAGCAGCTTCCGCCGACCAGCGTCGGCGACCGCGCCGGCGACGACACCGAGGACGGTGGCGACATCGCGGACCAGGAATCGATCCTTGATGCGTGCCTCGCGGCCAACCTCCCGCGGCGGGCCCTCGACTGGCATTACCGCAGCCGCCACGAGAGCCTGATCGCCTTCTCGAACGCCCGTTACTACGGCGGCCGCCTCGTCACGTTTCCCTCGCCGGTGACCCAGGACCGGGCGGTGCGCCTGACCTTCGTGCCGGACGGCGTCTACGAGCGTGGAGCCGGCCGCGTGAACCGGCCCGAGGCCCGCGCCGTCGTCGCCGACATCGTGCGCCGCCTGCGCGATCCGGATTTCGCGCGGGCGCGGCGCTCCCTCGGCATCGTCACCTTCAACGGCGAGCAGCAGCGGCTGATCGAGAACCTGCTCGACGCGCAACGGCGATCCGATCCGGAGCTGGAGCCGTACTTCGATCGCGACCGCTGGCACGAGCCCGTCTTCGTGAAGAACCTCGAGACCGTGCAGGGCGACGAGCGCGACGTCATCCTGTTCTCGGTCGCGGTCGGCCCCGACCCGGGCGGCCGAACGGTGAGCACGGTGTCCTCCCTCAACAAGGAGGGCGGCCATCGCCGCCTGAACGTCGCCATCACGCGGGCCAGGCAGGAGCTCGTGGTCTTCGCCTCGATCCGGCCCGAGCAGATCGACCTCGGCCGCACCCGGACCCGCGGGGTGCGCGACTTCAAGCACTTCCTCGAATTCGCCGACCGCGGGGCGCGGGCGCTCGCCGAGGCCTTCGCGCCCACCGGCGGAGAGGTCGAGTCGCCGTTCGAGGCCGCCGTCATGGCGGCGCTGCGGGCCAAGGGCTGGACCGTGCACGCGCAGATCGGCGTCTCGGGCTTCCGGATCGATCTCGGCATCGTCCACCCCGACGCGCCGGGGCGCTACCTCGCCGGCATCGAGTGCGACGGCGCCACCTATCATCGGTCCGCGACGGCCCGCGACCGCGACCGTCTGCGCGAGCATGTGCTGACCGATCTCGGCTGGCGCATCCGGCGGGTCTGGAGCACCGCCTGGTGGAGCGACGCAGCCGGCGCACTCGCGCAGCTCGACCGGCGCCTGCGGGAGGACCTGGAGGCCGACCGCCTCGATGCCGTCGAAGCCACGGCGGAGAGCGATCCGATCGCGGCACCCGTGCCCGACGCCCCGATCCTGACGGACCCTGCGGATTACACGACCGCTGCGGCGACGACGGGTGCTCCGAGCCCGACTCCCGTTCCGGAGGCGGACGACGCGATGCCGACCCACCGGCTCGACGCCGGGCTTCCCCCCACGCCTGGGCCGCCGCCGATTCCCACGGTGGCGCGCGATCCGACGTACCGTCTCGCGGACCCGGCCGATCTCGGCCTCGCCCTGGAGCCCACGCGCTTCCATGACGCCGCCTACCGCCCGATCCTGGCGGCCCTGGTGGCGCACGTGCTCACCGTGGAGGGGCCGATCTACGAGGACGTGCTGCTCCGGCGCGTGGCCCGCGCCCACGGCCTGCAGCGGGTGGGCCCCCTCATCCGCGAGACGATCCTCGAACAGGTCCCCGCCTCGGTGGCCCGCAGCGACGATGACGGTCGCGCCGTCCTGTGGCCACCCCACGACGAACCGCGGGCGCGGCATCCCTACCGGGTGGCGCCCGCCGGCCTGCGCAGCCATGCGGACACGCCAATGCCGGAACTCGTCGGTCTCGCCGAATCGGTGGCGCAGGGCACGTCCGAGGTCGAGCGCGCGCGACTGATGGCCCAGGTGGTCGGTCTGTCGCGAGTGGAGGCGGCGACACGGGTCCGGTTCGCGCGCGCATGCGAACGCGCCGCGGCGGCGGGCGCGCGCCGTGGCGGGCCGTCCGGAACCTGACGGGGCGGCCGCCGCGAACGCCATCGGCCTGGCCTGGCCCGCGCCGTTCACGAAGATCGCGGCTCAGGTCCCTGCACCGGGAGCTCGGGGCCTCGGGCGTGCGCATCCTGCCGAATCGGCAGGCGCGGAGGCGGCCGAACGGGGGCGTCAGCCGGAGCGCCGCCCGACGACCGGAGGAATCACCCCAGACCCTGCGCCAGGATCAGGACATCGCGCCCGCACACGCTCGAAACGCGACTCCATCAATGTTCGATTTCCGTCCACATGTCCCGGCGACAGATTGTGGGCGTGGATCAAACCTCTTGCTGCTCCGATGTCCCGTGGTTTATGTCGCATCGCAACAAAAGGACCCTGCCGCGATCCGAAAGCATGTTCCTTTCTGCTATGAAGCAACAGCCGAATTGAGCCTGACCTGCGATCCTATATTTAGCTAACTTCGCTTTATGACCCCGAGACAACCGTTAATTGTCGCTCGAACAGCAATGCCGAAGGGTGAGCAACGCCGGTCGCCGCGGAGAAAACGTCGATTGTCCGGCTCGCGAATAATTGGCTTGGTTTCTGCTTCATTAGGAGAGATAGACGTGCACCGGATCGAAATGGGACGGATTTGTCCCGTTTCGCTTCAGCGCCACGGGCTGATGGGAATCGATGTCTGCTTATTCTGAGGGCACTGTCACGATGGACACCACTTCTGCTCGGAAGGGCCTTCCCGTNGTTTCGCTTCAGCGCCACGGGCTGATGGGAATCGATGTCTGCTTATTCTGAGGGCACTGTCACGATGGACACCACTTCTGCTCGGAAGGGCCTTCCCGTCGGCACCACCACGACCGCGCTGACCCCATCCCATCCCGGCCTTGCCCRTCCCAGCCTCGCCCGTCCCAGCCTGGCGGCCCTCCGCCCCGCCCTGGACCAGACCCTGGCCGCCCTGGCCCTGTTCCTGGTCGCCCCGCTSCTGGTCCTGGTCGCCCTCCTGGTGCGCCTCGACAGCAAGGGCCCGGTCCTGTTCCGCCAGACCCGYACYGGCAAGGACGGGCACCCGTTCCAGATCTACAAGTTCCGCACCATGCGCGTGCTGGATGACGGGGCGGTCGTGCACCAGGCCACCCGGGGCGACGCCCGGGTGACCCGCGTCGGCGCCCTGCTGCGCCGGACCAGCATCGACGAGYTGCCCCAGCTCCTCAACGTGCTGCAGGGCGACATGGCCCTGGTCGGCCCGCGCCCCCATGCCCTGGCCCACGACCTCTACTACGGCGCCGAGATCCCGACCTACCGCCACCGCTTCGCCGTCAAGCCCGGCATCACAGGCTGGGCCCAGATCAACGGTTCGCGCGGGCCCACCCCCACCCTGGCCGACATGCAGCGCCGCGCCGCCCTCGACCTCTGGTACATCGAGAACCAGAGCCTGCGCCTCGACCTCCAGATCCTCCTGCGCACCGTCCTNCACCCTGGCCGACATGCAGCGCCGCGCCGCCCTCGACCTCTGGTACATCGAGAACCAGAGCCTGCGCCTCGACCTCCAGATCCTCCTGCGCACCGTCCTCGCCGAAATCACCCGCCGCACCAACGCCTTCTGAACAGAGCCGCACGCCCGACCTCGCGCGTGGCCTGACGGGGCCTCGACTGCGCCGAACGAGCAGCGACGGGACGGGACGGGACAGCCGAAGCATCCTCCCGGGGCCGCCCTTCACCAAGCCGATGCGCTTGCGATAGGCTGATGGGTGGCCGATTCACCACCCGCCTTCACGCAGAGCGACGTCCGATGCACGGTTCCAACACTTTCGACGCCTGGATCGAATCCCTCCGGGGTTCGATCCAGAGGAACATCCATGGGGTCCGCCTGGCCGCCGCCGTGGAAATGAGCAAGCCGCGCACCCGCGGCACCGGCTATGCGCTCTTCGCCCTGGGCATCGCACTCGGCGTCCTGATCGCGTTCCTGCTCCAGCTCCTGGCCGTTCTGGTCATGATCGCGCTGGGATTTGCCCTCGGCTACGCTGCTCGGTCCTACGTCTCGAAGCGCCGCAAGGACCGCTTCCTGCAGGAGCGGCTGATGCGCTGAGGCAAAGCGGAGGGGCCGTCCCCCTGCGTGACGCTCATGCGAAGCGCCGCCCGGCGCGGGATTCTTCTCGCACGGGTCGTAACGTGGGTGAATGCCGCCCCCCGGCGCGCCGGTCATAGTCGAAGGGCTGGCCGCGTCCCCCCGATGGCCAGTGTGGCCCCGCTGCGCGTTCCCCCCAATCGACCGCGGGTGGGGCCACCCCTGGGGAGAGGTCCGTCGGAACGCGATCTGCGGCCGGGGCTGCCCGCGGGGGCGCTGCCCCCCGACTCGGGCCTCGGCGCGTGTCCTCAGAGCGGGCGCGAAGCGCGCATGCGGGCCAGTTCCATCGCGGCCAGCGCCATGGGGATGCCGATGAGGAGGAGGGCGAAGAGGAGGGCCATGCGTCACCGTCCGGATGCGTCGGGTTGAGGCAGGCTGTCCGGGCACGCAGGGAGCCCGAGGCGAGACCCTGCCCGAGGGATCAGCATCAACGCCGCATCCGGCGCGAGGGTTTCGCGGTTCCGCGAACGCGCGACTCCGACGGGCATGCCCGCCAGGATCCGGTGCGCGTACATCCGGCGTCACCCGATCCGGCGGCATGGCCGTCGCCGGTCTGGCGCCCCAAGGGCGCCACCGGCTTGAGCACACCCTGACGCATCATGGTTAAGGATCGATGAAGGGCCCGGCGTGACGCGGCGCCAGAGGCCGCTGAGCCCGACCGTCGCTCGGTGCCGCACCCCATCTGGGGGGCATGGCCGGCCGGTCCGCAAAAAACGCGCGCCGCCCGGTTGCCCCTGGGCCTGCCCGTGGAGGACCTGGCCTTCCTGGCGGAGGTCGAGGGTCCGATGATCCGGGCCCTAGAGCAGGGAGCCGCCACTTCAAGAATGTCGCCGCCGCGCAAGCTTTGCTATTCGCCCGTCCACAGGAACGGGACGGGGACGAATGACGGCAGAAATCGACACGCGGGTCGGCAGCGCCCGGACCGAGGAAACCCGGGCCGACAAGGCTCGGGCCCTGCGGCTCCGGCGGCTCTGGCGGAGTCACGACACCACGCTGCAATCCAGCGGCCTCGCCCTCGGGCGACCGATCCTGACCACGAAACCCGCGACCGCCCGGCCGGATGCCTCCGAAATCCCGGCACGCGGCCTCACCGCCCGCGAACTCATCAACATGGCGCGCGCCGCGCGGCGCGACCGGGCCTGCCCGGCCGGCCTCGGGTCCTGCACCCCGTCCTGAGGGCCGGAACACCGCCTCGCCGCTCCCGTTGACGTGGCAACAGGGAGTGATGCCGATGGTCGATGTCTCGCAGATCCAGGAACATGCCGACGTGGTCGGCTCGGACGGCGCCCATGTCGGCACCGTCGATCACGTCGATAAAGGCGAGATCAAGCTGACGAAGACGGACGCGGAGGCGGGGGGCCTCCACCATTTCATTCCGGTGGACTTCGTCCAGTCCGTCGAGGGCAACACCGTGCGCCTCGACCGGCCGGCCGACGAGGTCAAGCGGGAATGGTCGACCTCCTGATCGCCCGACCTGCCTGTGCTCAGTCCGTCGGCGACCGGGTCCGCGCATCCGCCCCACCGGCCGGAAGGAAAAGAACGCATGGCTGACGTCATCACGGGCGATTTCGGCACGAGCCGGGAGGCCCTCGCAGGCCTGGAGCGCGTCTTCGGGGAAGCGGCGGGCCTGCGCGTCGGCCTGCGCCGCATCGAGGCCCCCCACGGCGACGAGCTTCAGGTCACGGTCGGGGCGCAGGCCCTGTCGGTGCCCCGCCCCGTGGCCGTCGTCCTGGCCAATGCCGCCGGCGAGGACGAGGCGGACCGCATCGGCAAGGCCGTCCTCGAGGCACTCCAGTTGTCCGAGGGCCTGCGCAAAGGGCCCTTTTCTGAATAAGCGACCGTTCTGGCCAGGCGCCACCGATCATGGGACGCTTTTGATCTTGCCAGCCGGCGCCCGAACCGCTTTCATTCCCGGGCTGCCCGTGCTGGTCCTCGGGTGATTGGCAACAACCTTCAGCGCCCGCGGCCCACCGGCCTGCGGGCGTTTCTTCTGTCCGGTCGAAGGGCTGCGCTCAATCCACGGCCGCGCCATGCAGCTCCGCGCGGGTGAAGCGCTGCTGCTCGGCCATCACCAGCCCGGCAAGCTCGCGCTTGAGGGCGTTGAACTCGCCCGAGGCCGTGTCGCGCGGGCGCGGAATTTCGACCGTGATGTCGCGCTTGATGCGGCCCGGCCGGTAGGTCATCACCAGGATGCGGTCGGCGAGGTAGATCGCCTCCTCGATCGAGTGGGTGACGAAGACCACCGTCTTGCGGGACTCGGCCCAGATCCGCAGGAGCTCGTCCTGCAGGGTGCGGCGGGTCAGGGCGTCCAGCGCACCGAAGGGCTCGTCCATCAGCATCACGGGCGGGTCCAGCGCCAGGATGCGCGCGATGGCCACGCGCTGGCGCATGCCGCCGGACAGGTCCTTCGGGTAGCGCTTGCGGAAATCCGAGAGGCCGAGGGTGGCCACGATGCGGTCCACCGTCACCGTGGCGTCGGCCCGCGGCACGCCCTGGATGTCGAGACCGAAGCGGACGTTGTCCTCCACGTTCATCCAGGGGAACAAAGCGTATTCCTGGAAGACCATGCCCCGGTCCGGCCCCGGCTCCGTCACCGGGCGCCCGCCCATGCGGATCTGCCCGGCGCTGAGGGGCGTGAAGCCCGCCACCGCGTTGAGCAGGGTGGACTTGCCGCAGCCGGACGGCCCGAGCAGGCAGAGGAACTGCCCCTCCGGCACCGTCGCGGTGATGTCGTCCAGCGCCGGCACGGCGCCGGCGCCCGCCCCGAACACCTTGCTGGCGTGGGCGATCTCGATGTGCGCCGACATGGTGAGGCGTCCCGGTTCAGCGTTCAAGGCCGCGATGCCAGCGCAGGAGGTGGTCGTTGAGGCGCGACATCGCCCCGTCGATGATGAGGCCGAGGATGCCGATGGTGAGCATGCCGCCGATGATCTTGTCCGACCACATGTACTCGCGCGCCTCGAGGATGCGGTAGCCGAGCCCGTCCGAGACCGCGATCATCTCGGCGACGATGACCACGATGAAGGCAGTGCCGATTCCGATGCGCATGCCCGCGAGCACGAAGGGGCTCGCCGCCGGCAGGATCACCCGGCGAAACATCGTCCAGGGCTTCGCCCCGAGGTTGCGGGCCGCGCGGATGTAGATCGAATCCACCTGCCGCACCCCCGCGATGGTGTTGACCAGCACGGGGAAGAAGGTGCCCAGCGCGATCAGGAACAGGGCCGGCGGATTGCCGAGGCCGAACCACACGATGGCGAGGGGAATGTAGGCGATGGGCGGGATCGGCCGCAGGATCTGGAGAAGCGGGTTGAACAGCGCGTAGAGCCGATCGCTGGTCCCGAGGACGAGGCCGACCGGCACCGCGAGCCCGGCCCCGACGCAGAACCCCATGATCACGCGGCCGAGGCTCGCCACCGCGTCGTGCGGCATCTCGCCGGAGAGCATCCAGCGCCAGTGGCTCTCGATCGCCGGGTCGTAGGGCAGGCCGGGCAGGAGGCCGTGATACCATTTCACCGCCACCGCGCTCGGCGGCGGCAGCACGATGGGGGAGAACACGCCGGCCCGGCTGAGGATCTCCCACAGGACGAGGAGGACGAGGGGGACGATGGCGCCGCGAAGCCGGTTCATGCTGCGGTTCAGTTCGTCTTGAGCTCGGCCTTGGCCTTGTCGAGGAGGTCGGTCTTCACCCACTCGGCATCGGATTTCGGCGGGTTCACCATCTTACCGAGGCCGTACTTCATCATGTAGTCGGTCGTCGTCTGCATGTGCCCGGCCGGGACGTCGTAGGTGTACTTCGCGTTGGCCATGCCGTCGCGAAAATCCTGGCTCGAGAGCTGGCCCTTGAACACGGTCTCGCGGACGTACTTCTCGGCCAGCGCCGGATCGTCGATGAAGGCCTTGGTGGCGGCCACGAACAGCTTCAGGACCTTGGCGGCGACCTCGGGCCGCTCGTTGTACATCTTCTCGGTCATCACCAGCGGGCGCACCGGCACGCCGATGGGGGTGTCGTAGGGCTTGACCACCTCGGTGGCGTAGCCGGCGCTGATGGCCTGGGTCGATTGCGGCTCGCTCTGGCAGATCACGTCGACGTATTTCTGCGACAGCGCCTGGTTCAGGTCGGCGTAGTTGTTGAAGTAGATCAGCTGCACGTCCTTGCCGGCGCGCTCGGACCAGGTCATCCCGTGCTTGTCGAGCTCGGCCAGAAGCATCAGGTCCTGGGTGCCGCCCCGGACGGTGGCGACCTTGAGACCCTTGACGTCCCTCAAGGTCTTGACGGTGTCGAGGTCGGGCCGGCGCAGGATACGCACGCCGCCATTGGCGAAGCCCGCCACCACGTAGAGCTTCACGCCGTTGCCGCGCGCGGCCACCGCACCGTCGGCGCCCGAGGCCGAGATGTCGATCTGGTCCACCGCCATGGCGGGATAGATGTCGGCGCCCTTGGCGAAGACCTTCTCGTCGATCTTCAGACCGTATTTCGGCGCGATCTCCTTCATGTAGGAGATGGCGCCGTAATGGGCGAATTTCAGGTTGCCGAGGCGCACCACGTCCTCGGCCCGGGCGCTGCCGAGGGCCCCCAGGGTCGCGAGAACGAGCAGGGCTGCGCGCGCGGTCGCATGACGCTTGAACATCGGCTTCCTCCGGTCGCGGGTCGTGTCGCCCGCTTCGTCCGCCGCGAAAACGGTCGGTACGGGCTTGAATAAGCGTATTCTGGATTCGAAAGTAAACCCGCCCGGGAGAGAGTTTTGACGGCCATCGAAGCGGATGAAATCGAACGGGTCACCGTGCTGGGCTGCGGCACCCTGGGCGCCAGTTGGGCGGCCCTGTTCCTCGCCCACGGCCTCGACGTGGCGGCCTACGACCCGGCGCCCGGCTTCGCGGCGGCGGCCCTCCGGGCTGTGGAGGCGGCGCGGGCGCAGCTGTCCGAGCTCGGCCTGAACGGGCAGGGCACGCTGCGCTTCCACGACCGTCTGGAGGACGCGCTCGCGGACACGGATTTCGTGCAGGAGAACGCGCCGGAGAACGAGGCGGTGAAGCGCGCGCTGCTCTTGGAGGTCGATCGCCGGCTGCCCCCGTCGATCCTCGTCGCCTCGAGCACTTCGGCGATGCTGCGCAGCGCCCTCGTGGCCGATTGCGCCCGGCCGGAGCGGATCCTGGTGGCCCACCCGTTCCACCCGCCCCATCTCGTGCCCCTGGTGGAGATCGTGGCGGGCGACCCCGCCACGGCGGCCCGGGCCGCCGCCTTCTACGCCCGGCTCGGGCGCCGTCCGTTGGTGCTCACCCGCGAGATGCCGGGCCATATCGCCAACCGCCTCGCCTCGGCCCTCTACCGGGAAGCCGTCAACCTCGTGGCCGAAGGGGTGGCGAGCGTCGCCGACATCGACGCCGCCCTGTGCAACGGCCCCGGCCTGCGCTGGGCCGCGATGGGGCCGCACATGACCTATCATCTCGGGGGCGGGGCGGGCGGCATCCGGCACTATCTCGACCATCTCGGGCCGAGCCAGGTCCGGCGCTGGGCCAGCCTCGGGACCCCGGAGCTCACCGAGGACGTGAAGGACCGGATCGTGGCCGGGATCGCGGCGGAGGCCGCCGGCCGCTCGCTCGCGGTCCTGGCGGAGCGCCGCGACCGTGCCCTCATCGAGATCCTCAAGGCCCGCATCGAGGTGGCGGGACAGGACCCCTGAGCCACCGCAGGCCGCCCGATCCCGGATCGGCCCCGCCCGCATTCCCGAAGGCAGACAGAGCGTGAGCGCATCCCGGCCCGAACGATCGCCAGACCTCCGCCCCCTGGTGGTCCTGACCAATCCCATCCATCCGGAGGCCGTCGCCCGGCTCACGGGCGAGGCCCGGGTGGTCACCGCCGCGGACACCCGGCCCGAGACCCTGCGCGCCCTGGCGGCCGAAGCGGCGGGCCTGATCGTGCGGGCGCAATTGCCCGACGACATCCTCGACCACGCGCCCCTCCTGCGCGGCATCGTCCGCCACGGCGTCGGACTCGACTTCGTGCCCCTGGCGGCGGCGACCGCCCGCGGCATCCCGGTGGCCAACCTGCCCGGCAGCAACACCCAGGCGGTGGCCGAGTACGTCTTCGCGGCCCTGTTCCACCTGCGCCGCCAGCTCGGGCCCCTGGACCGGACCCTGCGCGAGGCCGGCTGGCTCCCGGCGAAATCCCGGGCGAGCGATCTCGGCGAGATCGGCGGGACGACCCTGGGCATCCTCGGCACCGGCGAGATCGGCCGCCGGGTCGCCGCCATCGCCCGCCACGGCTTCGGCCTGCGGGTGCTCGGCCATTCCCGAAGCCCGCACACCGCCGGCGGGCTGATCGAGCCGGTGGACCGGGAGACGCTGTTCTCGGATAGCGACGCCGTCGTCGTCGCCTGCCCGCTGACCCCGGAGACGCGCGGGCTCGTCGATGCGGCGCTGATCGGCCGGATGCGGCCGGGCGCGGTGCTGATCAACGTGGCGCGGGGGCCCATCGTGCGGTCCGACGCCCTGGCGGCGGCCCTGCGGGCGGGCGCCATCGCGGGCGCCGCCCTCGACGTGTTCGAGACCCAGCCGTTGCCCGTGGACCACCCCTACCTCGCCTGCCCGAACCTGCTCCTGACGCCGCACGTGGCCGGCACCAGCGCCAACAGCCTGCGGGTGATGGGCCTCGGCGCCGTCGAGGCGATGCTGTGCATCCTGCGCGGCCAGCCGCCGCGCAACCTCGTCAATCCGGTAGTGCCGGCAGCGCCGGCGGTCCGCTGACCCTTCCGTTCCTCGCCCCCCACCGCCCCCCCAAGGAAGACACCATGGCTCTCACCAGCGCGATCAAGGGGGTGATCCCGATCGCCCCGACGCCCTTCCACCCCGATGGCCGGGTCGACGAGACCTCCCTCGACCGGATGTCCGAGTTCTTCCTCGGCGCGGGCATCGACGGCCTGACCATCCTGGGCCAGCTCGGCGAGGCGCCCAAGCTCGACCATGCCGAGGCGGTGGCCATCGCCCGGCGGGTCATCGGGCGCGTGGACGTGCCGGTCCTCGTGGGCGTCTCGGCCCCGGGCTTCGCGGCCATGCGGTCGCTCGCCCGGGAGGTGATGGAGCTCGGCGCCGCCGGCGTCATGATCGGGCCGCCCAACACCCTGCGCACCGACGACCAGGTGGTGGCCTACTACCGCAACGCGGCCGAGGCGATCGGCCCCGACGTGCCCTTCGTGATCCAGGACTACCCGCTCACCTTCTCGGTGGTGATGACGCCCGCCGTCATCCGCCGGATCGTCACCGAGAACCCGTCCTGCGTCATGCTCAAGCACGAGGACTGGCCGGGCCTCGACAAGATCACCGCCCTGCGCGGCTTCGAGCAGGACGGCTCGATGCGCCACATCGCGATCCTCACGGGCAACGGCGGCCTGTTCCTCGATTTCGAGATGGAGCGCGGCGCGGACGGGGCCAACACCGGCTACGCCTTCCCGGAGATGCTCGTCGACGTCGTGCGCCTGTCGCGGGCCGGCGAACGCGACGCGGCCCACGACCTTTTCGACGCGCACCTGCCGTATCTGCGATACGAGCAGCAACAGGGTCCCCTGGGCCTGGCCGTGCGCAAGTACGTCTTCCAGAAGCGCGGGATCTTCGCCTCGGACGCCCAGCGCAAGCCGGCCGCGAGCCTGTCGGCGCAAGGGCGGGCGGAGGTCGACTATCTCCTGGCGCGCATCGCCCGCGTCGATCCGCGTGCGCGCGTGGCCCCCTGACACCCGGAACCGGACGCGCATCATGAGCAAAGGTCTGCGCAAGGGCCTCACCAGCTACGGCGACGCGGGCTTCTCCCTGTTCCTGCGCAAGGCCTTCATCAAGGCGGCGGGCTACTCGGACGACGCCCTCGACCGGCCGATCGTCGGCATCACCAACACGGCGAGCGACTACAACCCGTGCCACGGCAACGCCCCGGCCCTGATCGAGGCGGCCAAGCGCGGCGTGATGCTCGCCGGCGGCCTGCCCATGGTATTCCCGACGATCTCGATCCACGAGAGCTTCGCGCATCCGACCTCGATGTTCCTGCGCAACCTCATGGCGATGGACACCGAGGAGATGCTGCGGGCCCAGCCGATGGACGCCGTCCTCGTCATCGGCGGCTGCGACAAGACCCTGCCGGCGCAGATCATGGCGGCGGCGAGCGTCGACCTACCCACCGTGGTCATCCCCGTCGGTCCCATGGTGGTGGGCCATCACAAGGGCGAGATCCTGGGCGCCTGCACCGATTGCCGCCGGCTCTGGAGCGCGCACCGCGCCGGCGAGATCGACGAAGATGAGATCGAGCGCGTCAACGGCCGCCTCGCCCCCTCGGTGGGCACCTGCATGGTGATGGGCACCGCCAGCACCATGGCCTGCGTGACGGAGGCGCTCGGCCTGTCGCTGCCGATGAGCGCCACGGTGCCGGCCCCCCATGCCGAGCGCATCCGCATCGCCGAGGCGAGCGGTCGCCGTGCCGCCGAGATGGCGGTTTCGGGCGGTCCGCGGCCGAGCGAACTCCTGACGCCGGCCGCCTTCCGCAACGCCCAGATCGTCCTGCAGGCGATCGGTGGATCGACCAACGGCCTGATCCACCTGACCGCCATCGCCAACCGGACGCCGCACGGGATCGACCTCGATGCCTTCGACGCCCTCGGGCGCGCCGTGCCCGTGCTCGTCGACCTGAAGCCCTCCGGCCAGCACTACATGGAGCATTTCCACCATGCCGGCGGCGTGCCGGCCCTGCTCCGGAACCTCGGAGCCCTGATCGACCTCGACGCCGCCACGGTCGCGGGCGGCACCCTGCGGGACGTGGTGGCGGCGGCCGAAGCGGTGCCGGGCCAGACCGTGATCCGCTCCGCCGACGATCCGATTAAGCCGGTCGGCGCCATGGCGGTGCTGCACGGCAACCTCGCCCCGCGCGGCGCCCTGATCAAGCACAGCGCCGCGAGCCCGGCCCTGCTCCAGCACACCGGCCGGGCGGTGGTGTTCGGCTCCATCGCCGAAATGACCACCCGGATCGACGACCCCGACCTCGATGTCGGGCCGGACGACGTCCTCGTGCTCCAGAACGGCGGCCCGAAGGGCGCGCCCGGCATGCCGGAGGCGGGCTATCTGCCGATCCCGAAGAAGATCCTGGCGCGCGGGATCAAGGACATGGTGCGCATCTCCGACGCCCGCATGAGCGGGACGGCCTTCGGTACCATCGTGCTCCACATCACGCCGGAATCCGCCGTCGGCGGTCCCCTCGGGCTCGTCCGGACCGGCGACCGCATCCGCCTCGACACCGCCGGCCGGCGCATCGACGTCCTCGTGGACGACGCGGTCCTGGAGGCCCGCCGCACCGCCCTCGGCCCGACGCAACGACCGGACTGGGCGCGGCGCGGCTACGCGCACCTGTTCTACGGATCGGTGCTGCAGGCGGACGAGGGCTGCGACTTCGATTTCCTGCGCGCCGAGCCCCCGCCGGACGGCGAGGGCTAGGGCCGCCATCGTCAGGCCGCGGGGGCGACCGCGGGGGATGCCGGCTGCCGCGTGAGGACGAAGAAGCCGAGGGCGGCGGCGGCGATGACGGCGCCGAACGCCGCCGCGATTCCCAGCACGAGGCCGAAGCCGCCCCGGTCGTGCAGGAGGCCGATCAACGGCACCACGAACCCGCTGACGGTGAAGCCGAGGAAGTAGCGCACGCTGTAGGCCCGGGCGCGGTAGAGCGGGGGCACGTAGCGGGCCACCATCGCGTCGTTGATCACGACCTGTCCGTAGAGCGCCGCCATCGTCAGCACGAGGCCGGCCATGAGCGGCACGCCCGTGCTCGCCGCCGCGAGGCCGAGGCCGAGGGGCTGCAGGATGGACAGGCCGAGGAAGAGGACCGGCAGGCTGTAGCGATCGATGAGGCGGCCCATCAGCAGTTGGGTCAGGGCACCGAAGGCGAAGACGAGGGTGGCCACCGATCCGATCAGGAACAGGGGCAGTCCGGCGCCGACGCGCTCGTCGACCACCTTGGGCAGGGCGATCGTGGTGATGTTGAAGGTCATCCCGCCCGCCACGACCGCGAAGGCGAACACGCAGAGGAGCGGGATCGGGCGCGCGACCGGGAGGACGGGCTTGCCCCCGGCCCGGCCCTGCGATCCGGCGCCGTCGCCCGGCACGAGGGCCAGGAACGCCGTCCCGCAGGCGAGGCAGACCAGGCCCGGCACCACGAAGGCCGCCTGCCAGCCGAACGCCGTGGCGAGGAGCGCCGTCACGCCCGAGGCGGTTGCGGCCCCGAGATTGCCCCAGACGCCGTTCACGCCGAGGTCGCGCCCCAGGCGCCGGGCATGGCTCACCAGCATGGTGGAGCCGACCGGGTGATAGATCGCGGAGGCGAGCCCGAGCATGCAGAGCCACACCAGGAACGCCGTCGGACTGCCCGCGCTCGCCACGCCGAGGCAGGACAGGCCGTAGCCGAAGAAGAAGATCGCCAGCAGGGTGCGACGCCCGAACCGGTCGGCGAGCCAGCCCATCGGCAGGGCGCAGAGCCCGAAGGCCACGAAGGCGCCGGTGGCGAGCGGGATCAGTTCGCCGTAGCTCCGGCCCGTCTGCGCCGCGATCGCGATCACCGCGGTGGGGTAGATCAGCAGGACGAAGTGGTCGAGGGCATGCGCCACGTTGACGAAGCGCAGGGTCCGGCGGGACAGGGTCTCGGCGTCCATCGGTCGGTCCTCTCCTCCGGCAAGCATCCGCGTCGGCTGCGCCTCGTGCTCAGACACCGGCAGCCTTCCGCAGGGACTTGCCTCCCGTTTACCTGACCCGTTGAATGGCGTCGGGCCGAAGGCGTACGCGATCGGGCCAGGGAGACGCCGATGCGTTCGATCCGGGCGGAGGATTACCAGGCTGTCCCGCGCGCGGTCGCGGTGATGCCCAAGACCTTCGCGGCCGGCAGCGGCACGGACCGGCACCACCATCCGCGAGCCCAGCTTCTCTACGCCACCGCCGGCCTGATGATGGCGACGGCCGAGGACGGGACCTGGGTCGTGCCGGAAGGACATGCCCTGTGGATTCCGCCAGGCCTTCCGCACGCCGTCGTCATGCACGGGGATGTGGCGATGTGCTCGGCCTATCTCGCGCGGGAGGCGATCGCCGGCTTTCCGAGCCGGGCCCGGGTCATCGAGGTCTCGGCCCTCCTCGCCGCCGCGCTGGCCGCCCTGACGAACGAGCCGGTGCTCTACGACGAGGCCGGCCGGGGTGGGCACCTGGCAGCCCTCATCCTCGACGAGATCGGACGCGCCCCGGAGACACGCCTGACCCTGCCCCTGCCGCGCGATGCCCGGCTCCGGCGAGTCTGCCTCGGAGTGATCGACGATCCGGCCGGAGCGCTCGATCTCGATGCCTGGGCCGCGCGGGCGGGTCTGAGCCGCCGGACCCTGACGCGGGGATTCCACCGGCAGACGGGGCTCACCTTCGGGCAATGGCGGGCCAGGGCCCGGGTCGTGCGAGCCCTGGCCCTGGCGGCCGATGGGTGGGCGCCGCGCCAGGTCGCCGCCTCGGTCGGCTACCGCAGCCTCCAGGCCTTGCGGGACCGGACGGCGGCCCTGGTCGGGAGCGCGCGGGACACCTGACGGGATCTCCCGTCCCGGAGGCGGCGTCCGGTCCCGCCCGCGAAGCGCACGAAAACGCCCGCCCGGGCGAGACCGGGCGGGCGTCCTGATGGTGCCGTTGGCGTCAGGCGATCAGCAATCGTCGCCCTTCTTGCCGATCTCCTGGTTGGCGCCGGCATTGTTCATGGCGCCCACCGTCCCGGGCGAGGCCGGCTGCTGGCCGCCCGCGAGGTTCTTGCTGGACGTGCCGACACCGCCGCCCTGGTCGTTCTTGCCCTCCGAACCGGGCTTGTCGCCGACCATCTGGTTGGCGCCCACGTTGTTCATCGCGCCGACCGTTCCGGGGGAGGCGGGCTGCTGGCCGCCCGCGAGGTTCTTGCTGCCCTGGTCGGCCGTCGAGCTCTTGTCGTTCATGGTCTGCTGACCCGGGCTGGTGCCCTTCGTCGAGCCGGTGTTGCAGGGCGCGGCGAGCGCGGTCCCGGCCGTGATCGCGAAAATGGCAGCGGCGCCGGCAATCGTCGAGAATTTCACGTGGCGTTCCTCCGGAGATGTTATCGAGAAGTATAATTCTGTGCCCTGGGATCGGTTCCCCGACCGGATGGATCGTCCGGCAATAGAAATTGCCAACATATCTCTGCCCGCCCGTGTGAGATCGCCCGAACTCCGGCGCCGACCGCCCCAGATCCTGTCGGCGGTGCCGCTCTATGTTCGCAGCCAAGATCCTTTCGCAGCCAAGATCGTTCGACCGGCGGCTCGGCCGACGCGCCTGTCGAGGCCCCCCGCGGAGCCGCCCCTCCGTTCTGTCTCCACCGATCGATCCTGTTTTCGGGACCGGAGCGGTGCCGGCGGCGCGGCGCCCCCCCGGATGAGGCGGGGAGCCGGGCCAGCCCGATCCGGCGGAATCGCCCACCGGCCGACGCAAAGATCCGCTAGAGCCTGGGCATCCGGCCCGACGCCGCGAAGAGGTCCGCCATGTCAGAATTCCTGCCCGAAGCCGTGCTGAAAGCCTACGATCCCCAGCCCGCCGCGGACCTGCTGCTGGCGGCCTATCGCGCGGGGCGGCAGCTCGGCGAACTGCCCGAGGCCGTCCGTCCGCGCACGATGTCCGAGGGCTACGACGTCCAGGACCGGCTCGTGGCGGCGCTCGGCGCAGAATTCGCCGGCTGGAAGCTCGCCATCGGCAGCCACAAGGGCAAGCGCAGCTCGGGGGTCGGCCGCTCCATCGCCGGGCGGGTACTGCGGGACCGGCTCCATGGCGACGGGGCCGAACTCCGGATGCCCCATGCCGGGGCGGTGACGATCGAGTTCGAGATCGCCTACGGGATCGCCCGCGACATCGCCCCCGACGCCCCTGTGGTTCCGGCGGCCGAGGTCGTCGGCGAAACCCGCGCGGCGTTCGAGCTCGTGCTGTCCCGCTACGTCGATCGGCGTGCCGTCGGCTGGCCGAGCTTCGCGGCCGACAATTCGGCCTTCCAGGCCCTGGTGCTCGGCCCCGTGCTGGCCACGGGAGACCTCGCCGAAGTGGCGCGCGGCCTCGTGGTCGAGGTCGACGGCGTGGAGCGGGTGCGGGCCGTGACGGGGGAGGACGAGACCGATCCCCTGGCCGCGCTCACGGACCTGATGGCCGTGGCGCGCGAGCGCGGCACGACGATCCCGGCCGGCAGCCTCGTCTCCACCGGCACGCTCTCGGTGCCCTTCGACCTGACCGGCCCGGGCCGGATCACGGCCCGGTTCCTCGGCCAGAGCCTCGGGTTCACCCTCCTGCCGGTTTGACCGGGTCGCCCGAGGGGCGCTCGGCCTCCGCCGCGCGCCGCGCCGCGCAGTCCGCCCGGATCTCGGCGCTCGACGCTCCGAGGGCCGGCGGCATTCGGCGGACGGGCAGGCGCTCCCCGTCGAGGCGGTAGGGCGGGGCGAGGACGTAGGCGGTGGGATCGGCGTCGCCGCCCTGGGGCAGCACGAGGTTGCCGGCCCGGGCCCGGTCGGAGGTCAGGGCCTCGTGCAGGCCCAGCACCTCGCCGCAGGGGATGCCGGCCGCGTCCAGCCGGGCGATGAGATCGGCACGGGTCCAGCGGGCGAGCTCGGCCTCGATCGCCGGCAGGAACTGCGCGCGGTTGCGGGAGCGCTCCAGGTTCGTGGCGAAGCGCGGGTCCGCGGCGAGGTCCGGCCGCTCCAGGATTCCCTCGCAGAGGCGGCGATACTGCCCGTTGTTGCCCACCGCCAGCACGATGGGTCCGTCGCCGGCCTGGAACACGCCGTAGGGGGCGATCGACGGATGGGCGTTGCCGGCGCGGGCGGGGTCGTGCCCGCGCACCATCGCCTCCAGGCCGCAATAGGCGGTGAGCGCCAGGCCGCAATCGAACAGGGCGAGTTCGATGTGGCGTCCGCGCCCGGTGCGCTCGCGCTCGAACAGGGCGGCGAGCACCCCCTGGGCCGCGTATTGCCCGGTGAAGAGATCGACCGCCGCGAGGCCGAACTTCAGGGGCGGGCGGCCGGCCTCGCCGTTCAGCGCCATCAGGCCGGCCTCGCCCTGGACCACGATGTCGTAGCCGGGCCGCGTCGCCTCAGGCCCATCCGAGGCGTAGCCGGAGATCGAACAGTAGATCAGGCGCGGGTTCTCGGCGCTCAAGGTCGTGTAGCCGAGGCCGAGGCGGTCGGCGCCGCCGGTCTTGAAGTTCTGCACCACCACGTCGCAGGTGCGGGCGAGGTCGCGCGCCACGGCGAGGCCCTCCGGGGTGGCGAGGTCGAGGGTGATCGAGCGCTTGTTGCGGTTGGCGGCGTCGAAGTACGAGGTGTTGGTGGCCCCCGTGCGCAGGCCCCAGTCGCGGGTGTCGTCGCCGCGCTCCGGGTGCTCGACCTTGATCACCTCGGCGCCGAGGTCGCCGAGGCACATGGCGCTCCAGGGCCCGGCGAGCACGCGCGAGAGGTCGAGCACGCGGATGCCGTCGAGCGGCAGGGGCCGCGCAGGGGAGCGGGAGCCGTCGTCGCGCGCCGTCGTCTCGGCCATGGTCGGTTCTCCCTCTCGTGCGGGCGGCATCCGTTCCGGCATCCGGAGCGCCGCTTCAAGCCGCGCCTGTCTATCAGGTTTCGGTCCCGATCCCGGAACCGATTCCGGGCCGGACAGGTGGCCTCTCCGACGGAGCCTGTTAGGGTCGCGAAAACACAGAAACCCGAGGAACCGCCCCATGAACGCCCCGACGCGCCCGCCCGGCTCCGCCGCGCCCACCGCCCCCGCCTCGGCGAGCTTTGCCTGGGACGATCCCTTCCTCCTCGACGACCAGCTCAGCGACGACGAGCGCGCCATCCACGAGGCCGCCCGGGCCTTCGCGCAGGAGGAACTCCTGCCCGGCATCGTCGAGGCCTACGCGCAGGAGACCAGCAACCCGGAGCTGTTCCGGAGGATGGGCGAGCGCGGGCTCCTCGGCGTCACCCTGCCGGAGGCCTATGGCGGCGCCGGCGCGACTTACGTCGCCTACGGCCTCGTGGCCCGTGCCGTCGAGGCGGTGGATTCCGGCTACCGCTCGATGATGAGCGTGCAATCCTCCCTCGTGATGTACCCGATCCACGCCTACGGCTCGGAGGCGCAGCGCCAGAAATTCCTGCCCAAGCTCGCCTCGGGGGCGTGGATCGGCTGCTTCGGCCTGACCGAGCCCGATGCCGGCTCGGACCCGGCCGGCATGACGACGAAGGCCGTGAAGACCGACGGGGGCTACCGCCTGTCGGGGGCCAAGACGTGGATCTCGAACGCGCCCTTCGCCGACGTCTTCGTGGTCTGGGCCAAGTCCGAGGCGCATGAGGGCGCGATCCGGGGCTTCATCCTGGAGAAGGGCATGCCGGGTCTCTCCGCGCCCACCCTGAAGGGCAAGCTCTCGTTGCGCGCCTCCACCACGGGCGAGATCGTGATGGAGGACGTCGAGGTCGGCGAGGACGCGCTCCTGCCCAACGTCTCGGGCCTGAAGGGGCCGTTCGGTTGCCTGAACCGGGCCCGCTACGGCATCGCCTGGGGCGCCATGGGGGCGGCGGAGGATTGCTGGCACCGGGCCCGGTCCTACACCCTGGAGCGCAAGCAGTTCGGCCGACCGCTGGCCCAGACCCAGCTCGTGCAGAAGAAGCTCGCCGACATGCAGACCGAGATCGCCCTCGGGTTCCAGGCCGCCCTGCGCGTCGGGCGCCTGTTCGACGCGGGCCGGATGGCGCCCGAGATGATCTCGCTGATCAAGCGCAACAACTGCGGCAAGGCGCTCGACATCGCCCGGGTCGCCCGGGACATGCACGGCGGCAACGGCATCATGGGCGAGTACCACGTGATGCGTCACGCCCAGAACCTCGAGACGGTCAACACCTATGAGGGCACGCACGACGTCCATGCGCTGATCCTCGGCCGGGCGCAGACGGGCCTGCAGGCGTTCTTCTGACGGAGCGGGTCGGGACGCCGCGGGTCCACATCCGCATCACGCCGCGTCCCTGGTCTTCCCCGGAGAGGACTGGCATCGTTTCCCCGGGGGAGGACACCGCGCCGTGGCTCAGAGGGACGTGATGCCGTCGCCACCCCGGCGCCTCGGTCGCCCGCCGCGCGGGACCGAGGGCGACGTGCTGCTGCGCGTCCTCGACGCCGCCCGGGTCGTGTTCCTCACCGAGGGCTTCGAGGCGGCGAGCATCGATGCCATCGCGGGCTCGGCCGGCCTCTCGAAGAAGACGATCTACGCGCGCTTCGCCTCGAAGGTCGATCTGTTCGAGGCCGTGTGCGTGCGGTTCATCGAGGAGAACGTGCCCTCCATCGAGAAGGTGGCGGCGGAAGCCGGATCGGTGGAGGAGCGCCTCCACCGCATCGCCCTGGCGATCCTCGAGACCGTGGTGACGCCGGACTGCATCGCGTTCCGGCGGGTGATGGTGGCCGAGGCCGGACGCTTCCCGGAATTCGCCCGGGCCCTCCACGATTTCGGACTGGCGCGGGTGGTGCCCCTGGTGGAGCGCTGCCTGGAGGACGGCGTACGCTCCGGTGCGATCGCGGTGGACGATGTCCGGCACGCGGCCGATGCCTTCCTGGGCCTGACCATCCGGGGTTTCGTCGACCGGACGGAGCTGGGCCTGGAGCGGCCGGGCATGACCCACGTCAAGCGCGCGACGCTGAAGCGCTCGCTCGACTTCTTCCTGCGGGCGTGCCGGCCCTGACCCGGGTTCAGACGGCCTGCGGGGCGGGGCGCCGGAGGCCGGCCGCCAGGGGCAGCGCGCCCGCGCAGAGCGCCGCCATGCTCCAGAACGCATCCGCCCCGAACCGCCCGTAGAGCCACCCGGACAGGCCGGTCAGGACGGTGTTCGCGAGCCCGAGGCCGAGGGTCGCGTAGAGGGTCTGGGCGGTGGCGGCGCCACGGGCGGGTACGAGGTCGGCGAGGAGGCGCATGTTGGCCAGGTGCAGCAGCGCGAAGGTGAAGCCGTGCAGGGCCTGGCCGATCGCCAGCATCGGCACCGCCACCGTGGTCGCCAGGATCGCCCAGCGCAGGATCCCGGCGCCGGCCGCCAGCATCGCCGCCCCGGCGGTGCCGAGGCGCTCCAGCAGCCAGGAGCCGCACAGGACGAACACCACGACCTCCGAGAGCACGGCCAGGGACCAGAGCAGGCTGACGGTGCCGGGGCCGAGGCCCGCCGCCCGCCAGCGGATCACCGCGAAGGCCTCGTGCAGGGCGTGGCTGCCGATGACGAGGGCCGCCACCAGGAGCACCCGCCGGAAGAGCGGCACCGCGAGCAGGGCGCGCAGGGTGGTGCGGGTGGGCGCTTCCGGAGCCGGGGAGCTCGGGTGTCCGGTCCGCGGGGCCGCGGGCACCCCGCGGACGGCGAGGGCGGTGAGCAGGAACAGCAGCCCGCTCGAGACCAGGATGCTGGGCAGGCCGGCCCAGGCGACGGCCTGCCCGGACACCAGGGTCGCCAGGATGAAGGCGGCCGAACCGGCGCCTCGGACCCACCCATACGCGAAGGTCCTCTCCCGCTCCATCGCCGCGAGGGTGAGGGCATCGGACAGGGGCGCGAGGGCCGCGAGGGCGAGGGCCTGCGCAAGGCCCAGGACGAGGAGCGCGGGGAAGCCGTGCCCCAGGAGGGTGGCGAAGGCCAGGAGCCCGGCGGCGGCGGATCCGGCGGCGAGGACAGCCCGGGTGGCGTCGAGGCGATCCGCGATCCGCCCCGCCACCGGTCCGGCCACGAGGCGCATCAGCGTCCCGCCTGCGAGCACAATGCCGATCTCGGAGGCGTCGAGCCCGCGGTCGCCGAGGAAGCTCGGCAGGAACGGCGAGACCATCCCGTAGGCGGCGTAGAGGCTGCCCTGCAGGAAGACGAAGGCCGGGAAGGCGCCGAGGCCGGACCGGGCAGGGGGAGCGTGCATCCGTCCAGCCTCCCTTACCCACTCCGGGTCTCAGACGCCGCGTCCGGTTCCTCAGGGTGCCTTGATCCCTCAGGGTGCCTTGGCGGGCGGGAAGGCGGTGCCGGGGCAGTTGGCGGCCAGTCCCGTCTCGCCGATGCGGTCGGGCGCGCAGGCGGGGATGGCCGGACGTCCGCCATTCTCGATGCGCGCCTCCTGCAGGCGATCGTACTTCCAGAACCCGAGGCCGATCACCACCAGGATGGCGAGGAGGGCGGCGCCCGCCAGGGGCAACCAGCGCGGCATCAGCGGGCGCTCGCGCCGGCTTCCGGCACCGGCTGGGTGTGGGCGGTGTCGCCGTGCTTGACGAAGGTGAACAGGATCACCCCCGCCAGGAGAGCGACGGCGGCGATGAAGACGGGGAACAGGCGACGCATCGGGAGGAGACCACTTTGGTAGGACGACCCGTCGGAATCGCGCCGGCGGGTGTGGGTAACGCGCGGGCCGGGCCCGGGGTCGCAGGGCAGGGCATCACAAATTCGGCGAAGCGCGGCGGGGCGCCCGTCAGGCCGGGGTCGCGACCCGCTGGCCGGCCTCGCCGTAGCCGAGCCGCGCCCCCTCGCGGTTGACGATCCCGAAGCGCAGGGTCGCCTCCTCGAGATAGTCGATGGCCGCCACGAGGGCGCTTCGCGCCGGCTCCACGGCCTCGGGCTCGTCGTCGGGCGGCGTCTCGGCGAAGTTGACGGCGGCGATGAGCACCCGGTCGCGCTCGTCCTCGATCCGGCGGTCGCGCTCGACGCGGCCCCGGATGTCGGCGTCGAAGGCCGCCACCACGGCGAAGGGGAAGTCGTCGCGGCGCGATCCCCGCGGATAGGCCAGGGTCAGGCGACGGGCGAGGTCGGCCGCACGCCGGACCTGATCCGCGAGCTTGGCCTCAGTAAACTTGCCGTCCATGGGACTCTCCGGCGCCGACGGGGCCGTCGGCGCGGGGGCAACGCACCGCATCCGGTCCCCGGTTCCGGCCGTGCACCAATGCCGCTCCGCCGCGTTATCGCCCCATGACCGATCCAGCCTCGACCGATTCCGCACCCCGCCTCGGCTTCTGCTGCAAGTTCATCCTCGAGCCACCGTCCGAGCCCTTCAAGACCCTGAAGGCCGCCCGCGAGGCGACCCTGCAGATGAACCTCACCCACGCCACCATGGCGCACCTGAAGACCCTGGCGCCCACCGCGCGCCGGGACAAGCTGGAGGGCCTCGTGCGCCACAACCTCGGTGCCCTGGAGCGGCAGGTGGCCTGGGTCGCCGCCCGGCCCGCGATCGAGCGCCTGCTGCGGATCGCCAGCAACGTCCTGCCCGGCTACACCCACGCGGTGGCGCGGGACCTCTATGCCGAGCCCGAGATGCGCCGCCTCGTCCAGGACGGCCTCGCCCGGATCGGCGCGATCGCCCGGGCCGGTTCGGTGCGCCTGAGCTTCCATCCCGGCCCGTTCTGCGTCATCGCCTCGCAGAACCCGGCGGCCCAGCGCAACGGCATCGAGGAGCTGGAGCACCATGCCGAACTCATGGCGATGCTCGGCTACGGCCAGGGCTGGCATCCGCACGGGGCCCACATCAACATCCATGTCGGTGCCCGCGACCCCGGCATCGCAGGGTTTCGCGCCAGCCTGCCCAAGCTCTCGCAGACGGCGCGCGATCTCCTCACCGTCGAGAACGACGAGAATTTCTTCGGATTGGACACGGTGCTGGAGCTGGCCGACGTCGTGCCGGTGGTGCTCGACCTGCACCACCACTGGGTCGAGAGCCGGGGTGCGTACATCGAGCCCGACGATCTCCGCGTCGCCCGGGTGCGCGAGTCCTGGCGGGGCGTGCGCCCCGTGGCCCATATCAGCGTCTCGCGCGAAGCCCTGCTGGAGGGGCATACGCCCGACGCCCTGCCGGACTTCGCCGCCCTGACCGAGGCCGGTCACAACTGGCGCGATCTGGCCGCCCATTCCGACATGATGTGGAACCGGGCCGTGAACGCCCTGGTGGCCCGCCACATGGCCTGGGCGGATTTCGAGATCGAGGCCAAGTCCAAGAACATCGCCTCGGCCGGCATCGCCGCCGAGATCGCCGCGACCCTGCCCACGGCGCAGATCGAGGTGGCGGCCTGACGGGGCCCTCGGCCGCGCAGCGCGCGTTTCAGCGCGCCGCTCAGTGCCCGTGGTCGTGCCCGTCGGGCTCCGGCAGGGTCAGGCCGAAATGGCTGACGAGGTCCTGCACCTGCCCCGGCGAGAGGTGGCGCGGGTTGAGGTTGCGCAGGAGCAGGTAGAGCTTGGCCGTCTCTTCCAGCTCCTCGGTCGCGAAGACCGCGTTCTCCAGGGTGGAGCCGGCCACCACCGGGCCGTGGTTGGCCAGCAGCACCGAGGCGTAGCGGCCGGCCAACCCCCGGATCGCGTCCGCCACCGCCGGGTCGCCGGGCCGGTAATACGGCACCAGGGCCGTGGCCCCGGCCCGCATCAGGTAATACGGCGTCAGCGGCGGCAGAACCGCCTTGGGGTCGATCTCGGGCAGCATCGACACCGCCACCGCATGGGTCGAGTGCAGATGGACGATGGCGCGCGCCTCCGTGCGGCTGTCGTAGAGCGCCGCATGGAGCGGGATCTCCTTGGTGGGCGCGTGGCCCGAGACCAGGGCGCCCTTCGCGTCCAGGCGTGAGATCGTGCCTGGGTCGAGGAAGCCCAGCGACGCGTTGGTCGGCGTCACCAGCCAGCCGCCGTCGTCCAGGCGCAGGGAGATGTTGCCCGACGAGCCCGGCGTCAGGCCGCGCTCGAACAGCGAGCGGCCGAACCGGCAGATCTGCTCGCGAAGCTTCGATTCGCTCATGAAATCCCTTCAGGTCACGGGAGGAGGGGGCGATCTCAGGCGGTGGCGCCCGCGATCAGTTCGTAGCCGAGATCGACGGTCTCGGCCGGGCCGTCGGCGGCGAGGCGCTCGGCGGCGGCGGCGCCGATCTCCAGGCGCGGCGTGCGGATGGTGGTCAGCGGCTGCGGCAGGGCGGCGGCGATGTCGAGGGCGTTAAAGCCGAACAGAGCGAGGCGTCCCGGCACCGCGATCCCGTCCGCGAGACAGTGGAAGTAGCCGCCCAGCGCCATGTCGTCGTTGGAGAAGTAGACCGCATCGAGGTCGGGCCGGCGGCCGACCAGCCGCGCCAGGGCCTCCCGCCCGGCCGCGGCCGAAGAGGGTCCGGACGCGATCTCGCGCTCCGCCAGGGGGCAGCCCGCCTCCCGAAGGGTTTCGCAGAACCCCGCGAGCCGCTTGGCGGCGCGGAGATCCTGCGTGATGTCGTGGCCGACGAAGCCGATGCGGCGGTAGCCCCGTGCCAGCAGGTGCCGGGCGCTGTCGCAGCCCACCGCCCGGTTGGAGAATCCCACCACGATGTCGAGGCCGGCCCCGTCGGTGTCGATCATCTCGACGATGCGAATGCCGCTCGCCCGCAGGCGGGCCAGCGCGCCGGGCGTGTGTTCCAGGCCGGTGACGATGAGGCCGGCGGGACGCCAGGAGAGGAGGGCGCCGATCAGCGCCTCCTCCCGCTCCGGGTCGTAGTCGGAGACCCCGATCACGCTCTGGAAGCCGCCGCGGTCGAGGACCGCCGTGGCGCCCCGCAGGAGGTCCGGGAACACGATGTTGGTGAGCGACGGGATCACGATCCCCACGAGCTTGGCCCCCGCCGTGGAACCGGAGCCCGCCAGCATGCCGGCCAGCCGGTTCGGCACGTAGCCGAGACGCGCCACCGCCTCCGCGACCCGGTCCTGCGTGCGCTTCGAGAACGAGCCCTGGTTGCGCAGGACGCGCGAGACCGTGCTCTCGCCGACTCCGACTTCGCGGGCCACGTCGGACAGGGTCACGAGCCGGCGCTCCGGCTCGTGCAGGGACCTCTGGACGTTCATCGTCGACCTTCATCTCCGGTCCCGGGCTGCACAGCCCATAGCAAGCTTAGTTGGCCGCAACAATGAGATTGGCAGCGCTGCCATCATCTGTTACGCAAGATGCAAGCGCTGCCACAACGAGTAGTGCTGCAATAAGATGGTGCAACGCCAGAACGGCGACGTGCAACGCGCGCCGGCAGGAGGAAACATGAGCGTTCAGGCCGCAACCGCGCGGGGCGTCGATGCGCCCGCGGCGGATTTCGTCGAACAGACCTATCGCAAAGTGTTCTGGCGGCTCGTGCCGTTCCTGATGCTCTGTTACGTGGTCGCCTATCTCGACCGCGTGAACGTCGGCTTCGCCAAGCTGCAGATGTCCCAGGAGCTGGGCTTCAGCGAGACCGTCTACGGCCTCGGCGCCGGCCTGTTCTTCATCGGCTACTTCCTGTTCGAGGTGCCCTCGAACGTGATCCTGCACCGGGTCGGCGCCCGGGTCTGGATCGCCCGCATCATGATCACCTGGGGCATCATCTCCGCCGGGTTCATGTTCGTGAACTCGGCCACCTCGTTCTACATCATGCGCTTCCTGCTCGGCCTGGCCGAGGCGGGCTTCTACCCGGGCGTGATCCTCTACACCACGACCTGGTTCCCGGCCCATCGCCGCGCCCGCGTGATCGCCGTGTTCATGTCGGCGATTCCCGTCTCGGGCATCTTCGGCAACCCGCTCTCCGGCTGGATCATGGACGCCTTCAACGGCACCTACGGCCTGTCGGGCTGGCAGTGGATGTTCCTGATCGAGGCGGTGCCGGCGGTGCTGGTGGGTCTCGCGGTGTTCTTCTACCTCGACAACCGCCCATCCGAAGCCAAGTGGCTCACCGCCGCCGAGAAGCAGGTCATCGAGCGCGACATCGCCGCCGACGGCGCCGGCAAGGAGCAGAGCCCCCACTCCATCGCCACCGTGTTCCGCAACGGGCGGATCTGGTTCATGAGCCTGATCTACTTCGCCTTCGTCACCGGCCAGTACGGACTGACCTTCTGGATGCCCACCATCGTCAAGGCGTCCGGCATCCAGGGCAACCTGAACATCGGCCTCGTCAGCGCGATCCCGTTCCTGTTCGCGGTCTTCGTGATGATCCTGCTCGGCCGCAGCGCCGACCGGATGCGCGAGCGCCGCTGGCACCTCATCGTCCCGGCCCTCTGCGGCGCGGTGGGCTTCGTGGTCGCCGCCAGCACGGGGAGCACCGTCGTGGCCATCGCGGCGCTCGCCGTGGCCGCCGGCGGCGTGCTCACCTGCGCACCCCTGTTCTGGTCCCTGCCCACCGCCTTCCTCAGCGGCGCGGGGGCGGCCGCCGGAATCGCGCTGATCAACTCGGTGGGCAACCTCGCGGGCTTTGCCAGCCCCTACGTCATCGGCGCCCTGCGCGATTCCACGGGCAGCACCGCCGCCGGCATGTACGCGCTGGCCGGCATGCTGGTGATCGGCGCGGTCTGCGTGTTCGTCACCCCGAAGCAGGTGGTCAACCGCTGAGACGGCTGCGCCGACGGCCGGCGGCTCCGAAGCCCGCACCGTCATCCCGGGGCGCCGCAGGCGAGCCCGGGATGACGGGATGGGTCGCAGCACCGTCGTTTCGATTTGCCCGCTCCGATCCCTCCCTCCCATGAACAGGTCCCCATGAGCATCAACACCCAGACCCAGCGGGCCGCCGTGATCGGCCTCGGCTCCATGGGCGCCGGCATGGCCGGTTCGCTCCTCCGGGCCGGCTTCGCCGTCGCGGCCTGCGACGTGGACGCGGACGCCGTCGCGCGCTTCGCCGCGACCGGCGGGCAGGCGGCGGCGAACCCCGCGGCGGCGGCGGAGGGCGCCGACGTCGTGGTCTGCGTCGTGGTCAACGCCGCCCAGACCGAGGCCGTGCTGTTCGGGCCCGGCGGCGCTGCAGAGACCATGCGGGCGGGCGCGGTGTTCGTCTCCTCGGCCACCATGGACCCGGCCGTCGCCCGGCGCCTCGCGGCCCGCCTGGAGGAGACCGGCCGCCACTACCTCGACGCGCCGATGAGCGGCGGCGCCGTCCGCGCGGCCGAGGGCGAACTCACCTTCCTGGCCTCCGGCACGAAGGCGGCCTTCGACGCGGCCCGCCCAGCCCTTCACGCCATGGCCGGCAAGCTCTACGAGCTCGGCGACGCGGCCGGGCAGGGCGCCGCCTTCAAGATGATCAACCAGTTGCTTGCCGGCGTGCACATCGCCGCCGCCAGCGAGGCCATGAGCTTTGCCGCCAAGCAGGGCTTGGATCTCCGCAAGGTCTACGAGGTCATCACGGCGTCGGCCGGCAATTCCTGGATGTTCGAGAACCGCATGCCGCACGTCCTCGACGGCGATTACAGCCCGAGAAGCGCGGTCGACATCTTCGTCAAGGATCTGGGCATCGTGCAGGACATGGCGCGGGCGGAGACATACCCCGTGCCGGTGGCCGCCGCCGCGCTGCAGATGTTCCTGATGGCGTCCGGCTCCGGCATGGGCCGGGACGACGACGCCTCGGTGGCCCGCCTCTACGCCCAGGTGGCCGGCGTCGCCCTGCCGTCGCCCAAGGCCTGAAGGGAGAAGAGCCGATGCCGCGTTTTGCCGCCAATCTCACGCTGATGTTCACGGAGCGGCCGTTCCTCGACCGCTTCGCCGCCGCCGCGGAGGCGGGCTTCACCGCCGTGGAGTTCCTCTTCCCCTACGATCATCCGCCCAAGGCCATCGCCGAGCGCCTGGCGCGGTTCGGGCTGACCCAGGCCCTGTTCAACCTGCCGCCGGGCGACTGGGCGGCGGGCGAGCGCGGCCTCGCCGCCCTGCCGGACCGGTTCGCCGAGCTGCAGGCGGGCGTCGAGACCGGCCTGACCTACGCCAAGGCCACGGGCGTCGCCCGGCTCCACCTCATGGCCGGCATGGCGGATGCGCGCGATCCGGCGGCGCAGGACGCCTATCGCCGGGCCGTGGCCTGGACCGCCGAGCGCGTCGGCCGCGAAGGCCTCGACCTCGTGCTGGAGCCGATCAACGCCCGCAACATGCCGGGCTACTTCCTCAACGACTTCGACATGGCCGCCGACCTCATCCGCGACCTCGCCCTGCCGAACCTGAAGCTGCAGTTCGACCTCTACCACTGCCAGATCCTGCACGGGGACGTGACCACCCGCCTGCGCGACCTGATGCCGATGGTCGGGCACGTCCAGACCGCCAGCGTCCCCGCCCGGAACGAGCCCGGCACCGGCGAGATGAACGACGCCTTCCTCTTCGCCGAACTGGACTACCTCGGCTACGCGGGCTTCGTCGGCTGCGAGTACAACCCGGCCGGCGGCACCGGGGAGGGCCTGGGCTGGTTCGAGCCCTACCGCGCCTCGCAGGTCCGGGAGGGCACCCGATGAGCCTCGCCCTCGGATCGGTGGCCGACGACTATACCGGCGCCTCGGACCTCGCCAACACGCTCAGCAAGGGGGGCCTGCGCACGGTGCAGACCATCGGCATCCCCGCCGACGACCTCGATCTGGCCGGTGTCGAGGCCGTGGTGGTGGCCCTGAAGAGCCGCTCCATCCCGGCCGCGGAAGCCGTGGCGCGCACCCGCGCGGCCGAGGCCTGGCTGCGCGGACGGGGCGCCGCCCACGTCCTGTTCAAGATCTGCTCGACCTTCGATTCCACCGACGCGGGCAATATCGGACCCGTCCTGGACGCCCTGCGGGGCGAGGCGGGCGAGGCCATCGCCCTCGTCACCCCCGCCTTCCCGGAAACGGGGCGCACCGTCTACCAGGGCAACCTGTTCGTCGGCGCGGTGCCGCTGAACGAGAGCCCGCTCAAGGACCATCCCCTCAACCCGATGCGGGACGCCAACCTCGTGCGGGTGCTGGGCCGCCAGAGCGCGTCGCCCGTGGGTCTGGTGGATTTCGCCACCGTGGCGAAGGGGCCGGACGCCGTCGCCGCGTGCCTTGACGCGCTCGCCGCCGAGGGGATCGGCGCGGCCATCGCGGATGCGGTGGTGGAGGCCGACCTCGAGACCCTGGGCACGGCGGCGCTCGGCCACCGGGTGTCGGTGGGCGCCTCGGGCCTCGGCCTCGGCCTCGCCCGGGCCCTGGTCGCGACCGGGCGTGCCGCCGCGCCGGACAGCGCGGCGGATCTCGGCGCGCCCGTGGGGGGGCTCTCCGCCTGCCTCGCCGGCAGTTGCTCACAGGCGACCCTCGGCCAGATCGCGGCGGCCGAGGCCCTGATGCCGGTGCGCCGCCTCGACCCCGAGCGGATGCTCGTCGGCGAGGCCGAGACCGAGGCCGAGATCGCGGCCGTCCTGGCCTGGGCCGGCGAGCACGTCGGCGCCGGCCCCGTCCTCATCGCCAGCAGCGCCGAGCCCGAGACCGTGCGGGCCCTCCAGGCGCGCCACGGCGGCGATCGGGTCGGCCACGCCCTCGAGGACGCGCTGGCCCGCATCGCGGAAGGCCTGGTGGCGCACGGCGTGCGCCGCCTCGTGGTGGCGGGCGGCGAGACGTCGGGGGCGGTCGTGGACCGGCTCGGGCTGAAGGCCTTCCGCCTCGGGCCCGAGATCGCCGCCGGGGTACCGGTGCTGCGCACGATGGGGCAGGGTGAGCCCATGCTGCTCGCCCTCAAATCCGGCAATTTCGGCGGCCGCGACTTCTTCTCCCGCGCCCTCGACCTGATGCGCTGAGCCTGAAAGGACGACCCATGCACGCACTGATCCTCGGCGCCGCCGGCATGATCGGCCGGCGCCTGACCGACGCCCTCGCCACGCAGGGCGATACCCGCGCCCTCACCCTGGTCGACGTGGTGGAGCCGACCGCCCCGGCGGGCTTCACCGGCTCCGTCGTCACGGCTGCCGCCGACCTCTCCGTGCCCGGCGCGGCGGAGGCCGCCATCGCGGGCCGACCGGACGTGGTCTTCCACCTCGCGGCGATCGTCTCGGGCGAGGCGGAGGCCGATCTGGAGAAGGGCTACCGGGTCAATCTCGACGCCACCCGGCTGCTCCTCGAGGCCATCCGGCAGGCCCATGTCGCCGAGGGCTATCGTCCCCGCGTGGTCTTCACCTCGTCGCTGGCCGTGTTCGGGCCGCCGCTCCCGGGCGTGATCCCGGACGACATGATCCTGACGCCGGCCACCTCCTACGGCACCCAGAAGGCGATGGGCGAACTGCTGCTCGCCGACTACAGCCGGCGCGGCTTCCTCGACGGCATCGGCCTGCGCCTGCCCACCATCTGCGTGCGGCCGGGCAAGCCGAACAAGGCGGCGTCCGGGTTCTTCTCCGGGATCATCCGCGAGCCGCTGGCCGGCCAGGAGGCGATCCTGCCGGTGCCCGATACCGTGCGCCACTGGTTCGCCAGCCCGCTTTCGGCCACGCAATACCTCCTGCATGCCGCCCGCATCGACCTCGCGCCCCTCGGCCTGCGCCGCAGCCTGACCATGCCGGGAATCTCGGCGACGGTGGCCGACGAGATCGAGGCCCTGCGCCGCGTGGGCGGGGACAGAGCGGTGGCGCTGATCCGGCGCGAACCGAATCCGGCCATCCAGGCCATCGTGGAGACCTGGCCGGAGGCCTTCGACACGCGCCGCGCCCTGGACCTGGGCTTCGAGGGCGATGCCAGCTTCGATGCCCTGGTGGCGCTGCATCTGGCCGAGACGCAGGGCTGAGCGAACGACGCCCTTTCGGCGACGACGCGTGTCCCGATCCCTTGCGGGGGAGGGACACGCGAGCGGCCTCGGGGGGATCCCTGCGGAACGCCCTCAGCCCCGCACGCGGCCCTCGATCGGGTAGGCCGGGTCGTTGTAGCCCGGCGTCGAGGAGTGGCCGGTGACGACGTGGGCGTCGACGAGGGCCTCGTCCTCGTCCGTGAAGGTGTAGCCCAGCGCGCCCAGATACGCGTCCCACTGCGCCTCCGTGCGCGGCCCGGCGATGACCGAGGTGACGGTGCGGTTGGCCAGCACCCAGTTCACTGCGAACTGCCCCGCCGTCAGGCCCCGCGCGGCCGCATGGGCCTGGAAAATCCGGGCGATCACCAGGGATTCCGGGCGCCACTCCGTCTGCATCATGCGGGTGTCCTGGCGCCCCGCGCGGGTGCCCTCGGGGGGCGGGGCATCGGGATCGTATTTGGCGGTGAGCACGCCGCGGGCCAGCGGCGAGTACGGCACCACGCCGAGGCCGTAATGGGCGCAGGCCGGCAGGTGCTCGGTCTCGGGCATCCGGTTCAGGGCGTTGTAGTAAGGCTGGCTGACCACGGGCCGGTCGATACCGAGGTCGTCGCACAGGCGGCAGATCTCGGCGACCCGCCAGGCCCGGTAGTTGGAGACGCCGAAGTAACGGATCTTGCCCTGGCGCACGAGGAGCGCGATGGCGCCGATGGTCTCGGAGAGCGGCGTCGTGTGGTCCTCCTTGTGGAGGTAGTAGATGTCGATCACGTCGGTGCCGAGCCGCTTCAGGCTGGCCTCGGCGGCGCGCAGCACGTGGGGGCGCGACAGGCCCCGGTCGTTGGGGCCCGGTCCCATCGGGTTGGCGACCTTGGTGGCGAGCACCCAGGCCTCGCGGTCCCGGCGAAGCGCCCGGCCCACCACCTCCTCGGAGCGGCCCTCGTTGTAGACGTCGGCGGTGTCGAGGAAGTTGATGCCGGCGCCCCGGGCGCTGTCGATGATGCGGCCGGCGGTGGCCTCGTCGGTGGGGCCGCCGAACATCATGGTGCCGAGGCAGAGCGGCGAGACCTTGAGGCCCGAGCGGCCGAGATTGCGGTACTGCATCGTGGCATTCCACTCCATCAGGGGCGCTCAGGCCCCGTCGCGTATCCATTGCACCACGCCGGCGGGCTGGCGAAAGTCCTCCAGCGCATGAACCCGCGCCTCGGGCAGGGCCGCGCGGGCCATGGTGGCGAGGGCGTGGCCGGGGCCGAGTTCGAGCACCCGGGTCGCGCCGAACTCACCGACGCCCTCCAGGCAGGCGGCCCAGTCCAGGGTCTGCGCCACCTGCGCGGCAAGCTTGGGCAGGCCCGCCTCCGGCCGGAACACCGCCGCTCCGTCGAGGCCGCTGAGGAGGCGCGGGGCCGGACGCGGCGGGGTCGCCAGGGGAGCCTGCGCCAGCCGCTCGGCGAAGCGCGCCGAGGCCTCGGCCAGGAGCGGCGTGTGCGAGGGAATGTGGACGGGCAGGCGAACGGCCCGGGCCGCGCCCGCCGCAAGGGCCTGGGCGCAGAGGGCGTCCAGCGCCGCGACGGGGCCGCCCACCACCACGCTGTCGGCGGCGTTGCGGATCGCCGGATGGCACCCCTGCGCCTCGGCCAGGGCGAAGGCCCGCGCGGCAGGCAGGCCGCGCAGGCCGGCGAGGCCGTAGCCGGGACCGGCCGCCGCATCCATCGCCTCGGCGCGGGCGGCGGCGAGGTGCAGCACCGTCTCGGGCGCGAACAGGCCGGCGCAGCCGAAGGCCGCGAGATCGCCGATGCTGTAGCCCACCACCACGACGCGGGCGGCCTGAGCCCTCCGCACCAGGGTCCAGGCGGCGAGGCCAGCCACGCAGCACAGGATCTGCCCGATCCGGTTGGCGTGCAGGTCCTTCCCTGAGCGCACGAAGTCGCGCGGATCCTGACCGAGCAGGGGGGCCGCGGCCGCGAAGACGCCCTGCGCCTCGGGCAGGGCGGCCGTGAGGTCGAACATCCCGGGATGCTGGCCGCCCTGGCCGGAGAGGAGGACCGCGAGGGTCATGGGCGATCAACGCTCATGGTCGCTCCCAGGCGTCGACGAACAGCGTCATGGCCAGCAGGTCGGCCGCTCCGCCGGGGCTGAGGCGGCGGGCGACGAAGGCGCGGTGCAGGTTTTCCGCGTGTGAGACCCAGTCGTCCCGGGCAATGCCGCCCTCGGCGAGGAAGCGGGCGGCTTCCGCCCGGGCGAAACCGAACCCCTCCGGGCCGCCACGATGCAGGAGGTTGGTGTCCTCGAGGGCCGCGACCAGGGCGAGGCAGGCCTCCACCCGCGCCGCCTCGGGCGACTCGGGACGTCGGGCACGGGCCCGGCGCAGGGCCGGCAGGCCGGTGCCGTAGAGGGTCGGGAAGCCGGCCGCGGCCTCGGCCGGCGCGCCCCCGACCCCGTGCCGCCGCCGCGCCCGCGCACCCGGCGCGTGCAGCAGTTCGGGGCCGTCCAGAATGGCACCGGCGTAGCGTGCGCGGACATGGGCGCCGAGGCTCCCGGCCGCCGGACGCCGCCCCAGGGCGCCGGCCGCCGCGCCGAGGAGGCCCAGGCCGAAGATGGCGCCCCGGTGGGTGTTCACGCCCCCCGTGGCCGCCCGCATCGCCGCCTCCGCCGCGAGGCCGATCCGGCGCAGATGCGCCATCCCGGCCCCGGCCGCGCCGGCCTCGGCCAGATCCGCGAAATAGGGCTCCAGGGCGGAGGCACTCGCCCCGAAGGTGCCCGCATCCATGTCGGAATGGCTGCCGCGGTCCACGTGGCTGACGAGGCCGGGCTTGGGATAGGTGGCGAGCTCCAGGCGCAGGCAGTGCGTGGCGAGGCGGGCGATTGCGTCCGGGCCGCCGACAGTCGCAGCGGGGACCCGGGTCTCCCACGGAGCCGCGGGCATCGGCAAGAGGGCACGCATCGGCATGGCTCAGGCCGCCGGCGTCAGGGCGGCGCGAAGGGCCGAAACGGGCCGGAGCTCCAGCCGCTCCAGGCCCTTGGCCAGGACGGTGTCGCCGGGGCCGGCCGCCTGCAGCTCGCGCCAGTTCACGGCGAAGCCGTCGGCGAGGCCGATCTCGCCGTCGAGGCGCATCGGCGCCTGTGCCGCGAGATCGGCGAGGCCGTCGAGGAAGGCCGGGCGGACGGGACCGGGCCAGAGCAGGTCGAGGTCGGAGGTGGCGGAAAGGTAGGGCAGACCCGTCAGGGCCTGCCAGAGCAGACCACCGAACACCCGGGGCACGCGACCATGGGCGGCCCCGTGCGCCAGGAGCGCGTCGAGGGCGGGCTGCCAGGTGGCGGGCGCGGCCGCCCGCGCCTCGGCCAGGGTCAGGCCGGGGCGCGGGCGCAAAGCCGCGGGCGGAAGCGTGAGGCCGATGCGGCGCTTGCCGAGGGAGGGCGGCAGCGGCAGCCCGGCCGGAACCAGGGTGCCATCCTCGCCGGGCCCGCGGCGGCGCACGATCACGGGCCAGCCGCGCGCGGCCCAATCGGCGAGATGGGGAATCCCGTCGAGGTCCGGCCGCTGCGCCAGCAGCGGGCCCCAGGCGGCGGGCGCCACCGTGAGCAGGTCGTGGCGCGCGGCATCACGCACCCGGCGCCTCGCGCAGCACCCGGTCCTGCGCCTCGCGCACCACCTGAGCGGCGATGTCGTGGGCGAGGGGGCGCCCGCCCCGTTCATGGCCCAGCGCGTCGCGGGTATCGGCCGCCGGGCTGTCCGCGATCAGCGCGGCGACCTGCAGGCCGAGGGGCTTGTCGGGGTCGAGGACCGCCTGCACGGCGCCGGTCTGGACCATGTTGTCGAGCCCCGGCGCGAAGACCGAGGTCGAGCGGGCCATGTCCTGCAGCGTCTCCAGGGGCAGCTTGGTGACGCGGGCCACGGAGGGGAGGTCCATCACGCTCGGATGGGCGCCGGGCAGGGCCGCGAGCACGCGGGTGGCGAGCGCCGTGGCGATGAAGGCCCCGGCCGCGCTGTGGCCGTAGAGCAGGCCGAGGGTCGGGTGCCCCTGCGCGTCGGCCAGCAGCAGCGCCTTGGCCAGATGGGCGAGGTACTCGTTGAGGCCGAGAAGCTCGTCGCGCCGGCTCATGCGCTGGCTGTCGGAATCGATCAGGACGAGGATGGGCGTGCCGCCGCCCGCCCGCACCACGTCGAGGACGCGCCCCGCCAGGAAGCAGGCGCCCTCGATGCCCAGCGCCGCCTCGCCGTCGATGCCGATCACGGCGAGGCGGCCGCCACCGAGGGGGCCATCGCCGGATATCAGGCCGTCCGCCACCGTGACGGCGTGGCCCGCCGGAAAAAGCGAGGCGAGCAGGGCGTCGAGGGGCATCTTATCGGGCATGGTGCGGCCCCTCCGGGAGGCGGGCGAGCAGGGCGTCGAAGCCCTCGGTGGTCAGGCCCGGCACGGCGGCGGGGTCGTTGACGCCGAGGCGCCCCCAGATCTCGGTGGCGTCCCGGGCGTCGCCGAAGCGGTCGAGGCGGGCCTCCAGCCGGGCCTGCTCGGCCTCGAGCGTGGCGAGATCAAAGGCCGGGGCCGCCGGGATCGCCGCCAGGGCGGCCCGCCGAAACGCCCCGATCGTGTCGTCCACGAAGGCGTCGGCGGCGCCGATGAGACGCCGGTGCTTTCCGCCCATGGTGCGCCACACCAGCGCCCGGTCGCGGGAATCGAACTCCTCCGCGCCCTTGTTGGTCTCGATCACCTCGGGGCCGGAGACGCTGAGGCGTCCCCCTTCGGAGATGATCAGGCGCGCGCAGGTGCCGGCGACGAGGCCGCCGCCGCCGTAGCAGCCGGCCCGCCCCCCGATCAGCCCGATGACCGGGATGCCGGCGGCCCGCGCGACCGTGATCGCCCGCATGATCTCCGCGATGGCGGTCTCGCCCGCATTGGCCTCCTGCAGGCGCACGCCCCCGGTGTCGAACAGGATCAGCAGAGCGGCAGGCTTCACGGCCAGCGCCGCCCGCAGCAGACCGACGAGCTTGGCGCCGTGGATCTCGCCGAAGGCGCCGCCCATGAAGCGGCCCTCCTGGGCGGCGACCAGCACGTCCTGTCCGTCGAGGCGGCCGCGCCCGACGATCATGCCGTCGTCGAAGGCGCGCGGCAGGTCGAACAGCGG
The DNA here is from genome assembly GCF_001423285.1 of Methylobacterium sp. Leaf111. Classification (NCBI taxonomy): domain Bacteria; kingdom Pseudomonadati; phylum Pseudomonadota; class Alphaproteobacteria; order Hyphomicrobiales; family Methylobacteriaceae; genus Methylobacterium; species Methylobacterium sp. Leaf111. The sequence continues at coordinate 5,756 of NZ_LMNE01000011.1, read as the reverse complement.
CAGGTGCGGGCTCATTCTCCGCTGCTCGGGGCCGACGAACTCCTGGAACGTGTCCATGTCGAGGAGGCCGGCGAGGCGGGCGCGGGCGCTGGCCTCGTACCAGCTCTGGTCGAGGGGCCAGGAAGAGAGGGAGACGGGCTTCCAGTCCATCACGGCATCTCCATCAGGCGGGCGCCCTGGGCGAGGCGCAGGGACACGGTGTCGGGGCGGGCGCCCCCGTCGTTGATGGTGATGGTGAGCCCGCCGGGCTGCCGGCGGGCCACGAAATCCGCGACCACGGCGGCCCAGACCTCCCCGTACCCGGCGATGGCGGTATCGATCTCGACGTGGCACGCGTCGGGGGCGAGGTTGCGCTCCAGCAGCACCTCGAGGTTGCCGGAGGCGACGACCCCGGTGATCGCGCTGGCCCGCGTGCCGGGGAGCGCCGTCCGGGTGGCGTGGCGGAAGCTCAGCTTCTCCATGACGCGAAAATCCTCACCAGTTCCGGAACTTGGCCGGCGGCTCGTAGAGGCCGCCCGACCAGTGCACGAGGTCCTTGATCGAGCGCGCGGCGAGCAGCGAGCGGTCGGCGTCCAGGGGCTCGATGCCGAGATCCTCGGGGCGCCGGATGATCCCCCTGGCGCGCAGGCGCTCCACCTCCGCGTGGTCGCGGCCCCGGCCCACCTCGGTGTAGCCGGCCACCCCGCGGATCGCCTGCTCCCGCTCGTCCGGGGTCCGGCACAGCAGCAGGTTGGCGATGCCCTCCTCGGTGACGATGTGGGTGACGTCGTCGGCGTAGACCATCACGGGGGCGAGCTCGAGCTTGAGCTTGCGCGCGAGTTCCAGGGCGTCGAGCCGCTCCACGAAGGCCGGGACCAGCTTGTCGCCGAAGGTCTCGACGAGCTGCACCACGAGCTTGCGCCCGCGCCGGAGCGCCGGGTCGCCCGTGCCCCCGGCCTCGCGGCCCGCCTTCATCCAGGTGTCGGAGGGGTGGCGCCGGCCGTGCGGATCCGAGCCCATGTTCGGGGCGCCGCCGAAGCCCGCCACCCGGTTGGTGGTCACGGTGGAGGAATGGCCGGCCAAGTCGATCTGCAGGGTCGAGCCAATGAAGAGGTCGCAGGCATAGAGGCCGGCCGTCTGGCAGTAGGCGCGATTGGACCGGAGTGAGCCGTCGGAGCCGGTGAAGAACACGTCCGGCCGGGCGCGGATGTACTTGTCCATGCCCACTTCGGAGCCGAAGCAGTGGATTTGGCTGACCCAGCCGGATTCGATGGCCGGGATCAGGCTCGGATGCGGGTTGAGCGCCCAGTGGGTGGCGATCCGGCCCTTCAGGCCGAGGCGCTCGGCATAGGTGGGCAGCAGCAGCTCGATCGCCGCGGTGCCGAAGCCGATGCCGTGGTTGAGGCGGCGGATGCCGTATTCCGCGTAGATCCCCTTGATCGCCATCATGGCCATCAGGATCTGCGTCTCGGTCACGGCGCCGGGGTCGCGGGTGAAGAGCGGCTCGACGTAGAACGGCCTGTCGGCCTCCACCACGAAGTCCACCCGGTCGCCGGGGATGTCGACGCGGGGCACCCGGTCGACGATCGCGTTCACCTGGGCCACCACCACGCCGTTCTTGAAGGCGGTCGCCTCCACCACGGTGGGCGTGTCCTCGGTGTTGGGGCCCGTATAGAGGTTGCCGTCCCGGTCGGCCGAGACGCCCGCGATCAGGGCCACGTTCGGTGTCAGGTCGATGAAGTAGCGCGCGAAGAGCTCGAGGTAGGTGTGCACCGCCCCGAGCTCGATCTGGCCGCCATACAGCATCTTGGCGATGCGGGCGCCCTGGGGACCGGAATAGGAATAATCGAGCCGCTTGGCGATGCCCTGCTCGAAGATGTCGAGATGCTCGGGCAGGACGATGCCCGACTGCACCATGTGCAGGTCGTGGACCCGGGCCGGATCGCAGGCGGACAGGCCGCGGGCGAGGCAATCGGCCTGCTTCTGGTTGTCGCCCTCCAGGCAGACCCGGTCGCCCGGCCGGAGGATCGCCTCGAGGAGGTCGACGACCCGGGCCGCCGGCACGACCTTGCCGTCCGCATGCGGCCGCGCCCTTTCAAGGCGCGCCTCGCGGGCGGTGCGTTCCTGACGCCAATCCGTCATCCTGTCCGCCCCCTCGTCCCAGCCTGCGTATACGGCACTCCGCGATCGACACCCTACGACATGCCGAACCCGATTCATTCCCTCGATCAGTATTCCAAATTGCGAACCTGTCAATCAACGGTATACTGAGAGCAATCAAAAACGAATCGTCGAATACGCAGGAGGAACGCTCCATGCCCCGTGCATTCCGATCGCCGTCCCCCGTCACGACGACGCGGAGCCACGCCCGATGACCATCCTCGGCGTCGCGCTCCTGGCGCTCTGCACCCCAATCGGCGTGTTCCTCGGCGACCGGCTGGGCATCGCCCTTGGGGTCAAGGCCAATGTCGGCGGGGTCGGCCTCGCCATGATCCTGCTCATCGCCGCCTGGTCCTGGCTCCTCGCCCAGGGCAAGCTCGGCGGCGGCATCACGCTGGGGGTCGAGTTCTGGTCGACCCTGTACATCCCGATCGTGGTGGCGATGGCCGCGCAGCAGAACGTGATGGCGGCCGTGCGCGGCGGGGCCCATCGTGCTCACCGCCGCCACGGTCCCATGACCCCATGCTGGCCATGATCGAGCACGTCTTCGTCGAGCAGGGCCTGGCGGCCGCCTTCGCGGCGGTCGGCGCCCTGATGCCGGTCTCGAACCTCGCCAGCCGTTGGCTCACTGCCGGCCGGGTCCACGGCTCGGCCATCGCCATCGTCCTCGTGCTCGCCTATGTGCGGGCCTCTATACCGGTGGCAGGAAGGGCGTCGCCGACCGGCCGGCCTTCGCCGGCATCGGCCTGATGGGCGGGGCGATGCTGCGCGACTTCGCCATCGTGGCCACCGCCTTCGAGGTCGACGTGCCGGAGGCCCGCCGCGCCAGGCTCCTCGGCGTCCTGGCCTTAGGCCTCGGCCCCGTGCTCCCCTTCATCCTCGGCGCCCTGACGGCGGTGGCCTTCGGCTACACCGACGCCGTCGGCATCACGACGATCGGCGCGGGGGCCGTGACCCACATCGTCGGGCCGGTGACGGGGGCGGCGCTCGGCGCGGACTCGGCCGTGATGGCGCTCTCCATCGCCACCGGCGTCACCAAGGCCGTGATGGTCATGGTCGCCCCCCCGTCGCCCAGCTCATCGGTCTCGACAATCCGCGCTCGGCCATGGCCTTCGGCAGCCTGATGGGCACGGTGAGCGGCGTCGCCGGGGGCCTGGCCGCCACCGACCCGAAGCGCGTGCCCTACGGCGCGCTGACGGCGACCTTCCACACCGGAATCGGCTGCCTCGTCGGTCCGTTGCTGTTCTACCTCACGGTTCGGGCCATCGTGGGATGACGGATGGGGTCTCGCGCGTCCCGGGCAGGGAGCGAACCGGGGGAGAGCGGATGATGGACGCGGGCACGATGGACGAGCCGGTGGCGGAGCGCGGACTCCTGTCGGACCAGATCCGCAACGCGCTCACCGACGAGATCGCGGCCGGGCACCTCGCCGCCGGCACCGCCCTCGACGAGCAGGATCTCGCCGACCGCTTCGGCGCCTCGCGTACGCCCGTCCGCGAGGCGCTCCGCCAACTCGCCTTCAACGGGCTGGTGGAGCTGCGCCCGCGCCGGGGGGTCGTGGTCACGCGCATGACGCCCGAGCGGATCATGGACATGTTCGAGACCACCGCCGAGTTCGAGGCGATGTGCGTGCGGCTCGCCACCTACCGGATGACGCCCCTGGAGCGGTCCCACCTGATGGACCTGCATGCGCGCTCCGGCGACATGGTCGCGGCCGGCGACGTCGACGCCTACGATGGCTTGAACCGCAGCTTCCACGAGGCCCTCTACGGCGCCACGCATAACGGCTTCCTCAAGGAGCAGGCGCTGGCCCTGCGCACCCGCCTCTCGGGGTTCCGCCGGACGCAGCTGCGCTACGGGGACCGCATCCAGGGCTCCCGCGCGGAGCACGGGGCCATCCTGGCGGCGATCGCCGAGGGCGACGGCGAGGCGGCCGCCCGGCGGATGCGCGCCCACATGCTCAATGCGGCCAGCGCCTTGCGTCATTACATCGACGCCCACTCCGACGTGTGATGCAACACACACATAGGCGAGACCATATCATCCGAGAGAAATGCGCCAAACGCATGCGCTGGGTGTTGCAGCGCACGCCGTTCCAGAGGGGCGGGTCCTACATCACGCTCATACCAACAAGAACGGCCCCCGGACATCTTGGACATGATCCTCGCATGTTTGACGGAGACCGGACCTGTACTGCTGGATACGACGACTATGAACACCCGTCTTGCTTCCGCCGCCGTCGCCCTGGTCCTGACCCTCGGCGCCCCCGTCACCTCCGCCCTCGCGCAGAGCTACAACGCCCCGGCCGGTATCCCCGCCGCCGCCGCGCCCGGCAGCCGCGTCGTCGGCGCCTTCGATGACGTGACCACCGGCTCGCTCCGCCGCCGCGCCGACGACTCTGCCAAGGCCGGCAATGCCGAGCAGAACAACAAGCCGACGGCCAATTACGGCACCACCTCGGGCGGCCCGGCCTACTGAGGCCCCGACCGAGGGACGGCGTGCACCGCGCGCCGGTCCGAGGCCGAGAACCACCCGAGCCGATGACGGCGGGGCGCGAGCCCCGCCGTTTTCGTGCGTCGGGGGGGTCAGCGCCCGAGGGAATCGGTCAGCGTCATCCCGAACAGGATCGCGACCCAGAAGAACCCGACCCCGGCGAACAGGCGCACCAGGGGCGGCTCGTGGCGGACCGCCATCGACACCCGGATGATGATCGCCGCCATGCACCGACCACCCCGAGCTCGACGAGCCAGACCTGTTCGAAGGGGCGCGTCGCCCCGAGCGCGACGTTCACGGCAAGCAGCGACAGGAGCGCCAGGACGGTGCGCACCGGCGTGAGCAGGCCGTGCCGGAGGAGGGCGCAGTCGGCGGGGCCGAGGGTCTAGAAGGGCTTGCGCAGCGTTGCCTTCTACCGGTTGACCCGGTGGAGGACCGCGAAGGCGACGATCTAGAACCTGAGATGCCCGGCCGCCGCCCGCACCGCCTCCGGATGGAGCAGGCGCAGGATCAGCCCCGTGCGGAACAGCCCGGCGAAGAGCAGCCGTTCCGTGAGCAGCCAAGCCCCCATGCCCAGCGTCGCGGCGCAGCGCTGCTGACCAAAGGTGGCGAAGGGCTCGGCGCGCGTCACGCCGACGGGTTCGGCGGCGGGGTGCGCCGCTCACGTGTGGTGGCTCCCGGTCTCGGGGGCCTGGATCGGGCAGTCCTACGGGACCTTCGGCACCGGCGGAGCCTCGGAGAAGTTGTGCGGCGGAGGCGGGGAGGCGGCCTCCCATTCCAGCCCGTTGGCGTCCCAGGGTCTGAACGGCCGCGACCTGCGCCTGGCCTGATCGAGGCGGGAGAGGGGCGAGGCAGCACGCTGGCCGATCGGCTCACGCCGCTCTGTGACGGCTACGACGCCGTACGGGGCGTCTCCGCGCCCTTGATCGAGCGGATCCTGAGCCTTGCCGCCGCCTCGACGGTTCTAGGGATCGGTCTGGACGTCGTCCTGCTACACCGACGCAGCCAGGGCGCGGCCGGCTTCGGAACGTCGAAAGCCCGCCCTGGATTTCACCGGGGCGGGCTTTTTGTTGAGTTTGGTTGCGGGGACAGGATTTGAACCTGTGACCTTCAGGTTATGAGCC
>NZ_LMNE01000010.1:0-74211 GCF_001423285.1 Methylobacterium sp. Leaf111 | reverse complement strand
ATAACGGCACGCTGGCGGCCATCGCCAGCTCGATCATCGCCAGAGCCAGCCCCGGCTTGGTCGCGAAGCTTGTCCCCTCCGGCACGTGGACGGCGGCCAGCCGGGCCGGATCCGAGGTCCAGGTCTTGGGCAGGTACAAGGCCCAATCGATGAAGGCATGACCGTGCCGTGAGGCGTAGGCCGCAAACACGCCGATCTGGCAGTTCGCGATCCTGCCGGCCAACCTGGTGTACTGACGATGCACGCAGCACGAGGCTTTCCCCTGCTTAAGGAAGCCGGTCTCATCGAGAACCAGAACCGCGTCCGGGTCGGCCAGCGCCTCCAACGCATAATCCCGCACCACGTCGCGCAGGACATCCGCATTCCAGCGTCCGCGACCGAGCAGCGCCTGCTGACACCAGGGCCCGGCATCGCCCGCGGCTTCGGCTCGCATCCCACCGGTCTTGCCCCGCTCCGCTCCGAGCAGTCCGTCCAGGAACGCTCCCGCCGAGGCGGCGACCCGCTCCTGAGTGAATAGAGGCCGCATGCGCCCCTTTACTTCTCGTAGCGACTAAGCCCACAACTCCAGCGTCCCCTCGATAGAGATCCTGGGCGTCCGTGATGCGTGAATCATGGTGAGGCAGAGATTCAGAACCTCAGCAGAAACGCAACTGTAATGCTAAGCTCTCGCCCTGGGCGGATAAGAGCCACAGCTCCTGAATCCCGTAGACTGCCTCGAATCTTATGGCGACAGATAGGAATGGATCAGTGCCCCCATTCCCGGCGATATAGCCGCCTATATGGCCTAACACGATGATCCGAGACTCTCGTAATTTTACTTACCCATGGCTCCATAGTCTGATCAACATAGATTCGCGGAACGCTACACTTGAAGCCACTCAGATCACGTTGGTCATAGCAATAAGGTACGACGATGAAATCTGCAGGAATGGTACTATAGACTCTGCGAGAAAGTCGGGGCTCTGCGCCAAAAGCGGCATTCAAGCAGCCTGCACTGACCACACAAAGCATTGCCAGAACTACTAAAGCTCTCATTTATCCACACCACACCTATGAGCAATGGGACAGCTACGAGGCTGCCAGTTCTGTGTTGCCAGCCGTAATGTCCTTAGTTGAAGACGTTTGCTCTTCCAACCTGGCCAACTGCGTTTGTCAGTGGCGCGATGATGGTAAAGAACTTTGCAGCTTCAAAGATCGGCGAATCGGAAACGTAGATAACATCTCGGTCTCGAATGTAAAGCTCGCTAGCAAGGAAGTAGCCGTCGGCCTCTGCCAGGCTGATTTGATAGATAGTTGGAATTGTTTCCGAAAGATTAGCGGAAACATCAACTCCTGCGCGACTCAAAACCTCGCGTGATTCTTGTCTATATATAAAGACTGCGCGTGCATCTGCCTGAGTCGACAAAAGGCCACCTGCCTTAGCCAAACCTTCAGCGAGCGTCAAATTTTCACTTTCAAAAACGAAGCGGCGGTTATTTTGTCCGCCAAATGATCCCGGCGGGGGAGTTGCCCCTAACACGATGAAGGATCGCGGCTCCCGAGATAACACTATTGAGTCGCCTTGCTCGAGATACACATTTTGACTTGGGTCGCGGACGGCTGATATGAGTGGAACTTGTTCGATCCGTCCGCGTCTCTGAAGCGTCACCAACATCTCGAACACGGGAAACTTCGTACCGCCGGCTCTTGCAACGGCCTCAAGCAACCGTGAGCCACCAGGGTCGAGCGCGAAACGTACCGGGGTGGTTACCTCGCCCAGTACGCTGACTGAGCCGGATCGGCGATCTGCAAGCGAGACCACGACCTGCGGTTCGATTGCACGGTTCCTGAGCTTGTTTTCAATATCGGATTTGACCTGCTCAGTCGTTTTTCCAGCAGCCTGGATCGTTCCCGCGTATGGAACCGTGATCAAGCCCTTCGCGTCGACCTGCTGCAATGGAAGGCTGACCGAAGTGCTGGACCGTACCGAAGTCTCCGTTGAAGCATTGAATAGTCCTCCCGGAGCCGCCTCAAAGATAGCGATGTTCACCATGTCGCCCAAGCCAATTCGCACGTCTGAATATCTGCTGCGCTGAAATTTTCGCGAAAATACAGGCTCTTGAAAACGCTGCTTTGTCAAAGAAACAAGCAAAGGAGTTACCTTCAATACTACATAGCCCAGTCGCCCCTCATCTGCGATCGTGATGCTGGAATTGCGCTCCACGGCATCACCAGATGGCCCGCTAGCAGGCAAAACGCTGCAGCCGGCAAGCGTCATAGCCGCCGTGAGACACAAAATTATTCTTAAAGTAAATGACAAAGCCAATCCTATTCGATGGTGCATAGATATTGGTAGGCTATGTTCGTTCGCAGTCCTATACCAAACGCAGCGAAATATGCCAAAGGTTTCGACAGACGGCATTAAAATTTGCGCCACCTGTTGTGAATCTGCTACACATTCTAGTAACCCCAAGCTTATTAATTCAAATTGGGCATATGAAAAGGCAAATTCTAGGCAATGGTAATGACGGGGATGTAGGTCTGGACATATTCTGTCATCAAGACTGTGCGAACCAGCAATGCGAAACCGCCTGAATTTGCAACCCGATAATTTAAAAAAATATAAAGATAGAGCCTTATAGATTTCGAAATACGCCAGATCATTGTCAACTGACCACAGCGGAGATTTTTAGCTAATAATTTTAACAACCTTCCACTCTAGCTGTTTGGTTGCGGAACATCGTTGGGATGCGGCGCGCTGGGCGATCGAAGTCTATGCATGGCGCTTTGAACATGTACGCCGTCGTGCAGGCAGGAGGGTCCGCTGATGCTTGCCATCCATCCCCAGGCGCGGACCACCCCGGCCGTCCGTGCTGAGATCGCCCGTTCGCTCGAGAGTTCGAGCACGCTTGCCAAACGCTACGGCATCTCCGCCGAGACCGTCCGCAAATGGCGCAAGCGTGGCCCGGATGATTGCCAGGATCGTTCGGCTCGGCCCCATAAGCTCAGACGCGCTGACCTTCGTCGTCTGCCATTTCCTGCCGCACCTGAACCGGGATGCGGTCTATCGCATCCTCAAGGCGGAGGGGCTCAACCGCTTGCCCCCCTCCCAGCAGGCTCGCAAACCACACGGTACCTTCAAGGAGTACGTGAACCGCCCCGGGATTTTCGGAGGCTCCAACTCTTGAGAGGATGGAGCCATGACAAAGCGAACAGCACCCTTTTCCCCTGAAGTCCGTGAACGCGCGGTGCGGATGGTGTGGGAGCACCAGGGCGAGCACGACTCTCAATACGGTGCGATCCGCTCGATTGCCGCCAAGATCGGCTGCTCGGGTGAGACGCTGCGGAATTGGGTACGCCAGGCCGAGCGAGACCAGGGTCAGCGGGCTGGCCCGACGACGGACGAGCGCGAGCGGATCAAGGCGCTGGAGCGGGAGATTCGCGAACTCCGGCAGGCCAACGAGATCCTGAGAAAAGCATCAGCGTATTTTGCCCAGGCGGAGCTCGACCGCCCGTTCAAGCGATGATCGCGTTCATCGACGATCACCGCAGGGACTACGGGGTCGAGCCGATCTGCCGCGTGCTGCCGATCGCCCCGTCGACGTATCACGCCCATGTCGCGCGCCGGGCCGATCCCGGCAGGCTGCCGGCCCGAGCCAAACGGGACGCAGCGCTCGTGGCCGAGATCCGGCGCGTGTACGAAGTGAACTTCTGCGTCTACGGCGTGCGCAAGATCTGGCGGCAGCTCGACCGCGAGGGGATCACGGCGGCGCGTTGCACCGTCGCCCGGCTGATGCGAGCGATGGGTCTACAAGGCGTCGTGCGAGGCAAGACAGTCCGGACGACGATCCCTGATCCGGCCTCGGCGTGCCCGCGCGACCGGGTCAACCGGCAGTTCAAGGCTGCGCGCCCGAACAGACTGTGGGTCGCGGATCTTACCTACGTGGCCACCTGGGGCGGCTTCGTCTATGCGGCTTTCGTGGTCGATGTCTTCGCCCGCCGGATCGTGGGCTGGCGCGTGTCGCGCTCGGCGCGGGCGGACTTCGTCCTCGATGCCTTTGAGCAGGCTCTGCATGAGCGACGCCCCTTCGCCGGCGGCGGTCTCGTCTGTCACTCCGACCGCGGATCGCAATACGTGAGCGTCCGTTACACCGAGCGCCTTGCTGAAGCGGGTATCGAACCCTCCGTCGGTAGCGTCGGCGACTCGTACGATAATGCTCTCGCCGAGACCGTGATCGGACTGTTCAAGACCGAGGTCATCCATCGGCGTGGCCCGTGGCGGTCGTTCGAAGCCGTCGAGTTCGCCACCCTCGAATGGGTGGATTGGTTCAATCACCGTCGGCTGCTCGAACCGATCGGCAACGTGCCTCCCGCTGAGGCCGAAGCGCGCTACTATGCCCAGACCGAGGCGCAAGCCTTGGCTGCATGACCCAAGCCAAATGGCCTCCGGGAAACCCAGCGCGGTTCATTTCGCTGATTTTTTCATGTTATGGGGCGCAGCGATCTTGAGCGGTTGAGCCGCGAGGAGCTGATTGATCTGGTGCTGCGGCTGCAGCGTCCGGACAAGACCTCGCGCACCTCCTCGAAGCCGCCAGCGACCGACTGCAAGGAGCGGCGGGAGCAATCCAAGCCCGGCGGGCCCAAGCCCGGGCACGAAGGCCATAGCCGGGCGATCAGCGAGGATCCCGACGCGGTTGTCGAGCATCGTCCCGACCGCTGCTCGTGCTGCAGCGGCGCCCTGCACGGCGATCTCCCCGCCGAGATCGTGAGCGTCTCCGAGCGGATCGAGTTGCCGGAAGTGGCGCCGGTCGTCACTCAACATCGGCGACTGGCCGTGCAGTGTCCGACCTGCGGGGCGCGGGTGGTCGCGCCGGTGCCGGGCGCGGGTGGTCGCGCCGGTGCCGGAGGCGGCGCGCGGCACGCCGTTCGGCCCGCGGCTGCATGCGGTGGCGACGTATCTGAAGACCTTYCAGGCGCTGTCCTACGAGCGGYTGCAGGCGGCCTTGTCGGACCTGTTCGGTCTCACCCTCARCCAGGGCGGGCTGATGAACCTGCTTCAGCGCGCGCAAAGGCGCTTCCGCTCCGGTTGCGAGGCCGCCGTGTCCGCCCTGCGCCGGGCCGCGGTGGTCGCMTCGGACGAGACCGGCGTGCGCATCGAGGGCAGCAACGCTTACCATTGGGTCTTCCATTCGGCCGAGGCGGTCGTCCACCAGGCTTCGCCGACGCGGGGCGCCGTCGTGGTGCGGGAGATGATGGACGGCCACCGGCCCGCGGTGTGGATCTCGGATCGCTACACCGCACAGCAGGGCCACGCGGCTGCACACCAGACCTGCCTCGCCCATCTCGCCCGGGACGTCGCCTATGTCGTCGAAGTGAGCGACGACCCCGTGCCCTGGCGGCTGCAGCTCTGGCTGCACTGCACACCAGACCTGCCTCGCCCATCTCGCCCGGGACGTCGCCTATGTCGTCGAAGTGAGCGACGACCCCGTGCCCTGGCGGCTGCAGCTCTGGCTGCACGCCGTGTTCGCCCTGGCCGAGCGCGTCACCGACTTGGCCACCTCGACGCTGGCCGCCAAGCGTCGGAGCCTGGATCGACAGCTCAGCGCCATCCTCGCCACACCGAGCGACTGCGACCTGACCCGAGCCCTCCAGGCCAAGATCGGCCGGGCTCGCGATCAGCTCCTGGTGTTCCTCGCCCATCCCGGCGCGGTCGAGCCGACCAACAACGGCTCGGAACGGCTACTGCGCCCGTCCGTGATCCAGCGGAAGGTGACCAACGGCTACCGCGCGATGTGGGCCGCCAAGGGCGAGGCCGACATCCGCACCGTCGTCGATACCGCACGCCTGACCGGTGCCACGCCCTTCGGCACCATCCTCAAGACCGTCGGCGCTTAAACCCCGCCATTACGGGCCTGGGTAATTACGGACCCCGCCCGCGCCCGATCCGACCCTGAAGATGGGCCGCCAAGGGCGAGACCGACATCCGCACCGTCGTCGATACCGCACGCCTGACCGGTGCCACGCCCTTCGGCACCATCCTCAAGACCGTCGGCGCTTAAACCCCGCCATTACGGGCCTGGGTAATTACCCTGCGCCAGGCGCCGCTCGAGGATGACTTGGACCGGCGTGCGCCCCAGGTCCCGGCGGAACCGGTTCTGAAGCGAGCGCACGCTGATCCCCGCCACCGCCGCGATGTCGGCCAGGGTCAGGGCCCGCGAGAGATTCGCCTCGATGTAGTCGAGCGCCCGGCCGAGGCTGCGGGAGGGGATATCCTGCGCCTGGGACGGCGCGAGAGCGTCGCGTCTGGGCCAGGCCGACAGCAACTGGTAGCTCAGGACCTCCTTGAGGAGCTGAAAGGTCAGGTCGTCGTGGCACTCGATTGCCTGGATCTGCTCCTGAACCCGCCGCAGGGTGAGAAACAAGGCCATCATGGCGGGGGTCGCCACGGAGGCCGTGGGCGCGAGATCCGGCAGGGTGCCATCGCTGCGGCCCGTCAGGGCCGCATGGGCGGCCATCAGCACATCGACACTGAACGTTCCGCTGACCGCGCTGAACGCGCCGTAGGCCTGGACCTCCCGCAGGTCGTTGAAATTGACGAGGGTCGCATGGGTCGGAACGCCGTCGACGTCTCCGGATCGGCGCCGATAGATGATGTGGCCGCTCGTCACGAAGCGGATCGTGATCAGCTGTGCGTTGAACTTCGGTTTCGTCACGAAGCCGCTGGACGAGCGAGTCTCCCACAGGCTGAAGGCCTCGGTCTGACTGCCGGCGATGGCGATGTCGGGGATGGTCGAACGCAGGACGTCGAAACCGATCGCGAGTCCACCGCGATCGTTGCACAGCTGAAGTTGTCGCATCGAGGCGATGCTGGCAACGAACCGTCCCTGGGAGCGCCAGGTGACCGGCTCGGGACGCGTATGACCCGTCATGGCAACTTGCCCGATGCCCCCACCGTCCGACACGTCCTTCGGCGCGCTCTTGTCGGGATGCGTGCCAGGATGCGGCCCCTGTTAGGCGAGGTACTTCCGCCTACGCAAATAATTTGCGCGAAATCCACCCGAACGGTAAATCGCGCAGATCGTCCAACTCCGCCAAAACCAGTATCAACGCCAGAACCAAGAGTTGATAAATTGAAATTGTGAGTTGCAGATCGCTGGCATGACTGGCCCAAACGCGCCACGCGACGCTCCGCATCTACCCGACGCACGGGTCCGGTCGCCCGACGACCAGTCCCAATCAATCTTGAGCGCAAAATGCGTGACCTCTGGAAATCCGACCCGAAAGAGAGCGAAGGTCAAGTCCCTTGCCGACGAGCCGCGCCATGCCCGCTACGCGATTCACGATCCTGCCGACCCCCATCGGTCCGCTGGTCCTCGCCGGACCGGACGAACGCCTCGCCTGCATCGGCCTTCCCCGCGGCAAGGGCGCGGTGATGCCGGGTCCGGACTGGCACCGGGACGACACCGCCTTCGCCCCGGCGCGCGCTCAGCTCGAAGCCTACTTCGACGGGCGCCTCATCCGCTTCGACCTCGCCCTCGCACCGCGCGGCACGCCCTTCCAGCACGCGGTCTGGCAGGCGCTTACCGAGATCCCGCCGGGGGAGACGATCACCTACGGCGAACTCGCCCGCAGCATCGGTTGGCCGGGTGCTAGCCGCGCCGTGGGGGCAGCCAACGGCGCCAATCCCCTGCCCATCGTCGTGCCGTGCCACCGGGTCATCGGGGCCGGCGGCACCCTGACGGGCTTCGCCGGCGGCCTCGACATCAAGCGCTTCCTGCTGGCGCTGGAACGGGTCCCGGGCGCCGCGCCGGGCGGGCAGGCCAGCCTGTTCTGAGCCGGCCGCGACCGGACGGTCTCATGCCGACGGCGCGCGGGAACGGCCCCATTCCTGCCACGTCCCCGAATCGGCTCGAAGCGCCTGCAACCCTGCGCTCGCCTTTGAGGCCTGCGCCAGGATGCGGTGCGGCTCCCGCATCCGATCTGGCCGCCCGTGGCGCTTTCCTCGACGGTCGGAGCTCTCAGCGAGCTGGCGGCCGCGACGTCGGCGCGGCGGAGCGCGTGATCCAGCGGAACGACGGCCGGCTCGGCGAGGCCGAACCGGCCGCGGTGCGGGCCTGACCGCCCGCTACTTCGGCAGGGCGTAGATGTTCACGTCGAGCTTCTCGTCGGCCTTGTCGTTCAAGTCCGTGACGTATTCCTCGATGAACTTGTCCTGCACGACGATGTCCTTGGCATCCAGGTAGGCGGTCAGGGTCTCGTAGGTGCCGTCGATCTCGTCGTAGGAGCCCTTGTGCGGGAAGCGCAGGGCGCGGCCGCTCGGCGTGGTGCCGAAGCGCAGGCCGTCGGCCTCGGCAGGCTTGGGGTCCGGCATCGCGGCGATCGGGATCATCGCGTCGTACTGGAAACCGTCGTCGTCGGTCTTGGCGAAGACCGCGATCGGCCGGCCCACGGCCTGGATGCCGGCCTTGGCGAGGTCGCCCTCGATGCGCTGGAACGCGGCCTTGAGGCTCGGCACCGCCTCCTCCCACTTCGTCCGCCCGGCGAGGATCGCTGCGGGCTTCGCGGGTAGCGAGACCTCGTCGACGTCGTTGGCGTCGCCGGGGGTGGCCACCAGGGTCTGCCGAGGTCCGGCCGTCGGCGTGGCGGAGGGCGCCGTTCCAGCCTGGGCCGGCACCGGGATGTCCGCCGTCCCGGGCGTCTTCGGATCGGGGTTGGTGGTGGTCGGCAGCGGGTTGGCCGCGGCCGGCGGCGTGACCGCCTGGGCCAGGGCCGGTTTCGCGGCGCAGACGGCCGACAGCGCGACGCACCCGGCGAGCACCGTGGCGAGCGGCTTGAGGCTGGAGCGGGTCAAGAAGCGGGGACGGGTCAAGGCGGTGGCTCCGGATCGGCGCGGGGCGCATCGAATCGCACACCCCTGGGCCCGTGCGGAGAAACTAGGCGCGATGCCCGCGGCCGGCGAGACGTCCCGGGTGCCGCGCCGCACGAAGCCGGCAAGGCGCGGCGCTTCTGCAACGCAGCCGCGGCGCCGGGCCCCGTGCGTGCGCGGTCGCTTTGGCCTATAGCCCCACCAGGGCCGGTCGCCCTCGTGGGGGGCCGTCGACCCGCGCGATCTCGAGCCCCCCGGACGCACGACACAGAGACAAGGCGGCATGAGTGAGCTTGCCCATCGACGGTTCCTGAAGATGCACGGAGCCGGAAACCAGATCGTGGTGCTGGACCTGCGCGGCACGCAGACGCAGGTCACGGCCGGGGAGGCGCGTGCCATCGCGGCCTATCCCCGGGCGCAGTTCGACCAGCTCATGGTGATCCACGATGCCCGTACGCCCGGCACCGACGCGTCCCTGAGGATCTACAACACCGACGGTTCGGAAGCCGGCGCCTGCGGCAACGGCACCCGCTGCGTCGCCTACGCGATGCTCGACGACCCCGCCATGGCCCGGCCGGCCGAGAGCGGGCGACTCCTCCTGGAGACCCGCGGCGGCTTGGTGGGCGTCAAGCGCGTCGCCGAGCGCTCCTTCACCGTCGACATGGGCCGCCCGAAGCTGGCCTGGGCCGAGATCCCGCTGGCCGAGCCGTTCCAGGACACCCGCCGGATCGAGCTGCAGATCGGTCCGATCGACGATCCGGTTTTGCATTCGCCCGGGGTCGTGAACATGGGCAACCCGCACGCGGTGTTCTTCGTGGATCGCGATCCCGACACCTACGACCTCGCCCGGATGGGCCCGATGCTGGAGAACCACCCGATCTTCCCGGACCGCGCCAACATCTCGGTCGCCCAGGTCCTGGGTCCGGACCGGATCAAGCTCCGGGTCTGGGAACGCGGCGCCGGATTGACGCTGGCCTGCGGCACCGCCGCCTGCGCCACGGTGGTGGCCGCTTCGCGCCTGCGCATGATCGGCCGGGGCGCCACGGTGAGCCTGCCCGGCGGCGACCTCGTCATCGAGTGGCGCGCCGACGACCACGTCCTGATGACCGGTCCGGTGGCGCTGGAATGGGACGGCAGCTTCCCGCCGGAGATCTTCTCCGCCGAAGACGCCGCCTGAGATGGCGGTCGAGACCCTGACCTTCGGCTGCCGCCTCAACACCGTCGAGTCCGAGGTCATGCGCGGGCACGCGGCGGCGGGGGCGGCCTCCGCGGACCTCGTCATCGTCAATACCTGCGCGGTGACCGCCGAGGCCGGGCGCCAGGCCCGCAAGGCCATCCGCAAGCTCGCCCGTGAACGCCCCGGCGCCGAGATCGTGGTCACCGGCTGCGGCGCCCAGGTCGAGACCGGCGCCTATGCGGCCATGCCGGAGGTGGCGCGCCTCGTCGGCAACGACGCCAAGGGCCGGGCCGAGACCTGGTCCCGTCCGGTCCGGCCGGAGGCGCGCAATGCCGTCGACGACATCATGACGGTGCGCCGCGCCACGCCGACCCGGATCGCCGGCATCGCCGGGCAGACCCGGGCCTTCGTGCCCGTCCAGAACGGCTGCGATCACCGTTGCACCTTCTGCATCATCCCCTTCGGGCGCGGAAACTCGCGCTCCCTGCCCGTTTCGGATGTGGTCGATCAGGTCGCCCGCATCGTCGAGGCCGGCGGGCACGAGGTGGTGCTCACCGGGGTCGACCTGACCGCTTATGGCCGCGACCTCGACGCGACCCCGAGCTTGGGATACCTGATACAGATTATCCTCGCGCAGGTGCCCGGCCTCGCTCGGCTGCGCCTCTCCTCCATCGATTCCATCGAGGCCGACGTGGCGCTGATGGCGGCGATCGCCGGCGAGGCGCGGCTGATGCCGCATTTCCATCTCTCCCTCCAGGCCGGCGACGACCTCATCCTGAAGCGGATGAAGCGGCGTCACGCACGCGCGGACGCGATCCGATTCTGCAACACGGTCAGAGCCTTGCGCCCCGGCGCCGTCTTCGGGGCTGACCTGATCGCGGGCTTCCCCACCGAGACCGAGGCGCAGTTCGCCCGTTCCCTCGACCTCGTGGCCGAGTGCGGCCTGACGCATCTCCACGTCTTCCCGTACTCCGCCCGGCCCGGCACCCCGGCGGCCCGGATGCCACCGGTGCCCGGCGACGTCATCCGGGATCGCGCCGCACGCCTGCGAGCCGCCGGCGACGCCGCTCTCGCGGCCCATCTCGCCGGCGAGGTGGGCCGGACCCGCCGGGTGCTCACGGAACGGGGCGGTCTCGGCCGCACGGACGCCTTCACGCCGGTCCGGCTCCCACCCGGGACACCGCCCGGGATCTTCGCCGACGTGACGATCGTCGGGCACGACGGCCGGGTTCTCATCGCCGCCGAAACGGATCGCAGCCGACCGGTCGACTAAGCGCGGTCCGGTCCCCGGAACCCGCACACGGCCAACCCCGCCTGCATGTGCCCCGGAGCCGGCGCTTCGACCCGGATCGGGGCCTTCTTCGGATAGAGCGGGAGCGTGAGCGCGCGGGCATGCAGCTGGAGGCCCGGGCCACCGCTGTGGGGGGCGGTGCCGTAGATCGGGTCGCCGAGGATGGGAAAGCCCATCGCGGCGCAGTGGACGCGCAGCTGATGCGTCCGCCCGGTGACCGGCGAGAGGGCGAGCCAGGTCAGGCCGCCGCCGCGCCCGAGGACCGCGAAGCGGGTGAGGGCGGCATCGCCCGCCGGGTCGACCTTCATCCACCAGGAGCGGGGATCGTCGGAGCGCCGCGCCAGGGACAGGGCGATCTCACCGGCCTCCGTCTCGGGCCCGCCCTCGACCAGGGCCCAGTAGGTCTTCTCGACCGTGCCGCTTGCGGCGAAGAGCCTGTTCAGGCGGGCAAGGGCCTTGGCGTGGCGTCCGAGAGCGAGGCAGCCCGAAGTATCGCGATCCAGGCGATGGGCTGCCTCCGGCCGGCGGGGCAGACCGAAGCGCAGGGCGTCGAGATGGTCGGTGAGAGTGGCGCCGCCTTTCGGGCCGGGATGGACCGGCAAACCCGCCGGCTTGTCGATGACGAGCACAAGGGCATCGCGGTAGAGGAGGCGCGCGCCTATGTCTGTTACGAGGGCATCGGCTGGGGGCATGGCCCTGCGCTAACCATGCCGGGTCCGGGGAGCAAGCGGGAATGAGCGAAGACAAGAGGCCGGGCTGGCTGCTGCGCAAGATGTTCGGCACCAAGGAGGAGGAGCGGCCCGCTCCGGTGCCGGTTCAACCGCCGGATCCCAAACCGGCCCCAAAGTCCGTCGTCGAGCCGGTGGTCGAACCGGCTGCGCTGCCCGTCGACTCCCCCGCCTCGCTGTCCGAGGGCCAACCGGACTTCGCCACGGCCGCGACGGACGTCTCCCACGTCCCGCCACCACCCGGCGAGCCGGGTGAGGGGACACCGGACAAGAACGCGATCCCGGACGAACTCGAGGGCGCCGACCTTCAGCCCGTGGAAGGCGCCAAGGAGCGCCCGCCCGCCGGTACGGCCGGGGACGATCCCGCTCGGGGGGCCGAGCCCGCCGACACGACGAGCCAAGCCTTCGCGCCCGAGCCGGCACAGGCAGTTCCACGCGCGCCACTGCCCGAACCTGAGCCCGAGCCCGAAGTCTCGACTCAGATTTTCATGCCGGAGCCCGACGGGGCTTCCGAAGAGCCCAAGCGCGGCTGGTGGAGCCGCCTGACGGGGGGCATGAAGCGGACCTCGTCGGCCCTGACCGAGCGCGTCACCGGTCTGTTCACCAAGCGCAAGCTCGACGCCGACACCCTGGAGGAGCTCGAAGACGCCCTGATCCAGGCGGATTTCGGCATCGAAACCGCGACTCGGATTTCGGAGGCCGTAGGCAAGGGCCGCTACGAGAAGGGTATCTCTCCAGATGCCGTCCGCGAGATTCTGGCCGCGGAGGTGGAGCGCGCGCTCACCCCCGTGGCGATTCCCTTTCGCATCGATGCCTCGAAGAAGCCTTTCGTCATCTTGATGATCGGGGTCAACGGCGCGGGCAAGACCACCACCATCGGCAAGCTCGCGCTGAAGCTCAAGGCAGAAGGGCACTCCCTGATGCTGGCCGCCGGCGACACCTTCCGGGCTGCCGCGATCGAGCAACTCAAGGTCTGGGGCCAGCGCACGCAGACGCCGGTCATCGCCCGGGCGCAGGGCGCGGACGCGGCGGGCCTCGCCTTCGATGCCTACGAGGCGGCCAAGGCGCAGGGAACCGATGTGCTCCTCATCGACACGGCGGGCCGGCTGCAGAACAAGGCGGGCCTGATGGCGGAGCTGGAAAAGATTCTCCGGGTGATCCGCAAGATCGACCCGCAAGCGCCCCATGCGGTACTTCTCGTTCTCGACGCCACCGTGGGCCAGAACGCACTGAGCCAAGTCGAGCTGTTCTCGAAGGCCGCGAACGTAACCGGCCTCGTCATGACCAAGCTCGACGGCACGGCCCGCGGCGGCATCCTGGTGGCACTCGCCGCGAAGTTCGGCCTGCCGGTGCACTTCATCGGCGTCGGCGAGGGCGTCGAGGACCTAGAGCCTTTCGCGGCTCGAGATTTCGCCCGGGCTATCGCGGGCCTGGACGCCGGGTGACGCGGCGCTCGCCCTGAAGCGCCGTGTCGCGGTAAGCCGCCACCCGGAACCCTATATGACGGATACCATGCAGATCGAAGCCATCCCCCCGCGTCGCCATCTCCCTCCGCTCCTGAAGCTCGCCCTCGAGCTCGGGCCTTTGATGGTCTTCTTCTTCGGTAACGCCTACGCCGAACGCCTCGGCGTTCACCCGGATCAGAAGCTGTTCGTGGCGACGGGCGCCTTCATCGCCGCCACCCTGGCGGCCCTGGCGGTCCATTATGCGCTGATGCGGCGCCTGCCCATCATGCCCCTGGTTTCGGGCGTGGTGGTGGTCGTGTTCGGTGGCCTGACCCTGGCGCTGCAGGACAAGACCTTCATCATGATGAAGCCGACCATCGTGAACACGCTGTTCGGCCTCGTGCTGCTGGGTGGCCTCGCCTTCCGAAAATCCCTGCTCTCGGTCGTGCTGGATTCGATGTTCGCCCTCACGGAGGATGGATGGCGCAAGTTGACCTTCCGCTGGGGGGTATTCTTCCTCTTCCTGGCGGTGATCAACGAGGTCGTCTGGCGAACTCAGACCGAGGATTTCTGGGTCAGCTTCAAGGTCTTCGGCATCATGCCGCTGACTATCGCCTTCGCGTTGGCCCAGACTCCGCTCCTCCTGCGCCATGAGCGCAAGGCGCCGGATACAGGTTCCGCCTGATATCGCGCGGAGCCGGCGGCGTTCCTCAGGCCTCGCCGAGGATGCGGGCATACTCGGCCTCCGGAACGCCGTAGGACGCTCCGGCGACAGCCAGGAGGGCGGCACGATCACGGATTCCGATACCGCCCCGGCGCATCTTCAGGGCACCGGCGAGTTCGAGCATGCGCAGCCCGGTCGTCACGCCTGCGCGCCGGACGCCGAGCATCAATGAAAGCGTCTCGTGCGTCAGGGGCAGATCCTCCCGGTCGGCTCTGTCGTGACACATCAGCAGCCAGCGGGCGAGGCGCTGCTCGATGGTGAAATGCGCATTGCAGAGACCGGCTTGCGCCAATTGCACGGCGTAGACCTGAGCGTAACGCAGAAAGTAAGCCTGCAGCGCCCGGCTCTCGGCCAAGGCCGTCCGGAACGCCTCAGCCTCGATCCGCAGGGTCCGACACGGTACCTGAACGAAGGCGGTGTGCGGCGCTCTGTCGACACCGTTGAGCAAGGCAATGCCGATCATACCCTCAGGCCCAACGATCCCGGCCTCCGATTGAACGCCGTCGGGCGTGTGCGCGATCACGGAGATCATGCCCGGCTCCGGAAAATGCACGGCCGCAATCGGCTCGCCAGGGACTTCGAGCACGGCCCCCTGCTCGAATGAGCAACGAACCAGCGATGGCCGGAGACGCTCGAACTCGAGCGGCAGCAACGCGCGAAGGAGGCGGTTACGAACTTCGGATTGCAGAATGATCGACGTCACAACCCCGACAATCAATAGGCGGGCGTGCGAACGCAAGGTCACCCGCAGCCCAGACTTACCTCGGGCGACGAAGCGGACATGCCATATCGAATCTGCATTGTGAAGAGAACAACAAGTTGTATTTCCATCCGTTATCAGACGAAGCACTTATCTAGAAAAATAGAGTGCTTCATCGAAAACGGGGATCACGAGTTACGTCACACATCAATATAGATTTAGTTGAAAATATATAGCCACAACCGACGGAGGCATGGTTCCATCCGTGATTGCCCTGTCAGCCGGGTCGGACATCGGGCGCGTCATTCACCGGTGATCGGCGCGGAATCCCTTCCTGTCTTCTCGATATTCTTACCCGTAGCTGCACCCACGACGGGACCCTCAGATGGCAGACCAGGGGACCGGGGCTCCTCTGCAAAGACACGCGCTTCGCGGCGCCGTTCAACCCTCGTGTCGCGTGAGGACATCGAGGTGATTACCGAATGGAACCGCCACGACCCAGTACCTCCTGAATATCCGGGATCAAGGTACATTGGTCCGTGATCTCCAGGGCGATGTCCGACTGGGCTTGCCTCAGGCAGGGGACCTCGTCGAACGGACTGCTCGCGACATTCGCAACCGCCCAGAGACTTATGGTGATCCGAAAAATCAGGAAGCGCCGCAGCTTCGAAGTCACGGATCCATCCGGTTTGATCCTGCTCGCGATCGCGTTTTCGACCGTGCGATCGCGTACCGTTTGGGGCAGGCACAGACATGCCCGGCCCAAGAAATTGTACGGCATAGTACAGACGCCCTCCGGTGCAGTTCCTTCAGACCTGGATCCGGCTATGAGAGACGACTGTCCCCCTGTCCGAGCAGCAAGACGTTCGACGGCTGCTCTATCGAGCCGCTACGTTTCATGCCGGTGCCGTCACAGCGATACGTTCGAAATCACCTCCTCAGCATCCTCAGCCCCGATGATTATGAGGCGATCCAATCCGTTGCGGAAGGCGTGGCGCTGGGGCGCCGGGACATCCTGATCGCCGCCAACAAATCGATCACGCACGTCTATTTCCTTGAATCGGGCATCGCCTCGGAGGTTGCCGCTACACCCGAGGGCCGGCGGATTGAGGTGTGTATCACCGGTCCCGAAGGAATCGTCGGGGTCCCGCTACTGCTCGATGTCGACCGGACGCCCCACGAGACCTTCGTGCAGATCGAGGGGGACGCGGTGCGGGTCGAGGCCGCAGCATTCCGGCGCCTCGTTGAGGAACGGCGGATCCTCAGGCGGATCGTCGGGCATTATGCCTATGCGGCTCATCTACAAACCGCCGGAACCGCGCTTTCCAACGGCAGTCATACCCTGGAGGAACGCCTCGCCCGTTGGCTCTTGATGTGCCACGATCGGGTGGACGGAGACGAGTTCCCCGTCACCCACGAGTTCCTCTCGACGATGCTCGGCGTGCGCCGCCCCGGCGTGACGACGGCGATCCATAGCCTTGAGGGGGCCGGCATGATCAAGGCTCGACGCTCGCATGTCCAAGTGCTGGACCGCGACAAGCTCAAGGCCGCGGCAGGAGACAGCTACGGCGTGCCCGAGGCGGAGTATCGCCGCCTGATCCACGTGGGGCGCTGAGCGTCCGCCGGATCACCGCGGGACGGAGGCCGCCGATCCGATGGATCGGATCTTGTCGAGCACGCCGGCATAGCTCTCCGGGGTCAGAATTCCCACGAGCTTTTCGCGAATGATCCCATCCGGTCCGATGATGAAGGTCTCCGGCACTCCGTAGACGCCGAAATCGATCCCGGTCCGTCCCTCCGTATCGAGGCCCACGGCTCGGAATGGAACGCCGTTCCGGGTCAGGAAACGACGTCCGTTCTCCGGCGTGTCCTTGTAGTCGATGCCGACCAAGTGGACGCCCGGCTCGCGCGCCAATCGCATGAGCTGCGGATGCTCGATCTGGCAGGGAGCGCACCACGAAGCCCAGAAGTTGACCACCGTGACTTTGCCGAGAAGGTCGGCACGGGAGAGGCCGGGAACCGGCGCGCCCTGCGCAATCAGGCCCGGCATCGCCGGAAGGGTGAAGGCCGGCGCCGGCTTGCCGATCAGCGCAGAGGGAATGGCCGCGGGATCGGCGCCCGAGCGCAGGCGAAGAAAGAAAATTCCGGCAAGGACTGCGAAGGTGACGAGCGGCAGGATGACCAGAAGCGATCGCCGGACCGGTGCCGGAGTCTGCAGCGAGGGTTGGGGCGCGCTCATGAGCGGACTCCCGACCCGTCTATCACCTCGCCTTGCAGCCGATCCAGTTCCCGCTTCCGGGCGCGATGATCGAGCAAGGCATGCAGGATGAGCCCGCCAATCACCAGAACGGTGAAGGCATAGGCGCCGAGGATGTAGCCGGCGTGGTGGCCAAGGGTCATGGGCGGGACTTCACGAGTGAGGTTTCCAAAGTGCCGGTCTCTTCGGCCCGCATCGACGCGGAGCTCACAGGCTTTGAACCACCCGACCGATCGGCGCCTGCCCCATCGGCTCCTGGCTGATCGACGCCCCACGTACGGACGACGGGCTGGCATCGAGGCGTTCGGCTTCGCGTAGGGTCAGGGCCCGAACGCGCCGGCGCAGGATCTCGGTGCGCATGGCATAGAGGTGCAAGGTGACCCCGAGGATCGTGAAGGCGAGGATCATCTCGAGCAGCGGGTAGAGCATGCTGGGATCGATGGACGATCCGCCCATGCGCATGATCGAGGCCGGTTGGTGCAGGGTCGACCACCAGTTCACCGAGAACTTGATGATCGGCAGGTTCACCGCGCCGACCAGGGTCAGGATGGCGATGGCACGCGCGGCCCGGTTCGGATCTTCGATCGTTCGCCACAGGGCGATGATCCCGCAATAGATCAGGAACAGCACGAGCATCGAGGTCAGGCGCGCATCCCAGACCCAGTAGGTGCCCCACATGGGCTTGCCCCACAGCGACCCGGTCACGAGGCAGATGAGCGTGAACGCCGCTCCGATCGGCGCGGCGGCGCGCTGGGCGACGTCGGCCAGGGGGTGACGCCAGACGAGGGTTCCGATGGCCGAGATCGCCATGGCGCCGTAGAAGAAGACGCCGAGCCAGGCCGCCGGCACGTGGATGTACATGATCCGTACGGTCTCGCCCTGCTGGTAATCGGGCGGGACGACGAACCAGGTGAGATACAGACCGACCCCGAGGAGCAGGCCCGACAGCCCGGCGAGCCAGGGCATCACGGGCTGGGTCCAGCGCAGGAAGTGACCGGGATGGGCAAGGCGTGTCCACATGGTCTCGCCCTCTAGCGCAGGGTGCGGTGCAGCGGCAATGCGTGGGTTACGCGCAGGAGGCGCGGCCCGGTCACGTCCTCGGGTGGTCAACCACTGGACTGGAAGCCTTCCAGCGGTGCCACCACGCGGCAAACGAGGCCGGTGGGGCGATAATCCAACTCGATCGTGCCGCCGACGGCGCCGACGAGGCCGCGCTCGATCAGTCGCGACCCGAATCCCTTGTGCGTCGGCGGTACGACCATCGGTCCGTCCGCTTCGGACCAGATCAGCCGAACGGTCGCTCCACCCGCGGTTGCGTCCCGGTCGAGACTCCAGTGGAGGCTGACCCGCCCATCGGGAACCGAGAGCGCACCGTACTTGGCGGCGTTGGTCGCCAGTTCGTGCAGCATCAGCGCGAGGGCCAGGGCCGCCTTCGATCCGAGAAGCACTGGGGGCCCCGCGACGTCAAAGCGACCGGGTTGCCGATCGTCATGTATCGAGAGGGCGCCGCGCATCACCGCCTCCATCTCGGCGCTCTCGTGCACCCCGGCGAGCAGGATGTCGTGCGCCTTGCCGAGGGCGATGAGACGGGCGGCCAGGGCTTCCTTGGCCGCCTCGACGTCGGTGACGTTGCGCAGGGTCTGCGAGGCGATGGCCTGGACCATCGCGAGGGTGTTCTTGAGGCGGTGGCTCAATTCCCGGTTCAACGTGCGCTGCTGCTCGTCGGCTTCGACGCGGGTCAGTCCGCCCCAGGCGCGCTCCGCCACTTCGCGCGCGAACGTGATCTCGCCGGCACTCCAGTCGCGGGGATGGCGATCGAGGACGTAGAGAATGCCCACGAGGCGGCCGCGCCGGAGAACCGGCACCTTGATCACGGCGCGCATCCCGAGCCGGGCATAGCCCTCCGGGTCGTCGACGCGTTCGGGGGTTGCCGCGATATCGGCCACGCTGATGACGTCGCCGCGCCCCAGACGGTCGACGCTCGCGGCCAGGGTCGACCGAGATGCGGTCGGCAGGCCGACGGTGCAGGTCGGCTCCGCGTCCCCCTCGGCGGTCCAGTCCGGATTGAGCGACGCGATCTGGCCGCCGGGATCGACCTGGGCATAGCCCGCCCGGGCGACCCGGAGGGTCCGGCCCAGGCTCTCGGCCGTGGCGGAGACCACGTCGGCGTGGGTGTGCAGGTCGCGCAGGCGGTCGCCGAGGGCGATCAGCGCCTCGCGGCGGGCATCGGCCCGCTTCTCCTCCGTGATGTCCTCGATCATCGCCGTGGCGTGGACGTCGCCGCCCAGGCGCTGCGAGACCAGGTTGACCCGCGCCCAGATGATGCGCCCGTCCATGCGCCGGTAGCGCTTCTCCAGGCGGAGCTGCAGGGTCGCCCCGGTCGCGAGGCGCTCGTGCAGCGCCGCCCGGTCGTCGTCGTCCTCGGGCGGTGTCCAGCGGGCGAGGGAATGGCCGAGGATCTCGGATTCCGGCGCCCCCCAGATCTCGCAGAGCTTGGCGTTCACCGCGAGGGCGCGCACGGTCCGCGGATCGAACTGGACGATGCCGATATTGGCGCCCTGGAACACCGCGCGGAACTGGGCGCCGACGCGGTTGCGCTCGGTCAGATCGAGCATCGCGGCGATCATCCGCAGGGGGGCCCCGTCCGCGCCGCGGACCAGGGAGCCGCGGTCGAGGACCTCCGCGTACGTGCCGTCGGCACGCCGGAACCGGTACTCCTGGCTCCAGGCCTCGACGCCGCCGGCGAGGGTCGCCTGGAGACCGGCCGCGACGCCGGGGCGATCGTGCGGGTGGATCTGGGCGAGCCACCAGGCGCTGGTCGGCACGACCTCCGACGGCGCCCAGCCGTAGGCGGTGGTCAGGGCGGCGTTCCACAGGACGGCCCCGGTGACGAGGTCCCAGTCGCGGATGGCGTCGTTGGTGGCGCGCGCGGCGATCTCGGCCGCCCGCGCCTCGGTGACGTCCTGCACCGTGCCGACGAGGCGGGCGGGGCGGTCCTGGTCGACCACGCGTCGCGCCCGCGCCCGTATCCACAGAGGTCGTGTCGAGGTCGCGCGCCGGACCGTGCAGTCCAGCGTCCCGGACCCCGCCGGGTCGAGGGCGGCGCCGAACGCCCGGTCCAACGCGGCGCGATCCCCGGGGTCGAGGGCCGACAGGACGGTGTCCGCGTCGGCGACCGGCCCCGGCGACGCGAGGCCGAGCAGGCTCCGGAATCCGGCGTCGCCCCGCAGGGTCCGGGTGGCGGGGTCGTAGGCGAAGAGGCCGAGGCCCGCCGAGTCCGCGGCGAGGCGCAGGAGCGTCGCCGCGTCGGACGGGGCGAAGGGGGAGTCGCCGGCGGGCTCGAAGACGGCTCCGCCCGCAGACGTCCCGTCCCCGGCGGCCGGGGGCGGCGCGTCCGGGGCCTGGCCGGGCTGCTGGTCTGCGGCGGGCTGGGTCATCGGGGGCGGGCGGAGGATCGAAGCTCTGGGAGGGGAGGGTCAGGCCGATTCGGATATCGCGAGTTCGCGCGGCGCATCCGTCTCCCGCCGATCGGGGGGCGGCTCCACCGCCACGAGGGCGCCACCGGGCGCGTAGATCGCGCCGAGCACCGTCTCGTAGTGCCGCCGGACGACGCCGTGGCACTCGCAGGCGGCGGTCTCCGCCAGCACGCGGTTGCGGATGGTGATGCGGCCGCGCCCGACCTCGATGAGGCCCTGCTGCTGCAGCGCCCGCAGGATCCGGGTGAGGTAGGTCCGCTGGACGCCCAGCATGGTGGCGAGCAATTCGTGGGTCACCGGCAGGACGTCGGTGCCGATGCGGTCCTGCAGGGTCAGGAGCCAGCGCAGGCAGCGCGACTCGATCGGGTGCAGGGCGTTGCACGCCACCGATTGCAGGACCTGGGCGAGCAGGCAGTCGGCGTAGCGGGTGAACAGGTTGCGCAGGGCCGGGGAAGACCGCTTGACCTCCTGGAGGCGCAGGGCGTCCAGGCGCAGGACCGGTCCGCCGATCTGCACGACGGCGTTCGTGGAGGCGGGCAGGAATCCGCTGCTGACGACGCCGCCCACGGCGCCCTCGCGTCCCACCGTGGCGACCTCGGCGCTGCGGCCGTCGCGCATGGCGACGATGAGGGTGACCACCGTCTGCCGGCACGGGAAGGCGATGGCGGTGACGTCGCTGCCGGCCTGGAACAGGGCTTCGCCGCGGTCCCGGGAGAGGCGATCGAGATGGGGGTCGAGAAGCGCGCGATCCTCGGGCCGGAGGCCGTCGAGGAGAAGGTTGCCCGTCGATGGATCGGAGGCCGGGCCCATGCAGTGCGCTGTGTTCACCGTCTGTCTCTCCGGCCTCTAGCGCAGCGCCGTCGCGTCCGTCTGTCTAGAAGTAGACCCTGGTGAGACAATTTTGTTGTTTTGATGGGAACCCGAAGAATGGGTGCTCCGAAACGGGTCGGGCGGAGAGGCCGACCGGGGCCAGGCGCGCCCATGGCGCCCGTCGCACCTCAGCGCGCCTGTCCGGCCTCGTCGCCCTCGCCGATGCAGTCGAGGGCCCGTTCCACGGCCGTCACGGCGTCGAGGAGGTTCTGGACCGTCCGCTCGACCTCGCGGGCCGGTCGTCCCATGGCGGCGGCCCGGGCGCTCACGAGCTCCAGCTGCTCCAGGAGCGCGAAGAGGTCGTCGGCGACGGCGACCACGTCGGTGACGACGACCGGCGGAGCGGCGGGGCGGCGGAGGAAGGGGACGACGTTGCTCATCGGCCCTATGTCTCGCGTGTTCCCGGCCAAAGCGCCAGCCTGCGCGGGCCCCGATTCCCCATCTTCACCCCCGAACCGCCGCTTCCTTGCGGAGGTGGTGAGCATTTTCGTGGCGCGGCGACATCAGTGCGGCAGGAACCGGCGACGATTCGTTAGCCTTGCGCTTGACGGGCGCGGGGCCCGGGCAGCACCACAGGCGCTGCTTTCGCCACAGGACCCGCCCCGATGCGCCTCGCTTCCCTCGCCCTCGCCGCCACCCTCCTGGGCGGCCTCTGCGCCTGCAACACCGACAGCCCGAGCGGGCGCAGCGGTCTCTCCGACGCCTTCGACACCAGCAACTATCGCCAGTCCAACGACACCAACGGCACCCAGACCCGCCGCGACGTCAACCGCCAGTACACCCAGCCGTCGATGCCCTCGATCGCCAGCCGCGGCAACTGAGCGGGCGGCGCCCCCCCGGGGCGTGCTCCTTTCCCCGGTGAGGGAAGGGGGCATCGCGGTGGCGCCCTCCACCGCGTGGGGAACCGGAGCGGCGTGGCCCGACGCCGTCCAGCCGGGGTGATCGCAAGGACCGGTTCGCGCGCCGGAACGGTTGCCGTCGCCCACCCTCTTCCCGGGGCCGCGCAGCGGAGCCCGGACCCGAAGGGGCGCGCCTCTGGCGATCCTGAATGACGGTGGGCCCTCACCGGCGGTCACCTCGCCCGGAAGCCGGAACGGGCCAGCGTCGCCCGACGCACAGCCTGGATGCAGGGCGCGTCCCTCTCCCCCCTCGCGGGGAGAGGTTCGGCGTGGGCGTGCTGGGGTGCCCCTCAGGCCGAGGAGGCCGGGGTCAGAACCCAATCCGCGCGACCTGCGAAGGGCTGCTGCAAGTGGTTTGCGGATCCTGACCTTTCGTCCTGAAGCGGATGTTCCGCCTCCGACCAACAATGGCCATAGCGAGCGGTTTCCCTAATCCCCTGAAGTGGTCATTCGCTTTGCTCTGACCGGCGCGCCTCGGTGCGACACTGCTACCCTCAGGCCCTGGTCAATTTTTGTTCAGTGGCATTTCCGCTGGCGCAGAGAATACAATAAAGACGTGTTTGGAGTGACCGAGGGCTCCGGCGGTCCTTCGAAGCCCGGAGTTCCTTCTTGCCAACTTCCCCCGAGAAGCCGAAGACCTACGGCCCGAAGACGCCGGTCAGCGGCAGTGGCCCTTCGGGCGTAATCGACCAGCATCACGACATCTTCTTCGCGGCCGTCGAAACGACGCGCATGCCGATGATCGTTACGGACCCGCACCAGGCCGACAATCCCATCATCTTCGTCAACCGCGCTTTCGAGCGCATGACAGGCTACACCCGGGACGAACTTATCGGCACGAACTGCCGCTTCCTCCAAGGGCCTGAGACCGACCGAGAGGTGGTCACCGAACTGCGTGTCGCCATCGCGGAGCAGCGCGAGTTCTCCACGGAGATCATCAATTACCGCAAGGACGGGTCTTCGTTCTGGAACGCGCTGTTCGTCTCGCCGGTCTTCAACCGAGCCGGCGACCTCGTATACTTCTTCGGCTCGCAGCTCGACGTTTCGCGCCGCCGCGACGCAGAGGAGAGTCTACACCAAGCACAGAAGATGGAGAGCCTGGGGCAGCTTACCGGCGGGATCGCGCATGATTTCAACAACCTCCTACAGGTGATCTCCGGTCACAACGAGGTCATGCTGGCGCTGATCGACCACCCGACCATCGATGTCGGCCGATTGCGGCGGGCGGGCGAGGCGGTGCGCGACGCCTCGGAACGCGCCGCCAAGCTGACCCATCAGCTTCTGGCCTTCTCGCGCAAGCAGCGATTGGAGGGGCGCCTCCTCAACCTCAACGGCCTCGTCCAAAGCATGAGCGAGATGGCCGAGCGTACCCTGGGAGACGACGTCACCCTGAAGCAGTCCCTCGCATCCGATCTCTGGAACACCCGCATCGACCCGACCCAGGCCGAGGTCGCCTCGCTGAACGTCTTGCTTAACGCCCGCGATGCGATGCCGGGCGGAGGGTCAGTCACGGTCAAGACCGAAAACCTCCTCATCGAGGACGAGGATACGGCGCTCTTCAAGACGGTCGGCCCTGGGGCCTACGTGGTGGTATCCGTCACCGATACGGGTAGCGGCATGCCGGCCGAGATCCTGAACCGAGTGATGGAGCCGTTCTTCACCACCAAGGGCGAAGGCAAGGGCACAGGCCTAGGCCTCGCGATGGTCTACGGTTTCGCCAAGCAATCGGGCGGCTCGGTCAAGATCTACTCTGAGGTGGGGCACGGCACCACGGTGCGCCTGCTCTTTCCAGCAAGCGACCAGAAGATCGAGGACGAGCGCAGGGCCTCGCAGCGCGCCGCCGACCGGCACGGGACCGAAACGGTACTCGTGGTCGACGACCGACCGGACGTGGCGGAGACGGCGGGAATGATCCTGGAGGATTTCGGCTACAAAGTCATCGTGGCCGACGGCCCCCGCGCGGCGATTGAGTTCCTCGACGGCGAGCGCCGGATCGATCTCCTGTTCACCGATCTCATCATGCCGGGTGGGATGAACGGCGTGATGCTGGCCCGCGCCGCACGCGAGCGACAGCCTAAGATCAAGGTGCTGCTCACTACGGGCTACGCGGAGGCATCCATCGAACGCTCGGATGCGGGTGGCACGGATTTCGAGATCATCAATAAGCCCTATAAACGGCTGGAACTCGCGCGCCGCGTGCGGCGGGTCATTGATGGCCCGACCGGCGTAGGTTGAGCTGTCATTCCCCCGGCTTCCGGCCCTGATCGATACGTCCGCCTCGCCCAGGATCTATCCGATCGCAGCCGGGCAGAAATTCACCCGTCCCGGCCGTAGGACGCTGCTCAACCGTGCAGCCCGCAAGCGGCGGTTCCGGGCTTCTGCAAAGGGTCGGGTGCAGACCCTCGCGGGGCCAAGCCGATGGGGTTTTCGACCCGAGCGGCGCCGCCCCCGCCTCCCAACACGGGGGAGGCGGGTGCTCCATCCCCCCACCCTCAGTTCTTCGCCAGCGCGTCCGCGAAGGCGATCATGCGGTTGCGGGCGTAGGTCGGCAGGCCGGCGCTGATCGAGGTGCCGGTGTTGAAGGACGAGTTGCCCATCAGCACCTGGGCCGGCAGCAGGTTCTTGAGCACCGGCACGCGGGCATATTCCTGCTTGCGGTCGAGGACGTCGCCCTTGATCGCCAGGGCCACGTAGGTGGTCACCACGGTCTTGGCCGGATCGCCCGGCATGGGCTGGAACACCGCCAGGAACTTGCCGAAGCGCAGGATCTGGTTGACCCAGAAGATCGTCTGCTCCAGCCCGCCCGTCACCGGCGTGTCGAGCTTGGTGAGGTTGCCCAGCGCCGCGATCTCCGCCGGGGGCAGGGTGCGCAATTCGCTCTGGAACGAGACGAACTCGGCGATCTTCTTCGAGGCCCCGTCCTCCAGCCGGTTGGCGAGCTTCACGCCCAGCGGCAGCTTGCCTTCGAGGTCGTAGCGCGATTCGATGCAGGTGGTGCCGACCTCGCACCAGGGCCGGTCGGGGCGCTTGGCGAAGGCGGCCGCCGGGTCCTTGTTCGGCGTCGCGTCGGCTGGGTTCAGGGCCTTGTGCTTGATCACGGGGTCCATCTTGGCGACGAAGCCGAGGGTGGCGTAGGCGGCGAGGTCGATGCTCTCCGGGGCCTTGGCCACCACGAAGCGCCCCTGCGCCACGTAGACCTTCAGGGTCTCGTGCCGGCGCTTGGCGACGCCGTTCAGGGTCTGCACGTAATCGGGCTCGACATAGCCCGGATGCGGCGCCAGGGCCGCCCGCTCGCCGGGGCGCAGCTTACCCCAGTCGAGATAGGGCACGAGGCCGTTCTCGGGCTTGGCCGGATCGTCGCGATGGTCGGTGAACAGGATGGTGCCGGGCTTCAGCCCGGCGACGCCGGCCGCCTCGATGGCGGGCACGTCCTTGATCCGCTCCGAGACCGCCGGGCTTGCGGGCGGCTGGAGCTTGATGCCCTCCTGGGCGAGGGCCGGGCGGACGGCGCCCCCCGTCAGGGCGAGGGCGAGGAGAAGGGTTGCCGGAAGCGGTCTGTGCACGTCGGGGCCTCGGAGGTCGGCAAGAGGGGGTCGGCAAAGGGGGGTCGGCAAAGGGGGTCGAGGAGAGGGGGTCGGGGCCGTGCCCCGGGCGGGGCGCCCTCAGAAGCGCGGCTCGTCGCCGAACAGGTAGTCGGGATCGCGGCGGCGCTGGCGCGGCCGGATCTCCTCCTCGTCGCCGAAGGGCGAGCGCTGCGTGCCCGGCCAGGGCTGGTAGGTCTCGGACTGGGCCCGGCGGTTGCGCCGCTCGCCGTAGGGATCGAGGAGGTCGCTCTCGGGCTGGGCCCGGCGCCGATCGTCGTCCGGCTGGCCCCGCAGGCCGCCGAACAGGCCTCCGGCCAGGTCGGGGGCGTCGTCCTCGGCGCCGAGGTCGCCGTCCTCGGGATCGGGCCGCATGGCGGTCCGGGTCTCGCGGGGCAGCAGCTTGTACTGGGTGTCGGCCATGCGGCCGTCCTTGATCCGGAAATGCTCCAGGACGCCGCCGTCGTCGACGCGCTGGCCGCTGCGCGGGTCGATGCTGGCCTCGAGGAGGTCCTGGCGCGCCTCCGGGGAGGGCGGGGCCAGGGCCGTGCGCGGCACGCCGTTGGCCCAGGCCGCCTGGAGGATGGTGCCGGCGATGGGCACCGCGAGGTGGCCGCCGGTCTGCCCGCGCCCGAGGGTGCGGCGGGTGCCGTCGGCATTGTCGTAGCCGACCCAGACCACGATGGTGATCTCGTTGGTGAAGCCGGCGAACCAGGCGTCGTTCTCGTTCTCCGAGGTGCCGGTCTTGCCCGCGATCGACGACGAGAACCGGGCGAGCGCCGCGGCCGTGCCGTGGTTCGTCACCCCCTGCAGCATGGTCTTGAGCTGGTAGAACGCCACCCGGTCGGCCGAACCGATCCGGGTCGGGGCCCGGGCCTCGCGGGTGTAGAGGGTCTTGCCGTCGCGCTCGACCGATTCCAGGGCGTAGGGCGCGGGCCGGGCGCCCTCGTTGGCCACCGCGGCGTAGAACGCGGCGAGGTCCACCATCCGCACGGGCTGCGCGCCGAGCACGAAGGGATAGTAGCGCTCGCACTCGGCGTAGATCTGCGCCTCCAGGGCGAGGTCGCAGACCTTCTGCAGGCTGGCCGGCGCCTTGTCGGCGATGCCGCCCTGGAGCAGGCGGGCGGTGACGAGGTTCTTGGAGAATTCCAGGCCCCGGCGCAGGGTCGTGGCCCCGGCTCCCGTGCCCTCGTAGTTCTTGGGCGACCAGGAATCGCCGACGCCGCCGATGGGCGGCAGGGTGATGGCGGAATCCAGCACCAGGGTGTTGGGCTGCAGGCCGGCATTGAGCGCGGCGAGATAGGTGAGGGGCTTCAGGGTCGAGCCCGGCTGGCGCACGGTCTGGGTGACGCGGTTGAGCTGGCTCACCGGATAGGAGAAGCCGCCCGCCATGGCGAGGATGCGCCCGGTCCGGTTCTCCAGCACCAGGGCGGCGCCCTGGACGCTCGGCCGGACCCGCAGGTCGGCGCGCGGCGCCTTCGCGTTCGGATCGCGCAGCTTGACCCGCACCACGTCGTAGGGCTGGAGCTTTCCGCGCGCCGGGCCGGGCTCGAGGCTGGCGGTGCGGCCGTCGGCGAGGCCGACCTTCGCGGTGCCGCCGCGCCCGGTATCCAGGACCACGGCCAGAGGCCAGTGCACGTCGTAGAGGACGGGCCGCGCGGTCTCCAGCGCCCGCTGCCAGGCCGGCTTGGGGCGCTCGACCTTGGGCGCGGCCTGCTCCGCCGCCTTCTCGGCGGCGGCGGCGGCCTTGCGCTCCGCCTTCGTCTTCGGGGCCGGCTTCGGAGCCGGCGCAGCGGCCGGCTTGACCGGATCGCCCGTGAGGAGGGGGACGCCCAGGGGCGAGGCCTCGGCGGCGGGGATGGCGGCCTCGAGCTTGCGCACGGCCTCGGCGAGGTTGAGCTCCGGCCCCTCGTAGCGGGCGCGCCCGGTGGCGCGCTCGTAGGTGGAGAGGCCCTCCTGCAGGGCGGTCTCGGTGGCGGTCTGCAGGCCGGCGTTGATCGTGGAGCGCACCACGTGGCTGGCGGCGGTGAGGGAGTCGACGCCCGCGAAGGTGCGCACCTCCCGGGCCAGGTGGTCGACGAAGTAGAAGCCGGAATCGCGCCGGACCGCGTCGATCGGCTTCAGGCCGAGGGGCGCGTTGGCGGCCTCGCCGAGCTGCGCCTCGGTGATGACGCCCTCCTCCTTCATGCGCGCCAGCACGTAGGCCCGGCGCTCGCGCGCCCGGTCGGGGTACTTGTCGGGGCTGTAGAAGTTCGGGCCCTTGGGCATGCCGGCCAGCAGCGCGGCCTCCGTCACGGTGAGCTGGCCCACCGATTTGCCGAAATAGCTGCGCGCGGCCATCTCGATGCCGTAGGCGCCGCGGCCGAGATAGATGCCGTTGAGGTAGAGCTCCAGGATCTGCGGCTTGCCCAGGATGTGTTCCAGGCGGGAGGCCACGATCATCTCGCGGATCTTGCGCTCGTAGGTGACGTCGTCGCCGACCGAGAGGTTCTTGACCACCTGCTGGGTGATGGTGGAGCCGCCGGCCGGGCGGCCCGGGGAGGCGAGGTTGCCGATGAAGGCGCGGATCACCCCGCGCTCGTCGATGCCCCGGTGGGTCTCGAAGCGCTTGTCCTCGGCCGCCACGAAGGCCTTCTGCACCATCGTGGGCACCTCGGCGATGGGCACGCTGAGGCGCCGGCCGTTGGCCTCGAAGGCCTCGGCGTAGCGCTTGCCCGATCCGTCGAGGATCAGGGAGGCGCCGGGGAGCTTGCGCTCCTTCAGGGCCTCGGCCGAGGGCAGGTCGGCCACCGCCTTGTTGTAGAAGGCGATGACCTCGGCCGCGTCGAAGGGCGAGTCCTTGGGGGTCTCGCCCTTACAGAACTGGCGGTAGCTGACGTTGAGCTCGCCGATGTCGAGGCCGTGCAGGATCTTGGGGGCGCTCGCGCCCGCCACCGCGCTGGGGTCCTCCATGGCGGTGGAGATCAGCTCGTCGAGGTTGATGTCCTCGATGTCGAAGGCCTTGCGCATGTGGGCGCACCCGTCGCGCAGGATCTGCACCACCTGGGCCTTGTCGGCCACGGGATCGAACTGCGTCTTCACCGCATCCGGCCGCGTCGTGACCTGACTGAGCGTCAGCGCCGTGGCGAACAGCTTGATCAGGATGATGTTCATGCGGGCCGGGATACCGGGAGTGGGGTCGTGGCGCGGAGGGCCGCACGGTCATAGCCGAGACCGCGCGCCGGAGCGTGGCAGATGCGCTGCACAAGGCGGCTGATTTAAGGACGGGACGGCCACGCTCGGGGCGTTCCGCACTGGCCAAGCTCACGGCAACGCTTTCCCGCGGGCCCGCGTTGTGGCCCGGGGCGCCCGCTCCCGGGGATGACGGCATGATCAAGGACCTCTGGTACAAGAACGCCATCGTCTACTGCCTCTCGGTCCGGACCTTCCTCGACGGCAACGGCGACGGCATCGGCGACTTCGCCGGGCTGGAGCGCCGGCTCGACTACCTGCAGGGCATCGGCATCACGGCGATCTGGCTGATGCCGTTCCAGCCCTCGCCCAAGCGCGACGGCGGCTACGACATCTCCGACTATTACGGCGTCGATCCGGATTACGGCTCGCTGGGCGACTTCGTCGCCTTCACCCACGCGGCCAAGCAGCGGGGCCTGCGCGTCCTCATCGACCTCGTGGTCAACCACACCTCGGACCAGCACCCGTGGTTCCAGTCCGCCCGCTCCGACCCGGATTCGCCCTACCGGGACTGGTACGTCTGGTCGAAGACCCGGCCGCCGCACGCCGACGAGGGCATGGTCTTTCCCGGCGTCCAGACCACGACCTGGACCCGCGACGCCAAGGCGGGGGCCTACTACTTCCACCGCTTCATGCCGTTCCAGCCGGACCTCAACACCGCCCATCCGGCGGTGCGGGCCGAGATCCAGAAGATCATGGGCTTCTGGATCCAGCTTGGGGTCTCGGGCTTCCGCATGGACGCGGTGCCGTTCGTCATCGCCAAGAAGGGGCCGGAGGTCACGGGCGAGCCCGACGAGCAGTTCGACATGCTGCGCGACTTCCGCGAGTTCCTGCAGTGGCGCCAGGGCGACGCCATCATCCTGGGCGAGGCCAACATCCTGCCCAAGAAGGACCTCGCCTATTTCGGCGACGACGCCGACCGGCTCCACATGCTGTTCAACTTCCCCGTCAACCAGGCCCTGTTCTACGGCCTCGCGGCCGGCGACGGGCGCCCCCTGGCCAAGGCCATGCGCAAGACCTGGAACCGGCCCGATTCCGCCCAGTGGGCGGTGTTCCTGCGCAACCACGACGAGCTCGACCTCGGGCGGCTCACCGAGGCCCAGCGCCAGGCGGTGTTTTCCGCCTTCGGACCCGAGAAGGGCATGCAGCTCTACGACCGGGGCATCCGGCGGCGCCTCGCCCCGATGCTCGGAGGCGACCAGCAGCGCATCGAGCTCGCCTATTCGCTGATGTTCACCCTGCCGGGCACGCCCGTGCTGCGCTACGGCGACGAGATCGGCATGGGCGACGACCTCTCGCTCAAGGAGCGCGAATGCGCCCGCACGCCGATGCAGTGGAGCGGCGAGGCCCAGGGCGGCTTCACCAAGAGCGAGACCCCGACCCTGCCGGTGATCGACCACGGCGCCTACGGCTTCGACCACGTCAACGTGGCCAGCCAGCGCCACGACCGCGGCTCCCTCCTGAACTGGATGGAGAGCGTGATCCGCACCCGCAAGGAGGTGCCGGAGATCGGCTGGGGCGACTTCACCGTGATCGAGACGGCCTCGCCGGCGATCCTGGCGATCCGCTACGACTGGGAGGGCAATTCCGTGCTCTGCGTGCACAACCTCGCGGGCACGCCGATGGAGATCGCACTCTTGGCCGGAATCGAGGGGCCGGAGGGCCACCTCCTCGTCGACCTCCTCACCGGCCGCCGCTGCGAGGCGGACGCGGAGGGCCGCCACTGCCTGATGATGGAGCGCTACGGCTACCACTGGTTCCGCGTCGGCGGCCTCGACGCCCCGCTGAAGCGGCGGGTGGGGTAGGCCAGCCGCCCCGGCGCCGGGACGGCGGCC
Organism: Methylobacterium sp. Leaf111; assembly: GCF_001423285.1. Lineage (NCBI taxonomy): Bacteria > Pseudomonadati > Pseudomonadota > Alphaproteobacteria > Hyphomicrobiales > Methylobacteriaceae > Methylobacterium > Methylobacterium sp. Leaf111. Next base: position 43,152 of record NZ_LMNE01000010.1, on the reverse strand, counting down.
CTGCCGGGAGCAGGACCGCCGGGGCGTTCACGCCCGAACCCCGAACCGGATCAGCAATCCGGAAGATCGTCCAGGTTGTTCCGGGTGGTGGTATCCCGATCCGTGCGCAGGTACTTGCCGTTCGGCCCCTGGACGACCCGGATCTCGGTCCGTCCGTTTGTCCAGGGCACGTGATAGCTGTGCAGCCCGAGCTCGATGTCGTTGATGGCGTCCTGCTTCCGGCGCGGCGACCACGCGTCGCCATCGTTGCACAACGCCGTGATGTCGCCTTCAGCGTTCTTTCCGGTCTTCCTGACCGCACGATCAGCCATGGTGTCCGCGTCCTTCCGTTGACAGCCCGATGGGGCATGCGAACTTCAGGTAATTTGTTTCATCAGAAATGCAACCTGAGAGAAACTTTTCGCGGGCGCGGGCCGATGTATCCTCGCGCGACCGCACAGGAGATCGGCCATGGCCCGCATCCACACCCATCCCGGCGAGATCCTCGTGGAGGCGTACCTGACGCCGCTCGCCCTGTCGGCCCGGCAGTTCGCGGCGGAGATTGGCGTGCCGCCCAACCGGGTCTCCGAGATCATCCGGGGCCGGCGCGGCATCACCGCCGACACCGCGATCCGGCTCGGCGTCCGCTTCGGAACCACGCCGCAATTCTGGCTCAACCTCCAGAACGCCCACGACCTGTCGAAGGCGCGGGCGACGGTGGATGATTCCGGCGTCCGCCCCCGCGCGGCCGAGCCTGCCGCGGCGTCCTAGGGGGCGCCCGCCCCGCTACTTGTTGCGCCCCAGCAGGACCAGCCAGCCGATCCCGATCACGCAGACCATGGCGCCGACCGTGATGAAGGCCGGCGTGCCGAGGTCCATGAAGCGGGGGGCGAGCTGCGTGGCGAAGGCGGCGACGATGAGCGCCACCGCGATGCGGGCGGCGGCGCGCTCGATGCCGCGGGTGAGCTTCTCGATGCCCTTGAGCTCGATCTCGACGGTGACGCGGCCCTGCTTCAGGCGCACCAGCATGAGGTGGATCAGGGTCGGCAGCTCGGAGGCCGCGCCGAACAGGCCGGCGCCCACCGCCTCGACCTTACGGGTCAGGCCCTTGATCGAGAACTGCGAGGCGAGCTTGCGCCGCACGGTGGGGCCGGCGGCCGAGAACAGGTCGAAGCCGGGGTCGAGCTGGCGCATCACCCCGTCGGCGGTCACCAGCCCCTTGAACAGGATGGCCAGATCCGTGGGCATGGCGAGGTCGTTCTCGCGGGCCATGGTCATGAAGTCGGTGAGCAGCGCCCCGAAATCCAGGGAGGCGCCGGTGTGGCGGGCGACGAAGGCCTGCGACGAGGCCTCGAGCTTGGTGAGGTCCGGGTTGCTCGAGCCGCTCCAGTCGAGGAGCACGGCCATCAGCCCGTCGGAATCCTCCTTGAGCATGGCGCCGATCAGCATCAGGAGCTGGGTGCGGCGGCGCTGCGAGAGGCGCCCGATGATGCCGAAATCGATGAAGCCGATCCGGTTGTCCGGCATGATCAGCATGTTGCCGGGATGGGGGTCGGCGTGGAACACGCCCTCGATCAGGGCCATCTGCAGGAAGGCGTCGGTGCCCTTCTGGGCGAGCAGCACCTTGTCGTAGCCGGCGGCGTCCAGGCGGGCATGGTCGTTGGGCGGGATGCCGTGCACGAATTCCTGCACCAGCACCCGCTCGGAGGTCCATTCCCAGTGGATCTTGGGCACCACGATGTCGTCGCGGTCGGCAAAGATCGCCGCGATGGTCTCGCAGTTGCGCGCCTCGTTGATGAGGTCGAGCTCGCCGTAGAGGCCGCTGGCCAGGTGGCGCATCTGCTCCTGGGGCTGGTAGCGCCCGAATTCCGGCCACTCGTCCACGACGATGCGGGTGGCGTGGCCCATCAGGCGCAGGTCCGCCTCGATGGTCTTGCGCAGGCCCGGGCGCAGCACCTTCACCACCACCTCCTCGCCGGTCTGCAGGCGAGCGCGGTAGACCTGGGCGATGGAGGCGGCGGCGAGCGGCGTGGTGTCGAACTCGGCGAAGATCTCCGAGGCCGGGCCGCCGAGGTCCTCCTCGAGCTGGGGCCGGATGCGTTCCCACGGGATCGGCGAGACCTGGCTGTGGAGCTTCTCCAGCTCCTCGGTCCATTCCGGGGTCAGGAGGTCGGGCCGGCTCGCCAGGATCTGGCCGAGCTTCACGAAGGTCGGCCCCAGGGTCTCGATGGCGCGCCGCACCCGCTGGGGCTGCGACAGGCGGGCGATGTCCACCTGCGGCGTCCGGCGCTTGGCGAGGCGCGCAACCTGGGCGAGGCCGAGGCGCTCCACCACCTTGGTGACGCCGAAGCCGATGAGGACGGACGCGATCTCCCCGAGGCGCTGCCGGTCCCGTGCGGCGACGAAGGCGGTTTTCAGCATGTGCGCAAGGGGCCCGGATGGGGGAGGGGGACGGTGGCTCGCCCGGCGAGGCGTGCGGCCGGACCGTGGTTAAGGCTCCGTTAGGCCCGTGGCGAGGCCGAAGTTTGACCATGAGGCCGCGACATGGGGGCCGCGACACGGGAACGGCGACCGGGGAGCCGCGCGGCGGGGGACGCGGCGGGCGCGGCGGATTCGCCCCCGCACCGATCTCGGGCTAGACAGGCCGCCACCGGCGCCGCTGCGGCGCCCGCCCTCACGTCCACCCCGCGCTCCGGCGGCGCCGACCCCCGCGCCGCCGCGGCGCCATCCCGCGAGACCCCTGATGCCAGGCACGCCCCGCGCCGGAATCATTCCGGTGACCCCCTTCCAGCAGAACTGCACCCTGATCTGGTCGGACGAGACCAAGGTCGGCGCCGTGGTCGATCCGGGCGGCGACCTCGACCGGATCGAGGCGGCGATCGCCGCCCAGGGCATCGCCATCGAGAAGATCCTGCTCACCCACGGGCACATCGACCACGCCGGCGGCGCGGCCGAGCTGCGCGACCGGCTCGGCGTGCCGATCGAGGGGCCGCACGAGGCCGATCGCTACCTCCTCGACAGCCTGCCGGAGACGGGCGCCAATTACGGCCTCGACGGGGCCCGGGCGGTGACGCCGGACCGCTGGCTGGGCGACGGCGACGTGGTCGAGGTCGGCGGCCTGGCCTTCGACATCCTGCACGCCCCCGGCCACTCCCCCGGCAGCGTGGTGTTCATGAGCCGCGACGCGCGCTTCGCCCTGGTCGGCGACGTGGTGTTCAAGGGCTCGGTCGGCCGCACCGACCTGCCCGGCGGCAACCACGAGCAGCTCATCCGGGCCATCAAGGACAAGGTCCTGCCGCTGGGCGACGACGTCGCCTTCATCCCCGGCCACGGCCCCACCAGCACGCTCGGCGAGGAGCGCGTGTCGAACCCGTTTCTGCAGGATTGAGGCCGGCCGGGCCCCGGCGGCCGGATCCCGGCGGGGCCTTGACGGGGGGTTAACGCGAACGGGGCATCGTGGTCGCGATTCCGGGGGTCCACGGGACCGAAAACGATGCATTCCCAGTGGGAAATGCTTATATTGCGCGGGTCAAGAAGAAATGCAGGCGGCGGGGGCCCGGCCTGGGCCGGCAAGTCCGGCCTGAATGCCCGCCTGCCCGAGGAAGTTCATGTCCGACAGTTCCCATAACCTCGCCGCCGATGCCTACGGCGCGGAATCCATCCGGGTCCTCAAGGGCCTCGACGCGGTGCGCAAGCGCCCCGGCATGTATATCGGCGACACCGACGACGGCTCGGGCCTGCACCACATGGTCTACGAGGTGGTCGACAACGCCATCGACGAGGCGCTCGCGGGCCACGCGGACCTCGTCACCGTCACGCTGAACGCCGACGGCTCCGTCACGGTCTCCGACAACGGCCGCGGCATCCCCACCGACATCCACAAGGAGGAGGGGGTCTCGGCGGCCGAGGTCATCATGACCCAGCTGCACGCGGGCGGAAAGTTCGACCAGAATTCCTACAAGGTCTCCGGCGGCCTGCACGGCGTCGGCGTCTCGGTGGTCAACGCCCTCTCGCAATGGCTCCGCCTGCGCATCTGGCGGGGCGGCCGCGAGCACGCGATGGAGTTCCGCCACGGCGACGCGGTCTCGCCGCTGATCGTCGTCGGCGACGGCAACGGCCGGCGCGGCACCGAGGTGTCGTTCCTGCCCTCCACCGACACCTTCACGATGATCGAGTTCGACTACGCGACGCTGGAGAAGCGCCTGCGCGAGCTCGCCTTCCTGAATTCCGGCGTGCGCATCGTCCTCACCGACGCCCGCCACGCCGAGCACAAGCGCGAGGAGCTGTACTACGAGGGCGGCATCGAGGCCTTCGTGCGCTACCTCGACCGCTCGCGCAAACCCATCGAGGGCATGCAGAAGCCCGTCATGGTGCGGGCCGAGCGCGACAACATCCGCGTCGAGGTCGCGCTTTGGTGGAACGACTCGTTCAACGAGACCGTGCTGCCCTTCACCAACAACATCCCGCAGCGCGACGGCGGCACCCACATGGCGGGCTTCCGCGCCGCCCTCACCCGGCAGATCACCGGCTATTCCGAGTCCTCGGGCATCGCCAAGCGCGAAAAGATCTCGCTCACCGGCGAGGATTGCCGCGAGGGCCTCACCGCCGTGATCTCGGTGCAGGTGCCGGACCCGAAATTCTCCTCGCAGACCAAAGACAAGCTGGTCTCCTCCGAGGTGCGCCCGGCCGTGGAGAACGTGCTGAACGAGGGGCTCTCGAACTGGCTCGAAGAGAACCCGGCGCTGGCCCGCTCGGTGATGGCCAAGGTCATCATGGCGGCCTCCGCCCGCGAGGCGGCCCGCAAGGCCCGCGAGACCGTGACCCGCAAGGGCGTCCTCGACATCGCCTCGCTGCCCGGCAAGCTCGCCGATTGCCAGGAGCGCGATCCCTCGAAGTGCGAGATCCTGCTGGTGGAGGGCGATTCCGCCGGCGGCTCGGCCAAGCAGGGCCGCGACCGCACCTTCCAGGCCGTTCTCCCGCTGCGCGGAAAAATCCTCAACGTGGAGCGGGTGCGGGCCGACCGGATGCTGTCCTCGGCCGAGATCGGCACCCTGATCACCGCGCTCGGCGCCGGCATCGGCCGCTCGTCCACGGACCGCGAGGGCTTCAACCCCGACAAGCTGCGCTACCACCGCATCATCATCATGACGGATGCCGACGTGGACGGCTCGCACATCCGCACCCTGCTGCTGACCTTCTTCTTCCGGCAGATGCCGGAGGTGATCGAGCGCGGGCACCTCTACATCGCCCAGCCGCCCCTCTACAAAGCCGCCAAGGGCAAGTCGGCGCTCTACCTCAAGGACGAGCGGGCGCTGGAGGACTACCTCATCGATGCCGGCGTCGAGGGCGCCGTGCTGCGGCTGGCCTCCGGCACCGAGTTCGGCGGCCCGCAGCTGAAGTCCCTGGTCGAGGAGGCCCGCCAGTTCCGCGGGCTGATGCAGGCGCTCCACACCCGCTACGACCGCGCCGTGGTCGAGCAGGCCCTGATCGCCGGCGCCTTCCGGGCCAATGTCGACGAGAACGCGGCCGAGGCCGAGGTGCTGGCCGAGGAGGTCGCCCGGCGCATGGACCGGATCGCCGACGACATCGAGCGCGGCTGGGAAGGCGCCGTCTCGGAGGGCGGCTACGTCTTGAGCCGGACCCTGCGCGGCGTGCGCCAGGTGGCGACCCTCGACGCCTCGCTGCTGGCCTCGCAGGAGGCGCGCCGCCTCGCCGACCGGGCGGAGGCCCTGCGCGAGATCTACGACCAGCCCGTCACCTACGCGCGCAAGGGCGACGAGACCACCCTGCACGGGCCCGTCGGCCTGTTCGAGGCGGTGATGGCCTTCGGCCGCAAGGGCCTGCAGCTGCAGCGCTACAAGGGCCTCGGCGAGATGACCGCCCAGCAGCTCTGGGAAACCACCCTCGACCGGGACGTGCGCTCGCTCCTCCAGGTCAAGGTCAAGGACACCCAGGACGCCGACGACCTGTTCGTGAAGCTGATGGGCGACGTGGTCGAACCCCGCCGCGAGTTCATCCAGGACAACGCCCTCAGCGTCGCCAACCTCGACGTCTGAGGCGGGCCGGGTGGGCATTCCAGTAGATCTTGAGAAATGCCCAAGAGTTTCTGAGAAAATTCCAGACCGCTTGATCGGTGTGATTTTTCAGAAAAGATTACCCCTGCAGTCGGGTAGTCTGTCCTGATTTACTAAGAAGCGTGTCTCTCGCGGCCTTATGGCTCGTGCCTAATAGTCGCGAGAGCATTGATTCAAAGATAATTCCTGCCGTCAACGCTGGGAGCCGCGGGGGTCAGGCGCAGGCACAGGCCACGCTGTGCGGCGCGGCGCGGCGCGATCGAGAGTGCCGACTTATGGGCATGCAAGCGGTCGAGCTGGTTCTCGACCATGGCGAGGCGGGCCTGGACGCGGGCGGCTTCTACTTCAGCGGTTTTGGCCAGGGCAACGAGCGCGGCGTGCCCAGCCTAAAATCTTGTAAACGCCCAGCCCGACCCTTCCGTGCAGAGGCGGCTTGCGGGCGAAGAGCCGCCATCTCAGCAATTGTGGCAGAAAGTCCGGAAGTGGCGCGTAGCCGACCAGTCGGCATGCTAACTGCTGACCCTTTCCGGGCATTGGGAATGTCCGCTTGTGGGCGGCCAGCCCGCGGCTATGAACCTTCGGCGAGGTTGACTTGGGGTGTTGTGCTCCACCGCAGTTTGTCGCCCCTTTGGCGCATTAAGAGGCGTTTGCCCGAATGTCCTTTTTAGACCGTTGCCGTTTCTGCTCGTCAGGGACCCTAGCGATCCGCTCGCATTGGGCGAACAGCTTTTGCGCGTAACGCCGCCTGGGGCCGGGGGTTCTGTCGTACCCGCCCGCGCCGCGTCGCGACCAAGCACGAATGGAACACGAAGTTCGAGATGCGCACGCCTTGGTACCCAACGCGGGTGTCAGATCTTCCGGTCGCCTGCGCCTGAGCGGTTGTCAGAACGTGCAGCCTACCTGCTTGAGCGTTCCGTACCGCCGCAAAATTAGGCGCGCCGATTGCCGGTTAGTCGGATTTGCACCGGTTACGTGGCTGTTACCAGTCAGTCCAACTGCGGGCTATCTCTGCTTAAAACCGACGACGACGCTGTTTTCGACAACGACACGGTGCTTGAAGCGATTTTTCCCAGTCTGACCGTACTTCCATGTCTCGGTCGTCCGGGTCTTGTAGACCTCACGGTCACGATCAATCGGAAATCCCCACGAGTCGGTCAACATTTCTGCGGTCATGCCCTGCCACATCTCGGCAGCCATGATCCGGTTGACGATCGAAGCGTCCCCATACTTCACCATCAGGCGGTCGTAGCGGCGCTTTCTGGCTCGGCGCTTTGCCGCCTCGCGCAACACAAAGACACCGATCACCAGTGCGACGAACCCGCCGAGGGCCGATCCTCCACCTCCTGATTGATCCGTCGAGGTGGATTGCTGGGCCGAGTGAGCGGCTGGCGTACTCATTGTCGGTGCAGGTGCAATCGCGGGTGCAGCGTTCACTTGGCGAGTCCGCTGCCACATCGCATCGACCTCACGCTTCTCGCGCTCTTCAGCGTCGCGCTTGGCCTGCTCGGCGTTCTGATCGACCAGCTTCGGAGCCGGCTGGGCGACCTGGAAGCCAGGGTTCGGTTGTTGTGCCGCGGTGGCTCGCTGAGCGGCCTCTGAGACGCGCCGTGCGAGTTCAGGCCCAATCCGCCTCTGAATGGCCCGCACGAGGTCTTGCAGATAGGGCCCTTGGAAGAAGGCTTCGCCGTAGCCGGGATAGTAGACCAAATCGTGAGCCGCGATCATCGCGTCGACTTCGTCGGCGCAGCGGCGCATGGGCTGAGCGAGGGCGGCTCGGAACTGGCCAGGCCTCGTCGCGCCTTCAATGCCGGGCTCGTTCAGGGTCTCACGCGCGATGCAGTCGGTCGCCTCTCGGACCGAAGGCAGGACGAGCCGTCTACGCCGGGGATCGTCCTGGATGCCCTGTGCGACCGCAGCCTCGAAGCCGCTCAGCAGGACCAAAGCCGTGACGATCCCGATGCGCATCCTCGCCTCAAAACGCGGCTGACTGGCGGGCGAGTTCGCTCGCTTTCTCGAACCGAGACCGCGCGGAAGCTTCAATGCGTGACAGCCCGAGACGCTGGCCGATCAGCCTGGCGCGCTCCGCCTCTGAGATATTGGACTGCAGGGCCAGCGCGATCCCGACGAGTTCCGGCATCGGCGTGTCGCTGTGACTGCGGACGGACGCATCGGCCGGGCGGTATGGATAGCTCGTCCTAGGCTCCTCGCCAGGCGGCCACAGAACGGGACGTCCCTCATCGTCGGTTCGCGCGACGGACGCATCGATCTGGGCAGCGATGGCTTCACGGACAAGTTGACCGACGCGCTGGAGGCCGTGAGCGCGAGCGATGCGCCGAATGAGCAACTCCTCGTAGATCGGCCCTTCCACCGAGAGGACGTGATCGACCATGGCGCTCAGAGCCGGTCGGTAGGAGGCATCGTAGAACCGGCCTGGCTCGACCGGTCGGCTCAGACCATTGAGATCAGCGATCCTGTAATCTCTTATCTCGTCGTAGGATGACAGCCTCGGCGCTGGCGTGGTGATCGGAGCGATCTGATCCGCGTAGAGGCGCTGCGGACTGGCCTCGTCAATTGGCTTCGGGTCATTCGCCGGTTCGCTCGGCGTGTCCGCGACGGGGGAAGCGATCTCGGGCTGCGCCGTCAGTTCATCGCCGCCTTGCTCATCGGCCACGGGTTCGGCAGCAGGCTCGACGGGAACTGCCGCTGCAGCCCTGGCGCGGTCGGCTTCGAGATCCTCGACCAAGCACTGATCGAGCTTGGCGAGCGCACCCTCGGCGTCCATCCACCACTCGGTGCTCCACACCCGGCGGATGCGCCAGCCCAGGTCGGTCAGCACGTGCTCGCGCAGACGGTCGCGATCGCGTGCCGTGGCCGAACTATGGTAGGTCGCGCCATCGCACTCGACGCCGGCGAGATAGCGCCCGGGGGCGTCGGGGTGGACGACCCCGAGATCGATCCGGAAGCCCGAGACGCCGATCTGCGTGTGAACGGTCCAGCCTCTCGCTTCGAGCCCCGCCATCACCGCGGCTTCGAACGGGGATTCCACGTCGCCGCCAGTCGGCGCGAAGGCCTCGGCGAGCGCCCGTGCGCCGCGGTCGGCGAACTCAAGGAAGTGCTTGAAGTCGCGGACGCCTCGCGCCCGGGTGCGGCCCAGATCGATCTGCTCAGGCCTCATCGAGGCGAACACGACGAGTTCGCGCCGGGCGCGGGTGATCGCGACGTTCAGGCGGCGGTGACCGCCGTCCTTGTTGAGCGACGACACTGTGCTGACTGGACGCCCGGACTGATCCGGTCCGACCGCAACCGAGAAAATGATGGCGTCACGCTCGTCGCCTTGCACGTTCTCGAGGTTCTTCACGAACACGGGCTCGTGCCAGCGGTCCCGATCGAAGAACGGCTCCAGTTCTGGATACGACCGCCGCTGCTCGTCGAGCAAATTCTCGATCAGGCGCTGCTGTTCACCGTTGAAGGTGACGACGCCGAGGGAGCGACGCTCCTGGGCGAGGCTGGGATCGCGCAAGCGACGCACGATGTCGGCGACCACGGCGCGGGCCTCGGGCCGGTTCACGCGGCCCGATCCACGCTCGTAGACCCCATCCGGCACGAGGCTGAGCCGGACGGCGCGGTCATCAGTGACGGGCGAAGGGAAGGTCACGAGCCGACCGCCGTAGTAGCGGCTGTTCGAGAAGGCGATCAGGCTCTCGTGGCGGCTACGATAATGCCAGTCGAGGTTCCGCCGGGGGATGTTAGCGGCGAGGCACTCGTCGAGGATCGACTCCTGGTCGGTGACGTCGCTGCCGTCCTCGATGTCGTCGACGCCGCGGTCACCAACGTTCGTCGGCGGCAGCTGCTCGGGATCGCCAACGATGACGACCTGCTTCGCCCGAGCGAGCGCTCCGATGGCGTCCCACGGGGAGATCTGGGAGGCCTCGTCGAAGATTACGACGTCGAACGGCTCTTTGTCGGGCGGGAGGTACTGCGCGATCGAGAGCGGGCTCATCATCACGCAGGGGGTGAGCTTGGTCAGCGCTGTCGGCATCCGGCCGAACAGCTTTCGCAACGGCATGTGCGCCGTCTTCTTCGTCAGCTCGTGCGAGAGCGTGCCCCATTCCGGATCGGCCCCAAACGCTGTCGCCCCCGGGATGCCCCCGCCAAGGCGCGAGCGGACGACCTGCTTGGAGAGTTCGGTGACCCGAGCGTCGGCGGCGCGGAAGCGCTGTATCGCATCCTCGTGCCGTTCGGGCAGGAAGCGCCGGAGCACCGGATCGTGGCTGACGACACGGTCGATCCACCAATGCGCATAGGCTGTCTCGAAGGCCGCTTCCGCGCGGTCGAAGGCGACGCGGCCGTCTTCCAGGGCGTCGATCAGCGGCGTGAGACCGGTCTGACGCGCATTCTGTGCAGCGGCTTGCCACGCGCACCACCCCTGGGCGCGTCCCAGCCCCGACGACCAGCGTCGGACGAGCGCGAGGCTCTGTTCGATCCAATCGGCGTCGGCTGCCAACGGCTCCTCGGGATCGGCGCGACCCGCCAGGATGCCGAGCGCCTTCATCGCTTCGTTCGCGCGGGCTCGATCCTGCGCGAAGGCGGTGTAGCTCTGCGCGATGCGGCCGCCCTCTGCGAAAGCACGCCCCTGGCGCTCGACTAGCTGTACGAGATGATCGCGCAATCCGTCGATCCCGAGCGACGGCGGCCCCAGGATATCCAGGAGTTGCTCGACCTTCTCGGCCCAGGTGATGGCCGAAGCGAACTCGGAGGCTGCACAGTCCGGATTGCTCCACGGCAGCCCGAGCCGCGCGAGGATCAGTTCCTCCACGCATCCGCCTTTGACGTGTTTGGCGAGTTCGATCAGCCCCGTAAGGTCCGGCCCGAGATCGGGGGGCAGCGGTCCCTCCGCGTAGGGCTGGACCTGGGCGGACACCCTCTTCAGCTTGCCGCCCTTAGCCAGGAAGTTCGACCCTTGAGCAGCGACCCACTCGGCGAGCAGTGCTCCAAGGTTCTGATCGAGGATGCCCGGGCCGTAGCGGCCGGTGAGCCGGCCGAGCAGCTGAGCCTTCGTTGTTTGGAAGCGCTCGCGTGCGGCGACGGCCCGGCGGAGGTCACGCGCGCCGTCAGCGAGGAAGGCGGCCCCACAGCGTGCCTCGGAGCGCACGAGGTAGTTGCCGAGCACCACCAGCCCGCGCGTACCGGCATAGGTCGCCAAAAGGGAGGGCAGACCGATTGCGTCGGCAAACGTCTGACCGCTGACCCGAAGCGCGCCGAGCGACTGTTCCACGGCTCGGATCGCGGTGCCCATGTCGTCGCGCCAGACCGGCGACCACTGGGTGGCCTCGACGCCCTGAAGCGGATGATCCACCAGCGATCCGACGGACGCGAGCACGGGGCGAAGCTCTCGGCAGGCCGTGCGCAGGTTGGCGAGCGTCGTCTCGTTGTGGGCGAGGTGATCCGGCCATGTAAGGACGAGCGGAGGCGCGCCGCTGCCGGCCGCGATCACACGCCCGAAGGCCTCATAGGCGGAAAGCCCGTTCTCGCGCCTCCGATGCAGGGCGTTCACGAGGCTGTTCAGTTCCTCGCGTAGGCTCGCGAGTTCGCTCGTCGCCGCGTCCCAGGTGCCCTGAGATGGCGTTGAGCGTTCGTGCCAGGCCCGGCGCAGCTGGCCGAGAACAGCCGATTTCTGCGCCTTGGTCGAATGGACCTCCAGGCAATAGTCACCGAGTCCGATTTCCTGCAGGCGGCGCTGTACGACCTCCAGAGCGGCGGTCTTTTGCGAGACAAACAGCACGGTGCGCCCCTGCGCGAGGCACTGGGCGATCATGTTGCCGATCGTCTGGCTCTTGCCAGTGCCAGGAGGCCCGAACAGCACGAAGTCCTTGCCGGAACCGGCGGCGAGAACGGCCGAGAGCTGCGAGGAATCCGCGGAGAGTGGCGCAAACACGGTTCCCGGCGGGTGCTCGCGGTCGAGGCGTGTCGGCTCAGGGAACGGAGTACCGTCGCCGTAGGAGTGCTTTGGCGTGTCGATGAGATGGCGCACGACGGGGTTGCGCTTCAGCACTTCCGCCCGGTCCACCAAGTCCTTCCACATCAGGTACTTCGTGAAGGAGAAGGCCGAGAGCACGACGTCCGGCACCACCTCCCAGCCGCGCAATTCCTTCACGTGCTGGCGGACGATCCGGAAGATGCCGTCGACGTCGTACCCGGAGCCGTCGCGAGGGAGATCCCCTTCCAACTCCGGCATCCGGAGCTTGAAGTCCTCACGCAGCATTTCGAGCAGGGTCGGGTTGATTCGCACCTCATCGTCGTGGAGGGCGAGCTTGAAGCCGGCCCGCACGCTCGACCGCTTGAGGGTGACCGGGACGAGAAGCAGCGGCGCGCGATAGGCAGCCTCACCTTCCTTTTTTGTCCACGACAGGAAGCCGACGGCCAGGAAGAGGATGTTGGCCCCGCCTTCCTCGAAGCCGTTGCGGGCGAGCCGGTAGAGATCGAGCAGGCGACGGTCGAGATCGGCCTCGGTCGAGGTCGTGTAGATCTCCTTCCGGGCGAGCGCGGCCTCCAGATAGGTGCGGCGGCCATCGTCGTAGTGTCGGCGTGAGTAGAGGTCTGCGCTACGCTCGTCGGATCCGGTCAGCACGTCCGAGAGCGGCTTCAGGCGATACTCGGTCCCCGCCGCGAGGCCGTCTTCCAATGCGCCGGGAGAGGCACATTCGAGGCTGACGGATCCCTTGCCCGGCTTGAAGTTCAGCAGCTTGTTCCGAAGCGTCAGGTCGAGAAGCTTGCGCTTCCAGCGTTCCACGCGGCCGACAGGCGTCTCGGGAGCTTCATCGACCGGCGCGCGCGCTTCCTCCTCGAAGCTCGGCGGCGCGGACAGCGTCTGGTTCAGCGGGATTGTCGGCGCAGGCGCGATGCCCGTCGGCTTTCCGTCGCCGAGATCCATCGGCCGGATCCCCCGCCGGCGGCAGCGTCGGACGTCGATGGCAATTTCCAGCGCCGCAGGAGCCTCGTCCTCGACTTGGACGCCGCCCTGCGTGGCGGCGACCCTAAACGTCGCCGGCGGATCCGGCGTGAGCAGGGTCGTCTCGACGAAGATGAGATCTTGCAGGTCGCGCCGCTTGCGGAGCAACTGCATGTCCTCGACGGTCGCGCTGGCGAAGTCGTCGTCCTGCAGCCAGACACCGACGAAGGCGTGTCCTACGGTGAGGACAAGCACCGGGTTCAGCCCGGCCTGCTCAAGGCAGGCGGCGTAGAGCAGCGAGAGATCGAGGCAGGTGCCGACCTTGCGCTCCAGCACGTCGCTCGGCCCGCGAACCTTCTGCCCGGCTCGCTCAAAGCTCGCCGGCGGAAGGACGTAGGCAATTCGCCGATCCGCGATCGCCGCCCAGATCGCCTCGGCCAACTCCCACGCGCGCGACTTCTTGGCGGTCGTGTAGCCGTTCAGGCCCGTCTCGCGCCCGGCCTCGCCGAGCTTGGTCGCAGCATCGCGCAGGACGACATCGACGGCCGGATCATTGGGACGGACAAACGCCGCGAGAAGCTCCGGCGCGCTCCTGCCGCCACCCCAATGCGATGGCGGCAGGACCCGAAGCTCTTCAAGATGGCGGGCCTTCTCGCCAGTCGCATCCTCAACGGTGACCGTCAATTCAAGACGGCTCGCCTCGGTGAAGCCGACGAGCAAAGCCGCGTCGAGCCGAACGTCGGGCAATTCAATGTGGTGGTTCGATCCGGCCGGAATGCGATCGATGCGGAGCGTGAGCGGATGCACGACGGCGGGCCGGCTTTCGATCCGCACGCGGACATCGGAAAGTCCATGCTCGGAAGTATTCTCGACCACCACCTCGCGGATCATCGGAACCGCATTCTCGTGGTAGGCGAGACTGACGTGCTCCGTGGCCGAGCACGTGATTTGGATACCGTCCTGCACGGCTTTCCCCCTTGTCCTGAGCGGGACTGTATGGGGGCACCCTCAAGTAGCGCAAGGCCCACGATTCGCGCCTGAACCAACCTAGATCAAGTACCTTAGGGCCCTCGTACGGCAAATGCTCCGGTGACTTAAGCTGCCCGCGGCTTTCGGCCCTGTGTTGCTCGGCAAGGCTGAAACCCTGGCCGTGAAGTGCTTGTCGAGCGCCGCCTTATGTCCGCTCATGGCGCTGAGCTGTGGCGCGTTCGGATTGCGGTTGGGGTGAGATGCTGATGGCTCCTCGAAAATGGTGTCCCATCATGCTTTCAACCACCGACACAACCCGCCGACCGTGGAACCTTGGTCGGCTCATCGGTCCCAAACCGCCGTTCAAGCCAAAGCACATTTGGGCGATCCGCACCCGACTGCAGCACGAGGGCCGCACTCGCGACCTCGCCCTGTTCAACACCGCCATCGATAGCAAACTGCGTGGCTGCGATCTCGTCCGCTTGCGCGTGTCAGACGTCCACCTCGGCGACGGCGTCCGCCTGCGCACCACCATCGTCCAGCAGAAGACGGGCCGACCCGTCCCGTTCGAGTTGACCGAGACCACCCGTGAGACGCTGACTGCCTGGCTCAAGCTGCGGGGGCTTCGTGCGAGTGATTGGCTGTTTCCGAGTTGCAGCCGCCCGGGCGAGCACCTGACGACGCGCAAGTATGGTCGGCTCGTCGACGAATGGGTAGCGCTGATAGGCCTCGACCCGGCGGGGTACGGCACGCACAGCCTGCGTCGGACGAAGGTCGCACTCATCTACCGGCGGACAGGCAACCTGCGTGCCTGTCAGCTGCTGCTCGGCCACACCAAGCTGGAGAGTACGGTGCGCTACCTCGGCATCGAGGCAGACGACGCGCTGGTCATGTCCGAGCAGACTGACATCTAACGAACATCGCGGCGGCCTACTGCAGGCCGCCGCACCAAGTCCCCCGCCGTCCTATAAGGGCGCCAAACAGCGAATTTGGTCTGACTGGAAAGAGATGGTGCGCTTTCGAGTAAGCGCGGCAGAAGTATCCGACGCTCGCCTGAGAGTTTTCAAAACGGCAGGAGCCGCCGAAAGCGGGCAATGTTCACGAGCGCAACGAGTGACGAGGCCACGTAAGTAAGAGCGGCGGCGCGCAGAACGGTGCGGGCACCGGGCATGTCGCTGGCGTCGAGGTAGCGACCCGTCTCCAGGATGGGCAGGGCCCGGCGAAAGCTCGCATCAAGTTCAACGGGCAGCGTCAGAAAGTGAAACAGAACGCGAACGCCAAGGAGCGCGATGCCGATACCCACCTGCAGGGCGAGCAGGATAGGCGAATGGACGAAGGCGAGCACCACGGGCGCGGTCATCATCACCACGGCTGCGGCGAACTCGAAGCCCTGCACAACTGGGGCGAACCTCACCCGCGCCGCAAGGAGCCGGTCCCCCGCCGCGTGCTGGAGCGCGTGGGCGACTTCGTGCGCCGCGACCGCGACCGCTGTGATCGAGCGGCCGTCATGGCTCTCCGGCGATAGCCGCACGACGTTCGCAACCGGATCGTAGTGGTCGGCTGGCGCGACCTCGACGAGGACGTGCTCTAGCCGCGCCAGATCGAGCAGATGGCGGGCGAGCTCGCCGCCAGTCCCGGGCAAATCCGGCCGCTCGGTGGCGTGTTGCTGCATCGCCCGGCGCACCCACCACTGGGGGCCGAACACGAGACCGAACAGGAGGGCAGCGCCAAGCGCGAGGAGGATGGGCACGTGGGGTATGTAGTCCCGCAGCCGCAGCCGTGGAAGCGCGGCACCCTACTCGGGATGTTCGCTGTCTGACAATCGCGCGGCCGGCGTCAAAGACCGGACTGGGTGGCAAGCCGGCATTAGGTTGCTGCCCTAAAGCCGATATTCAGCGTGGAGCGCATTGCTGCAGTCCCACCTGTGTCGGCTCGCGGAGTTCGAGGCCGGGTACCAAGCGTCAGGTTTTGCCCACTAGTCGCCATCCTGACCTGCGGGGCGCACACCGGCTTCGGTCGCTATCAGAACCGCCTCTGACAGCGTTCGGGCACCGAGCGCTTCCATGACCCTGGCGCGGTGGATCTCCACCGACCGAGGACTAAGCCCTAACGTTCGAGCGATGGTCTTGTTGGTGCCGCCCGCGAGTAAGTCCTCCAGGACCTCGCGCTCTCGCGCAGAAAGCGCCGCAATCCGGTCACGGACTTTGTCGCGCCCGCGCGCCTGACCTGCCGCGGCGTGGATGTCGGCGAGCGCTGTCCTGACTGCATACAGCAGCGCTTCCGGTTCCCACAGAGGGTCTGAGAACCCGTCCGGTTGGGCCATGATCGCGACGTCGAGCTCGCCCGCGAGCAGCATCTCGGACAGGCGCGCCGGCACACCCTCGATCAAGGTCAACTCGATGCCCGGATGGGCCACCCGGAAGTGGTTCAGGAAGCCGACGAAGCGCATCGGCCCAATGGTGCACATAACCCCGACTGTGAGCTGCGCCCCTTCCAGCCGCAGGAAGCGAGAGGCGGCCCGCTTGGCACGCTCACGGCGCTCGATCATCTCGCGAAACTCCGGCTCAAGCAGGCGCCCAAGATCGGTCAGGTGCACGTGACAGCGCTCGCGCGAGAACAATAGGCCGCCGAGTTCGTCCTCCAGCTTCTGGATCGCCCGGGTCAGCGCGGGTTGCGTCACGCTGCAGCGTTCGGCCGCCTTGGTGAAGTTGCCGAGCTGGCTCACGACGAGAGTTGCCAGCATTGAATACGAACTGCCGAACGGCCGCGTAGACTTCCACGGCAAACATCCTGGGCCCCTCCCGAAAGAGAAGCCTCTCAAACTGGCCGGCTTTTACCCCGGCCGCATCAGCACCCCGCCGACGCTCAAGTGGATGGTTTTGTCACCGCCCTACACATCGAAAGCGGGCGCTCGTAGGCTGGTCATTATGGAACCGACGGCTGATGGCGCAGGGCTTCGGCCAGCTCGACGCAAGGGATCAGACCTCAACGATGCAGCCGACGTTTCATGGAGTTCGGACTAAGAGTATCGATTTTTGGCTTGCCCGCGGTGCCATTGCGCTGATCGCTGGACTGCAGCTCCTCGTCGTCAATGACCTCTCATTCGGACCTCGCTGGCTGGCTCCTACTCTGGAGATAGTGCTGCTGATCCCGCTCTCGGCCGCAACGGCTTGGAACCAGGGTCGCGCTCGCCATGCCCGAACGCAGGAGCACTGGAGCCTCGTGGTGCATCACCACCGCCTCATCCGCCGCGCTGCCATGGTTCTCACCGCCCTCATCACGACCATGAAGACCGCGGCCCTCGTGGCTCTCGTGCGCGCCCTTCTCGCCGGAAAGGCCCAAAGCGGTCCGACCCTGTTGATCGACGCGGTGAATATCTGGGGTACAAACGTAATCATCTTCGCGCTGTGGTTCTGGGCGATCGATCGAGGCGGAGCAGTCATGCGAGGCCATCCCGAGGCCGCAGCATCCGATTTCCTGTTTCCGCAGATGACCCTCCCGACGGGTGGTAACCCAACTTCGTTCGTGCCTGGATTTGTCGACTACCTGTTCTTATCATTCACCAATGCGACGGCCTTCTCGCCGACCGATACGCTGCCACTCTCGCACCAAGCGAAGCTCTTGATGATGGCGGAAGCGCTCATCTCGCTTCTGACGGTTGCCCTGGTCGCGGCCCGGGCCGTCAACATCCTGGCTTGATCAATCAAGAGCTCCCGCACACCGTCCAGTGAGCAGCCGGTTGCTCAATCTGGCATCTTCGTTGAGCCCTCGGCAGCTGTTTGCGTGTCCTTGCGATCTTGGTCACGCACGAGCCAATGCACAGCCCCAAGTGCCAGAACGGCCGCCGCCAAGCCCATAATGGTGAGCGGCTCCGTCTTGCTGGCGTCCAGGATGATGAACTTGCGCGCTAGTGCCAGCAGCGCGATCAGGATGACGGTACGCAGCTGGATGATGCTCTCCTGACGGTGCAGCACGCTCAGGATCGAGTGGTTGAACTCCAATGCGATGAGTACCGTGAATATCATCCCGAACACGGCCTGGAAGACCGTGTGCTCGGCTGGGTCGAGCAGACCGAAGATCACGAGCAGAACGATGCGAAAGCAAAGGTTCACCATGGCCGCGATGATGACTAACCCGATTAGCGCAGTGAGCACCACCACGACCACTTCCTCGAAGCGCTCATAGAGGCTCAGGCCCGGCCACGCCTTGCGCGTTTCCCTCAAGGTATGGGTCGCGGCCGAGACGTGCTTGGCGAAGGGATAGCGGTTCTGGCCGCTAGCGTCCGTTCCATCAGCTGTTGTCTGATCCACGCTTGCGGCTCCTTCGATGGCGCTGCTAACCGGCCAAGCGCATCTACGAAATCAACCTCAGCCGTCTGAGGACCGTTCCTAGGAGCGCGAGCTTTCCAACAGGGCTCGCCCTATGGAACGGCCCCGCTGGAACATGGCCGTTATCGACCCAACCCAGCCGTTCGGGTTCCCCTTGGGCGCCGCCTACAAGCTGCCATTCGTCAGCCGTCCGGCAACTTCGCCTCAGGGTGGGGAGCAGACCCCGGCTCTTCGCCCAGAAGCGGACTCTCCGCATCCGACCCAACCCAGCCGCCACGACCGCTTTGGGCGCTTCTTCAAAGCGGTCGTTCATCAGCCGTCTGGCAACATCGGCTCGGGGTGGAATGCAGATGCTGGCCGCCTGCCGGAACCCGATGTTTAGCTCCACACCGACGCACCATTTCCAAAGATTCAGGTACGATTTCGTCAATATAAATACATCGACTGAAGCAGAATTAAGCCAAAAATTATAGATCAGGATTAGTACCGATCAGCAGTAAACACGTCGTGCTGAATTGGAAAATGGAAAAGGTTCTCCACTTTGAATCTACGCTGAAGGGCAACAATAATTGCATCTCGATTTAGCATTACATTATCCGATAGCCTTGAGTCCCACTTAATTATTTCGTCTGCGAGTTCTTTTTCAGAGTCAGAAGAAAGAAAACTGTGCACACTATAATGACGTGATTCCCCGAGGTCGGAGACTAACGAACGTAGAATTTCAATCTTAGGACGTCTGCCCTGGTAGCTGGCGCTATGGCGGAGGTCTTCGCCAAAAAGATTTGATATGGGGTCAGAGAACGTCACGAGAACAAGTCGGCCACTTTGTTCAACGCATTGCCATGCTGCATCTACGAATACCTTAATCCCAATTGGATCGCTCGGCATAGAGTGAGATGCAATAACAAGATCGTATTTACATTCTATGTGACAAGGGAACTCGTCACAAATCACGTTTAATCTTTTTGATCTAAGCCTCTGTGCTTTGTCCGGGCATACCTCGATAGCCAGATATTTTGACACCGACGACGCGATTTGAACTGCGCTCATGGGTGATCCTGCACCAATATCGAGAATACTAAGAGCATGGATTGCTCTTGCTTCCCTAAGTGAATTGGCTACCAAATATCGGTTCTGATTGTAGGATATTGTCACGACATTTTCCAAAGTGGCGAGGCCAAGTTTGGCCTCGCCCGAGTAGACGCGTCAGTGTCCTAACCACACATGGGTTCCCAGATGTCCACCGCCAGTAGCTACAGAACACGCGCATTTGCACTTCGCGATGAGATTGCCTGGGTGGTCAATACCAGAACCTGATGCGGTGGATACCTGCCACGTAGTCTCTCGCGACTTTACGGACCGGAATTCTTCCTCGCTTACAAACCTTGATACATTTGCACGATGCTCATGGTTCGTTTTTTCAAGCAAAATCGCATCTTTCGTTGGAGAATGGGAATACACCCAATCATTCATGTTGAGACAAGGCCCGAGTAGGTTTTGAACACCCATTTCATGAACAGCGGCTGCGAGATCGCGCAGCAAAGCATCGCTTTCATGGATAGCCAGACTATCCTCGCGGACGAGGTGCTTTAGGCTAAACTCACTTGGAGCGAAATCACTTCCAACCAACTGCCAACTCGATGGGACCACGTCCTTACGGGTATCTGCGCCGGACATTGCTTGAGAAACGACCGCAAACCCCTCGTCGTCGTCGAGCGTGTCGGCAATCATGATTTCCCCTTCTTCAATTAAGTTGTGTCGATGCAATAGCCTAATACCCATATGATGATGTGCACCATGGTCGCGGATGATCGACAGCAGACGATGGAGATGCGTACTTTTTCCGGATGCGACTAGCCGATCATCGGCTTCGGCAACATCAAATAGAGAATTGTACGTATCACGCTGCCAGCTAGTCATGTACATAGTAGCCGCCCTCCAGTTTGTTGAACATGCCAGCCCGAAGCCCTGCCGAGCAAGGCAGATGCTGCACACTTGACCGTCAGTTGTCGAGATATGAAGTGAATAAATTTCGTTCGCTATCTGGAGATTTATGCGGGCTCAGATAAGCCAGTTATCGTACAGCTTGATAGCCATTCGTCCAGCAGGGACAATTATGATCACTCCGGTTCAGCATGATATTTTTGAAACAAGAGGACAGGGCGCTAGCTGTGGGATCTGGTAACCATAGAATTGAAGTATATCGTGTTGATATTTAGCCGTCACCTGTGGGCGGAATTACGCAAATGAGAGCCTGGCAAAAGCGGTTAGAATACTTGCGAGCGAAACTCCTGGGCTTCCGAGATAGGTCGGGAGCGGTCCCTGTAGCTATGTCTGCTTAAATCCATCTGCCGCTCGTAAGCGGACCGGCGCAAATCCACCCGACCCGGTCGTAGAACGGACGGACGGGTCTCGACCCAACCTCGCCGTTCGAAGGTCTACGGCCGGTTCTCAGAAGCGGACGTTCGACGCGAAAGTTGCAGGGGTCATAGGTTGCTTGTGATGGTTTTCGATACCCGGGCCTACGGCTCGCGTCCCCCCTGAGGTGCTCCTTGGCCCGACGTGGATCGCGGCGGCAATCGCTTCAGCGGGACCGGTATGGGATCGGGTGCGAGGCCATGCTGGAAAAGACCCCGTCCCGGCGGATCAGCCCGTGCATCAGAGCTGCGCCGAGATGGGCGAGGATGACCCCAAATAAGGCATAGGCCAGGAGGGTGTGAAGCGACCGTAGCCACGCATAGAGGCTCGGATCGAGCGGCAGGATCGGCGGAAGCACCACCGCGCCGCCGAGCCCGATCGGGTAACCGGCGGCCGACAGCATTGCCCAGCCGACCAGCGGCAGCCCAAGCATCAAGCCGTAGAGCAGGATGTGCGAGGCGTGTGCCGCCCGACGCTGCCAGGCCGGGAGGTCTGAAGGCAGCTCCGGCGGCGGATGGCGCCAGCGGTTCGCAAGGCGCAGCAGTGCGAGGACCAGGATGCCGAGGCCCAGCGGTCGGTGTAGGGTGACGAGGGCATAATAGTGGGCCACGGAGGTCACCATCGCCATGCCGATAAACAGCATGGCCAGGATCATGCCCGCCATGGTCCAGTGCAGCAGCCGGGCCGGCCGGTTGAAGTGCGTGGTGTTGCTCACAATCCGGCTCCTGAAGCGGGGGCATCGTGGACGGCGCTCGGCGCCTTCGGCTCGCCGGCGCGTCGCGTGAAGGATTGCACGTAGGCCGCCGAGCGCGCGCTGAGCAGCGGATCGTCCGATCCCACGATGCCGGCCGGCAGGACCAGGGGGTCGAAGTTCACGTCGCGGCAATTGCCGTTGGCCTCCACCTCTGTCGCAGTCACGATCACCGTCCCGAGGTCGACGCTCGTCCGCTCTGCCAGCCAGGGACGTGTCGCGTCCGCCGTGGGATCGCCTGCTTCGCCAAGGGTGGCGACGAGGTGCCAGCGCACGGGCCCCCGACGGACCGCGGACTCGAAGTCGTCGAATAGGAAATTCTTGTCCGCACGTGCTGTCTGGGCCGCACTCTCGGCTGTGGCGGCCTGCTCCGGCACGAACGCCCAGCGAACGGGCGTTTCAATGCCGTCTCCGGCCACGAACCGGAAAGCGTTCAAGCCCCGGAAGGTGTCGTCGGCGAACCCGGAGGTGATCGTGCGCGCCTTGATCAAGGCCGCCGCCGTCGTGCTCTCGGGATAGGCGACGAAGAACGTCTTTAGTGCCTCGGGATCGGGTTTGCCCGTGGCCGGATCGGGCTTGGCGGCGAGAAGCTGGGCATAGAATGCCTCCGGGGTCCGCACCGGGAAGACCGGGATGTCGTTGTTGCCGGTCCGCCATTCCTCGCCGTCGGGAAGGTGGAACCGCAGCGCGAGGCTGCGCACCGTCGTAGACGCATCCGCCGCGTAGGGCTGTCCGCCAGCAAGCGCGATGCGACCCGTGACGGGCGTCACCTGGCCAGCGGCGAACAGCGACGCCTTCGACAGGCGCGCGCCCAGCCCGGTGCTCTCGAAGCGTCCGGCGAGGCAGAGCCCCTTGGCGTGGTTACGTCGGAACCCCGTATGCGGGCCGTTGACCCGCTCGAAGCGGTCGACGATCCGCGCCTGGGTCAGGGCGCCTGGCGAGAACCAGCCGCCGACATAGGCGAAGGCCCCGGCAGCGCCGGAAACGATCGCCCCAATGGCACCGAGGCGCAGGAGGACGGCGCGCGAGTTCAGAGCCAGACTAGCACCGGTGAGGTCGTTCAGGAGAGACATAGCGGGCCTTCAGATTCTCTTCGCGGTGGCGCGTCGGAACTCATTGGCGAGTGGGTGAAGGATTGCCGGGTCGGCCGCTCCCACGAGGCTGTAGCCGAGCCCGTCCTGAGCCCAGGCATAGCCGTTCGACGTCCCGGAGGTGTGCGGCTGCATCGGCGCGTCGCCGGGCACGGACATGGGCCGCATCAGCATCACGAAGCGCGCGCCGTGCCCGTCATCGTACATCAGCAGGCCGGCAGGCCCCTGCTGCGTCGCGACGAGGCGTCCGCCCATGAGGTGATAGCCAGAGCCACTGAGGTCCGGCACGCCCACCGGCCGTTTGAGCCGGGCCGAGAACCAGCCGGCGAGTTCGTCCCGATCGGCTGCGGCGAGCTCGACGGGCCGGGTGTGGTCTGGGGCATAGACCGCGTAGTTCATGCTCGCCGCCTGGGCCAACGCCTCGATCCCAGTCGGCACCGGCGAGACCGCATCGCGTAGGCCCCAGCCTCCGGCGCCGCCGAGGAGAAGTAGCAGCCCGGCTGCCATCGCCTGCCAGACTGGACGTTGCGGGCGACGGCGTGCCTTGACGATCCGCGTCAGGTTCAGCTGTGCAGGGACCGGCTCCGCAGCGATGGGCGCGAAGGCGGCACGCATCTCCTCGCCAAGGGCGACGAGGCGGTCGACCCGTGCTCGCGCTTCGGGATGTTCGGCGAGATAGGCTTCAACCTCGCGCCTTCGGGCGGCATCCAGCCGCTCGTCTACGAGGCCCTGGAGATCATCGTCGCTGATGGGACGCATGGTCATTTCACCCTCCGCAGGAGCGGGCGCTTGGCTGGAACGGCGGCGTCGGTGCCATCCATGAGCTGGATTATCCGATCCCGGGCGCGGGAAAGGCGGGACATCACGGTGCCCGTCGGGATGGCGAGGATGTCGGCGGTTTCCGCGTAGGACAGCCCTTCCACCGTCACGAGGAGGAGGACGCTGCGCTGCTCCTCCGGGAGAGCATCGAGCGCGCTCATCAGGTCCTGGTGGCGCAGGCCGCTCTCCTGGGTCGGCGCCACCGCGAGGTTGGCCTCCGCCGTGTCCTCGATCGGCATGTGGGCGCCGCGCCGCGCGCGCTGGCGCATCTGCGTCACGGCAAGGTTGTGGAGGATGGCGAAAAGCCAGGTCCGCGCGTCGCCGTCGACTTGGCGCTGGTGCCAGCGGCCGACGGCGCGCTCAAGGCAGTCCTGAACGAGATCGTCGGCATCGGTGGGATTGCGCAGGAGTGCTCGTGCATAGCGGCGCAAGGCCGGGATCAGCGGTTCGATGAGGCGCATCATGTCCGTCATGTCCGGTCTCCTGGCATGGGCGGGACTCCTCCGTGTGCAGGCCAAACGATGCGAGCCTGCTCTGAGCTTGGCTTCGGGGGCATGGACGCTGCCAATCCGGGATTATTCCACGCACGCAGCGATCTTTTTCAGCCTCGCGTTACGTACCCATACTCGGCGATGTGGCTATGAATATGAGAGTCAAAGTTCTTGGATGCGAGGTGGAATAAGCAGCCGAAGACGTCGTCTATCCGGCATCCCTGCCTGGCGTTGGTCGATCAGGCAGGAAATACTGGAGATTGGACATGACGATGCTCAAGACTGTTTCTTCCGTCGCTTTCGCGTCTGCCTGCACTCTTGCCGCCTTTACCGGCGCCTCCCAGGCTCGGACTGTTTCGCATCCCACAGAGAGCCCGGCGATCACGGGCTCGATCCTGCCGCAGGCGCGGTCAGCCTACTGGCTCGGCGGCCCGGACACCGACAGCGGCAATGCCCGGAACCCAGCCCTGCCGGGCTACGCTCAGGCCCGCGGCCAAGAGACGGGCGGTCCCGCCCGTGAGCTGATCCCAAACTAGTTCGGCTTTCCCCGAGCGCGCATCAGCCCGCGCTCGGGGCTTCTCGGTGTCATCCAGCCCACGGACGGGGCACATGCACTGTCGCCGTCATCGGTAGTCCGCCGAGATTGGCTGGCGACTGCACCATGATCGGCGGCACGGCACTGATCAGCACGAGCTTGGCGGGTCGGCCATGCGCATGCTGTGCGACTTAGCGCAACGCTTCACAACCGCCGGTCGAATGGCCGACATGGACCGCGTTCGTCGCGCCGAGGGCTCCGACGACGGCCGCGAGATCGGCCGCGTAGGTGTCCATGTCGTGGCCCGACCACGTCTGGCTCGAGCGGCCATGCCCGCGCCGGTCATGGGCGATGCAGCGAAAGCCTTGATCCGTAAGGGCCATAATCTGGTCTTCGAAGGCGTCCGAGGACAGCGGCCAGCCGTGGCCCTCAATCCTCGCAGAAAATGTGCTTTTCGGACAATCCAGTGTTCTTCTACCCGGCAGAGACGGAGCATTCCACGGCGTTCCGGAAAAGGATGAAAGTACAGAACCGCCTCGGCACAATAAGCGAGATCACGCCGATCATCGCATTCCTGGCAGGGCCGGGCAAAGGTTGGTAACGGTGGAGCCAGTTGATCGACGGCGGTTTCATCGCGCGTTAAGGCGCGGAAACCATCAGGTGTCGGTCCTAAACCTGCGGGCTGTTCATGATGCGTGGCTGTCGTCCCTTTTTGGTCAGGAGGATACCCATGGCTTCATGGCTCGCCGGCAAGACCGGTCTTTGAATCAGAGAAGGCCGATGTTGCGCGGATCTGACAACCGAGGCGAGGGCCAGACTTCGCGAATAGGGTGCGATTGACTTCAGGGAATTGGCAAAAATAATCAGATCCGCCTACTTTGCCTACGATTCAATTTGGGGGGGGGTGGTTCGCAGTGGGGTATGACCTAACGTCCTCGCCAATGACATTCGTTGGCATGCAGGCGAGGGTTGGCGGCCTTTTTCAAAGCCGCAAGCCTCTGGGCTACGTGGTGCTTTCAGCAGCCTCAATCTTCTTATTCGACACGTGGCGTCCGTTGCATTTCGCCGTTGCCGTCCTTTACATTGTCGTCATTGTCCTTGCGGCCCTATGGTTCAAACAAGTTGGCATACTCAGGACTGCGGCGCTTTGCGCGGCGCTGACATGCTTAAGCTTCATCATCACCCATGGCTCGGACCCGGACAGTGGCGCCGCAGCCCGTACAATGATCAGCCTCGCCGCAATCGCGATCACCACGAAACTCGCTTTGTTCAACATCGCAACTCGTGAGCGATTGATCGCAGTTGGTAAGGAAAAGGACAATCTGGCCCGCTTCTTCCCGCAGGCTATCGTCGAACAAATCGCGACGAACGACATCGCGCTATCGACGACCAGATATGAGCCTGCTGCGGTCCTGTTCGTCGATATGATTGGATTTACGAAGTTCTGTAGCGTTCTGCAGCCGCAACACGTGATCGCCATGCTTCGGGAACTGCTGTGCACTCTGAGTTCCAGTGTGTTCGAGCATCACGGCACCGTCGACAAGTTCACGGGCGACGGTTTGATCGCAGTGTTCGGCTTGCCTGTTTCGAGTGATTCGAGCGCAACGAATGCCGTACGGTGTGCACTGACAATGCAGGCGAGGCTTCAAGCATGGAACGATGAGCGTGCGGCATCGGGACAGGAAGCGGTCACAGTTGCCATCGGCATCCATTATGGCGATGTCGTGCTCGGCGATGTTGGATGCGAGAGCCGGCTCGAACTGACGGTCCTCGGCGATACCGTGAACGTTGCGAGCCGTGTCGAGAACCACTGCCGGGAAGCGAAGGCTTCGATCCTGATCACAGACGCCGTGGTCCGGCGCATGCTGAACGAGGGGAGCGAGGGGACGGTGCGCAGATTCACCGACCGTGGTTTTCACGCGATCCGTGGGCACTCAGAAGCCATACGGCTCTTTGCAATTCCAAGAGATGCGGCGCTAAGCATCGATTAGTGTCATCGGCACAGCGAAGATATCTGGTTTGCCAGATAGTTTGCCGCCGGTGCAGCGCGTCTGTCGATGTCCTCGTAGATCTTCGAAGTGCCAAAGCGGTCGGACCGCATTCCATCCAACCCGGTCGTAGAGCGGGCTGCCAGGTGTGAACCTAACTCGGCCGCTCAGTCCGTTGTCTCGGTTATCTGTAAGCGTGTATCGGACGGCTCTACGACGCGCGTGCCGCGACGCAAGCTCTGCGGCGTTTGACCGAACATGCGCAGGAAAGCTCGCCGCATCCGATTGCGATCGGCAAAGCCGGTGTCGCGGGCGACGACATCCATCGCATGGCGTCCGTCTTCGAGCATGCGTTGCGCAGCCTCCAGGCGGAGGCGCTCTACGGCCTTGGCCGGGGACTGTCCGGTCTCCTCGCGAAAGATCCGGCTGAACTGTCGGGGACTTACGCTCGCGGCGTCAGCGAGCTCCTCGACGGTCAGCGGATTGGCCAGATGCTCTCGGGCGTAAACCAGCGCGCGGCGGACGCGGTCGGAGCGGGGCTCCAATTCCAAGAGCGCCGAGAACTGGGACTGGCCGCCCGGGCGGCGGTGGTAGACGACGAGCTTGCGCGCCACCATCCGCGACAGGTCCGCGCCGTGATCGTCTTCGATCAGGGCGAGGGTCAGGTCGATGGCCGCGCTCATCCCGGCGGATGTCCAGATGTGTCCGTCGGAGACGAAGATGCGGTCGTCGTCGACGCGGACGCGGGGAAACCTGGCCTGCAAGTCCCGGGCATGGGCCCAGTGCGTGGTCGCGGTACGGCCATCGAGCAATCCCGCCTCAGCCAGCGCGAATGCCCCCGTGCATAGTCCTGCGACCCGTCGGGAAGTCTGGCCCGCCTCAGCGATATAGCTGCGCAGGGCAAGCGTGAGGGGGCGGGGAAGCAGCTCGCCGACGACCATCAAGGTGTCTGGCACGAGGGTGAGTGGAACCGTCTCAATCCGGATGCCCAGCGACGACCGGATCGTTCCACCACACTCGGACATCACTGTCAGGCGGTAGGCTTCGTATCCGAGTTCCACGTTGGTGAACTCGAAGGCCGATAGCGCGGCCAGTCCCATAACCTGGAACCCGTCCTCAAGAATGAAGCCGACCTCTGGCATCGAAACCACCACCGCTTGTGTCCCGAATTGACACTTTTACGTCATTTGAGACATTGCCGTCCAGTCCTAGTATCGCGACGTCGCAAACAGCCACCGACGTATGTCGAAGGACCAGGACCATGAATATCAAGCCAGGAACCGTGCTCATCACTGGAGCCTCCTCGGGCATCGGTGCAGTCTACGCCGACCGCTTCGCTGCGCGCGGCCACGATCTCATCCTGGTGGCACGCAACAGGACGAGGCTCGATGCGGTCGCCGAAACACTGTCGGGTCGCTATGGCGTCACGGTCCGAGCCGTCGCGGCTGATCTGGCGGGCGCCGAGGGTCTCCGCGAAGTCGAAGCGATCCTGAAGACCGATGCAAGCATCACCCATCTAGTCAACAATGCCGGCTTCGGCAGCGCCGCGCCCCTGGCATCCGCCTCGGTGGACGAGATGGAGCAGATGATTGCGATCAACGTCACTGCCCCGACGCGCCTGACTTATGCGGCCGTACCACGTTTCACAGCACGCGGTAGCGGCACGATCATCAACATCGCCTCGATCGTCGCCATTGGCCCGGAGGTACTCAACGGTGTTTACGGCGGCACGAAGTCCTTCGTCCTCGCCTTCAGTCAGTCACTGCGCAAGGAACTCGCCGGCACCGGGGTGGCCGTGCAGGTCGTCCTGCCTGGGGCGACCGGCACGGAGTTCTGGGACATCGCCGGGCTTCCGGCCAGCAACCTTCCCGACGGGTGGGTCATGTCCGCTCCCGATCTCGTGGACGCAGCCCTAGTCGGCCTCGACCGGGGTGAGTTCGCCACTGTTCCGTCGCTGATGGATGGGGCCGAATGGGAGGCATGGGAGGACGCTCGCCAAGCGATGCTGCCACACCTGTCGAGCGCCGTGGCAGCGGACCGGTATCGGGCGGGTTGAGACGATTCACGCCGAGTCGCTCGCCCGGACATCGCGGTTCTGAGCGCAGCAGGTTCAGGTCGGCCCGCCAACACGGGCCTGCCGAGAACTTGGTCGCGAAGCCGGTCTCTGTCGCGAACCGGGGACCGCCTCTGTAAAATCTGTTAATCTCGCCCAATACTTCCGCGAAACCGAACGCAGGGAGAAGGCCATGGTGACCATCGGCGTTCTGGCGATCCCCGAATTAAAGCTGATGTCGCTTTCGGCCATGGCGGTATTCCAGGTCGCGAACAACGTGGCCGGCGAACCCTTCTACGACCTGCATCTCATCTCAGAAGCGGGCGGTCCGGTTCAGACGAACGCGGGCTTTGCCGTGATGACCGAGCCACCCGGCGAGGCGGCGTTCGACACCCTCATCGTCGGAGCCACTACTAGCGCGGGGGCAGACTCGCCGGTCCTCCTCGTGTTCGTACGCCGGGTCGCTGGGCAGGCGCGGCGTGTCGCATCCTTCTGTCGGGGCAGCTTCGTACTGGCGGAGGCGGGCTTTCTCGCGGGCCGTCAGGTCACGGCCCATTGGCGCGACAACGCGGAGCTGGCGGCGCGCTTTCCCGACCTGCGGGTGAGAACCGACCAGCTCTACGTTCGGGATGGGACGATCTGGACCTCGGCCGGCATGACGGCCTCCGTCGACATGGCCTTGGCGCTGGTCGAAGACGACCTCGGGCCGGGGGCGGCCCGCGAAGTTGCCCGCCGGATGCTCCTCGATCGGCGCCGCTCCGGCGGTCAGCCGCAGGCCTCCGACCTTCTGGACCTTGAGCCGAAATCCGATCGGATTCAGCGGGCCTTCACGTTCGCGCGCGGCCATCTGCGGGAATCGCTTAGTGTGACCCGCCTCGCCGATGCCGCCCGCCTCTCGCCCCGGCAGTTCAACCGGGCAGTCCAGGCGGAATTCGGCCTGTCGCCGGCCAAGGTGATCGAGCGCCTGCGTGCCGATGCCGCCCGCGTGCTGTTGGTGCGAAGCCGGCACTCCCTCGATGTGGTCGCCATGGAATCAGGATTCGCCGACAGGGAGCGGATGCGCCGCGCCTTCCTGCGGATCTACGGGCAGACTCCGCAGGAGATCCGGCAGGGATTGCTGCGAGACAGGCACGCCGCGTGAAGCCGCCGCATGTCCGAAAACGCTGCGTTTATGACGTTTGCGACCGCGTCGGCCAGACTTATCCATAATGCAGTGCGGGGCGAACCTCTCGGAGAAACGCGGCCATGGTGAATCTGACGGTCAATGGCCGGCCACATGCTGTCGAGGCCGAACCCGATACGCCGCTCCTTTTCGTCCTGCGCGACACCCTTGGGCTGAGCGGCACCAAGTATGGCTGCGGCATCGGACAGTGCGGTGCCTGTACGGTCCTCCTCGACGGACAAGCGACGCGCTCCTGTCAGATCCCGCTGGAGAGCGTTGGGACGCAGAGCGTCACCACCATTGAGGCGATCGAGCGGGATCCGGTGGGCGCGAGGGTCGTCGCGGCCTGGATCGGCATCGAGGTGCCACAATGCGGCTACTGCCAGTCGGGCCAGGTCATGGCGGCGACCGGCCTCTTGAAGGGAACACCGAAGCCGACCGAGGACGACATCGCCTCGGCGATGACCAATCTCTGCCGCTGCGGCACCTATAACGCGATCGCTGCCGCCGTGCGGCAGGCCGCGGTCTGAGGGGAGATGGCATCATGAACGACCTCACGCCCTCCCGGCCGACCACCGGCCGCCGCGAGCCCATCCGCAACCTGTCGCGGCGAAACTTCCTCGGTGCCGCCACCGGCGCCCTCGTGCTCGGCGTCAACCTTGGTCCCGACCCCGTCGGCGCCGGGGAGCGGCCCGAGGGCGCGGCCGCCATAGCGCCCAAGCCCGGCACGCGGGTCGCGGCCTTCCTGGAGATGCGGTCCGACGGCACGGTGCGGCTGCTGAGCCCGTTCGTGGAGGGCGGCCAGGGCATCAATACTGGTCTCGCTCAGACCATCGGTGAGGAGTTCGACCTCGACCCGGCGCGCTTTGACGTCGAATGCGCGCCGCCCGGGCCCGATTATGCCGTTGTCAACGGCCTGCGCATGACGGGGGGAAGCTTCTCGACCCGTTCCAGCTACACGGCCATGCGGCGCCTGGGCGCCACAGCCCGCGAATTGATGCTGCGCTCCGCCGCGGCCAAGCTCGGCGTCCCTCAGGATCAGCTCACCACCGATGACGGCCGGGTGATCCACGCCACATCTGGCCGGTCGCTCGGCTATGGTGAACTCGCCTCCGCCGCGCTCGCCCTCCAGCCACGGGACGACGTGCCGCTGAAGGACCCCAAGAGCTTCCGATGGATCGGCAAGCCGGTCGCGCGGCTCGACATGCGGGATAAATCCACCGGCCGCGCGGTCTACGCGATCGACTTCCGCCTCGATGGGATGCTCCATGCGGCGATCCAGCACGCTCCGCATCTCGGCACGGAGCCCGAGACCATCGCCAACGAAGTGGACATCCGTGCGATGCCCGGGATCGACTCGGTGCATCGCCTGCCTGGCGCGGTGGCGGTCGTGGCGGATTCCTGGTGGCGGGCGCGCAAGGGCGCGGAGGCGTTGCAGGTAACCTGGACGAGCCCCGCTCAGGACGGGGTCGCCACGGTCTCCAAATCCTTCTCGTCAACCGCGATGCTCGCGGCCCTAAAATCCACGACGGAGCCGGGCATCGCCGCCGAGCAGGAGGGCGATGTCGCGGGCGCCTTCGCAATGGCGGCGAAGATCGTCGAGGCGGAATACGATGCGCCCTACCTCGCGCATGCACAGCTCGAGCCCCCCTCGGCCGTCGCCCGGTTCGAGGCGGACGGTAGCCTCGACCTCTGGCTGCCGAACCAGATGCCGGAACTGTTCCAACAGATCGCGGCCGGCACGGCGGGAATTCAGCCGGCGCAAGTGCGCATCCATTCGCCGATGCTCGGCGGCTTCTTAGGGCGCCACTTCTACTACGGACCCGCCAACCCGTTCCCACAGGCAATCCTCCTCGCGAAGGCGACCGGACGACCGGTCCGGGTGCTGTGGTCCCGCGAGGAGGAGTTCGGCATGGATGCGGTGCGTCCCCTGAGCTTCGCCCGATTCCGCGCAGCCCTCGGGAACGACGGGATGCCGGTCGCCTTGCAGACGACGGCAGTGGGCGAAGGCCCCATCGGGCGCTGGTTCGGTGCTCTGTTCAAATCGCCGGTGGATTCGTCTGTCGTGGAAGGTCTCGACAAGAAACCCTACGCCATTCCGAACCGGCGCCTCGATTACGTGAAGGTGCCGCACCCGGTCACGATCGCTTTTTGGCGCTCTGTCGGACATTCGATGAACGACTTCTTCTACGAGAGCTTCCTTGACGAGGTCGCGGCCGCCGGAGCCAAGGACCCGTTCGCACTCCGCATGGCGCTTCTAAAGGACAGTCCGCGCCACCGAACCCTGCTTCGGGCCGTCGCCGATTTGGCCGGTGGCTGGAAAGGCGGGACGTTCCAGGCAGCCGACGGCACGCGTCGGGCACGCGGCGTCTCCATGGCCTCGCCCTTTGGTTCCGAGACGGCGACCATTGCCGAAGTCTCGCTGAAGGACGGCGAGGCGCGGGTGCATGACCTCTGGATCGCCATCGATCCGGGCAGCGTGGTCAACCCCGCCATCGTCAAGCGGCAGGTGGAGGGCGCAGCCGCCCTAGGGCTCTCCTCGACGCTACTGGAGCAGGTCGTCTACGAGGACGGGCAGCGTCAAGCGCGCAACTTCGACGCCTATCCTATCCTCGACCGCGAGCGCATGCCGCGCGTGCACGTCGCCATCGTCGAGAGCGGGGCGCCCATGGGTGGAATTGGCGAACCGGGGCTGCCCGGCGTACCCCCGGCCGTGGTCAACGCCGTTGCGACGCTGACTGGGCAGCGCATCCGCAGCCTGCCACTCGCAAAGACCCGGCTGTCTGGTGCCTGATCCTGATCACTTCGCCTCGGTTGTCCCCCCGGGTGCCTGCATGGAGAAAGCCCGGCGATGACGATGCCTGCGGCCGTTGACGAGATACAGCTTGCCTCCGCGGCGCGCAAACCCCTGTTCGATTACCTGCCGGTGAGCTTGTTCGGTTCCGTGATGGGACTGACGGGGCTCAGCATCGGATGGCGGCTGGCGAGCGCCCGGTATGGTCTGCCCGCGGTCATCGGCGATGGGATAGGCTGGAGCGCGCTCGCCGTATTCGGTCTCCTGGCAGTGGCTTACGGCGCCAAGGCGGTGACCGCGTGGACGAGCGTCCAGAGCGAGTTCCGGCATCCGATCGCCGGGAACCTCTTCGGGACGGTGCTCATCAGCCTGCTCCTGCTGCCTTTCGTGCTTCAGCCACTCAGCCCGTTCCTGGCGGCGGCGGCCTGGATGCTCGGCGCCGGCGGGATGATCCTGTTCGCCTTCTTGATCGTCAGCCGCTGGATGGGTAGCCGGCACCAGCTTGCCCACGCAACGCCGGCCTGGATCGTGCCGGTGGTTGGCCTTCTCGACGTGCCACTGGCGGGGCCGGCGCTCGGACTGCCGCACACCCAGACCCTGATGATGTTCTCATTGAGCATCGGGTCGTTCTTTGCGGTCCCCCTCTTCACGCTGGTTTTTGCCCGGCTCGTGTTCGAGGAGCCCTTGGTCCCGGCCCAGCGGCCGACCCTGATGATCCTCGTGGCCCCCTTCGCGGTCGGTTTCTCCAGCTACGTCGCGACGTTCGGCCGGGTCGACGCCTTCGCGGAGGCACTTTTCCTCATCGCCCTGTTCGTCTTCGCTGTGCTTATAGGCCGACTGTGCGATCTCCCGCGGTGCTGCCCGTTCCGGATCTCGTGGTGGGCTGTGAGCTTCCCGATCGCCGCCATGGCGGTCGCAGCGTTGCGTTATGCCGGGCATGCTCAGGCCATCGCCGCGGATGCGGTGGCCCTGCTGTTGCTCGGCCTTGCCACGGTGATCGTCGTCGGCCTCGCGATGCGCACGCTCGTCGGCATTGCCCGGGGCGAACTCCGTCAACTCGCCGGTTAGTCCACGTACTCCGTCGGCCGGCGAACGCGGAGAAGACTGTTCGAGCGCCGGTGCGCAGGCGGACCAGTGTGGTACCCGTTGCAAGACCGCGCGCCTGCTCGACTGAGACGCGCGCTCGATGCTGCTTCTGATCGTACGATGGGGGAACACATGGAAACCATCGGCCGCGACCTGAGCGAGATGCAGCGCGTACCCCTGGCCGCCGCGCATGTCGCCGCGCTCCGAGCCGCCGGTACCCAGCGGCTCTATCCGGCCGGGACGTTCCTCGCCCGCGCCGGCGAACCGGCCGACCGCTTCGTCTACGTCGTCGCGGGCGAGGTCGAAGTGGTGAACCCGTTCACCGACGAGCGCCACCTTCCGTCCACCCTCGGGCCGACGCAGTTCATGGGCGAAATCTCGATCCTGAACGGCGGCACCTGGTCGATGCCCATGCGGGCGGTCACCGAGACCTGCGTCATCGAGGTGCCGCGGGCCGACATGCTGCGGCTGATGTCCGAGATTCCCGAAATGTCGGACATCGTCATCACGGTGCTGGCGGCACGACGGCGGCGGCAGCTCGATTCGCGCGACGGCACGCTGGTCCTCATCGGCGAGGATGACGACCGGGCCGTCCGGCGGATCGCGGAATTCGCGAGCCGCAACCGCTTCCCCTATCGATCCTACGCGCTCGGCACCCCGGAGGTGGGGGCCATCGCGAAGAGCTGCGCGATCTCCTCCGCTCGGCCGGCCGTGATCTTCGGCCGGGACGTCGTGGTGACGGACCCGACCCCGGACAAGGTCGCGCAGCTGCTCGGCCTGAACTACGACCTCGTCGACGACGAGGCCTTCGACGTGCTCATCGTCGGCGGCGGCCCCGCCGGCGTGGCGGCCGGCGTCTATGCCGGGGCGGAGGGGCTGCGCGCCCTGGTGATCGAGGATCTCGCGATCGGCGGCCAGGCCGGCACGTCCAGCCGCATCGAGAACTACATGGGCTTCCCGACCGGCATCTCAGGCGCCGACCTCGTCTGGCGCGGCGAGGTCCAGGCGATGAAGTTCGGGACGCGGTTCGCGATGCCACGCCGGGTGGTGAAGCTGGAGCGGCTCGAAGACGACGCCTTCTGCGCGACCTTCGACAACGACCAGCGGGTTCGCGGGCGCGCGGTCATCGCCGCGACGGGCGTGCAGTACCGGCGATTGCCGATCGACCGCCTCGAAGCCTTCGAGGGCGCGGGCATCTATTACGCCGCGACGGAAATCGAGGCGCGCTATTGCAGGAACACCGAGACGATCATCATCGGCGGCGGCAACTCGGCCGGTCAGGCGGCGATGTTCCTCAGCCGCTCGGCGGGCCACGTGCGCCTCCTCGTGCGCGGACGGTCCCTCGCCACCTCGATGTCGAGCTACCTGTCCAACCGCCTGGAGGCGGAGCCCGCGATCACGATCGAATACGGCGCCGAGGTGACCGCCCTGCAGGGTGCGGATCACCTCGAAGCGGTGACGATCCGCAACGTCGCCGACGGCACCCTGCGCACGGTCTCGACCTGCGCCCTGTTCGTGATGGTGGGTGCCGCGCCCAACACCGGCTGGCTTTCCGGCCTCGCCAAGCTCGATGCCCACGGGTTCGTGCTGACCGGGGAGGCGATCGGCGAGACCTCGCCCTACGCGACGTCGCAGCCCGGCCTCTTCGCGGTGGGCGATGTGCGCGCCAACTCGGTCAAGCGCGTCGCATCCTCGGTGGGCGAGGGGTCGGTCGTCATCTCCAAGGTTTGGGACTACGTCCACGCCTGATCGCATCGCATTCCCCCGTTAATGAACGTCGGTTTTGGGGATTTTTCATCCGAAAGCGGACTGGAAACAATCCACCCATCTCGGTCGCGGGTCGCTGCCTCATCAGCCTCGAAGCGGACGTTCCGAAGGTCGCTAGAGGGTCGGGACCCGTCCGTCCACTCTACGGCTGGATCGGGTGGGGAGCGGACCCTGACCCTTCGCCCTGAAGCAGACCTTCCGGCGCCAACTTACCCACGTCGTCACCGCAGCCGCGACCTTCCTACAAAGTAGGATGTCTTTGATCGCGTATTTTGGCATCGCGCTACGGCGCTGGGCAGGTCTGGAAGGGATCGTCTCCAGCCTGCGGTCTTGCAATCCAATCTAGATCGTAGCCAAAATTCGCGACGTCGGTTTCCACTTGCCTCGAGTATTCGTGTATGTTCAGATATCAAGATATCGAATAACATCCGGGAGCCGCGCATGGCCACGGCAGCGCAAATTGACACGCTCCTACCAGTGTCGGCCGTCGCGCCGTCGAACAATCAGCGATTGTTCCTGCGTTATTTCACGGCGATCCTGATCGACCTCGTCGTGCTGAATTTGTTCGTCGAATATTCTGGGAAAGTGTTCATCGAGTCGTTCACGATTTCCCTGCTGGCCGCCATCCTGTTGCAGGTCTTGCTGAAGCTGACGATCGTCGTCGAGCATTGGGTTGCCGATTTTTTCAATGCAAGATCCGGCGCTCTCATGAAATTTTCGCGCTTCTTCTTTGCCTGGCTTGTCCTGTTCGGCTCCAAGTTCGTGATCCTGGAGGCTCTGACGGTCGTGTTCGGCACAAGCGTCCGTTTCGAGGGCGCCTTCCACGGGATGGTGACGCTGATCGCGGTCGTGGTGACGATGCTTGTCGCCGAGGAGGCGATCGTGCGGCTTTATCGAAAGCTCAACTAAAAGATCGCTCCAGCCATGGCTCGGATTTCAGAGGATCACGAGGGCGACAGCTCTGTGCGGGACCCTCCCGCACATCGCCAAAGCCCCAGGAAGAACCCGGTGCGCCGCATCACCCTTGTGGTCGTAGCGCTGGGCGCGATCCTCTTCGTCTACGGCATCGCTGGTGACCGCGAGACGCCCTACACCGCACAGGGTCTGGTCCAGGCCTACCTCGTGCGGATCGCCCCGGAAGTCGCCGGCAAGGTCACCGAGGTCGGCGTCCGGACCGACCAGCGCGTGAATGCCGGCACCGTTCTGTTCCGCATTGATCCAGACGCCTACGCACTTGCCGTCCGCCGCGCCGAAGCGAAGCTCGAAGCGGCTGGGCAGTCCATCGGTGCTTCGACGGCGGCCGTGGCCTCTGCCCAGGCCAAGCTCGCCGACGCGGTTTCCAAGCGGGAGAATGCGCGCGAGCAGACGGCGCGCATCTTCGAGTTGGTCAGGAAGGGCGTCTACGCCCAAGCCCGCCAGCAGCAGGCGCAGACGACTCTTGAATCCGCCGAGGCAGTCGTGTCTCAGGCGCAAGCCGAGGTCGAGAAGGCCCAGCAGACCCTTGGGCCTCAGGGCAAGGACAATCCCCAGATCAGAGAGGCCATGGGCGCGCTGGAGCAAGCGAACTTCGACCTGACACGCACTACGATCGTTGCTCCCTCCGACGGCGGCGTCACCAATCTCTCGCTTGCGGTCGGTCAGGTGCTCGGCAAGGGCGAGGCCGCCATGACCTACATCGACTTGCGCGAGGTCTGGATCGAGGCTGCGTTCCGGGAGAACAGTCTTGAGAGCATCAAGGTCGGCGATCCCGTCGAGATTGTGCTCGACATCCTCCCAGGGCGGGTACTGGCGGGAAAGGTCGGGGCCCTCGGCTACGGCGTCGGAAACCGCAGCGTCGATGTGCGCACCGGCTTGCCAAGCCCGCGCAGCCAGAGCGGCTGGATCAGAACGCCCCAGCCCATGCCAGTGCGCATCGAGTTCGACCGGGAAACCCGTCCCCTGCGGGTCGGCTCGCAGGCGAGCGTCATGGTCTATCCCAGCGACAATGCCATCATGAATGCCATCGGCCGCTTTCGGATGCGGCTCGTTGCGCTCCTGACCTATGTCCACTGACCTGACGAGCGACCCAGAGCCTGTAGGAGTACGCCGCACCGCGCTCCGTCTCGCCTTCGGTGTGACCGCGTGCTTCGCGCTCGTCGAGGCGCTCGGGTGGGACGCCACGTTCCTAGCACCTCTGCTGACGGCGCAGATGCTCACGAAGCTGCGGCAGCCCCCAGGCCTGACCCAGGGTCTCTTCCTCGTCGTTCTGATCGGACTATCGATGGGAGCGGTCCTCGCGATCACGACGTCACTCCTCAGCCACCCAGCCGCCCTGCTCCTTGCCCTCGCGCTGCTACTCTACCTGTCATTCTACGCTCACCTGAGGGGCGCACCGAACCTCGTGACGCTCCTCGTCCAGACCTCGGTGGTCTCCCTGCCCGTCCTTGCCGTCGCCTCGCCCGACGCTGCCGTGGGATTTGCTGGTGCGCTCGCCTCTGCAGGCTTCGTGGCGGTGATGGCGGCCTGGGTCGCGTTCGCGGCATTCCCCGGAGACGCGACCGATACCGCACCTCAGGTGCCAGCCGGCGCCGCGAATGCTCCCGGCCCGCCTGAGGCGGCACGGGACGCGCTTCTGAACACGCTCGTCCTGCTGCCGGTCCTGACAGGGTTCGTTCTCGTGGCGTCGGAACTCGCTGTCGTCGTGCTGATCGTGATCGTGAACCTGCTCCGTCAGCATGATCCCCAACAGGGGCAGCGCGCGGCGTTGGGGCTAATCCTCGGCAACTTCATCGGCGGTTTGGCGGCGGCTGTCGTCTACAACTTGATCCTGCTGAACGAGACCTACCCGTTCTTCGTGGTGGTGTGCTTTGCGGCAACCCTCGCCTTCGCAGGCCGCATCGCGACCGCCGGCCAGCGTGCGCCGGTTTACGTCATCGCTCTCACAACCTTCATCCTGCTGCTGGGCCTCGGGATGACACCGTTGCCGGGCGGGAGCAGCGAAGCCTTCATCACGCGGCTTGCCAACGTTCTATGGGCCTCCGCCTATGCGGTCGGGGCAGTCTCGGTCCTAGAATTCTGGCGCATACGACCAATCCACAACGCACCCATCCAGACCCGCGCGCGATGAAGCCCTCCCTCAAGATCGCAGCGGTCGTGGGCATTCTCTTTGCGGGGATCTCGGTTGGTGCCTACACCCTGACGCGCTACCCGGTGCTGATCTCCGCCC
The DNA here is from genome assembly GCF_001423285.1 of Methylobacterium sp. Leaf111. Classification (NCBI taxonomy): domain Bacteria; kingdom Pseudomonadati; phylum Pseudomonadota; class Alphaproteobacteria; order Hyphomicrobiales; family Methylobacteriaceae; genus Methylobacterium; species Methylobacterium sp. Leaf111. The sequence continues at coordinate 4,693 of NZ_LMNE01000010.1, read as the reverse complement.
GATACACGTTGACCTTGGCGACCGGCCCAGTCGGAAGCGACGGGCAGAAGGTGCTCGCCGCCTTCATCCGCGATCTATCCGCCGAGCATCCCCTCATCCGCTTGGTCCCCATCCCGACCGACACTTTGTCCGAGAGCGGAAAGGCTCTCATGGAAGGCCGCGCCGATCTCGCTGTCGTGAGGAGCGACGACGAGGCGGCTGCGAACGGACGAACGATCTTCGTGCTTCGGCAGGACGGGGTTGCGGTTCTTCTGCCACCGGAAACAAAGATTGAGAACGTGAGCGAGTTTGCGGGCAAGAAGGTCGCCGTGGCGAAGGGGTTCGACGCCGGCCTGCTTAGGGCCTTCAGTGAATTCTACGGCCTGCGCGGGGCCGATCTCATCGAGATGCCGGCGGCGGAATTCGGGCCCGCGCTGAAGGCGAAGCGGGTCGTCGCCGCGCTCACCTCTGGCCCGGTCGGACCGGGGCCGATCCCGGACGCCTTCGCCGGTATACGGAAGAGCTTCAAAGCGAAGCCGTCTTACCTCGACATCGCGGAAACGGATGCCATCGTCGCCCGGGTGCCTGCCTACAAGTCAGTCGAGATCAAGCAGGGGATCTACGGGGGAACGCCGAGCGAACCGGATGAGGCGATCCACACCTTCGCAGTCCGCACCCTGCTCGTTTCTCGGGCCTCGCTACCGGACCGCGTGGCTGGTGAGATCACGCGGCTTATGCTGACGACGAAGGCGAAGCTCGTCGCCGTTCTGCCAGCGGCGGGACAGATGGAGGCGCCCGAGACCGAGCGGTCCGCACTGCTCCCCGTGCATCCGGGAACGCTGGCCTACCTGAACGGCGAGCAGGAAAGCCTCCTGGACCAGACGGTCAACGTCTACTGGCTCGCGGTCATGGTCTTTGCCATCCTCGCGCCCCTCGTGGGCTGGATCGCGTCACGGCGCCGGCTGCGCCGCAGCCACGAGGAAGGCGCCAAACTGCGCCGGGTGATCGAACTGGTTCGGCTGGCCAAGATCGGCAGCACCATGCAACTCTCCGCCGCTGACGCGGAGTTCGAAGACATCACGGAGTGTCTGTTCGAGAGGCTGGTAACGGGCGAGATCGAGCGCGACCACTTTCAGTTCCTGGAGCGGATTATCGCGCAGGCGCGTGCCACCATCGCCCGGCGCCTCGGCGATCTGGCCGTGACCGAGGCGCAGTTGAAGGCCAATTCCAAGCCACGCCTCGTGTCGTCCACACAGACTGACCAACCCGACCCCGCATCCTAGCGACGTTCAGTCGACGGCTACTCAATGGCCTTGCCCAGCCGCTCAAGTTCCAGCGAGTAACAGAACAGCGCGAAAAGGACCGCGATGATCGTGATCCCCTTGGTCACAGCCTGACCGAACGGCGGGAGCACCTCGAGTTCAGGCAGGTGCCTGAAGAAGACCACTGAGAAAAAGGCACCGCCGAAGAAGAAGCTCGCACGGCTGGAGAACAGGAGCAGGTGTCCGACCAAAACGTTCCGGAACGGCACGGAGAGCGGCACGTAACGAAGCCTCACCCAATAGCAGGATTGTAGGACGACAACGCCGCCGATGATGATCGCGTGACGCCAAGGTTCAAGATCCTGCGGCTCTCCGAGGCGCGAGACCATCCGCCGGAAGACCGGTAGGATCATCCAAAGCAGGCTAGAGGCCACCGTGGTCTGAAGGATGAGAAGGGCACCGTAAGCGGCTGCACTTCGTGACGGTTGACCCATGCAGCCTCCCCCAATTGGGTCAGCACGCACCGGGATCGCTCCTTGCGTCAACCTAAGACCCGGCTCGATGCCGATGAAGGTTCCCGAATGGCATCTGTCTCAAGCGCTCGCGGAGTGCTTAAAGGCGGCCGTCCGTACTCGCCTGTCACGCTTGAGCAAGACCTGGAAGCCCAAAGCAGGTAGACCGCCGGCGGTTCCTCCCGCACAGGACTTCCTGGCGGGTAAAGCCAAAGGCTTCAAGCAACCGTGATCCTGACGTGTGAAGCGTCGGGCTCGAAACCAACGAATGTTGCCCTTACCGCCGGCCCTACTCTCACGCGGAGGGTGGAGAAGCGGTGACGGGTGTCACCAGCGTCGGAAGCGCCGCACACCAACTGCCCGCGGCCCGTAGTATCCGCGCCGGACAACCCCTACCGCCCGCGGGCCATAATATCCATGCCGGACAACCCCCACTGCCCGCGGCCCGTAGTATCCGCGCCGAACGACGACCGAGCCACGAGGGCCGACGCAGCCGGCCCGATAGACGCCACGAGCGCAGACGACGGCATTCGCCTCCGTGGGGACGTATGCAAGCAGGCCCACGAAGAGACCGAAAGCGACCAGGACGTACTTCATGATAAGCCCTCCGCCGATTGCCGGGTGATCACATCAAAATTATTAAGCCGATCCATAGCGGCCGGAACTGTAGCATCCTACCACAAAAATGTCTGATTATTTGTGACAACTTGAGTGTTGGGATAAATTGCAATTCCCTCTCATGCAAAAATGTTGCGCTGGCAACTCTGTGTACCCATCCCGTTGCCGCCGGCGGCAACGCCAGGAGCTTTGCGTCCGGGTGGACCTGAGGTGCAAGCCTGCTTCCAGCGAAACATATTCAAGCTCTCGCCTGGATGTCAGCCAAGCAATCAACCCCTACTCAAAGACGCAAGGAAGTGACCGAGGGTTGGAGGTTCAGCCGACAGCAACGCCGGCATCACGCAACGGCCTGACGCCCTCAGAGACTGTCTCTGCCTGTCTACTGCCAGAGCACCCCGTACACCACTACGGCGCAGCTAGCCGCAATGACGGAGAATACGAAAGCGAGCACTGTAGACTCGCTGTCTACCTGTACGCGAAAATTGCGTAGAACTGCCATAGCCGGGCTCCGTTCTGCTTAATCAGCATTAGAGCAGAGTATGAGGCGGATGGGAACGGCTCAAGCCCGAGAAGCTATCGGTTTCTAACATGTAAGCGGCGGACGAGATGCGGAACGAGCAGTGCCGCATCGCTTGGTGCGATGCGGCGAGAAGCAGCTTGCCCTCGATCTTCCTGCTTGGGTAGCCGGGCTCACAGAGGGTGCTGGAGCGCCTCTGTATGGCTCGCGGATCTTGGCTGCTTCATCGCATTTTCAACCTTGCCGATGAGAGCAGCTAAGCCAGTCATTGGGCACCCATCAGCTGGACCTATGTCCGTTTGTAGCCATCAAGCAAGCGAAAGCTGCCAGACCTTTAGCCACCCGTCTCGGCCGTAGGTCACCGCGTCACCGACCAGCCCGCAAGCGGACGTTCCCGCCTTCTGCAAGGGGTCGACACCGGAAGGTACCCTACCTGTACGAGGATGTCCGGTTTCGGGCGGTGCGCTGGGGTCCGCTCCTGGCGCAAATCGGCAGTTCGTCGAGACTCTCACGAACGTCAAATTTCAAGCTTTCATTTCCTAAAAGCAGAACGGCAAGGTCCTACTCGATTCGATCATAGAGCGGGCCGGCAGAAGCCGACCCGACCCAATCATTCGAGCTCCTAATTCCCTGGTCTGCATGCACCGCTGAGCGAGGGATCGGTGCGGCCAACGTAAGGACGGCCCCTTGCGGTGGTGCAGGTTTCGGGTGGCTCGCAGTCCTTCAACGCCGTGAACAGCCTGCGCGTGCTCGGGCGTTGGATGCGGATGGTCACGATCCCGAACCAATCCTCGGTGCCGATGGCCTACAAGGAGTTCGACGACGGCTGGATGAAGCCGGGCCCCCTCTACGACCGGGTAGAGGATGTCTCCGAGGAGCTAATGAAGTTCACGAGGGTGACACGCGCGCGGACAGACTACCTCGTGAACCGCTACAGCGAGCGGAAGGAGCGCGAGCCCGAACAGCTCGGGGCAGTTGCGGCCGACATCGGGTTCGTGAAACGGTAAGCGCAACTATTCAGCAACAAGGGAGAACTGTCGGTCGTGCCGACATAGTCCAAGCTGCGGGCTACAGATTGCACAGTTCGTTCTGCACGAAGGGAGCTGCGGCCCTCATCGCTTGCAGCGGGAGGGCGATCGATTTCATCCTCTGGTGAATTCACGTGAACCGAACGGAAGCTTGCATACGTTCTTGTTTTGTTCTATGCCCTCTCATATCGCCTATGAAGCAGGCGGTCTCCTGAAGCCGACGTCCGCAGAGTGCTCCGACTACGAGCCAGCCACGTCGCTGCATCCGATCCAGCCATCATGCTGACGGCCGGCGCCGCTGCCCGGTCGCGGGAGATCATGCCATGTTGTCGACCTCAACAATCTCGCAGGACCAGCATCCGGACGCCGAACCCGCCGATTCACTGGCTCGAGCCTTCCTGCGAACCTTGGCGCAGAGCGAGCGCAGAAACCTTAAGGGCGCCCGGGACTTCGAGCCAGACTCCGAGTGCGATGAACCCACCAACGACCCCGTAGAACTCATTCTCGCCAAGACGGAAGGCGAGAGGAAGACCGAGCACGTACCCATCCCTGCGGATCTGGCTGCCGTGGCCGTGCTCGTCGCGCGCGCCATTGAGGCGGAAGACGGTTTGGTTCGTCGCCTGCGACGCGAGGCTCCGGTGGTCGTCATCACTGTCCGACGTCAGCACCTGTGGGACAGATTGAGGGTCTTCACGAACGGAGGATGGCTGGTTCATCGTAGCCCCTGAGGAGCGAAGATGAAGCAGACATCTGAGGAGCGAAGATGAAGCAGACATC
>NZ_LMNE01000009.1:0-85173 GCF_001423285.1 Methylobacterium sp. Leaf111 | reverse complement strand
CCTCGTCGGCTCGGCCCAGACCTTTCTCAACCTCTGAGCCGTTCCCGACCGACAAGATCTCACACCGACCCGCCCGGCCTCCGCCGTGGCGGGTCGCGTCGTGGGTTCGGGAAGCTCCCGCCGGGCGGCGCTCGCCACCCGGTCTCCCGGAGGCTATAGCCGTGTGGCGTGCGTCAGCGCGTCCCCGCTCGCGGAGGGGCGCCTCCGGCCGATCGCGAGGCTGCCCGTGTCCGCCCGTTCCTCTCATCGCCCGAGCTGATGCCGCCTCAACTTCTCCTTGCCATCGCGGCGATCCTTCCTTTTCTCGGCAGCGCGGCCGTGATCAGCCTGCCCGGACATGCGCGCAATGCCGCCGCGATCCTGGCCGGGTCGACCCTGGTGGCGTGCCTCGCCTGCATCGGGCTTCTCTACCCAATGGTGTCCGCGCCCGGCGGCAGCTTGGTCTGGGCGGTGGACTGGCTTCCGACGCTCGGCGTCCAGTTCGTCCTGCGGCTCGATGGCCTGGCCTGGCTGTTCGCAGTCCTCGTGCTCGGGATCGGCGCGCTCGTCGTCCTGTACGCGCGCTACTACATGGCCGCCGAAGATCCGGTCCCGCGCCTGTTCAGCTATCTCCTCGCTTTCGTCGGCGCGATGCTGGGGATCGTGCTCTCGGGCAACCTGATCCAGCTAGTCGTGTTCTGGGAACTGACGAGCATCGTGTCCTTCCTGCTGATCGGCTACTGGACCGACAATGCGTCCGCCCGCGACGGGGCCCGGATGGCCCTCACCATCACGGCGGCCGGCGGTCTCTGCCTGTTCGTCGGCATGGTGCTGATCGGGCAGATCGTCGGGAGCTACGACCTGGCGGTAGTCCTGGCCTCGGGTGACACGATCCGCTCCAGCCCGCTCTACCTCCCGGCCCTGGTGCTCGTGCTCGCGGGTGCCCTCACCAAGTCGGCGCAGTTCCCCTTCCATATCTGGCTGCCGCGCGCGATGGCGGCCCCGACGCCGATCAGCGCGTACCTGCATTCCGCCACCATGGTGAAGGCCGGCATCTTCCTGATGATCCGGTTCTGGCCCGTGCTGGCCGGCACCGAGACCTGGTACTGGATCGTCGGCACCGCCGGCATGGCGACGATGCTGGTGGGCGCCTGGAGCGCGATCTTCCAGCACGACCTCAAGGGCCTGCTTGCCTACTCCACGATCAGCCATCTCGGGCTGATCACCCTCCTGCTCGGTCTCGACTCGCCCCTCGCCGTCGTGGCGGCGATCTTCCACACCGTGAACCACGCGACCTTCAAGGCCTCGCTCTTCATGGCGGCCGGGATCATCGACCACGAGACGGGCACGCGGGACATGCGCCGCCTCAGCGGGCTGTGGCGGGCGATGCCCTACACGGCGACGCTGGCGATGGTGGCCGCCGCCGCGATGGCGGGCGTGCCCCTCCTCAACGGCTTCCTCTCGAAGGAGATGTTCCTGGCCGAGGCGGTCGACAATGCGGGCGAGCACGGGCTGAACCTCGCCCTGCCGATCCTGGCGACGCTCGCGAGCGCCTTCACCATGCTCTACTCGGTGCGCTTCATCCGCCAGACCTTCTTCGGGCCCGCCCCCCACGACCTGCCGCAGGTGCCCCATGAGCCGGTCCGCTGGATGCGCATCCCGATCGAACTGCTCGTCCTGGTCTGCATCGCCATCGGCCTCGTGCCGAATCTCACCATCGGGCCCGCCCTCGCGGGCGCGGTCCGGTCGGTCCTCGGGGCGCGGACGCCGGACTACGACCTCGCGATCTGGCACGGCTTCAACGCGCCGCTGGCCCTGAGCGTCGTGGCGCTGGTAGGGGGCGTCGCGCTCTACGGCGTGTTCGGGCGGCGGATCAACGCCAATCCCCGCGGCGGCCCCTGGCTGATGGACCGGCTCGACGGCGGCCGGCTGTTCGAACGGGCGATGACCGGGCTCGTGACCGGTGCCCGCCGGTTGGAGGGGCACCTGGGCAGCGAGCGCCTCCAGGTGCAGTTGCGCATCCTCTTCCTGACCGTGCTCCTGGCCGCCATGCTGGCCGGAGCCGTGCGGGGGCTCGACCTCTTCGCACCGGGACGCGCCACGACGTTCGACCCCGCCTTCGCCCTGATGTGGCTGGTCGGTGCGGCCTGCGCCGTGGGGGCGGCCGAACGGGCGAAGTATCATCGCCTCTCGGCCGCCATCTTCGTCGGCGGAGCCGGACTCGTCAGCAGCCTGACCTTCCTCTGGCTCTCGGCGCCCGACCTCGCGGTCACGCAGATCCTCGTGGAGATCGTCACCACGGTGATGCTACTGCTGGGCTTGCGCTGGCTGCCCAAGCGCGACGCCGCGATTCCGGCTCCGGCCTCCGAGGCGGCGCGGGCCCGGCGGCGGCGCATCGTCGACCTCTGCATCGCGGCCTTCGCGGGCCTCGGCCTCGCCGGCCTGGCCTACGCGGTGATGACGCGGCCGGCGGTCGACGGCATCGCGCGCTGGTTCGTCGAGGAGGCCTACCCGCAGGCGGGCGGGCGCAACGTGGTCAACGTCCTGCTGGTCGATTTCCGTGCGTTCGACACCCTGGGCGAGATCTGCGTGCTCGGCATCGTCGGGCTCACGGTGTTCGCGCTGCTGCGCCGCTTCCGCCCGGCCTCGGACAGTCTCGGACGTCCCAAGCAGCAGGTCAGCCACGATGCCTACGACGCGGCACGGGCCGGCCGCAGCCCCGGCGACACCGCCGCCGATGCCCTGCTGGTTCCCCGCGTGGTGATGACGTGGCTGTTCCCCTTCATCGTCCTGCTCGCCCTGCACCTGTTCCTGCGGGGACACGACCTGCCCGGCGGGGGCTTCGCGGGCGGCATCGCGCTGACCATCGCCTTCGTGCTGCAATACATGGCCCAGGGGGCCGAGTGGGTGGAGGAGCGCCTGCGCATCCGGCCGATCGCCTGGATCGGCGTCGGCCTGCTGGTCGCCGTCCTGGCGGGCGCGGGATCCTGGCTGTTCGGGCGCCCGTTCCTCACCGCCTCCTTCGCCTACTGGGAGCCGCCGCTGCTCGGAAAGGTGCCGGTCGCGAGCGCACTGGTGTTCGATCTCGGGATCATGGTCCTGGTGGTGGGCGCGAGCGCGCTGATGCTCGTCGCCCTGGCGCACCAGTCCGTGCGCCGGACGCGGGCGGCCGAAGCCGAGGCGGAGCGCGCCGCCGAGAGGGAGCCGGCCTGATGGAACTCGTCCTGTCGCTGGGCATCGGCGTCTTCGCCGCCTCGGGCATCTGGCTGATGCTGCGCCCGCGCACCTTCCAGGTCGCCCTCGGCATCTCGCTGCTGAGCTACGCCGTGAACCTCTTCATCTTCGCCATGGGGCGTCTGACGGTCGGGGCGCCGCCGGTGCTCGGGGCCGGCGCCGAGGTGGTCTCCGTCGACGATCCGGTCCCGCAGGCCCTGGTCCTCACCGCCCTGGTGATCGGCTTCGCGCTGACGGCGCTCTTCCTCGTCGTCCTGCTGGCCGCCCGCGGCATCACCGGCAGCGATCACGTGGATGGCCGCGAGCCTGGCCAGGGCGAACCGCAGCCCGGGAATCCGCACCCATGAGACGCTTCCTCAGCGTGACGCCCTTCCCCGGCCGGACGCGCTCCCCCAGCATGAGGCGTTCCTCCGCGATGACCCGTTGCCGATGACCCCATCCGTCCTGACTGCCACCGCCGAGACCACCTGGTCGGACCACCTCGTGGTGCTGCCGATCGTGCTGCCGATCGCCGTGGCCGGGGTGATGTTCCTGTTGGACGAGCGGCGGCGCCGGCTGAAATCGGGGCTCAGCCTCGTCACCGTGCTTCTCCTCCTCGGCATCGCCCTGGTGCTGGCCCTGCGCGCCGAGGCGGCGGCCCAGGTCTATCGCCTCGGAAATTGGGACGCGCCCTACGGCATCGTCCTGGTGGCCGACCGGCTCTCGGCGCTGATGCTGGTGCTGGCGAGCGTGCTCGGCCTGTGCGCCCTCGTCTTCTCCTTCGCCCGCTGGGGCCGGGCGGGACCCCGCTTCCACGGCCTGTTCCTACTGCTCCTGATGGGCGTGAACGGGGCCTTCCTCACCGGCGACCTGTTCAACCTGTTCGTCTTCTTCGAGGTGATGCTGGCCGCCTCCTACGGCCTCGTCCTGCACGGCTCGGGCGAGATGCGGATCCGGGCCGGCCTCGGCTACATCGCCGTGAACCTGGTCGCCTCGCTGTTCTTCCTCGTCGGCGTCAGCCTGATCTACGGAACCATGGGGACGCTCAACATGGCGGACCTCGCGCGGCGGCTCGCGGCACCGGCGGCCGCCGAACCGGCCCTGTTCGAGATCGGCTGCGCCGTGCTCGGCATCGCCTTCCTGATCAAGTGCAGTGCCTGGCCCCTCGGCTTCTGGCTGCCGACGACCTACGCGGCGGCGAGCGCGCCCGCGGCGGCGATCCTCGCCATTCTGAGCAAGGTCGGCATCTACGTGGTGATCCGCCTCAGTCAGCTCCTGTTCGGTTCGGGCCTGTCCGCCGGCTTCGGCCAGACCTGGATCCTCGCGGCCGGGCTCGCGACCATGGCCTACGGCACCATCGGGATCCTGGCCGCGCGCGAGCTCACCCGGGCGGCGGGCTACGCCGTGATGATCTCGTCCGGCACGATGCTGGCGGTCCTGGGCACCGGCAGCGCCGCAGCGCTCGCGGGCGCCCTGTACTACCTCGTGGGATCGACGCTGGCCGCCGGCGCCCTGTTCCTCCTCGCCGAGATCCTGCAGCGGGGCCGCGCTCCGGGGCAGACCCAGCAGGCGGTCTTCGCCGACGAGTACCGCGACCCCTTCGACGACGCCGACGCGATCGAGATCGGCCGGACGTTTCCGGCGGCGGTCGCGCTCCTGGGAAGCGGCTTTCTCCTCTGCACGCTGATGCTCGCCGGCATTCCGCCGCTGGCCGGGTTCGTCGGCAAGCTCGCGATGTTCACCGGATTGGCCACGGGCCCGATCCCGGCCTCGGCCTGGTGGCTGATCGCCGCCCTGACGCTCTCCAGCTTCGGCACCCTGGCGCCGCTGGTCCGTCTCGGCATCCAGAACCTCTGGGTTCCGAGCGACGACCCGCCCCCGGTGCTCCGCCCGCCCGAGTTCCTGGCTCTGGCCGGATTGCTCGCGGCCTGCCTGGCCCTCGCCCTCTGGGGCGGCCCGGCCCTCGCCTACGCGGACGCCACCGTCCAGTGGCTGGCGCAACCGCAGGATTACGTCCGGGCCGTCCTCGGCGCCGCCCATGGAGGGGCGGGCGCATGAGCCGGTTCCTGCCCTACCCGCTGCTGACGGTCGCCCTCGCCCTGACCTGGCTCCTGCTGAACGCCCCGATCACACCGGGAAGCGCCGCGCTGGCGCTCCTCGTCGGGGTGTCGGTTCCCGCCGTGATGCGGGCGCTGCAGCCCCGCGCCGTCCTCGTGCGCGCGCCGGGCACCCTCGCGCGCCTCGCCGTCGTCGTGCTCTACGACATGGTCCGGTCGAACGTCGACGTCGCCCGGATCATCCTGGGCCTGCGCCGCGGGGAGCGGCGCACCGGGTTCGTGACGATCCCCCTCGACCTGCGCGAGCCCTTCGGCATCACGGTCCTGTCGATCATCCTCACCGGCACCCCCGGCACGCTCTGGGTGCAGTACGATTCGCAGACCGGCTGCCTGCTCCTGCACGTGCTCGACTATACGGGCGGGGACGAATGGGTGCGGCGGGTGAAGGACCGCTACGAGCGCCCCCTGATGGAGGTCTTCGCATGAGCGCCACCGCCGTTCTCGACTGGGGGCTCGGCCTGGCCCAGGGCATGCTCGTGCTGGCGATGGCGCTCGCCGCGTGGCGGATGTTGCGCGGTCCGCGCGCGCAGGACCGCATCCTCGGCCTCGACACCCTCTACCTCAACGGCATGCTGGCGATCGTGGTCCACGGCATGCGCACCGGCAGCGGCCTCTACTTCGAGGCGGCGCTGATCCTCGGCATGATCGGCTTCACCGCCACCGTGGCGCTGGCCAAGTTCCTGATGCAGGGCGAGGTGATCCAATGAGCGGCGCGGAGCTGCCGCTCTGGGCCGCCTGGCTGGTGGTCGCGCTGGCGGTCGTCGGAGCCGCCTTCTCGCTGACCGGAGCCCTCGGCCTCATCCGCCTGCGGACCTTCTACGAGCGCGTCCACGCGCCGACCCTCGGGGCGACGCTGGGCATGGCCCTGATCCTCATCAGTTCCATGCTGCTCCTTTCGCTGCTCGAGGGCCGGCTCGTCCTGCGCGACGCCCTGATCGGCGTGTTCCTTACCGTGTCGACGCCCGTCACGCTCCTGCTCCTCGCGCGGGCCGCGGCACATCGCGACCGCCACGAGGGCACGCCCGAAGCGCCGCCGGAGATCTGACGCTCGCGCCGGCCAGCGCCCGGCCGGGACGAACCGAACCGGCCCGGACGGACTTGGCTCGACAGGCTCACGCGCCCCGCCGGAATGCGGGTCGCACCGCCCAGCGGATCGGTGTTCCCGAGGATGCGTCCCGGGTTCGGGCGTCAATCCTGCCGCCCAGGGGCGGGGCGCGTCGACGAGGATCGGCGGCCCCAGCTCAGAGCTCCGGCACGGCGTGAGGGTCGAGGACCGCCCCGTAGGTCAGGACGGCCCGTGCGAGGCGCGTCATGTTCTGCGCGGCCGCGTTGAGCCGGGGGACCATCGGATCGTCGGCCGGTAGCGCGGCGACCAGCAGGACGAGTGCGTCCTGAAGGCCCTGCAGCGAGCGCGTGATCGACGCGGAGGTGCCGGCGAGCCGATGGCGGCACCCGCCGGCCTCGAGACCCGCCAGGCCGGCGCGGTTCTCCGCCGGGCCGAAGCGGTTGGCGGACCGGTCGAACGGAAGGCCGGAGGTTTCGCGCATGGCCGCCTCACGCCGTCCGGATCTTGGCGAGGAAGCGGGAGACCTCGCCGTCGAGATGCTCGGACTGGCGCGAGAGGTCCGAGGCGGCGGTGAGGACCTGGGTCGCCGCGCTTCCGGTCTCCTCGGCCGCCCGGGCGACACCGGACATGTTGCTGGTGACCTCGCCGGTCCCGGTGGCGGCCTCGGTCACGTTGCGCACGATCTCCTGGGTCGCCGCCCCCTGCTGCTGCACGGCGGCCGCGATGGACCCCGCGACCGCGTCGATCTCCTTGATGCGCCGACGGATGCCATCGATGGCGCTCACGGCGCCTCCCGTCGCCCCCTGGATCCGCCCGATCTGCCCGGTGATCTCATCGGTCGCCCGGGCCGTCTGGTTGGCGAGTTCCTTGACCTCGGCCGCGACCACCGCGAAGCCGCGTCCGGCCTCGCCGGCCCGGGCCGCCTCGATGGTCGCGTTCAGGGCCAGGAGGTTGGTCTGGCTCGCGATGGCCGAGATCATGGCGACGACGTCGCCGATCCTGCGCACGGCCTCGCTGAGTTCCTGGACCAGGGTCGCCGTCTGTTCCGCCTCGGCGACCGCCTGGCCCGCCAGGTCCTCCGAGCCCGCGACCTGCCGGCTGATCTCGTCGACCGAGGCCCCGAGCTCCTCCGCGGCCGCCGCGACGGTGCCGACATTGGCGGCCGCCTGGCTCGCGGCGGCAGCTACGGCGGTCGATTGCTGTGCGGTCTCCGCCGCGATGCCCGACATGCCGGAGGCGGTCGCCTGCAGCTCGGTCGCCGCGGAGGCGACGGAGGCCAGGACGGCTCCCACCGTCTGCTCGAAGGCGTCGGCCAGTTGCACGCGCTCGGCCCGGTGGCGGGCCTCAGCCTCGACCCGCTCGCGCGCGGAGGCCTCCTCGAGGCGCCGGACCTGTTCCCGCTGCTCGACCTGGGCCGTCACGTCGATGGCGAACTTGGTGATCTGTATGGGTCGTCCGTCGGCGTCGAGCACCGGGTTGTAGCTGGCCTCGATCCAGACCTCGCGCCCCGCCTTGCCGATGCGGCGGAACTGCCCGGCCTGGGACTCGCCGCGGCGCAGGGCTTCCCAGAACCGGGCGTACTCGGCACTCGCGCGGTGGGCAGCGTCGACGAACAGGCCGTGATGCTGGCCGACGACCTCGGCCGCCGTATAGCCGACGGCGGCGAGGAAGTTGGCATTCGCCTCGAGGACGCGGCCGTCGAGGTCGAAGCTGATCACGGCCTGCGACCTGCGGATGGCGTCGACCTGCCCGCGAAGCGCGTTGGTCTCGACGGTCTGCGCCGTGATGTCGGTGGCGTACTTCACCACCCGCGCGACCTGGCCGGCGCCGTCGCGGATCGGATTGTACGAGCCCTTGATCCACACGGCCTTGCCGTCCTTGGCGACCCGCTTGAATTCGGCGACCTCCGCGTGGCCCGCCCGGAGGCCGTCCCAGAAGGCGACGTAGGCGCGGCTGTCCCGGTAGGCCGCCTCCACGAACAGGCTGTGATGGCGTCCCCGAACCTCGTCGAGGGTGTAGCCCATGACCGCGAGGAAGGCCGCGTTGGCCGACACGATGGTGCCATCCGGGGTGAACTCGATGACGGCCTGGGACGCCTCGATCGCGGCGAGGCGGCGCGCCTGGTCCTCCCGCTCCAGGCGGGGGGTGGCGTCGGTCCATTCCAGGACGTAGCCCGAGATCCTGTGGCCCTCCATCAGCGGCGTGACGGCGACGTCGAAGGGTCGGCCGCCCAGGCGGGCCAGGGCGTCGTGCCGATGGCGCAGCCCGAGGGCGACGATGGACTGGCCGGACAGGTCGCGGCAGAGGTCGTCGAGGCGGCGACCCTTATGGTCGGCTCCGCCCGGCCCGAGCAAGTCTTCCATAGCAGGATTCATCGTCGTGACGACCGACAATGCGTCGAGCCCAAGAACCGGCATACGCAAGCCGCCAAACACTGCGGCGCCGGACCTCGACTTACGTGACGCTCCCATGAAATCGAACATCGGATATTTCTCCCCTTATGCTGACTTGCTGTTCGAATCTTCGCGATGACCGCTCCAGAACATCACATCATTGTGAGACCGCACCACTTGACGATATCTGAATCAGATATTCAGCCCTGCACTGGAAAACTGTCTTTCCGCGGCTCGGACGCCCAAAAAAACCATTCTTTCGTCGTGATACCGACGATCGTGACAGATTTTCTGCCACACCCGTGTCTTCTTGGCTCTCGGATCAGGCCTGTGCGAAGGGCGTCTGCGAACCGCCGTTACCCCGGCAGAAGGGCCGTCCGACCCGCTCCGGCCCGGCCTGGCTGGGTCCGGCGGGACGACCGAAGGAGGTTCGGGACCGAAGCATCCCTCATCCGCACCAGGTCAGGTCGCTCAGGGCGCGCAGCGGCCGCGTTCCGGGTCGGTCGGCGCCCACCCATCATGGGCGGCCCACGGGGCGACCGCGGTGATCCGCCGCGAGCCTCAGACGATTGCCAGCGCGGTCCGCATCCGTGCCTGATCCGGCACCGGTGAGGACGTCGCCTCGATGCGATCGATCAGGGCCATCACCTCGGAAGCGGGCCGCGCGGGGCTGTAGAGGAAGCCCTGTGCGACGTCGCAGCGCTTGGCGCGGAGGACGTCGAGCTGCGCCTGGGTCTCCACGCCCTCCACCGTCACGTTCATCGAGAGGGCGCGCGCCATCCGGGCGATCGCCTCGACGACGGCGACCTTCTCGGGCCGCCCCTGAAGGTCGCGCACGAAGGAGCGGTCGACCTTCACCTTGTCGAAGGGAAAGGCGATGCGCGCCTGCGCCTCCCGGCTGGCCGTCACGTCCGATCCCACGCCGCGATATCCGACGAAGGTCCCGAGGGCATCGAAGACGGGCCGGCCGTTTAGGGTCAGCCAGCGCCTGCCGTCCCGCGTCCGGAGCCGCACAGTGTGATCGCGGAACGGACTCCGCGCCGCGATGGCGGTCAGGACGGCATCGATCCCGGTCGCGCCCCCGGCCTCGTCGGCGAAGTCCCTTAGGACAGCCTGGAGCGTGCGGTGGCGAAGGGCAACCGGATCGACGCCCAGCAGGCCGGCGATCGGCTCGAGGGAGGGCCTTAGGCGGCCGACGGTGTCGATCTCCCACAGCCAGTCGCTCGTCCCCTCGGCGAAGTCCTTGAGCAGGAGCTCGATCGTCTCGCTCTGTGCCTGCACCACGACGCGGTTCCGGATGCGCTGGTAGGCGTGCCCGCACAAGCGACGCGCGCTGACGAAGACGAAGGTCGCGTAGAGGGTCAGCAGCAGGGCAACGGAGTGGCCGACCGGTCCCTCGCACCCCGCCAGGCCGATGAAGATGCCGGCGACCACCGGGACCACCGCCAGAAGGGCGAGGGAGAAGACGGGGCCGGCGACGTAGGCGTGCGAGATCAGGGCGGCGCAGACGGCGCCGACGACGACCCGATAGGCATTGTCGAGGGTCGGGAGCAGGACGGCCGGCATCGTCGCCCAGGCGAGGCCGCGCCCGAACGCGAGCAGGTGCAGGACCCGGAAGGCCCCGCGGGTGGAGGGGCAGGACGCGCCCCCGCCGATGACACCCCGGTAACGGGGCGTGGCGACGATGGCGGCACCGCAGAGCGTCGTCACCGCCGCGGCCAGCACGGCGAGGTAGGTCTTCGCGGCGATGTCCCAGAAGATGGCGGCGAGCGAAAGCGCCACGGTCGCCTGGGTGAAAGCGGAATAGCGGCCGAGTTGCAGCGTCTCGCCGAGCATCGCCGCGCGGACCGCCGCACCCAGCCGTGCTTCGTCTTGGGAGGGGGAGGCCGGGGTATCGGCCTGCTCCGGAGCGGTCTCGACCCCTTCCGGGCCGGCATCGCCGATCGCACCGGTGGTGCGCCCATCGTCCAGGACCGCAAAGCGATCCCGGGATCCGTCCGGGGATCCGTCCCGTCGACCGGATAGGCCAGGGTGTGCGGAGACGGGCGGCATCAGGCGGCCATGCTGCGAGAGGCCGCGCGGCCTTGCCGGGTCGAGGCGTCGACCTCGCGGGTGGAGACCTTGATCAGACCCCCGTTCTGGCTGAACTCGGTGACGGCGACCGTCATCACCTGCATGCTGGCCGACATCTCCTGGGCCACCGCAGCCTGCTGCTGGACGGCGGTCGAGGAGGCCGCGATGTCGTTCGTCGGCCCGATGGTCTCCCCGATGCGGGCGATGGCGGTGGCGGCCCCCCGGGCGGCGGATTGGGTGCCGGTGATCTGGCTTTCGACGCTCGGGGTCGCCTTCGCCGTCTGGGCGGCCAGGCTCTTCACCTCAGCGGCGCCGATGGCGAAGTGCTGCCCCGGCTCCCGGACCGGCGCCGCCTCGATGGTGGCGTTCCGTGCCAGGAGGCTGGTCCGGCGGGCGATCTCGCCGACGGAGGCAGCGATGCCGTCGAGGTCGAACTCGATCGACTTTTGGGAAGCATCGAGCGCACTGAGCTTCGATTTCAGTTCATCGCCACCCCAGAACATCGCCATCCCCATGCAACGGACAGGCTGCCGTTACTGGTGCAAACTAGGCATGCGGACATAACGCAAACACAGGCAAATCCCCGAAACTCGGGGGTATCTCCAAATTTTCGCGTCGCATTTTCTGTCATCCGCGATGCAACATCCAAGGCTCGCACCCGGCTGAAACGAAATCTGTCATGCCTATCCTCGCATGTGGCCAACGAGCCGAAACTGATGACCGAGGCGTTGAAGCCGGTCTTCGGGTGGGAAGGCGGGCTCTTCACCGTGGAGGCGCGTTTCAATCGTTTGATTTCGCGCCTGTTTTCGTCCGCGCGGAGACGAAGACGCGCATGCCGTCGGATGAGCCGTGCGCCCCTCCCCGCAGCGCATCCCGGGGGGCATCACGGTACGAATGCGAAGCCAGGTGTCTTTTCACCCATTGGCAAGTCGCTTCGGAACTATAAGGACAGCAGGCAGATCGAATCGCTGGAGCCGAAGGGGAAGCCTGTGCCCACGAGAGTTCTCATGCGCCCCCAGACGGCATCCGATGGCAATGGAACCCTGCGGGCGTTCTCCTCCCGGCACTTCCTCAAGCTCATCGAAGACACCGGCAAGGTGGGCTTCTGGTCCGCGGACCTTCGCAGAGAAGAGGTCGACGCGTCGCCGGGACTCTACCGTATTCTCGGCCTGGACCCGGCCTCCCGCGTAACCTTCGGGTTCGGCCTGGACATGATCCACCCCGACGACAAGGCCGCCCACGCGGATCAGATCGCGGTGCTGCGGAATGGCCAGCCGATCAGCCGCGAGTTCCGGATCATCCGCCCGGACCGCACCCAGCGCTGGCTGTTGCACCATGCCGAGGTGATCCTGGGGCAGGACGGCAAGCCGAACCAGGGCATGGGCGTGGTGTTCGACGTGACGGCGCGTCACGATGCCATGAATGCGGTCATGCAGCGCCACGACCGCCTCAACGCCCTGATCGCCGCGACCGCCGCGGTCTTCTGGCTCAACAAGGCGAACGGCGAACCCAGCGAGATGCCGCAATGGATGGCCCTGACCGGTCAGAGCCACGCGGAAATGGAGGGCATGGGCTGGCTGAACGCCGTCCATCCCGATGATCGCGCCCGGACCCAGGCGGCCTGGATGACGGCGGTCGAGCACACGGCGCCCTACAACACCGACTACCGGGTGCTGTGCGCGGACGGCATCTACCGCTGGTTCAACGCCCGCGGCGCTCCGGTCCTGAACCGCGACGGCTCGGTGCGGGAGTGGGTCGGCGTCTGCCTCAACGTCCCGGGCCGGAATCGATACGGCGCCTCCGGCACCGAGGCGTCGCCGCCGCCCTCCCCGCAGGCGACGGCCACGGCTTCGGCCGAGGCCGGACTGACCTCGGGACAGGTGCGGGCCGCCCGCGGCCTGACCGGCCTGTCGAAGGAGGAACTGGCCAAGCTGGCCAACGTCTCCGTCTCGACCTTGAACCGCCTGGAGGATTCCAACTCCGCCATCCAGCCGCGACACGACACGATCCTGGCCGTGCGCCGGGCTCTCGAGGGGGTCGGCGTCGAGTTCATCTTCGAGGCGGGGAAGAAGCCGGGCGTTCGCGAGGCGTGAGCATCGCGGGGCGACGGGATCGGGCCGCCCCGGACGGATCGCTCAGTTGGCCGTCCGATGCGACGCGGCCGGCGCGAAGGTCCACCCGTTCAGGGAGCGGGGGATCGGCAAGCGCGCCAGGTCCAGCCCGCACGCGGCTTTGTAGGCGTGCTCCTCGGTCAGCATCCGGAGCCCCTGCTCCGCCGTCTCGCAGGTTCCGAGAACGTCGTGGTCCAGCAGAACCACATAACAATCCTTCTGCCCCAGGAGCGTTCGCTGGATGCGGAATGCTCCCTGAGGCGTATCACAGAGCCAACAACCACCCATGGCGCGCACCTCCGCCTGAGATCCGGGAGCGAGATCATGCGGCGCGCACCCGATCCCTGTCCAGAACCTTAATGCATACCTTTTGATCTGACATGCAAAATTCCGCTTCCGCTCCCGGCGAGGCCTGCCCGTCGCGACGCTGTGCCGGCGGAGACCCGAAAGGGGATGACGGAATCGGGTGAGCGGTCCTACACTCCGCGCTGCCGACGACGGCCCCGACCTGGTGAAGGAGACGCAGCGTGAGCGGACCAGAATCCGACGAAGACCGCGTCCGGAATACCACGGAGGTCGCGTCGAGGTCGCGCCGGTCCTTCCTCGCGCGGGGCACTGCCCTCGTCGGCGGCGGCCTCGTCGCCGCACGCGCGGCGGAACCGGCCGCGGCGGCGTCCCCGGCCGGCGGTCCGCCGGGCGTGCCGCCCTGGATGACGACCCCCGGCGCGGAGACCGGGGCGCAGCCCTACGGGACGCCGTCGCCGTTCGAGAAGACCGTCGTCAAGAACATTCCGAAGACCCTCAAGCAATACACCTCAGCATCGGTGCGCACGCCGCTGCAGGAGCTCGACGGGATCATCACGCCCAACGGGCTGTTCTACGAGCGCCACCATGGCGGCGTCCCCGCGATCGACCCGGCCCAGCACCGCCTGATGATCCACGGCCTGGTGGAGCGGCCCCTGGTCCTGACCATGGACGACGTCCGGCGCTTCCCGAGCGTGTCGCAGATCCACTTCATCGAGTGCTCGGGCAACCCCGACTTCAAGGCGATCCGGGCGGGCCGCACCGCCTCCGACCTGGTGGGGCTGGTGAGCTGCGCCGAATGGACGGGCGTGCGCCTCAGGACGGTGCTGGAGGAGGCCGGCCTCCAGCCGGGCGCCAAGTGGGTGATCGCCGAGGGCGCGGATGCGGCCGCGCTGACCCGCAGCCTCCCGATCGGGAAGTGTCTCGACGACGCGCTGCTCGTCTACAGCCAGAACGGCGAGCGCCTGCGCCCGCAGCAGGGCTACCCCCTGCGCGTGCTCCTGCCCGGCTACGAGGGCAACATGAGCGTGAAGTGGCTGCGCCGGCTCAACGTGACGGACGCGCCGGCCTATTCCCGCGAGGAGACGGCCAAGTACACCGACCTGATGCCGGACGGGACCGCGCGGCAGTTCACCTTCACCATGGAGGCGAAGTCGGTGATCACGCGGCCGTCGGGGACGCAGCGGATCGTGCCCGGCTTCAACGAGATCACCGGGATCGCCTGGAGCGGGCGGGGCACGATCGCCCGGGTCGAGGTCTCGGTGGACGACGGCCGGAGCTGGCAGGAAGCGCAGCTCCAGGCGCCCGTCCTCGACAAGGCGCTGACCCGGTTCCGCCTGGCCTGGACCTGGAACGGAGAGCCCGCCGTGATCCAGAGCCGGGCCATCGACGAGACCGGCTACGTGCAGCCGCTCCTCGCCGAACTGGCCGGGGCCCGGGGCCTGAACTCGTTCTACCACAACAACGCCGTCATCCCCTGGCGCATCGCGGAGAGCGGAGAGGTGTCGAATGGCTATCCCAAGGCGTGACGGCACCGCCCTCCGAATGGGCCCCAGGGCCGCGATCGGCTTGGCCGCGACCGCCCTGGCCGCCATCGCCATAGCGGCGACAGGGTTGGCCGCGATCGCTTCGGCCGGCCCGGCCTCGGCCGAGACCCGCTACGGGATCGGGCGCCCCGCCACCGCGGCGGAGGTCGCCGCCTGGAACATCGACATCGACCGGGACGGCCGGAAGCTTCCCGCCGGCCGAGGCAGCGTCGCCCAGGGCGGCGCGCTCTTCGCCGAGCGCTGCGCGTCCTGCCACGGCGCGAAGGGCGAGGGCGGCCTCGGCGACCGGCTCGTGGGCGGCCAGGGCACCCTCGCCTCGGCCCAGCCGGTGAAGACGGTGGGCAGCTTCTGGCCCTATGCCCCGACGCTGTTCGACTACGTTCGCCGGGCCATGCCGATGGACGCGCCGCAATCGCTCACGGACGACGAGGTCTACGCCGTCGTCGGCTACCTGCTGAACCTGAACGGCCTCCTGCCGGACGACGCCGTCCTGGAGGCGAGGAGCCTCGCCGCCGTGCGGATGCCCAACCGCGACGGCTTCGTGCCGGATCCGCGCCCCGACGTGCCCTGAGGCGCGGTGGACGAGGCCTCGGCTGCCAAGCTGGACTCAGCTGCCGGGTTTGGCGTGGACGTTGGCGAAGAACAGCTCCCGCCAGTCCCGGGCGCCGCGGCGGATCGTTTTCGTGCGGGCCATGAAGGTGACGACGGGCAGGATCGCCTGGGGCGTGGTCGTGAAGCTGACCTGGGGCGAGGCCAGGATCGACGCGATGAGGCCGACGTCGGAGCCGTCGCGGGCGAGGCGCACATAGGCCTGGGCGGCGGCCCGGGGGTCGCCCGCGATAGAGGCGACCGCCTCCTCCAGGGCCGCCGTGAACGCGGCGTGGAGGGTGGGATTGGCCTCCACGAAGGCGGCGGAGGCCCAGACCACGTTGAAGGTCGAGGGTCCGCCGAGCACGTCGAAGGAGTTGAGGATCGTCCGGATGCCGGGCCTGCGCAGCTCCAGCTCCTGGATCGGCGCGGCGGTGAAATGCGCGGTCACCTCCTGGCCGGCCAGGAGGGCGGCCATGCCGTCCGGGTGCGACAGGGTCACGGTCAGGCGGTCGAGGTCGTTGCGCCGCGCCTCCCCGAGCGCCTTCTCGGCCGCCATCTGCAGGAACATGGCCTGAACCGAGACCTTCACGGCCGGCAGGGCGATCTTGTCCCGGTCGGTGAAGTCGGCGAGCGAGCGGATGCGCTCCGCATTGGTGTTCATGAGGAGCGGCATGGCGTTCATCGCCGCCACGCCCTTCACCGCCATGGCGGTGCCCTCGGTCTTGGACCAGAGCAGGACGAGGGGCGGCACGCCGCCGGCCACGAACTGGATCGAGCCGGACAGGAGCGCGTCGTTCATCGCGGCTCCGCCCGCCAGGGTGACGTAGCGGACGCCGAGCCCCGACAGGCCCCGGGCCGCGGCGTGGGTCTGGAGCAGCCCCTGCTCCTCCATGAGCATCAGCGGCAGGTGTCCCAGGCTCGGCTGGCGCGCGATGGTGACCGCCTGCACCTCGGCCCGGGCCGGGCGCAGGCCCCCGAGGAGGGGCAGTCCCGCGCCGAGCAGTCCCCGGGCCAGTACGTCGCGTCGGCGCATGTGAACCTCCCTGGACCGGACTCGCGATGGGGGATGCGGTCGGCCCGCCTTACGGAACGGAAATTTTCGGCCTGCGGATCACCGGGGCGGGCACGCTCTCGATCAGCACGTTGAGGCAGGCCGGCAGGCCGCTGGCCTGCGCCTCCTCCAGGGCCCCGGGCAGGTCCTCGGCCCGGGTGACGAGGGCCCCGTGGCCGCCCAGAGCCGTCACGACGCGGTCGTAGCGGGAACTCAGGAGGTCGCAGTGGCGCGCCCGCGCCGCGCCGTACTGGCGCAGCTGGATCTGGTACTCGGCGTTCCAGCGGGCATCGTTGCCCACCACGGCGATGAAGGGCAGGCCGTAGCGCACGGCGGTGTCGAACTCGGCCATGTGGAAGCCGAAGGTGCCGTCCCCCAGGACCGCCACCACGGGCCCCGCCGGGTCGTGGAGGCGGGCCGCCAGGGCGAAGGGCAGCGACGCGCCGATGGTGCCCGAGACCCCGTTGATGAGGCGCCGGGGGGCCTGCACCAGGGCCTGGGGCCATTGCCCGATCTCGCCCCCGTCGCAGATCAGGGTGCCGCCGGGATGCAGGTCGAGGAAGGCGGCAACGCCGCGGCACAGCTCCACCGGATGGAGGCGGCCCTCGGGGCCGCGCCGGTCTTTCCAGTCCGGGGGCCGGTACGCCACAGCCGCCCGCACGGTGGCCGGCCAGTCCGTCCCCGCGCGCGGGCGCCCCCCGGCGCAGGAGCCGGCCAGGGCCGCGAGGGTCGGCAGCGCATCGGCCGTGCCCGAGACGGCGAGGCGGGCCGGATCGACCCGCGCGACGAGGGCGGGGTCGGGGTCGACGACGACGAAGCGGCAGGCCGGCGCCACCGCGGGCGCCTCGCCGAACTTCAGGGTGAAGTCGAGGGGCTTGCCCACGAGCACGAGGCAGTCGGCCTGGGCCAGCACCTCGGCGAAGGCGCCCAGACTCGGATCGTTGAGGCCGCGCGGGCTCTCCATCCCGAGGACGGGCACGCCCGAGGCCGCCTCCAGCGCCGCCATCCGGGCGCGCCCCTCGGCGCCGCAGGCGACCGGGCCGCACAGGATCAGGGGGCGCTGCGCCCGGCCGAGCTCCGCCGCCACCGCCGCGACGAGGTCGGCGCCGGGCGCGCCGACCCGGATCGCGGTCTCGGCGGGTGCCGGGGGAGCGACCGAGGAAGCGGCCGGGGCCTGCGCTTCCAGGAGGTCGACCGGCAGGCTGAGATGCACGGGCCCTGGCCGGCCCGCGCGGGCGATCCGCAGGGCCCGGGCGACGTCGTCGGCCAGGGTGTCGACGGCAGCCGCCGTCCACGAGGCCTTGGTCATCGGCCGGGCGATGTCGGCCTGGGCGAGTTCCTGGAAGGCGCCGCGCCCGAGCTCCGACAGGCCGGCATGGCCCGAGAGCAGGAGGACGGGGCTCTCCGCCGCCAGCGCCGTGAACAGGGCGGCGGCGCCGTTGGTCTGCCCCTGGCCGCCGGTGACCAGGGCGACCCCGACCTCCCCGGTCAGGCGGCCCCAGGCATCGGCCATGTGCACGCAGGCGGCCTCCTGGCGGACATGCACCACCGCGATGTCCGTGCCCAGCAGGGCATCGAAGATCGGCATGATGTGGTTGCCCGACAGGGTGAAGATGCGGCGGACGCCGAGGCGCTCCAGCGTCTCGACGACGATGTCGGCTCCGCGCGGCCGGCCCCGGGACTGGTCCATGGCGTCTCTCTCGGCGATCCGTCGGGTGGGGGCGCGGCCTCAGGCCGCCGCGTCGAGGAGGGAGGCGCCCGGGCGCACATGGGTGAAGGCGACGGGCTCCAGGGTGACGTCGAGCCCCTCCCCGGCCTGGCGCACCACGGTGTAGTGCGAGGTGGCGAGATCGGAGGCGTCGGGGAAGTCCTCGCGAAAGTGCGCCCCGCGGCTGTCGGTGCGGGCCAGGGCCGCGGCCCGGATCGCCTGACTGACGCGGACGAGGTTCTCGAGGTTGAGCCGGTCCATCCAGGTCAGGTTGTAGCGGCGGTCGCCGTCGGGGATGCCGGCCTCCGCCACCGCGGCCGCGAGGGCGTCGAGGCGCTCCCCGGCCCGGGCCAGCCCGGCCGCGTCGCGCAGGATGCCGACATCGTCCCACATGGTGGCGTAGAGGGCCTCCCGGATCGCCTCCAGGTCGCCGGCCGGGCGCCCGAGAGGGCCGTAGGCGCGGGCGAGCCCCGCCTCGATCGCGTGAGGATCGGGCTCGGCGAGGCGTCGCACGCCCCGGACGTCACGAGCCATGGCGGCGCCGGCCAGGCCCCCGAACACCGTCGAGTTGGCGACGCCGTTGCCGCCGAGGCGGTTGGCCCCGTGCACCCCGCCGGTATCCTCCCCGGCCGCGTAGAGGCGCGGCAGCTCGGTGCCGCAGCCGGGGCGGAAGGCGACCCCGCCCATCATGTAGTGGGCGGTGGGGATGACCTCGACCAGGCCCCCGGCGAGGTCGAAGCCGCAATCGGCGCAGCGCTCCACCATGCCCTTGAACTTGGCGGCCACGTCCGCGGGCCCGAGATGGCTCATCTGGAGGTAGACGCCGCCATGGGGGGTGGCGTAGCCGTCGCGGATGCGCCGCATGATCGAGCGGCTGACGACGTCGCGGGTCGCCCGCTCCGCCCGCGGGTCGTAGTGCTGCATGAAGCGCTCGCGGGAGGCGTCGAGCAGGTAGCCGCCCGCGCCCCGCAGCCCCTCCTCCAGCACCGTGCCGGTCATCCGCGTGCCCGCGCCCGCCAGCAGGCCGGTGGGATGGAACTGGACCATCTCCATGTCGCGTAAGGGCAGGCCGGCGCGGAGCGCCATGGCGAGGCCGTCGCAGGTCTTGTCGCCGGAGGGCGTGTGGAACTTGTACATGGTCGGGCCGCCGCCCGTGGCGAGCAGGGTCGCCCGGGCGCGGACCAGGACCGGGATTCCGGTCCGCATGTCGAGCATCAGCACGCCGGCGAGGCCGGAGCCGTCGGCGGCCGGGATCAGCTCGAGGGCGCGGTGATCCTCCAGGCGCCGGACGTCCCGGCGCCAGACCTGCTCGGACAGGCGGTTGATGATCTCGATGCCGGTGAGGTCGCCCTTGTGCACGGTGCGGTCGAAGGTCTGACCGGCGAAGGCCTTCTGGTGGACGCTGCCGTCGGGGTTGCGGTCGAAGAAGCAGCCGAGCTCGGTCTCCAGTTCGCGGATGCGGACCTGCGCCTCCGTGACCAGGGTCCAGGCCAGCTCCTGGTTGTTGAGCCACTTGCCGCCCTCGATCGTGTCCATGAAGTGGCGCTCGACCGAATCGCCCGGGGCGAGGGCGACGTTGTAGCCGCCCTGGACCATGCGGGTGCAGCCGCACTTGCCGAGCAGGCCCTTCACCGCGACGGTGACCTGGAGGTCGGGGGCGGCCTTCTTGGCGTGGAGGGCGGCGAACAGGCCGGCGCCCCCCGAGCCCAGGATGAGGATGTCGGTCTCGACGGTGGTCGGCACGGCGCGCATCAGGCGGCTCCCAGGCTCTCGATGACGGCATCCCGCCGGCTGGCGACGTCGCGCTGGACGTCGGCGAAGAGCGAGCCGCCGTGGGAATCCATGCCGACCAGGAGGGGGCCGAAGTCGCGGATCGCGAACTTCCACAGGCTCTCGGGGTGGAGGTCGTCGAGGTCGATGTCGTCGATCCGCTCGATCCAGGTCGTCTCCAGGGCGGCGGCGCCCCCGACGATGGCGAGGTAGGCGCCGCCGTGTTCGGCGAAGGCCGCGAGGGTCTGGGGGCCCATGCCGCCCTTGCCGACGATGAGGCGCACGCCCTCGCGCCGCATCAGGGCGTCGGTGAAGCGCTCCATCCGCATGGAGGTGGTGGTGCCGATGCAGAACGGCGCGTAGCCCACCGGCGCCTCGGGGGAGACCGGTACGCGGTGTACGTTGGGCGCGGTGTGGATCACCGCGTGGCCGGTGAGATCGAGATGGGTCCGGCGCCCCCGGTCGAACATGTGGATCAGGGTGGCATCCCGGATGCCGAACAGGATCTTTCGCAGGGTGACGGTGTCGCCGACCTTCAGGGCGCGGACCTGGGCCGCGTCGACCGGCATGTCGAGAACGTGGTGCATGGCGCAGGCCCTCCCGGAGGCGGCGATTTCAGTCGAAGGCGATGCCGCCCGGCGTGAAGGTCACCCTCGCCCGGCGGGCCGAGTGGCACTGGATGTTCACCGCCACCGGGTTCTGGGTGATGTGGGTGGCGGCGATTTCCACATGCACGGCGAAGCTGGTGGAGCGCCCGCCGAGCCCCTGGGGGCCGATGCCAAGCTCGTTGACGGCGCGCGACAGCTCCGCCTCGATCCGGGCGCCGTCGGGATCGGAACAGGCGGTCCGCAGCTTGCGGGTGGCCGCCACCTTGGCCAGATGCATGCACAGGTCCGAGGTGCCGCCGATGCCGACGCCCACGATGGTGGGCGGGCAGACGCGGCCGCCGAGCTCGATCACGCGGTCGATGACGAAGCGCTTGACCGCGTTGATGCCGTCCGAGGGCAGCAGCATCTGCAGGAACGAGCCGTTCTCCGAGCCCGAGCCCTTCGGGATCATCTCCACCGAGACGGTCTCGGGCCGATCGTCGAAATCCACGTGGATGATCGGCACGCGGATGCCGCAGGAGGTCTGCTCGTTCACGCGGGTGATCGGGTGGACCACGGAGGAGCGCAGGGAATGCTCGGTGGTCGCGCGTTCGCAGCCGCGCCGGATCGCGGCCTTGAGGTCGGCGCCCTCGACGCGCACGTCGCGCCCGATCACCACGTTGTAGATCGGGATGCCGGTGTCCTGGCAGAGGATGTTCTTGGTGCGCTCGGCCACCGCGATGTTCTCCACCATGGTGCCGAGGATCGCCCGGCCGGTGGCGCTGGTCTCCTCGCGGGCGAGATCCGCGAAGCCCGCCTTGATGTCCGGCGGCAGCAGCTTCAGGGCGCGGACGTAGAGGTCCTTGCACACCGCTTCGACTTCGGTGAGGTCGAGATCCATGCCGGTCTCCTTCGAAGGGTTGGCTCAGGCGCCGCCGAGCAGGAACAGGAGCCCCACCGCGAGCCCCGCCGCCACGCAGGCGGAGACGACGAGGGCCGTCCGCTCCCGGGTGACGAACCACTCGAGGGCCAGCACGCGCAGGCCCAGGACCATGTGCAGGGCCAGCGCGCTGACGAGGCCCCATTCGGCCGCGCGCACGAAGCCGTTGTGGGTCAGCCCGAGGAAGCTCTCGAGGCGGTCGGCCCCCTGCAGGGCGGTGCCGAGGGCGATGAAGTGCATCGGCAGGAACAGCGCCAGGGCGATCCCCGAGAGGCGGTGCAGCAGGGCGGCGGCGAAGCCCGCGCGCGGACGGGCGGCGCGGAGGCTCCTTGGCCGCGGGGCGGCGGTCTGCGTCCCGGCGCTCATGCGACGTAGACCGCGAGCGCCGCGCGCAGGCCGAGGACGACGAGGAGCGCCGCGACGGCGAGCATCGCCCCGTCGAGGGAGCGTCCGCGCCAGGGCGTCCACTCCCGCAGGATGCTGCGCAGGCCGATGGGCGCGTGGATCGCCGCCGCCACCACGAAGACGCCGTAGAACACGAGGAAGGCCAGGTTGCCCTGCGTCCGGCCCAGGATCTCCCCGGCGGTGAGCCCGCCGCGCACGGCGTACAGGATCGTGCCGAGATGGACCGCCACCGCCACCGCCAGGATCCCGGCGGTGCCGCGCTGCGCCACGTAGAGGAGCGGGCTCATGCCGACCTCCGGAAATGCCGGGCGCTGAGCCGCTTCAGGGCCGACCGGGCGGTGGCGCGCTTCAGCCCCGCGATGGCGAAGGTCGGCGCCAGGGCCTTGGGGCAGTGCTCGGTGCAGCTCATGTGGGTGTGGCAGGACTGGCAGCCGGCATCCCCGGATACGGCCTCCAGCCGCGCCGCCTGGCCCCGGTCGCGCACGTCGTTCACCAGGGTCCAGGCCCGGTTGAGGGCGGCCGGGCCGAGATAGTCCGGGTTCCACGTGACCACGTCGCAGGCGGCGTAGCAGACGCCGCAATTGATGCACTCGATGCCGGCATCCACCGCCCGGCGCGCGGGCGAATCCGGCGCCACCACGGCGAAGTCCGCGGGCGGCGCGTCGCCGGGCTCGAAGGCCCCGTGGGCGGCCGTCCACTTCTCGAAGAACGGCTCCATGTCGACGGCCAGGTCCTTGACCACCGGCAGGTTGCGCAGGGGCTCGAGGGTCAGGCCGTCGTCCTCCGCCACCGCCGCGACCCGCGTGCGGCAGGTCCAGCGCGGGCGCCCGTTCACCGTCATGGCGCAGGAGCCGCACATGCCAACCCGGCAGGCGAAGCGGTAGGCGAGCGTCGGGTCCTGCTCGCGCTGGATCTCGGTGACCACGTCGAGGATGGTCTGGGCCGGGCGCCGCGCCACGGTGAAGGCCTGGAAGCCGCCGTCCCGCCGGATGCGCACTCTCAGCGTCGCGCCGGGCACGGCCTCGACCGTGGGATCGGCCGGGGCGGGGACGGGAACGGACACGGTCATGCCTCAGCGCTCCGCCGTGGCGGCGGCGCCGGGAAAGAACAGCTCGCTCTGGTCGGCGGCCTTGGCGGCCACGAGGCCGGCGCGGTTCATGTAATCGAGATAGGCCAGCATGTTCAGGGGCGCGCTGGTCCACTGGGTCTGCGGCGCGCGGATGATCTCCACCGCCTCCGCCTCGGTGAGCCGGGCGTTCTCGGCCTTGATCCAGAGCGCGGCGACCCGGGCGGGCTCGGCCTTGATCAGCGCCAGGCTCTCCTCCAGGGCGGCCCGGAAGGCGGCCACGATCTTCGGGTTGGCGGTGACGAAGCGGCTGCTCGCCCAGACGAGGTTGAAGGTGTGCGGCCCGCCGAGGACGTCGTAGCTGTCCAGCACCTTGCGGGCCTTGGGGTCCTTCAGCTCCACCTCCTGGAACGGCGGGGCGCCGAAATGCGCCGTGATCTCGGAGCGGCCGCCGAGCATCGCCGTCTGGGCGTCGGGATGGCCCATCGAGACCGTGAGGGGGTCGAGCTTGCCCTGCTGGCCCGGCCCGAAGGCCTTCTCGGCGGCCATCTGCAGGGTGATCGCCTGGATCGAGCTCTTCACCGTGGGCAGGGCGATCTTGTCCTTCTCGGTGAAGTCCTTGATCGAGGAAACGGCCGGGTTCACGGTCACCAGCCAGAGCGGCATCGCGTTGAGGGCCGCCACGCCCTTGATCATCAGGTTGCCGCGGGTGCGGCCCCAGATCGTCAGCATCGGCCCGACGCCGCCGGCGGCGAAGTCGAGGTTCCCCGAGAGCAGGGCCTCGTTCATGCCCGAGCCGCCGGTGAAGCGCAGCCACTCCGTCTTGAGCTCCAGGCCCTGCTGACGGGCCTGCTTCTCGAGGAGGTGCTCCTCCTCCATCACCGTGAGGGGCAGGTAGGAGATGCCGAACTGCTTGGCGAGGCGCACCACGGAGGCCTCCGCCCGGGCGGACCCCGCGCCGGCCAGAAGGCTCGCCGAGAGCCCCACCGAGATCAGGGCCGCGGCGCCGCAGAGCCGGATGAGACGGCCGAGTGCCATGTGTTCCTCCTGCCTTGAGCCCGAATTCTCTGGTCCGGTGCCGAGGGCCACGATAGCCTCGTGCCGACCGCTGTCAACGGTCATATGTCATATACATGAGTTGCCGATGTCGAACCGCATGCGCGGCGCCCCCACCCCCCAGGCGCATCCCGAAGTCCCGTCGCCGGCCGCGCCCGAGACCGCGCCCGTGACCGGACCCACGAGCGCGCCCACGACCGCCCCCATGACCGGGCCTTTGGCGAGCCGTCCGCTCTACCTGCAGGCCCGCGACCTGCTGCTGCGCCGGATCGTGGACGGCACCTGGAAGCCGGGCGGCTACCTGCCGAGCGAGCCGCAGCTGGCCCTCGACCTCGGCGTCTCCATCGGGACGATCCGCAAGGCCATGGAGGACCTCGTCGGGCAGGGCCTGCTGGAGCGCCAGCACGGGCGCGGCACGCAGGTGGTGCCCCATTCGAGCGACCGGTCGCGCTTCCGCTTCCTGCGCTTCGTCCACGGCGACGGGCGGCCGTTCCGCCCGGTGGCCCGCGTCCTCGCCGCCGGGACCGCGCGGGCCGACGCGCAGGACCGGGCCGCCCTCGGGCTGGGGGCGGGCGCCAAGGTGCTGGTCCTGCTGCGGACCCGCAGCGAGGACGGCGTGCCGCTGATCTACGAGCGCATCGCGCTGCCGGCCGAGCCCTTCGCCGCGCTGAAGCCGGAGCCCGGCGCCGAGATGCTGGAGGAGATCTACGTGCTCTACCAGGCGCGCTGCGGCCAGACCGTGGCGCGGGCCCGGGACACGATCGCCACCGACCGGGCGAGCCCGGCCATGGCGGACGCCCTCGGCTGTGCGCCGGGGGCGCCCCTGCTGCTGGTGCGCCGGGTCGCCGTCGCCCTCACGGGCGACCCCATCGAGTATCGCCAGAGCTGGACGGCCATGCTCCACTACCGCTCCGACCTCGACTGACGGAGCGGAGGTCCTTCGGGCTGACCCGCCTCAGGCCTGCATGCCCCAGCGCTGCAGGGTGTGCCGCTCGATGGTCTGGAAGATCAGGTTCTCGACGCAGAGGCCGATGAGGATCACCGTCAAGAGCCCCGCGAAGACGTTGGGGATGTCGAGCATGTTCTTGTTCTCGAAGATGAACCAGCCCAGCCCCCCCGAGCCCGAGCTGACGCCGAAGACGAGCTCCGCCGCGATCAGGGTGCGCCAGGCGAAGGCCCAGCCGACCTTGAGGCCGGTGAGGATGCTGGGGAAGGCCGCCGGGATCAGGATCTTGGTGATCAGCCGGCTGCCGCGCAGGCCGTAGTTGCGCCCGACCATCTTCAGGGTCCGGCTGACCGAGAGGAAGCCCGAATGGGTGTTGAGGGCGATGGCCCAGGTCACCGAATGGACCAGCACGAAGATCAGGCTGCCGTTGCCCAGCCCGAACCAGATCAGCGCCAGGGGCAGAAGCGCGATGGCCGGCAGGGGATTGAACATCGACGTCATCGTCTCGAGGAAGTCGGTGCCGATGCGCGAGCTGATCGCGATGCCGGTGAGCAGGGTCGCCAGCAGGATCCCGAGGCCGTAGCCGATCAGCAGGACCTTGATCGAGCCCCAGGCCCGCAGCACCAGGGTGCCGTCCGCCACGCCCCGGGCGAAGGCCGTCACGGTGGCGGAGAAGGTCGGGAACAGGAGGTCGTTGTCGAGGTAGCGCCCGTAGGCCTCCCAGATCAGGGCCAGCACCGCCAGGATCACGAGCTTGCGCAGCCAGCCCTGGTTGTAGAGGCGCTCGACGGCCGAGAGCGGCTTCTCGACGACGGCGCCCCCATAGGCGCCGCCGGTCTCGCGGACGATCTCGGGACGGGCGGGCCGGAGGAGGACGGGTGACACGAGCGCCTTCGCGGTCCTAGACATTCTCCGCCTCCTTGATCTCTTCGGAAAACAGCATCCGATGGATGCGCTGCTCCAGGAGCAGGGTCTCCTGCGGCGAGCCGGCCGTGTTGAGCTCGGCCTTGACCTCGCCGGGATGCGGCGAGAGCAGCAGGATGCGCGAGCCGATCTTGATCGCCTCCGGAATCGAGTGCGTGACGAACAGCACCGTGAAGCGCGTCTCCTCCCACAGGGCCAGGAGTTCGTCCTGCATCCGCCGGCGGGTGAGCGCGTCCAGGGCCGCGAAGGGCTCGTCCATGAGCAGGATGTCGGGCTCCATCGCCATGCCGCGGGCGATGGCCACCCGCTGCTTCATGCCGCCCGACAGCATGTGCGGATAGCTGTCGGCGAAAGCCGAGAGGTTGACCTTGTCGATATAGTGCATGGCCCGTTCGTCGGCGGCCCGGCCCGACAGGCGCCCCGAGGCCTCGAGGGCGAAGGCGACGTTCTGGCGGACGGTCTTCCAGGGCAGCAGCTGGTCGAATTCCTGGAACACCATCATCCGGTCCGGGCCGGGCTCGGTGATGGCCTGGCCCTTCAGGCGGATCTGGCCCTCCGTCGGCGCCATGTAGCCGCCCACCGACTTCAGGAGGGTGGATTTCCCGCAGCCCGAGGGTCCGAGCAGGACGAACCGGTCGCTCGGGAAGACCTGGAAGCCGACCCGGTAGGTCGCCGTGACGAGGTGGTCGGGGGTCTTGTACTGCAGCGTGACGCCGTCGACCTCGAGCAGCGGCCCCGTGACGTTCGAGGGCAAGCCTGTCGCCAAGCTCATCGCATCCTCCCTTTGGCCACGCGCATGGCGGCACTGCTGGTTTTCAGGGGCGGTCTGGAGCCGCTTTGCCTTCGGACGACCGGTCGCCCGAGCCCCGATCCGTCGGCCCTGGCACAATCGTTCGTCCGACCCCTGGATACCAAGCACGATCCTTCCTGTAAATATAATAGCTATCTATTATAAGACAGGTTTTTATTCTTGTTTAGCGGGCCTGTTCGGCTTGGGCCGGGAGTGGCCCGGGGGCGGCCTCGGTCCCGGTCCGACCCATTGGGGCGCTCTTAGCGGGCGGCGCGTCACCGGCCCGATCCTCATGCCGGAACGCGGTCGCCCCGCAGCACAGCGCGCCCGGACAGGATCCGTCATCGGCGAAGGATTAAAAGGAGGCCGGCAACGTAATCAGGTCTCATGCGACGAGACCTT
Organism: Methylobacterium sp. Leaf111; assembly: GCF_001423285.1. Taxonomy (NCBI): domain Bacteria; kingdom Pseudomonadati; phylum Pseudomonadota; class Alphaproteobacteria; order Hyphomicrobiales; family Methylobacteriaceae; genus Methylobacterium; species Methylobacterium sp. Leaf111. Next base: position 58,135 of record NZ_LMNE01000009.1, on the reverse strand, counting down.
CGAATCGGTTGATGACGCCGTCACGGGCTCTTGTGGAGACTTGGATTTACGGCATAGGTTTTTATCAGAACCATCTCGGGCGACCCCGCTCCTTCAGGGCGGAGCGTCCAGCGTCAGGGGACGCGCCGACCGCCGCGGGCGTCCTCCCGGCCACGGCCCGGGGGACGAACGGACATCCGACGATCGCCGTGCCACCCGCCCGAGACACGAAGGCGGGGCTCGTAGGGGAGAAACGATGAGCGACGCATCCGACGGTGCGCGGCGGGCGGGGTCCGTGGTCCGCGCGCCGCAGAGCTTCGTGGCCGGCCTCGTGCTGGTCCTGCTCGGGATGTTCGGCGTCTGGGCCGCGAGCGACCTGCCGCGGGGCACCCTCGGCGCCATGGGACCGGGCATGCTGCCGCACTGGGTGGCGATCGGCGTCGCCCTCTGCGGCGGCGTGCTCGCCGCGACGGGCCTGGTCCGCGCGGGGGCGGGCCTCCAGACCTTCGGCCTGCGCGGCCCCCTCGTCGTCGTGCTGGCCATCCTCGCCTTCGCGGTCACGATCCGGCCCTTCGCCCTCGGCCCCGTCGCCGGCCCGGGCCTCGGCCTCATCGTCGCGGGCCCGCTGGCGGTGATCGTCGGGGGCTACGCCACACCGGAGGCGCGCTTCCGCGAACTCCTGATCCTGGCCCTGCTCCTCACCGCCGGCTGCATGCTGCTGTTCGGGGACCTCCTGAACCTGCCCATCCCCATCTTCCCCACCGCCGTCATCGAGGCGGCGAGCGGCCGGATTCCGTCGCGGGTGCTGCTGCGGCTCGCGGCCGGCGCCCTCGCCCTGGCGGGCCTCGGCCTGCTCGCCCTGGAACGCCGCGCCACCCGCCGGACCCGGACCGACGTCGCCCCGCACGCCATGACGACCTGATCGGGAGCGCGCACGTGACGGATCTCCTCGCCAATCTCGGCCTCGGCTTCGCCGTCGCCCTGAGCCTGCAGAACGTGACGCTCTGCTTCCTGGGCTGCCTCGTCGGCACCCTGATCGGCGTGCTGCCCGGCGTCGGGCCGATCGCCACCATCGCCATGCTCCTGCCGATCACCTTCGGGCTCGATCCCGTGGGCGCCCTCATCATGCTCGCGGGGATCTATTACGGGGCGCAGTACGGCGGCTCCACCACCGCCATCCTGGTGAACATCCCCGGCGAGGCGACCTCGGTCGTCACCACCCTCGACGGCCACCAGATGGCGCGCCAGGGCCGGGCCGGGGTCGCGCTCGGCATCGCCGCCATCGGCTCCTTCTTCGCCGGCACCGTCGCCACCCTGCTGATCGCGGCCCTCGGCGCGCCGCTGACCCGCCTCGCGCTGATCTTCGGACCGGCGGAGTACTTCGCCCTGATGGTGATGGGGCTCGCCTTCGCGGTCGTCCTCGCGCACGGCTCGGTGCTCAAGGCCGTGGCGATGATCCTCGTGGGCGTCCTGCTCGCCGCGGTGGGCACGGACCTCGAGACCGGCCAGGAGCGGATGACCTTCGGCCTCGCGTTCCTCACCGACGGCGTCGACTTCTCCGTCCTGGCGATGGGCCTGTTCGGGGTGGCCGAGATCCTGCGCAACCTCGATCAGACCGAGACCCGCGAGATCGCCCGGGCCCGGATCGGCCGCCTCCTGCCCAGCCTCGCGGATCTGCGCCAGGCGGCGCCCGCGACGCTCCGCGGGACCGCGATCGGGGCGATCCTGGGCATCCTGCCCGGCAACGGCGCCGTGCTCGGCCCCTTCGCCGCCTACACGGTGGAGAAGCGCCTCGCGCGCGATCCGAGCCGCTTCGGCCGCGGGGCCATCGAGGGGGTCGCCGGCCCGGAGAGCGCCAACAATGCCGGCGCGCAGACGGCCTTCATCCCGCTCCTCACCCTCGGCATCCCGCCGAACGCCGTGATGGCGCTGATGGTCGGCGCCATGACGATCCACGGCATCGTTCCGGGCCCCGGCGTGATGACCAAGAACCCCAACCTGTTCTGGGGCATGATCGCGTCGATGTGGATCGGCAACCTGATGCTGCTCGTCATCAACCTGCCGCTCGTGGGCCTCTGGGTGCGCCTGCTGCAGGTGCCCTACCGGCTGATGTTCCCCGCGATCCTCATGTTCTGCGCGATCGGCATCTACTCCATCAACGCGCTGCCCACCGACGTCATGCTGATCGCGGCCTTCGGGGTGTTCGGATACGGGCTGATCAAGTTCGGCTTCGAGCCCGCGCCGCTGCTGCTCGGCTTCGTTCTGGGCAAGCTGATGGAGGAATACCTGCGCCGCGCCCTGACCCTGTCGCGAGGCGACGTCCTGGTGTTCCTGGAGCGCCCGGTCTGCGCGGTGCTGTTCCTCGTCGCCGTCACCATCCTGGCGGCGGCGCTGCTGCCGTCGCTGCGGCGCGGCCGCGACGCGGTGTTCACGGAAGCCTGACGGCGGGGGCGCCCGGGCGCCCTCCGGGGACGGACACGACAACCCACAACGAGAAGGATGCGGACCATGAGAACGGCACTCGCCATCGGCCTCCTGTCGGCGCTCGCCGCCTTCGGCGCCGCGGCCGACACCTACCCCCAGCGCCCGATCACCCTGGTGGTGCCCTTCGCGGCCGGCGGACCCACCGACGTGGTGGCGCGGATCGTCGCCGAGCCGATGTCGCGGGCGCTCGGCCAGCAGGTCGTCATCGAGAACGTCACCGGCGCCGGCGGCACCACCGGCATCACGCGCGCGTCCCAGGCCGCGCCCGACGGCTACACCATCATGATGGGCCACATGGGCACGCACGGCGCCGCCCCGGCCCTGTTCAAGGGCCTGAAATACGATCCGGCCAAGAGCTTCGATCCGATCGGCCTCGCCGCCGGCACGCCGATCGTCATCGTCGCCAAGAAGGGCTTCCCGGCCCAGGACCTCAAGGGGTTCGTCGAGGTCCTGAAGGCGCGCGGACCGGCGATCAACCAGGCCCATGCGGGCGTCGGCTCCGTCTCGCATTCCACCGGCGTGCTGTTCGATGCGCTGACCGGCGCCAAGCCGACGCTCGTCGTCTATCGCGGCACGGGGCCTGCGCTGAACGACCTGATGGCCGACCAGGTCGACTTCATGACGGACCAGATCGTCAACGTGGCGCCGCAGATCGCCGGCGGCACGATCAAGGCCTACGCCATCGCGACGCCCGAGCGCTCCCCGAGCCTGCCCGACGTGCCGACCACGAAGGAGGCCGGCCTGCCCGGCTACGAGGTCAGCGCCTGGAACGCGGTGTTCGCGCCCAAGGGCCTGCCGCCGGAGGTCCGGGCCCGGCTCGTGGCCGCCCTCGACGCGGCGCTCAAGGATTCGGGCACGACCAAGCGCATCCTGGAATTGGGTGGTACAGTGCCCAAGGAGGCCGAAGCCGGTCCGGCCGCCCTGCAGGCCCTCGTCGAGCGCGAGGTCGCACGGTGGACGCCCGTGCTCCGCTCCGCCGTCGAAGCCAATCCCTAGGTCCTGTCCGGGGACGGCCCGTCCCGCGAGGGCGGGCCGTCCCTTCCCCATCCCGACCCGTTGCCGGGTACTCCATCGCTTCGCTGTGTCGGAGCAGCAGAGGCGTCTTCCGCGTGGATTCCTACCTCACCTCCTCCTTCCTGCTGTCGCTCCTCCAGATCGTCTGGATCGACATCATCCTGTCGGGCGACAACGCGGTGGTCATCGCCATGGCCTGCCGGGGCCTGCCCGAGCGGCAGCGGCGGATCGGCGTCTTCGCGGGCGCCCTCGCGGCGGCCCTGCTGCGGATCCTCTTCGCCGTCATCGTCTCGCAACTGCTGGCGGTGCCGCTCCTGAAGGTCGCCGGCGGCCTCATCCTGCTGCACATCGCCGTCAAGCTCGTCTGCGGCGAGGAGGAGGACGAGAGCGCCATCAAGGAGCATTCCAGCCTGCCCAAGGCGATCTGGACCATCGTGGTGGCGGATGCCGTCATGAGCTTCGACAACGTCGTGGCGGTGGCGGGGGCCGCTAAGGGACACGACGAACTCTTCATCATCGGCCTCGCCCTGTCGGTGCCGCTCCTCGTGGTCGGCGCCAGCCTGATCACCCGGCTGATCGACCGGTTCCCGATCCTGATCTGGTTCGGCGGCGGGCTGCTGGGCTGGGTGGCCGGCGAGATGATCGCCACGGACCGGCTAATTCACCAGCAGATGGTCGAGGTGCTGCCCGCGACCCTGCAGGGCGCCGTCCCGCACGCGATGGGTGCCCTCGGCGCCGCCCTCGTCGTCGGCCTGGGCTTCGCGCTCAAGCGCCGGTCCGACCGGGCGATCGCGCAGCAGCAGGCCGCCGCCGTGGGCCGGGCCGAGGTGGACGTCCTCGGCGGCTGATCCGCGGCGCCCGCCGCAGCGCCGGACCCGGACATGGAAAAGCCCCGCCTCGATGAGGCGGGGCCGATGGGTTCGGACGTCCGAAGAGGGTGAGGGGCCGTCAGGCGGCCAGCTTCACCGCCGAAGCCGGGGCGTTGTCGTTCACGATGGCGAGCTCGCCCGCCGAGATGACGGGGGCCGCGTCCTGCGGGGTCAGCCGGTCGGCCATGAAGGCCACGAGCGCCACGTTGGCGGCACCGGCGAAAGCGACGAGAAGCAGAACGGTCATGTGGGGCGGTCCCGAGTGATTGTTGCGTTGCAACGCATATGACCCGTCCCGCCGCTCTTTGGTATGCCAGATACGATATGCCAGATATACCAGTCTTGCATGGATGACCGCCTCGGCGCGACTGACGCCGCGCACCCCTGCATTATGCTGCGCGACGTCGATGCCACGATAAGGTACTATTCTTCAACAGAACGGGCCGGCCTGTGCTGGTTCCGGGCCGCGCGCCCGCAACGCCGGGTGACCCCGCACCGCCCTGTCGTTCGCGGCCGCAAGGAGGCCATCCGGGCGCGTCTCACCGACGCTCCACGGACCCTGCCCCGCGGGAGATGGCGCTGCGCGTCGGCCCGCCCCACGGATTCGCGACGCCTCAGAACACCGCGTGGTCGCCGCGCTCGGCGACCGCTTCGCTGCGGATCAGCTGGGCGTAATAGTCGAACAGCGTCTCCGACCCCGTCGAGGGGGTCATGGCGGCCTCGTATCGGCCGGTCGCGGGGTCGCGCACGAGCATCGACTCGGTGGCGTAGTAGCGGCCGATCCGCGCGAGCTCGGCCTTGGCCACCAGCCCCGGCACCCACCGCCCAAGGGTCGCCAGGACGGCGACGATCCCGTCGAGCAGAACGACCGGGACGTGCCGGAAACGCGGCTCGCGCCCGAGCAGCGCGAAGAGGCGCTCGCCCTGCGCCAGGGGCGTGATGGCCTCGCCCGGTCCGCCGATCGGCAGCACGCGATTGCGCCGCGCCGGGTCATCGAGGCATGCGGCGAGGTAGCGGCCGAGGTCCCCGTCGCTGATCGGCTTGCAGGCCGTCAGGGTTCCGTCGCCGAAGACCAGGAACGGCTTGCCGCGCTTCAGGCGCTCCACCTGCCCCGAGAGGGATTTGAAGAAGGCCGTCGGCCGAACGATCGTGTAGTCGAGCCCCGAGGCGGTCAGGACCGCTTCGAAGGCCAGCTTGGCCTGCTGGAAGGCGAGGATCGGCTTCTGGACGCAGATCGCCGAGAGCAGGACCACATGGGTCACGCCGGCCGCCCGGCTCGCCTGCAGGGCGCGCACCGACACGCCGTAATCGATCGCCCAGGCGTCGTCGGGCAGTCCGGTCCGCGAGGCGAGGCACGAGACCAGGACGTCGAACGGTTCGCCGCGGATCCCGTCGCGCGCCAGCGAAGCGGGATCCGTGAAGTCCACGATCCGTTCGGTGACGCCCGGGGGCGCTCCGGGCGGGTCCCCCGCACCGGCCGGGGGCGCGGGGCCGGCCGGGCGCCGGACGAGGCAGACGACCGCGTGCCCGCGGGCCGCGAGTGCCCGCGCGGTGGCCCGCCCGATCGTGCCGGTCGCCCCCAGGAGGAGCACGCGGCGCGGTCCCGCGCCGTCCGGTCGATCCAGGCTCATGATCGTTCCCTCCCGACGCGCGGACCTCCTCGGACGACGGTGCGGCCGGCGCCGTCCCGTCGGAGGGAGCCTGGGGGCTGCTTGGCCCCGTGCGCGATCGGGGGCTCGTTCCTCGTCTCCGCCAAGATCCGCACGAATCCGTGCGGGCTGGCAAGAGTACGGGTCGGCAGGAGTACGGGCCGGCAGGAGTACGGGCCCGGCGGGAGCACGAACCGGCAAGACCTGCGGCCGCCGGAGGTGCGGGCGCAGACAAGATCCTCCGGACGGATCGCCGGCACGAGCGGACGCGGGCAGCCCGGGACCAACCGATCCAGGGGACCGACGACCACGGGGGCGACGTTGCAACCCGGTGCGGCCGGCCACGCCCGGCCCCGGCATCGGGCGCTTGACTTATATCCATCTCGCGCTTTAGTTAGATGCAAGTTGGATATAAGGCTGCGCCGTGACCGAGGACGACTTTCTCCGCGCCTACGACCCCGCCGCCTTCGCGCGGCCGGCGCTCACCGTCGATCTCGTCCTGATGGGGCTGCGCGCGGGCCGTCCGGCCGTGCTCTTGGTGCAGCGGACCCAGCATCCCCATGCCGGCCGCTGGGCGCTGCCCGGCAGCTTCGTGCGCCTCGACGAAACCCTGGACGGCGCGGCCGAGCGCGTGCTGCGCGACAAGGCGGGCTTCGCCCCGGCGGAGGTGGCGGAGACCCACCGGGAGCAGCTCTACACCTTCGGCGCCCTCGACCGGGACCCGCGCATGCGCATCGTCACCGTGGCCTACCTCGCGCTGATGCCGGAGGCCGCCTTCGCGGCGGCGCTTGCGCGCGCGGCGGCGGTGGCGGCGGGGCCGTCGGCCGCGCTCCTCGACGTGCCCTGGTCCGGCGAGGCGGGGGGGCCGGTCGCGGCCTTCGCGCCGGGCGACCCCGACCGGAGGACGCCGCTGCGCCTCGCCTTCGACCACGCCGCGATCCTCGCCCTTGCGGTGCAGCGGCTGCGGGGAAAGCTCGACTATTCAGACGTCGCCTTCGCGCTGCTGCCCGAGGCCTTCACCCTGCGCCAGCTGCAGGACGTGCACGAGGCGATCCTGGGCACGTCCCTCAACAAGCCCGCCTTCCGCCGCCGGATGCTCGACCGCGGCTGGCTCGCCCCCACGGGCGCGCGCGAGGCCGGCACGTCGTTCCGTCCCGCCGAGCTCTACCGTTTCCAGAAGCCGCTCTGAATCCCAGCGCGCCCCCAACAGGAGGGTCCCATGGCTACGATCCGCAACCTCGGTCCGCTCGCCCAGCTCAGGAGCGAGGCGAGCAGCCACGTCATCCGCTACCGCAACGGTCGCATCCGGCAGAGCGGACGGGGCCTCGTCTTCTGGTTCCGGCCGGAAACCGCGAGCATCAGCGAGGTGCCGATGGACGACCGGGAGATGACCCTGTTCGTGCGCGGCCGCAGCCGGGACTTCCAGACCGTGGTGGTGCAGGGGACGATCGGCTGGCGCGTCGTCGACCCGGAGCTGCTGGCCAGCCGCGTCGACTTCTCGCTCGGGCTTCGCACCGGCCGGCCGCAGGGCGAACCGATCGAGCGGATCGAGGCGCGTCTCGGCGGCATCGCCGGCCAGGCCGTCCTGGAGGTGATCGGCGCCAGCCCGGTGGGCGCGCTCCTCGATGCCGGGCCCGAGCCCCTGCGCCTGAGCCTCGACGCGGCGCTGGGGGCGGCCCCGGCCCTGGCGGAGATCGGCCTCGCGGTGGTCTCGGTGCGACTCACCAACCTCGCGCCGTCGAGCGAGTTGGAGCGCGCCCTGCAGACGCCCACCTTCGAGGCCCTGCAGCAGAAGGCGGATGCGGCGACCTTCGCCCGGCGCGCCCTGGCGGTGGAGAAGGAGCGGGCCATCGCGGAGAACGAGCTGGAGACGCGGACGGAGCTGGCCCGCCAGGAGGCGCTGCTCATCGCGCGGGAGGCGGAGAACGCCCGCGACCGCGCGGTGGGCCTCGCCGCGGCGAGCGGGCTGGAGGCGGCGGCGGAGGCCGAGCGCATCCGCCTCGTGGAGGGCGCCCAGGCCGAGGCCGAGCAGCGCCGCGCCGCCATCTACCGCGACCTTCCGCCGGCCGTGCTCCTGGGTCTCGCCGCCCGCGAGCTCGCGGGCAAGCTCGAGACCATCGAGCACGTCAACGTCACGCCGGACCTGCTGGCGAGTGCCCTCGGCGCGTTCCGCGGGGCGGCCCCGCCGGTCGCTCCCCCCGGCCCGCTGCGCTGAAGGACGGGCCATGGCGGTCATCACCCCGCGCGCCGTGTTCGTCGTCCGCGAGACCGATTACGAGGCCCTGCTCGCCCGGCACGCCACCCGCGGCCAGGCCCGGTTCTTCCTGGAGAGCCGCGGCCAGAGCCTCGCGGAGGTCGAGGACCGGCACGCCCGCTTCCACGCCGTGCTCGGCCAGGCGCGGGCCGCGGTGCCGGGGGACTGGCGGCAGGCGCTGGCCCGGCGCGTCGACCTCGACCGCTTCCTGTTCGCCCCCGAGGACGTCGTCGTCACGGTGGGCCCGGACGGCCTCGTCGCCAACGTGGCGAAGTACCTGCGCGCGCAGCCGGTGATCGGCGTCAATCCGGCCCCCGACCTCTACGACGGCGCCCTGGCGCGGGTCGCGGTGGCGGGCCTGCGCGCCCTGCTGCCGGCCAGCGCCGCGGGAGCGGCTCCGGTGGAGCGACGCACCATGGTGCAGGCCGCCCTCGACGGCGGCCAGCGGCTCGTGGCCCTGAACGAGATCTTCGTCGGCCACCGCAGCCATCAATCCGCACGCTACCGCATCGCGGTCGACGGCACCGCCGAGGACCAGTCGTCGAGCGGCCTCATCGTCGCCTCGGGCACCGGCCTGACCGGCTGGGCCCGCTCGATCGGCGAGGCGACGCATCTCGCCGTCGGGATCGGCGCGGAAGAAGCGGCGGTGGGCTACTGGGTGCGCGAGCCGTTTCCGAGCGTGGCCACCGGCACGACCCTTCGGGCGGGCCGGCTCGCCGGGGCCGCCCTCGCGGTCACGTCACGGATGAACGAGGGCGGCGTGGTCTTCGCCGACGGGATCGAGCAGGACTTCATCGCCTTCGACTGGGGCCGCCGGGTGGACCTCGGGCCCGCGGACCGGACCCTGACCCTGGTGATCGGCTAAAGCTGCGGCCCGGACGAAGCCGACGCGGAAGCCGCAGGGGCCGGCCCGGTTCCGGCACCGTCGCGCGGACGCGCGGTGCCCCCCCGTCAGCGGCGGTCGCGTCCCTGCGCGCCATCGTCGTCCCTCTGCGGCCACGCCCCGTCCCACGCCGTCCGGACCGGACCGGTGGCGGTGTCGGGCTTCGACGCACCGATGAAGACGACCACCGGGCCATGCTCGGCCCGCCGGGGGTCGTAGAAATCGAGCAGGGCGGGATAGCGGTGCTGGAGGATATCCGGAGCCAGGCCCTCCCGGCGCAGCAGGTGGTCGATGACGACCTGGTCCCCGTGCACGGCGTTCGGCACGGGCCCGCAGGAGCCGGGCGCCATCCAGCGCTCCGGCTCGGCCGCGAAGGCGGCGTAGAGGGCATCCAGTTCGCCGCCCTGCCAGCGCAGCAGGGCGCTGGAGAGGCGGCCCTTGTGGAAGTAATCCTCCATGGCGGCGAGGCCCGGCTCGGCCAGGGCGTCCGCCGGCCCGGTCAGGACGGTGTCGAGGTCGCAGAGCAGCGTCGGTCCGCGCGTGAGCCCCGGGCGGAAGGCCTCCATCTTCGACCACCAGGCCGGCCAGCCGTGCCGGAGCGGCACGCGCTCGACGCCCGCCACCGCGAGGGGAAGGTCCGTGAGGCAGAGCATCCGGTCGAAGGCCGGAGCGTGGCGGCGCACGCCCCGGGCGAGGCGCTCGACCCAGGCCGCGTCGTAGCGCCCGCCGCTCTTCAGGACGGTGATGAGAGTCGTCATTGGCGGAGCCTGATTCCGGTCGAAAGGGTCACGGGCGGCACGGATGGAGGCGGAGCTGCCCGGCCGCCTCGGCCTGCCGGAACCAGGCCCGCTCCGCCGCCCAGGGATGCCCGGGCCAGCCGTCGAAGCCGAAGCCGTGCGCCTCGACCGGGCCGCGCCCGAGGGGACGGCCCAGGAGGAAGGCCAGCGTCACGAGGAAGCCGGTGCTCGGGTTCGGCCGCCCGCTCGGGCCGGATTCATGCGTGCCGGGTTCGTCCGTGCCGGTGTCGGCCATGACGGCGGCGAGACGGAGCCGCGCCGCCCGGTGCAGATCCTCGGGCAGGATGTGGACGGCTTTGCCCAGGGGGGCCAGCCGATCCACCGCCTCGCGGGTCCAGCAGATCGGTTCGGGCCGGTTCTGCTCCGCCGGCAGCATCGGGAACGGCAGGATGAAGGCCTGCGCGCACCGGACCACCGGGCGGTCGAGGAAGCGGGGGTCGGCGAGCCATTCGCGCATCTGCCCGCCCCGATTGACCAGGGCGAGATGGGTGACCCGCGCGCCGGCGCGGCCGCCGAAGCCCGGCGCGTTGTTGAAGCGCACGACGCAGGGCGCCGCGTCGATCGCGGCGGCGGCATCGAGCCCCGGGGCGTTGCCGACGAGGGCGAGGGGTCCCGATGCGGAGGGGAACAGGTCGAGCATACGCGGGGAGTCGACCTCGATGTCCAACTGCGGCAGGGGTTCGCGGAGCAGCGGAGGTATGGCGCCGGCCCGGCGCGGCAAGGTCCGTTCGAATCCTTGCGATGCCGGGGGGATTTCTGCGGCGAGGGACAACGAGGGCCGGGACCGATGATGCGCCGATGCTTCGTCTGCGCGGCCGACATGCTCGGGCCGAGCCGCCGTCACCTCGCCTATCCGAACGGGCGGGTCAGGGCCTTCCCGATCGCCTGCGGCGCCTGCGGCCTCCTGCTGGAGGCGGGGGCCGATCCGGCGGTCTGCCGGGCGCACCTGGCCGAACAGCTCGCCGGCCCGGTCTTCGACCCCGACCCGGACGCGCCCTACGGCCTCGACCTCTACACCCTGCGTAGCGCCGCCACCGGCCACAACCTCGGCGTCCGGCCCTGCGACGCCGCCGGGCATACGGCCCTGCGCCGACCCCACGACCGGCACGCCGCGCGCGGGGAACTCTACGCGCTCGACGGGGCGGCGGGGCGGCCCGTCTCCCTCGGCCTGTTCTGCCGCCCCGCCGCGCTGGAGGCGGTCCTGGCGGGGCTCGCGGTCCATGCGGACTGGACCGACGACGTCGTGATCCTCCTCGATGCCGAGATACGACCGGCCGATGCGGTGCCGGCCGCCGGCTTTCCGCGCGGGACCCTGCGGGTGGGGGCCCGGCCCCTGGGGCAGGATCGCGAGCGGGATCTGGGACAGGACTTCGCCGCCCAGCGCAACGCCCTCCAGGACCTCGCCCGCCATCCCTGGATGCTGCAGCTCGACGCCGACGAGACCCTGGCCGTGGACGCCGGCCGGCGGCTGCCGGCCCTGGCGGCCCTGGCGGAAGCGGGGGACGTCGTCTCGATCGGATTGGCGCGCCGGAACCACGTCGACGGCATCCGCTCGGACGTCTACCCGGACGTCCAGTACCGCCTGAACCGCCGGTCCGTGCGCTATGCCGGCCGCGTGCACGAGCGGCCGGTGCTCGACGGCGGCTGGCCGCGCAGCCTCATCGCCCTGCACGGGGCGATCGAGCACCATCTCGACCGGGCCCACGTCCTGGCGCGCTCCCGGCACTACGAGCGCCTCGCGCCCGGGCACGGGCGACCCGAGGAAGAGGCCGCTTTGCTGCGCCCCTACCGTGACTGAGGCGCGGACGCGCGCCGCTTCGGACAGGTCCGGGCCGCCGCGATGGCCCGGGCGTAGAGGGCGAGCGTCTCGCGCCCCAGGACCGCCCGGGTGAAGCGGCCGGACGCCGCCAGCGCCCGGCTCCGGTAGGCTTCGCGCAGCGCCGGATCGGCCAGCAGCGGGCGCAGGGCCTCCGCCAGGGCCGCACCGGTGGCCTCCCGCGCCAGGGGCCCCGCATCCGGCGCCCCCACGAAGGCGCGGGCGCTGGCATCCTCGGCGCAGGCCACCACCGGCCGGCCATAGGCGAGGGCCTCCTGGTAGACGAGCCCGAAGCTCTCGTAGCGCGAGGGGGCGAGCACCGCGTGGGACGACCCGTAGGCCTGCGCCAGGGCCTCGGCCGGCACCCGGCCGCGGGCGTGGATGCGGGCGCGCGCCGCCTCGGGCAGGTCCCCCGGCAGGTCCTCCGGGGGCACGCCGATCAGGTCCAGGCGGAAGGCGGGACCGGCGCCCCGCTCCGCCGCGTCGGCCAGGATCGCGACCGCGCCGAGGAGCGCGTCGAAGCCCTTGCGCGCCTCCGCCCGGCCCACGAAGAGCAGGCGCACCGGCCCGGCCGCGTCCGGGTAGGCGGCGCCGCGGGCCGCCGCCGTGATCTCCGGCGGAAGGCTGAGGCCGATCACCGCCTCCGGCTGCCGGCCGGACAGGCCGTAGGCCCGGGCGATCACCGCCCCGTGCGCGGCGGTGTTGGCGATGAGCCCGGCGCTGCCCCGGGCCTGGGCGCGCTCCAGGGCGTCGGCGGCCCACCCGTCGAGGCGGTCGCGCAGGGTTTCGGGGGCGTCCCGGGTGAAGGCCGCGGGCGTCGAGCTGCGCGTGACCAGCGGGAGATCCCGGCGCCCGGCCAGCAGGGCGCCGGGGGCGTACCAGTTCGTGGCTTCCGCGACGTCGAAGGGCTGGCGGGCATGGGCCGCCAGGACGGCGCGCCGGAAGGCGAGCGGCGCGGCGAGGTGCCCCGCCGCCCCCCAGCGGCGCAGGCGCGCGAGCCCGCCGCCGGGCGGCAGGGCGAAGCCCGCCACCGTGACGCCGCCGCGGCGCTCGCGCCCCGTCCGGTCGAGGCTGAAGACCGTGACGTCGGCGCCGCCCTCGGCGAGGCTCTCGGCGATCTCGCGGGCCGCCGTCGAGAGGCCGCTCGGGGCCGGCGGGTAGTCCCAGGCGAGGAGGGCGACGCGCATCAGGCGGCCAGCAGGCGGTGGTAGAGGGCGAGGTAGTCGGCCGCCATGCGCGCGGCGGTGAAGCGCGCCTCGAAGCGCCGGCGGATCAGGGCCCGGTCGAGCTGATCGATCCGTGCCAGGGCCGCCACCGCGTCGGCCTCGGAGGCGACGATGAAGCCGGTCACGCCCTCCTCGACGATCTCCGGCACGGAGCCGCGGTTCCAGGCCACCACGGGCGTACCGCAGGCCATCGCCTCGATCATCACCAGGCCGAAGGGCTCCGGCCAGTCGATGGGGAAGAGGAGCGCCCGCGCGCTCCCCAGGAGCTCGGCCTTGCGGGCATCGTCCACGGGGCCGAGATAGACGGCGTCCGCCCCCAGGAGCGGGCGCACCCGGTGCTCGAAATAATCGGGATTGCCGACATCGATCGTGCCGCCGAGGCGGATCGGCAGGCCGGCGGCGCGCGCGACCCGGATCGCGGTGTCCGGCCGCTTCTGGTCGGTCATCCGGCCCACGAAGGCGACGTGCGGGCCGGGCTGCGGGCTCAGGGCGTAGCGGTCCCGCGCGAGGCCGTGATGCACGATCCCGGCCCGGTTCGCCGGCGGGATGCCGGCCGCCTGCGCCGCCGAGATCGCCGCCACCGGCAGGTCGGGGAAGCCCGCGAAGAACAGCGCCCGGTCGAGTTCGTCCACCCGCCAGTGCACCGTCGTGAGGCTGTGGCGCCGGCGCGCGCCGAGGAGCGCCGCATGGGCGAACTCCCCGTGGCCATGCACGATGTCGAACTGGTCCAGCCGGCAGCGCAGCGCTTCCAGCTGCAGGGCGTCCAGGGCTGCCGGGACCCCCGGCGCGACCCGCCCGTGGCGCCGCTCCAGGGCCGCGAGGCTCGGCTGGTCGCCGATGCGCGGCAAGTCTGTCGCACTGTCCGAAGGCGCGAAGAGCGTTACCTCCACACCTAGGTTAACCAGTGCCGTGCTGAGGTCATGTATGACCCTCTCCGTACCGCCGTGGTGCTCAGGGGGAACGGGGAATATGTTGGGGGCGATTTGGGCGACACGAATCACGGTATGTACCTCCCCGGTAACGTTTCTTTGCCTGAATTCTGTTTGTCGGAAGACGCTTGAGCTGCAAGCGGCCTGATGTTTGTCTTGCATGTCGCCCTGCAAGGCTGCCTGCGCGGCGGCGGGGTCGTGTTCGGGCTCACCGCCGATACGGGTGGCCACATCCGCTACCTGCTCGATCTGGTGGCTGCCTCGTCCCAGGATGCCGGGATCGCGCGGATCGTGATCGCGACGCGCCTATTTCACGGCGCGCTCGGCCCGGATTACGCCGTGCCCGAAGAGCGCATCTCCGACAAGGTCACGCTCGTGCGGCTCCCGAGCGCGTCACCGGATTACCGCGTGAAGGAGGCGATGCACGCGGAGGTCGACAGCTTCGCGCGCAACCTCATGGATTGGATCGCGGCGCAGCCTCAGCCGCCCGACCTCATCCACGCCCACTACGCCGATGCCGCTTCGGTGGCGACGCTCATCGAGGATGCCCTCGGCATTCCCTTCGTGTTCACGGCCCATTCCCTCGGGCGGGTCAAGGCCGCGATGCTCGGCCACGGCGCCGAAGCCTGCCCTGATCTCGCCCGCCGCATCGCCGCCGAGGAGGGCGCACTCGCGCGCGCGCGTCTCGTCGTCGCCTCCTCCCGCGACGAGGCGGAGGTGCAGTATGCCGGGTATGCGGCCTACGATCCGGGACGCATCCGCGTCCTGCCGCCGGGCAGCGACCTGGCCCGGTTCGCGGCGGCCGAACCCCTGCCGCGCGTGGACGCCACCATCGACCGCTTCCTGCACGAGCCGGGCAAGCCGGCGCTGCTGGCCCTCGCCCGCCCGGTGGCGCGCAAGAACCTCGGCGCCCTGGTGCGGGCCTACGGCGAGAGCCCCGCCCTGCAGGCGCGGGCCAACCTCGTCCTGATGGCCGGGACCCGCGAGGACATCGACGCCCTCGACGGCGACATGGCCGGCACCATGCGGGAGATCCTGGTGCTGATCGACCGCTACGACCTCTACGGGCGGGTGGCCTACCCCAAGACCCACGGGCCGGAGGACGTTCCGGCCCTCTACGCCTATGCCCGCACGCGGGGCGGCCTCTTCGTCAATCCCGCCCTCAACGAGCCCTTCGGCCTGACCCTCCTGGAGGCCTCGGCCGCGGGCCTGCCGCTGGTGGCCACCGACAGCGGCGGCCCCAACGACATCGTCGAGACCTGCGGCAACGGGCTCCTCGTCGATCCGCGCACCCCCGACGCCATCGCGGCGGCGTGCCTGCGCATCCTGGACGATCCCACCCTTTATGCCCGCTGCGTGGCGGGGGGCGCCCGCGCGGCCGCCGCCTATGACTGGGACCGGCACGCCGCGCGCTACCACGACCTGCTGCGGGCGCTGTGCGTCCCGACCCCGCCGCTGGCGGATGCGCGGCAACTCCTCGTTTGCGACATCGACAACACGCTGGTGGGCTGCGAGGCGGCCCTCGGCATCTTCCGGCGCTGGCGCAGCCGGCAGGCGGGTCTCGCCTTCGGAGTCGCCACCGGCCGCTCGTTCCACAGCGCCATGGCGATCCTGGAGCAGCAGGCCAGCCCGCGCCCGCAGGTGATGATCACCTCGGTGGGATCGGAAATCTACCACCTCGACCCCAACGGCGTGACCTACACGGCCGATGCCGCCTGGCGCGCCACCGTGTCGGCGGGCTGGGACCGGGCGGGCGTGCACGCGGCGCTCTCCGACCTCGACGGCCTGGTGCCCCAGGGGCCCCTGGAGCAGCGCGAGCACAAGCTCAGCTATTTCGGGGATGCGGCGACCGCCCAGAGGGTCCGCGCGGCCCTCGCGCGGGCGGGATTCGCCGCGAACGTGATCCACAGCCACGGCCTCTACCTCGACGTCCTGCCGGAGGCGGCCTCGAAGGGCACGGCGGTGGGCCATGTCCGGGCCCTCTACGGCCTGCCGGAGCGGGCCGTGTTCGTGGCCGGCGATTCGGGCAACGACGTCGAGATGCTGCGCGCCCAGGCGCAGGCGATCATCGTGGCCAACTACTCCGACGATCTTGCCAGCAACGCCGCCCTGCAGCACTCCTACGTGGCCCGGGCCTCGCACGCCCGCGGCATCATCGAGGGCGTCGGCCATTTCCGCCGGATGCTGGCCGATGCCGGCTGATCCGTCCGCCGGGTCCTCCGCCGGACCCTCCGCAGATCCTGGCGCCAGCGTCCTCACCCTGGTGCGCGGCCGGGCCGACCGCCTGCGCAACCTCATGGCCGGGCTGGCGCGTCAGTCCGTGCGCCCGCGCGAACTGGTGATCGCCTGGATGCAGCCGGACCGCGCGCCCGACCTGCCGGATCCGGGCTGTCCCGTGCGCCACCGCCACGTGGCGGGGGAACCGATGCCCCTCGCCGCCGCCCGCAACCGCGCGGCCGAGGCCGCCACGGGCGATCTCCTGATCTTCCTCGACGTGGACTGCATCCCCTCCCCCACCGTCGTGGAGGCCTACCGGCATGCGGCCCGGGAAACCGACGGCCTGTTCCTCGGCGAGGTCCTGTACCTGCCCACGGGGCTGAGCCCGGAGGCGGCCGCCGACGAAGCGGCCCTCGCCCGGCTCGGCCGGGCCCATCCGGCCCGCCCCGCGATCCCGCCGGACGCCTTGCGCCGGGAGGCCGATCCCGGCCAGCTCTGGGGGCTGTCCTTCGCGCTCCCGGCCCGGTCCTGGCGCGCCGTCGGCGGCATGGACGAGGCCTATCGCGGCTATGGCGGCGAGGAGACGGACCTCGCCGCGCGCCTGGCCGCCTCCGGGCTGCCGACCTACTGGGTCGGGGGCGCCCGGGCCTATCACCAGCATCATCCCGTCCACGTGCCGCCGCTGCAGCACTTCGACGCCATCCTGGCCAACGCCGCCCGCTTCCGGACCACGCACGGGCGCTGGTGCATGACCTACTGGCTCGGCCAGTTCCGGGACGCCGGGCTGATCGACTGGGCCGACGACGCCCCCGCGATCCGGGTCCTGCGCCGGCCGGGGGTTCCCGAGATCGCCGCCGCCCTGAAGCCCGACGCCCTATTCTCCTGACGGATCGCGAACCCGACAGCCATGACGAAACCCATTGCGTTCTTCGTCCATCACCAGGGACGGGGCCACGCCAACCGCACGATGGCGGTGGCCGCCGCGTTCGCCCGGGACCGGCCCGTCTCCGTGCTCACCGCGGGCCCGCAGCTCTTCGACGGGTTCTCCCGCGACATCGAGATCGTGCCGCTGCCCGACATGATCGGCGCCGAGGTGCCGACGCCGCGCCTCTACGCGGAGCCGACACCCCAGGTCATGCACTGCGTGCCGCTGGGCCTCACCCCGATGCGCCGGACCATGCGGCGCATCCTCGACCATCTCGACGAGCGCGACGTCGGCCTGTTCGTGGTCGACGTCTCGGCGGAGATCGCGCTGCTGGCGCGCATCGCCAGCGTGCCGGCGGTGCAGATCCGGATGCATGGCGACCGCGCCGACATCGGCCATGTGGGCGCCTACGAGGCCTGCGTCGGCATGCTGGCCCCCTTCGACGCCCGCCTGGAGCAGGACGACTACCCGGCCGCCCTGCGGGCCAAGACCTTCTACAGCGGCGGCCTCTGCACCAGCGTCGACCGGGTGCCGGATCGGGCCGAGGCCCGTGAGCGGCTCGGCCTCGACCCGGACCGCGAGATCGTCGTCGCGGTGACCGGGGGCGGGGGCAGCGGCACGCCCTACGCGCCCCTGACGGTGGCCGCCCGGGCCGCTCCCGAGGCCCTGTGGCTGACCCTGGGGCCGACCCATCGCGAGGGCCACGAGACCGATTTTTCCAACCTGCGCGAACTCGGCTGGGTGTCCTCGGTGACCGACTACCTCGCCGCCGCCGACATCGTGGTGGCCTCCGCCGGCGACAACACCGTCCACGAGGTCGCCCGCGTGGGCGGACGCCTGATCGTGATGCCCGAATGGCGCTATTTCGGCGAGCAGACCCGCAAGGCCGAGGCCCTGGTCCGCCTCGGCGCCGCCGTCCAGGCCCCCGTCTGGCCCGGCGATCTCCAGGGCTGGCGCGACCTCCTCGCCCGGGCCCGCGCCCTCGACACCGCCCCCCTGCGCAGCCTCTACGCGCCGGACGCCGCCGCCCGCGCCGCGGGCTGGCTCGAGGGCCTGACCGACGAACTCTGGCACGGCGCGGCGGAGCCCGTCCCCCTCACGCCCGCCGCCCGCACGGTCGCCGCCGCCGGCTGACCGCCCGCTTCCCCCACGCTCGAACCTCCCGGAGCCAGACCGCCCCATGTCCACCGTTTCCGTCGTGACCCTGGCCAAGGGACGGCCGGCGCACCTGCGCAACGTGCTCCTCGGCCTGGAGCGCCAGACGCAGGTCCCCGCCGAGTTCATCGTGGCGGTGATGCAGGACGCGCCCTACGACCTGCCCGAGGTCGCCTTCCCGGTCCGCCAGATCCGGGTGCCGGGCACCGACTTGCCGCTGGCGGCGGCGCGGAACCGCGGGGTGGCGGCGGCCGGCGGCGACGCCGTCGTCTTCCTCGACGTCGACTGCATCCCGGCCCCCGACCTCGTGGCCGACTACGCGCGCGGCCTCGACGCACTCGACGGCCTGCTGATGGGCGAGGTCCTCCACCTGCCCGAGCGCGCCACCGCGGGGGACTGGACCTGCGAGGACTTCGCGAAGGTCGCCGAGCGCCATTCCGACCGCCGCGGTCCCCCGGCCTCCGGTCTCGAGATCTGCCCGGATTACCGCTGCTTCTGGTCCCTGAACTTCGCCATCCGGCGCGCCACCTTCCTGGCCACGGGCGGCTTCGACGAGCGCTACACCGGCTATGGCGGCGAGGACACGGATTTCGGCAAGGTCCTCGACCAGGCCGGCATCCCCATCGCCTGGATGAAGGGCGGGCTGGCCTATCACCAGTACCACCCCCATCACATGCCGCCGGTCCACCACCTCGACAGCGTGGTGCGCAACGCCCAGCTGTTCGAGGCCAAGTGGGGCTACCGCACGATGGGCCACTGGCTCTACGCCTTCAAGGTGATGGGGCTGATCGACGACACCCCCGACCGGCCGATCCGCATCCTGCGTCGCCCGGAGGCCGGCGACTTCGCGCTCACCGGCCAGCAGAGCCACCAGCCCTACAGCAATTCGGCCTCCGTCATCCGCCACCTCGAGGCCCAGGCGGCCGCCGCGGCGGCGACGGCGTGAGGATCGCGCTCCTCGCCCATCTGCGCCATCCGGTGGCGCGGCCCTTCGCGGGCGGCATGGAAGCCCAGTGCTGGGCGCTGGCCGACGGGTTGACGGCGCGGGGACACGAGGTCGTCCTCTTCGCCGCCGGGGACAGCGACCCGCGCTTCCCCGTCGATCCGGTGATCCCGGTCCACCACGAGCGCAGCTTCCCGGGCCTGGAACATCGGGGCGATGCCGGGCTCAAGGCCCACGTGGATGGCGGATACGCCGCCGCCTGCGACCGGATCGCGGCCGGGGGCTTCGATGTGCTGCACAACAATTCCCTGAGCCGCCTGCCCCTGGAGCGCCGGCGTCTCGCGGAGGTGCCCACCGTCACGTCGCTGCACGTGCCGCCCTACGACGCCCTGCGCTGGTTCGTGGCGGACAGCCTGGTGCCCGGGCACCGGATCACCGTGACCTCGGAGGCCCAGCGCGGAACCTGGTGGCCCGAGGGCGCGCCGCCGGAAGTGTCCGTGCTCCACAACGGCGTCGATCCCGCGGCCTGGCCCTTTCGGGACCGGGGCGACGGCGGCGCCGTCTGGTCCGGGCGCATCGCGCCCATCAAGGGCACGCATTGCGCCGTCGCGGCAGCCCGGCAGGCCGGGCTTCCCCTCACCCTCTTCGGCCCGATCGAGGACCGGGCCTACTGGGAGGCGCAGATCGCCCCGCAGCTCGGCGGGGCGATCCGCTACGGCGGCCATCTCTCCGGCGAGGCCCTGGCGGACGAGATCGGCCGCGCCTCCGTCTTCCTGTTCACGCCCTGCTGGGACGAGCCCTTCGGCCTCGTGGCCATCGAGGCGATGGCCTGCGGCGTGCCGGTGGCGGGCCTTGCCAGGGGGGCGGCCACGGAGGTGGTCGGCGAGGCCGGACATCTCGCGCCGCCGGACGACGGGCCGGCCCTCGCCCGGGCGATCGGCGAGGCCCTCGCGATTCCGCGCACGGTCCCGCACGCGCGGGTCCTGCGCCTGTTCACCCGCGATCGCTGGCTGACGCGCTGCGAGGAGCTCTACGCGCATGCGCACCGCGCCGCCCATGACTGACGTCACCAGACGCATCCGATCCCCGGGCGGGCGCGACCCGCAGCGCGAGCCGACACCATGAGCCGTCCCCCGACGACCCGCCGCGCCCTCCTCGAGGCCCTCTGGCACGGCCGCGATCCCTTCGCGAACCCGCCGGCCACCCTGCGTCCCCTGGACCTCCAGGGCTGGCGCAGCGTCCACCCCTATCTCGACGACGCCGTCAGGGCGTTCCGCCCCGAGGTGGTCGTGGAGATCGGCGCCTGGAAGGGCGCCAGCACCCTGCACCTGGCCAGATCCCTGGCGGCGCACGGCGTCGACGGGACCGTCATCGCGGTCGATACCTGGCTCGGGGCCGTCGACCATTGGGCCGACGCGGACCTGTTCGCCGAACTCGCCACCGAGCACGGCTACCCGAGCCTGTACCGCACCTTCCTGGCCAACGTGCTGCGCGAGGGGCTCGCGGACCGGGTCCTGCCCCTTCCGCTGGACTCGGTGAACGCCGCCGAACTGTTGCGCCTGCGCGGCGTGACCGCGGATGTCATTCATCTCGACGCGGGTCACGAGGAGGCCTCTGTGGCGGCGGATCTCCGGGCCTGGTGGCCGGTCCTGCGCCCGGGCGGCCTCCTCATCGCCGACGATTACGACAGCCTGGGAGGCCGCTTCCCCGGTGTGACCCGCGCGGTCGACGCGTTCTGCGCCGAGGCACGGGTGCAGGGTCCCTGGGCCCAAGGGGGGAAGTGCAAGTTTCTCAAGCCGATCTGAGGCCCCGCCGAGCGGCGTCCGGAAGCGCCGCTCGGCGGGACGCGCCGGTCGGAGACCCGGACAGATCGGCCGGATCGCGTTCGCCCCGATGGCCGCGATCCCCTGGCCGCGATCCCCTGGCCGCGATCTCTTCGCGGGGTCCACGCCCGGTCCGGCCCCGCGCGGCTTGACGGGCGGCGCGCCGGCCGACGCAGCCCAAGCCCGCGATGTCGCACGCTGCAACCGGAACGGGTTCGGCGACTTGTCCGGCCGGGCGCGACGACGCCTGCCAGGAGAGACGCCAGCCATGCCCGGAACCGAGATCCGCCTCGCCCTCGACGCGATCCCGATGGGAGGCATGACGGAGGGCGCGGCCGGGGACGAGAAGGTGCTGTTCGTGCGCGACGCCTCCGGCGTGCGGGCGTTCCAGGCCAAGTGCCCGCATCTCGGGGCGCCGCTCGCCAAGGGCGAGCTCTGCGGCGGACGCCTCTACTGCCCCTGGCACAAGGCCGCCTTCGCGCTGGCCGACGGGAGCCTGGAGGAGCCGCCGGCCCTCGAGTCCCTGACGCGCTACCCCGTCCGCATCGAGGGGTCCGACGCCGTCGCGACCCTGACGCCGGAGCCGGCGCCGATGCAGACGGCGCACACGCCCGTGGCGCGCGTGCTCATCGTGGGCGCGGGCGCGGCGGCCGTCGCCTGCGTGAAGACCCTGCGCCGCGAAGGCTATGACGGCCACATCACCCTGGTCGGCCGCGAGGCCCACCCGCCCTACGACCGGACCAAGCTCTCGAAGCAGTTCCTGGCCAAGCCGACCCCGCCGGAGAAGGTGCTGATCGAGCCCGACTTCGCGCAGGCCAACAGGGTCGAGCGTGTCACCGGGGACGTCACCGGGGTCGATCCCGCCCGGCGCGCCGTCACCCTGGCGGACGGCCGGACCTTGGAGGCCGACGCGATCCTGGTCGCCACCGGGAGCCGGGCGGTGATGCCGGACTTCCCCGGCAAGGACCTCGGCGGGGTCTTCACCCTGCGCAGCCTCGACGACGCGGTCCGGGTGAGCGAGGCGGCAGGCGAGGCCAAATCCGTCGTCGTCGTGGGCGCCGGGTTCATCGGCCTGGAGGCCGCCGCGTTTCTCACCAAGCGCGGGCTGTCCGTCACCGTGCTGGCGCGCGAGGACATCCCCTTCGCCAAGCGCTTCGGCGAGGCGGTGGGCGCGGCGCTGAAGCGGTACCATGCCGGCAACGGCGTCACCTTCGAGACCGGCTCCGTCGCCAGGATCACCGGCACCGACCGCGTCGAAGCGGTCGAGACGGAGGACGGACGATGCCTTCCGGCCGACATCGTCCTCGTCGGCGCGGGCGCCAGGCCGGAGACCGGCCTGATCGGGGGCGTCACCCCCGACGAGGATGGCGGCCTCGCGGTCGGCGGCGACCTCAAGCTCGCGGAGGGCGTCTGGATCGCGGGCGACATCGCCGCGTTCCCGGAGATGGCGAGCGGCGAGACCGCGCGGATCGAGCATTGGCGCCTCGCGCAGCAACACGGCACGCATGTGGCCCATGCCATCCTCGGCCGGGGTGGCGCGTTCGCGGGCGTGCCGTTCTTCTGGAGCAACCAGGGCGACAAGCGGCTCGATTACGGCGGCTATGCCAAGGGTTTCGACCGGATCGTCCTGCAGGGCGACCCCGCCGCCCTCGATTTCATTGCCTACTACGTCACGGGCGACCGGGTGACCGCCGCCTGCAGCATCGGCCGCAACAGGGCCTTCACCGCCTTCCTGCACCTTCTCGGCCTCGGGCGCCTGCCCTCGGCGGCCGAGATCGAGGCCGGGGCGGACCTGCCCGCCCTCGCGACATCGAGCCCCTAGGCGCGGGGCTCCGTCCGCGAGGACGGTGGGTCTGCGCCGTTCTCCAGGACCGCGAAGGGGCGTCAGGACCGCGAAGGGGCGTGTCGCACTTCATGGGGGAGATCGCAGACGGCGAACGGCGGGTCCGGCGCGCGACGGGGCGCCGACGAGACCGAAACTCTTGCCCAGCCGAAGCTCTGGCACAGCCGGAACTCTCGCACACCCGGAACTCTTGCGCAGCCGCACCTGGGCTCGTAGCCCGCGATGGTCCGCCTGGCCGTGCGGAAGGGCGGAAAGCCGCCGAAGCGGCGCTTGGTCGCCGCGATCCGGACCTGTTCGTTTTCGATCCCCGGCTGCAGGTGCGCGATCCCACAGGCGGTGGGGCACCGGCCAAGAGACCGGCGCGCCTGGTGGCGACGGTGGCGGGCGGATGGGGGCTGGCACCATCCGGGCCGATCCGGTCAGGCGCGAGCAGCGGCGGCTCGGCGCTCAGCTTCCGGACGACGCGCTGGGCCGCGCCGCGGTCACGGTGAGCCGTCGGCCGGGAGTCGACACGTCCGGCACTTCGTCCACGTGCCAAGGCTCGCGATGCAGCCAAACGAAAGCGCCCCGAGGATCTCTCCTCGAGGCGCGTGACGACGAAAGCGGCCAGATGATCGGGGCTGGGGACGCTCAGGCCGAACCGAAAAGTCCCNAAACGAAAGCGCCCCGAGGATCTCTCCTCGAGGCGCGTGACGACGAAAGCGGCCAGATGATCGGGGCTGGGGACGCTCAGGCCGAACCGAAAAGTCCCGTCGATCCTAGTAGGAGCCGAACTTGTAGTTCAGGCCGGCGCGGACGACGGCGAACTCGGTGTCGCGCACCTGGCGGCCGCCGCTGACGAGCACGACGCCCGGCGTCCCGAACTTGTAGTTCAGGCCGGCGCGGACGACGGCGAACTCGGTGTCGCGCACCTGGCGGCCGCCGCTGACGAGCACGACGCCCGGGCTGGTGGTGGTGATGACGGTGCCGACGTTGTTGACCGCGAAGGCGCCGTTGTTGCGGTTGCCCTGGTCGAGGTTCACGTACAGACCTTCGATCTTCAGCGTCACGGCCGAAGAGCGGAAGAAGTTCAGGAACGAGTCGGTGGGGAGCGCGTACTCGATACCGCCGCCGGCAGCCCAGCCGGTCTGGAAGTCGTCGCGGCTGGAGTTGGTCAGACCGAAGTCGCGACCGCCGCCCGAACCGTAGGCGAAGCCGCCGGTGCCGTACACGAGGGTGCGGTCGAAGGCGTAGCCGAGGCGACCGCGGACGGTGCCGAAGTAGTCGAGGCCCGAGACGCCGGCTGTCGAACCAGGCCTGGACGCCGCCGGTGCCGTACACGAGGGTGCGGTCGAAGGCGTAGCCGAGGCGACCGCGGACGGTGCCGAAGTAGTCGAGGCCCGAGACGCCGGCCGGGTTGAAGACCTGCTGGGCGGCCAGCGGGCCGGTGGCCGAGAAGCGGTTCCGCTCACGACCGAAGTCGACGTACTGGGCATCGGCCTCGATACCGACGACCACGCCCGAACCCGGGGTGAACTGGTAGTTGTAGCCGATCTGRCCACCGCCGACGAAGCCGTCGTTGCTGCGGCCGTTGCCGAAGGCGATGGCAGCGGTGGTGCCCGGCAGGACCAGGGTGCTGGCGCCGTTCACGCCGATGACGGTCGCCTGGTTGTTGCTGGARGCGTCGAAGCCGTAACCGGCGTTGAAACCGGCGTAGAAGCCGGTCCAGGTGAACACCGGCACCGGCACGAACACCGGGGGGGCCGCGCGGCGCGGAAGGTCGGCGGCGGCGAGCACGGTGGAGGCGAGAAGCAGTCTTTTCATTGGTTTACCTGGTCCTGGTTGGCGAGAGCCGGCGCGCTTGTAGTCCCTGGCCGACGCGAGGTCTGTCGCTTTCCTGCAACAAGGCCACCTATTAGGCCCCCAGATGTCAAAGAAGGGTAAAGGTTAGCGATCGGTCATCCTGACCTTTGCGTGGGGGTGCCATCACGCACATCCACGAGAAACAGGTGATCTTCGGTTTGTGCAAGCCGTGTTGAAATCAAGGCGCGGCTGAACACTTTGTTGAGATGTGCGGGGCCGGCAGAATTCTGCCGAGCGCTGGTCCGTCTCGGCGTTTTCTTGCCTGTCGGATCCCTGCCTGTCGGATCCCTGCCTGTCGGATCCCTGCCTGTCGGATCCCTGCCTATTGGATTCTCGCCTGTCAGATCCTCTCCTCTCGGGCGAGGGGGCGCCGCCGTGGGGGCGAGCCCTGCGCGGACACCGGTGCGCAAGCCTAGCCCGTCGCTCTCGTGCACGAAGATCCGGGAGGCGTTGTCCCGCCCGAACCGCCGAGCCGACGCGCGGCGTGGATGCCTTGCGCCGCAAGCGACATGGGCCTGCAGAACCGGCGCAGGGGCTTTTCCTGCGCCCTGCCCTGTAAGGAATCATCGCCGCATGGCGGAGAGGCCGTCAGTCGCCCGCCAACAGGGCCGTGAGCGCCGGCGACAGGCCGAGGCTCGCGAGGGGCGGAGCCTCGGCCTGTCGCCCGGCCCTTGCCCCGGCCGCGGCGGCCAGGACGGCGCGGGTCCCGGCCTCCACCGAGCAGAGCACCGGCGCCGGGACGGCGGGTTGGATCCGTGCGGCGAGGCCGGCCAGGGCCGCACCGCCGAGGATCACGGCCTCGGCGCCGTCCTCCCGGACGCAGGCGGTGCAGGCCGCCGCCAGGAGGCCGAGGGCCGCCTCCGGGTCGGCGGCGATCTCGCCCCCCGTGGGCGCGACGGTGCGCACGCCGGTGAGGCGCTCGCCGAGGCCCAGGCCGGCCACGAACTCCGTCAGCATCGGTCCCCACAGGACGCCGCCCGTGACGATGGCGAAGCGCCGCCCGCCCGCCTGCGCGGCCCGGCAGGCGGCCTCCGCCATCCCGACCACGGGCACCGGGGAGACCTCGCGCAGGGCGGCGAGGCCAGGATCACCGAAGCAGGCGAGGTAGACCGCATCGCAGCCGGCCCCGTGCGCGGCGAAGGCGTCGAGGGCGGCGTGCCCGGCGATCGCCGCCGCCGCGCGGCTGGCGATGTAGCGGGCCCCGAATCGCCCGGTGGCGGGCACCAGGGTGACGCCGGTCCCGGCGATCGCCCGGACATGGCCGGCCACGAGGTCGGTGACCGACGCGGTGGTGTTCGGGTTGATGAGGAGGATGCGCAAGGGGGTCCGGACCTCGTCCAGGGTGGGGATGGTGCAGACCTGAGCAAGGGCCCGAGCAAGAGCTCGGCCACGGGGGACGCCGGACCACGGGCCTGCGGATAAGCCGTCCTGCTTGGGCTCCCCTCGATTGACAAGGCCGTGCAAGGCCCTAAGTGTCCCCGCAACGCGTGTGCGCGGCGGGTCGAGTGTCGAAGCCGCCCCTGATGCCAGCCGTCGCCGTGTCGATGTCCTCCGCGCCGGTTGGTCCATTCCCGCGCGCAACGGTTCTCATAGAATATGTCTTTTGCCGACCTCGGATTGAGCGACAAAGTCCTCCAGGCCGTCACGGCGGCCGGTTATTCCGAGCCCACGCCGATCCAGGCCCAGGCCATCCCCCACGTGCTCGCGCGCCGCGACGTCCTCGGCATCGCCCAGACCGGCACCGGCAAGACGGCGGCCTTCACGCTGCCGATGCTGACCCTGCTGGAGAACGGCCGTGCCCGGGCGCGCATGCCGCGCACCCTGATCCTGGAGCCCACCCGCGAGCTCGCCGCCCAGGTGGTGGAGAATTTCGACCGCTACGGCATCAACCACAAGCTCAACGTCGCCCTCATCATCGGCGGCGTCTCCTTCGCGGAGCAGGACGCCAAGCTGATGCGCGGCACCGATGTGCTGATCGCGACGCCGGGCCGGCTCCTCGACCATTTCGAGCGCGGCAAGCTGCTGCTCACCGGCGTCGAGCTCCTCGTCATCGACGAGGCCGACCGCATGCTCGACATGGGGTTCATTCCCGACATCGAGCGCATCGTGAAGATGGTGCCCTTCACGCGCCAGACCCTGTTTTTCTCCGCCACCATGCCGCCGGAGATCGAGCGGCTGGCGGACATGTTCCTGCACACCCCGCAGCGGATCGAGGTGGCCCGGCCCGCCTCCACCGCCTCGACCATCGTGCAGAAGCTCGTGGCCACGAGTTCCGAGGGGCACGAGAAGCGCGACCTCCTGCGCCGCCTCATCCGGGGCGAGGCCGAGCTGAACAACGGCATCATCTTCTGCAACCGCAAGCGCGACGTGGCGCTGCTGCAGAAGTCGCTTGCCAGTCACGGCTTCAACGTGGCCGCCCTGCACGGCGACATGGACCAGCGCGCCCGCACCATCGCCCTCGACGCCTTCCGCTCGGGCGAGGTCCCGCTCCTGGTGGCGAGCGACGTGGCGGCCCGCGGCCTCGACATCCCGGCCGTGAGCCACGTCTTCAACTTCGACGTGCCGCATCACCCGGAAGACTACGTGCACCGGATCGGCCGAACCGGCCGCGCCGGTCGCGCCGGGCACGCCTTCACCCTGGTGAGCCGGTCCGACGAGCGCTCGCTCCACGCCATCGAGGCGCTGATCGGCCAGCCGATCCCCTGGGCCGAGGGCGACCTCGCCTCGGTGCCTGAATCCGCCCCCTCCGCGGAGGGCGAGGCGACCCGCACGCGCTACCGCGGCAAGACCGGCCGGCAGGTCCGCGGCGGCGAAGCTCGCCGATCCGAAGGGCGCAAGTCCGAGGCCCGGAATCCCGAGGGCCGGAATCCCGAGGGGCGCGCCGCATCGGCCGGCCGCTCGGAGCCGAGGGCCGAGAGCGCCCGATCCGATGCCAGGCCCGAGGCCGGCGATCGGCCCGAGGCGTCCGTCGAGGAGCGCGCCCCCAAGCGGGAGGGACGCCGGGACGGACGGGGCGGGCGGTCGTCCCGCCGGGGTTCGTCCGAGCGTGCGGCCCCGGAGGCGGAGGTCGCGCAGGACCTTGCCGCCCCCGCAGCCCCGGCCCCGCAGCGGGCGCCCCGTCCCGAGCGCACGGCCGAGCGGTCCGAGCGGTCCCGCGACGAGCGTCGTTCGCCGCGGCGGCGCGGCGACGAAGACGAGGGCGAGACACCCATCGGTCTCGGCTCGCATGTGCCGGCCTTTCTGCTGCGTCCGGCCGTGGTCAAATCTTCGAAGTAACGTGACACCGCCAGTCGTTCATCCTGTCGAACCTTAACCGCATCTCCACCATCGCGTCCGCATGATGCGATCCTGCGGAAACGCTCCGCTCCGGGATCGGGCCGGGTGGATGGGACGGTTGGACGAACGATGGGCGGCAGTCAGGGCGACCGCGAACGGAGCTTTGCGCTGGCCGAGCGTGCCAACGCGCTGATCCGCGATTACGGTCCGTCGGCGGAACCGCGCGCCTACGCCGTCTGGTACGCCTATGTCTCGGGCACGCAGCCGCAGATGAACGACGCGGTGAAGCGCCTCACGGCCGCATCGGGGCGCCTGAGCCACGCGGACATCGACGGCCTCTACGAGAGCTATCTCGATCCCTCCCGCCTCTCGACCGCCACCGAGCGGGCGAGCAGCAGCGTCCTGTCGGAGATCGCGGGCGTGATGGAGGTACTGGACCTCTCCCTTGGCTCCACGGCGCAGTACGACGCGTCGTTGCGGACCCTGGCGCGAGACCTTGACGGGACGGTCCCGACGGCGGCCGGGGTGCACAAGGTGGTGGCCGCCCTCGTGGCGACGACGCGGGAGGTCACGGCCAACAACCGCACCCTGGAGGCGCGGATGCGCGAGAGCCGGCGCGAGATCGAGACCCTGCGGGAGACCCTGGAGGCGACGCGCCTGGAGAGCCTCACCGATCCGCTCACCGGCCTGTCGAACCGCAAGCACTTCGAGGACAGCCTGTGCCGGCTGGTCCAGGGGGCCTCCCCGGCCGCCCCGGCCTGCCTGATCGTCATCGACGTCGATTCGTTCAAGCGCTTCAACGACGTCTACGGCCACATCACGGGCGACCAGGTGCTGCGCCTCGTGGCCATGGTGATGCGCGAGCCCGTGAAGGCCCGCGCGGTCCTCGCCCGCTTCGGCGGCGAGGAATTCGCCATGCTGCTGCCTGCCACGAACCGGGCGGCGGCCTATGCCCTCGCCGAGACGGTGCGGACCAGCGTGATGGCGCGCGAACTGGTGAAGCGGTCCACCGGGGAGTCGCTCGGCAAGATCACGATCTCCCTCGGCGTGGCGATGCACCGCCCGGGCGACACCGCGGTGTCGCTGCTCGAGCGGGCCGACCAGTGCATGTTCAGGGCCAAGCGCGACGGCCGCAACCGGACGGTCGACGACGCCGACATGGACCTGTCGCGCGTCGAGGACCTGTCGAGCGTCGCCTGATCCTGCGTCCGACCCGGCGCCTCAGGCGCCGGCGTGGACCGCCTCGGGGTTCACCGGGGTGATCGCCACGGACTCGCCGCAGCCGCAGGCCGAGGTCTGGTTCGGGTTGTTGAACACGAATTGGGACGAGAGCTTGCTGGTCTGGAAGTCCATCTGCGTCCCGAGCAGGAACAGCAGCGCCTTCGGATCGACGAAGACGGTGACGCCGCGATCCTCGACCTTGTCCTCGCCGGGCTTCTGCCCCTCGGCATATTCCATCGTGTAGGACATGCCGGCGCAGCCGCCGTTCTTCACGCCGACCCGGACGCCCGCGATGGGCTGGTCCGCATCGGCGATGATCGCCTTGATGCGGGCTGCCGCCGCGTCGGTCAGCGACAGGACCTTGAACTTCGATGCCATGATGTCTCTCCGACGGCCGGGTTCAAGGCCCGGGCGGGTGAGGGTGCTTGAACCCGGTTAAGATAAGGATTGCGGAGCCTGCGGTCCATGGCCGGCGGAAGCCGACCTGAACCGCGTTATCCTCGGCGACGGCCGATGGAGGCTTTCATGGCACGAAGGGCGCGGCGCGCGATGAGCGTCGAGGCGTTTGTCGCCTGCCAGCAGCGCCAGGATCGTCTCCACGAACTCGTCGAGGGCGTGCCGGTACCCCCTTGTGAAGATGATGACGGGGGCCAGCGCCCAGCAGGACCGGGGCACCGTCAACATCATCGCCGCCCATCATGGCCAGCTGCGCGCAACGGGATCGCGACCCTGCGCCGTCCGGACGTCACCGTGGAATACGGAGCCCTGATCCTGGACAGCCACGAGAGTCGGACGCCGCGCCTCGTCGAGAAAGTGTTGTCGCCCTCGACGAGCACCCTCGATCGCTTCCGGAAGCTGGAAGAATACAAGCGACATCCGACGATCGCCTACATCCAGCTCGGGGAAACACACTGGCCCAGCGCCACGCTCTATCGGCGCGATGGAGAAACCTGGGATACGCAGGCTTTCGAGACCATGGACGCGGAGGTCGATCTGCCCGCCATCGGTGCGACCCTGTCGTTGGTCGACATCTACGACGGCATGACCTTCGTCGGACTGCGCGAGGCCCCCATCGCCTGACGGTCCGCTACCACATGTCCAGCGCGACGCGGGCCTCGTCGGACATCCGGCTCTGATCCCACGGCGGATCGAACACCATCGTGACGCTGCAGGACTGGACCCCCGGCACGGCGGCCACGGCGGTCTCGACCCAGCCCGGCATCTCGCCGGCCACGGGGCAGCCCGGCGCGGTCAGGGTCATGTCGATGGCGACCTTTCGGTCGTCGGCGATGTCGACCTTGTAGATCAGTCCGAGCTCGTAGATGTCGGCCGGGATCTCCGGATCGTAGACGCTCTTCAGGGCGACCACGATGTCGTCGGTCAGGCGGTCGAGCTCCTCGGGCGGGATCGCCGAGTCGCTCGCGATGGTGGGGGTGTTGGCCCCCCCGGTGATGGCTGAATCGCTCATGGGTCTCTGTCCTGGTCTCGCGATGGCGCGGAGTGGCCGGGCCCCGCTCGAAAATCGTTCAGGCGAACATCATCTCGGCCTTGGCCAGCGCCTCGGCCAGGGCGTCCACCTCCTGCGTGGTGTTATACAGGCCGAAGGAGGCGCGGCAGCTCGAGGTGGCGCCGAAGCGGGTGAGCAGCGGCATCGCGCAATGCGTCCCCGCCCGGATCGCGACGCCGTAGCGGTCGATCACGGTGGCGATGTCGTGGGCGTGTGCGCCCTTCATCTCGAAGGCGATGACGCCGCCCTTGCCCTTCGCCGTGCCGATCATCCGCAGGGAATTCATGGCGCCCAGGCGCTCCTGCGCGTAGGCGAGCAGGGACGCCTCGTGGGCGGCGATCCGGTCGCGCCCGACGCCCATCATGAATTCCAGCGCGGCCCCGAGGCCGACCGCCTCGATGATGGCGGGCGTGCCCGCTTCGAAGCGGTGGGGCGGATCGTTGTAGGTGATGCTGTCCTGGCTCACCGTCCGGATCATCTCGCCGCCGCCCTGGTAGGGGGGAAGCCGCTCCAGCCATTCCTTCTTGCCGTAGAGGACGCCGATGCCGGTGGGACCGTAGACCTTGTGGCCGGTGAAGACGAAGAAGTCGCAATCCAGCGCCTTCACGTCGATCGGCGTGTGCACCGCGCTCTGGGCCCCGTCGAGGAGTACGGGAACGCCGTGCGCATGGGCGATGCGCACGATCTCGGCCGCCGGCGTCACCGTGCCGAGGACGTTCGACATGTGGGTGATCGCCACCATCCGGGTGCGTGGCGTGAAGAGTTTTTCGTACTCCTCGACGAGGAAGTTGCCCGCGTCGTCCACCGGGGCCCACTTGATCACCGCGCCACGCCGTTCGCGCAGGAAGTGCCAGGGCACGATGTTGGAGTGGTGCTCCATGATCGACAGGATGATCTCGTCGCCCTCCCCGATCTGGCCGAGCAGACCCATCGACGAGGCCACGAGGTTGTAGGCCTCGGTGGCGTTGCGGGTGAAGATAATCTCGTCGGTGGAGTCGGCGTTCAGGAACTGCCGGGTGGTCTCGCGCGCGCCCTCGAAGCCCTCCGTGGCAGCGTTCGCCATGAAGTGCAGCCCGCGATGGACGTTGGCGTACCCCGTCTCCATGCAGGCCACCATCGCGTCGATGACCGCGCGCGGCTTCTGCGCGGAGGCCGCATTGTCGAGATAGACCAGCGGCCGGCCATAGACCTTCTCGCCGAGTATCGGGAACTGGGCCCGGATCGCTTCGACGTCGTAGGGAATGTTCGGGACGGGTGCGTTCATGGGTGGACCTGTGTGGTGTCGGACGCGCGGCCCTCCCCCGTCGCGGGAGAGGGCCGTCGGCGGGGTGCGATCAGCCCCGCGCCGCGAGCCACGCCTCGATGGTGCCGATCAGAGCCTCGCGGGCGCCGTCGTGGCTGACCGACTCGATGGCTGCGCCCAGGAAGGCCTGGACCAGCAGGCTCTCGGCCTGGGCCTTCGGAAGCCCGCGCTGCATCAGGTAGAACAGCAGGTCCTCGTCGAGGGCGCCGCAGGTGGCCCCGTGGCCGCAGGCGACGTCGTCGGCGAAGATCTCCAGCTCGGGCTTGTTCATCATCTGCCCCTCGTCGGACAGGATGAGGCAGGCCGACATCATCTTGCCGTCGGTCTGCTGAGCCGCCTGCTGGACGATGATCTTGCCTTGGAACACGCCCGTGGCCGCATCATCCACCACGGTCTTGAACAGCTCGCGGCTCACGCCGCCGGTGGCGGCATGATCGGCCAGGAAGGTGGTGTCGGCGAGCTGCCGGCCATTGAGCATGGCCGCCCCGTTCACCACCGCGCGGCCGTCGGCCCCGGCGAAGTTCAGGTAGACCTGGTGACGCGAGAGTACGCCGCCGACGACCACGTTGACGGTCTCGACCGCCGACGCGGCGCCGAGCTTGACCGACAAGGTCGACAGGGCCACGGCCTCGCGGCCTTCCGCGTTCAGGCGGGCGTGCCGGAAGGTGGCGTTGTCGGCCACCGTCACGTCGAGGGCATCGTTGGGCTGGTAGGCGACGCCGTCCGGCCCCTCATGGCTCTCCAGGACCAGCGCCTCCGCGCCCTCCCCCAGCACCACGAGCGTGCGGGTGGCGGTCGAGAACGTCTCCGATCCGGTGGCGATGAAGCGCAGGTGCAGCGGGGTCTCGACCTTGGCGCCGGGCTCCACGGCGATCAGCACGCCATCGGCCAGGAAGGCCGTGTTGAGCTGATAGATCGGATTCTCGGACGCCTGGCGCACCGGCGCCAGCTTCTCGAGGAGGGCGTGCCCGTCGGTGAGCGCCTGGGTCAGCGGCGTGACCGTGATGCCGGCCGGGATGCGGCCGAGGTCGGACAGATCCGCGATCATGTGGCCGTTGACGAAGGTGAGGCGCACCGCCTCGATCCCGGCGAAGCCCTTCGCATCGGCGACGGCGCGCGCAGCGACCTCGGCCGCCGGCATCTCCGCCGGGTGCGCGGCATCGCGAAAGGCCGAGCGCAGGTCGGTGTACTTGAAGGCCTCGACCCGGCGGGTCGGCAGGCCCACCGCCTCGAAGTAGCGGAACGCCTCCTCGCGGGCGATCGAGACGCCCGTCGGGTACTTCATCCTGGTGGCTTCGAAGAGCTTGGACAGCCCGGTCTCGGCCGCGGTGCGGAGGGGGGTGATGTCGGCCATGGTCAGGCGGCCTCGCCCGTGCGGTACTCGGCGTAGCCGGAGGCTTCGAGGGCCTTGGCGAGGTCCTTGTCGCCCGACTTCACGATCTGGCCCTGCGACATGACGTGGACCACGTCCGGCACGATGTAGTCGAGCAGGCGCTGGTAGTGGGTGATGACGAGGAACGAGCGACCCTGGGCGCGCAGCGCGTTGACGCCCTCGGAGACGATGCGGAGCGCATCGATGTCCAGCCCGGAATCGGTCTCGTCGAGGACGCAGAACTTCGGCTCCAGGAGTGCCATCTGCAGGATCTCCATGCGCTTCTTCTCGCCGCCGGAGAACCCGACGTTGAGGGCGCGCTTGAGCATGTCCTTGTTGATCTCGAGCTTCTCGGCCGCCCCGTTCACCCGGCGGATGAAGTCGGGGGTCGAGAGCTCGCCCTCGCCCCGCGCCCGGCGCTGGGCGTTCAGGGTTGCCTTGAGGAAGGTCATGGTGCCGACGCCCGGGATCTCCAGCGGGTACTGGAAGGCCAGGAACACGCCCGAGGCGGCGCGCTCGTCGGGGCTCATCTCGAGGATGTTGACGCCGTCGAGCAGGATCTCGCCGTCGAGGACTTCATAATCTTCCTTGCCCGCGATGACGTAGGACAGGGTCGACTTGCCCGAGCCGTTCGGGCCCATGATGGCGGCGACCTCGCCGTCGTTCACGGTGAGGTTGAGGCCGTTGAGGATCTGCTTGTCCTCGATGGCGACCACGAGGTTCTTGATTTCGATCATTGCAGCATAGTCCGTTCTAGGTTGAATACCCGGCGCGGAACCGAAACGGTCCCTGGCGTCGGAAAGCTCTGATGTGCGGCTGCCGGCCCGGACGGCAGGGCGCCGGGCGTTCCGGTCCCCCCATGGGGAACCAGAGCGCCGGCGCCGCGTCGCGACGGCTCGCGGCGTCCCTTGTCCTCAGCCCACCGAGCCTTCGAGGCTGATCGAGATCAGCTTCTGGGCCTCGACGGCGAACTCCATCGGCAGCTGCTGCAGCACGTCGCGGACGAAGCCGTTGACGATGAGCGCGGTCGCCTCCTCGTTGGAGAGGCCGCGCTGCTGGCAGTAGAACATCTGGTCTTCCGAGATCTTCGAGGTGGTGGCCTCGTGCTCGAACTGCGCGGAGGAATTCTTCGACTCGATGTACGGCACGGTGTGCGCGCCGCACTGGTCGCCGATCAGGAGCGAGTCGCAGTTGGTGAAGTTGCGCGCGCCCGTCGCCTTGCGGTGCGCCGAGACGAGGCCCCGATAGGTGTTCTGCGAACGCCCGGCCGAGATGCCCTTCGAGATGATCCGGCTGGTGGTATTCTTGCCCAGATGGATCATCTTGGTGCCGGAATCGACCTGCTGCATGCCGTTCGACACCGCGATCGAGTAGAACTCGCCGCGGGAATTGTCGCCGCGCAGGATGCAGGACGGGTACTTCCAGGTGATCGCCGAGCCGGTCTCGACCTGCGTCCAGGAGATCTTCGAGTTGGCGCCGCGGCAATCGCCGCGCTTGGTGACGAAGTTGTAGATGCCGCCCTTGCCCTCGTTGTCGCCCGGGTACCAGTTCTGGACGGTCGAGTACTTGATCTCGGCATCATCGAGGGCGACGAGCTCGACCACGGCGGCGTGGAGCTGGTTGTCGTCGCGCTTCGGGGCGGTGCAGCCCTCCAGGTACGAGACGTACGAGCCCTTGTCGGCGATGATCAGCGTGCGCTCGAACTGGCCGGTGTCGCGCTCGTTGATGCGGAAATAGGTCGACAGCTCCATCGGGCAGCGCACGCCCGGCGGGATGTAGACGAACGAGCCGTCGGAGAAGACCGCCGAGTTCAGGGTCGCGAAGAAGTTGTCGGTCACGGGCACGACCGAGCCGAGATACTTGCGCACCAGGTCCGGGTACTCGCGGATCGCCTCCGAGATCGGCATGAAGATCACGCCGGCCTTGGACAACTCGGCCTTGAAGGTGGTGGCCACCGAGACCGAATCGAACACGGCGTCGACCGCGACCCGGCGCTCGGGGGCGATGCCCTCCAGCACCTCGACTTCGCGCAGCGGGATGCCCAGCTTCTCGTAGGTCTTCAGGATCTCCGGGTCGATCTCGTCGAGCGACATCGCCGCCGGGCGCTTGGGCGCCGCGTAGTAGTAGATGTCCTTGTAGTCCACCTTGTCATAGGACACCCGGGCCCAATCGGGCTCCTGCATGGTCTGCCAGCGCTTGTAGGCGTCGAGGCGCCAGTCCAGCATCCACGCGGGCTCGTCCTTCTTGGCCGAGATGAAGCGGATCACGTCCTCGGAGATGCCCTTGGCGGACTTCTCCATCTCGATCGTGGTCTCGAACCCGTACTTGTACTGGTCGAGGTCGATCGAGCGGACCCGGTCGATGGTTTCCTGCACTGCAGGCATTATGCGTCTCCTGACATGCCCGGCGTCAAGGGCCGGGTGTGGGTCGGATGGCTTGGGAAGGCGGCACTCACGCCGCGTGCCCCTGCCGTCGATATAGGGTCTCCACCAGGCGTTCGCAGGCGGCGCGACACCGCGCTGCGTCGCTTTCGGTGCTGTTCCACCCGAGGCTCACGCGCAGGGCCCCTGCGGCGAGCGCGGGGGTGACGCCCATGGCCGCGAGGACGGGCGAGCGGGCGACCTTTCCGGAGGCGCAGGCCGAGCCGGACGAGATCGCGACGCCGGCGAGATCCAGCGTCATCAGCGCCGTCGGGGCATCGAGCCCCGGAACGGCGAAGCACAGGGTGTTGGGCAGGCGCGGGGCGCCGGCGCCGAACACGACGAGGTCGGGTGCGCAGGCGCGCAGCCCCGCCTCGATGCCGTCGCGCAGATCCGCGAGGCGGTCCGCGGAGGCGGGATCGGCGAGGTCCGCGGCGACCCCCAGCCCGACGATGCCGGGCAGGTTCTCGGTGCCGCCGCGCAGGCGCGCCTCCTGGCCGCCCCCGCGCAGGAAGCCCGCACCGAGGGTCACGCCCTCGGCGAGCACCAGGGCGCCGATGCCCTTCGGGGCGCCGAACTTGTGGCCCGAGAGGCTAAGGGCGTCGAGGCCGAGGGCCGACATGTTCAGGGGGATCTTGCCGATCGCCTGGACCGCATCCGTATGCACCAGGGCGCGGCCATGCGCCCGGGCCAGGGCCACGATCGCCGCCAGCGGCTGGATCACGCCGGTCTCGTTGTTGGCGGCATGGATCGAGATAAGCACGTCCGCCGCGGCATGCCGGCGCAGCAGGGTCTCCAGCGCGCCGAGGTCGATCAGGCCCGCGCCGTCCACCGGCACGCGGTCGACCGCCTCCGCCGGAAAGCGGTGGCCGGCCGAGACGCAGGGGTGCTCGGTGGCGCCGAGGACGAGGCGCGTGGGTGCGGACTGTCCCGTCCGCGCCAGGGCGCCGGACAGGACCGCGTTGGCGGCCTCGGTGCCGCCGCTCGTGAACACCACGCGGCCCGGGCCGGCGCCGACCCGCCGGGCCACCGCCTCGCGGGCGGTCTCCAGGGCGGCCCGGGCCGCCCGGCCCTCCGCGTGGACCGACGAGGGGTTGCCCGGCAGGGTCAGCGCCCGCACCACGGCAGCCGCCACCTCCGGCCGAACCGGTGAGGTCGCGTTGTGGTCGAGGTAGGCGCGGGGCGAAGTCATCCGGGAAAAACCACTGGCGGCGTCAAGGTCGAAAACGACAAATCCTTGCTTTTGCCCCCCACGATCATGCTAAGGCGCGGACACGATCCGTGTTCCGGTCGCCCATCGTGCGGGGAACGCGCCGATCCGAAGCTGGCTCGACCTGCGCTTGTTTAGAACGATTCTAGTTCGCTAGAATTATTCTAAGAGTGCTTTTAGGTTCGTGGCCGGGCGAGTCAAGGCACGCCTCACGGCTTTGCCCAGGCGTCGGACGCGCGCGTGTTTCCCTCGCGTCGGCGATCCACCGTGCGATGCCCGCCCGGGCATCCGCTCAGGAGTGTTGGTTTCCATGCCCGAAGTCATCTTCACCGGTCCCGCCGGCCGTCTCGAGGGGCGCTACCAGGCGCCCAAGAAGAAGGGCGCCCCGATCGCGATCGTGCTGCACCCGCACCCGCAATTCGGGGGCACGATGAACAATCAAATCGTGTACAATCTTTTCTACACCTTCGCCAATCGCGGCTTCGCGGCGCTGCGCTTCAACTTCCGCGGCGTCGGCCGCAGCCAGGGCGCGTTCGATCACGGCACGGGCGAGCTTTCCGACGCGGCCTCCGCCCTCGACTGGGTGCAGTCGGTGAACCCGGAGGCCCGCGCCTGCTGGATTGCCGGCGTCTCGTTCGGCTCGTGGATCGGCATGCAGCTGCTGATGCGCCGCCCCGAGATCGAGGGCTTCATCTCGATCGCCGCGATGGCCAACCGCTACGACTTCACCTTCCTGGCCCCCTGCCCGTCCTCGGGCCTGTTCGTGCACGGTTCCGAGGACCGGGTCGCCCCGGCCCGCGAGGTCATGCCGGTGATCGAGAAGGTGAAGACCCAGAAGGGCGTCATCATCGAGCACCAGATGGTGGAGGGCGCCAACCACTTCTTCGATGGCAAGGTCGACGAGCTGACCCAGACCGTCGATACCTACCTCGACAAGCGCCTCGGCCCGAAGCCCGAGGCGGCGTGATCGCAGGGCTACTTGAAGTTTATTTTCGGATGAATACCATTCGTTGCGCAACTTGAGGAAGCGCTATGAATGATGATTTGGAACGCCGTGGTCCGGAAGATCCCAGCAAGATCAGCCTGACCGAGGCTTGGGAGGTGCGCTACTGGACGAAGCGGTTCGGTGTCACGGAAGACCAACTCCGAGCCTGTGTCGATCGCGTCGGAAACGGAACGGCGAAGGTCGCGCAGTGCCTTGGAAAGCGGTGGCCGTAACGGGCTCGCGGCGGATCCACAACGGTCGCCGGGCTCAATGACATGCGGCGGCGCTCCATGACGGAGCGCTGCCGTTTTTTGTCGTCACTGTTGTGTCTTACGTCTGTGCGTGCCCGACCGGCACGGCGGGCGCCCCTCCACCCCTCCGCCGACGATGTCCTTCCGCCCGGCGCCATCGGCCACCGGCCGGTTCGTACAGATCGCGCGTCAGGTCTTCGCGATCGCTCTGAAGTCGCCGGAAGTCGTCGGCGGAGATCACCACCACCTCGTCGCGCCCGCGCACCGTCATGTGCTGAGGGCCATCGCTGCGGATGCGGCGCACGAGTCCGCTGAAGCGCGCCGTGGCGTCCTGCAGCGGCCGGACCCCCTGCGGATGCGACAACCCGGGTGATTTCGACGATCTGGTCCATACGGACCAGATCAGCAGGTCGCCGCCGATCCTGGGCCGCCCCTCACGCCTTGGCGTGCACCACCGGCACGGCGGGCGCCCCCTCCCACTCCGAATGGGCCGGAATCGATTCGCCCTTCATCACGATGGTGAGCGGCCGCAGGCGGGCGTAGTCGCCGACCTTGGTGTCGTAGAGCACCGTCGAGAATGCGCCCACCGACACGCCCCGGCCGACCTCGACCCGGCCGACCTTCATGATGCGGTCCTCGTAGAGGTGCGTCTGCAGGGCGGAGGTGCGGTTGATGGTGGCGTAGTCGCCGATGGTGACGCAGTCGAACTCGGTGATGTCGGTGGTGAGCATGCACACGCCCTGGCCGACCTTCACGCCGAGGAGCCGCAGCATCCAGGGCAGGAACGGGGTGCCGACGAGGTGCTCCAGCAGCACCTTGCCGGCCAGGCCCCAGTAGAGCACTGCGACGGCCTCGGTGCGCATGGCCCACCACGACCACATCGGTTGCATGCCGGGCTTGTAGACGCCCATCAGCAGCCACTTCACCGCGATCACCGTGAAGGACTGGATGAAGGCGATGGCGACGGAGACGGCCACGAAGCTGACCGCGAGGCCGGTCCAGTCCTGGGCCAGGATCGCCGGGTAGAAGTAGAAATCGATCGCCGAGATCGCGAGGGTGATGAACAGCATCGGCGAGAACGAGGTCGAGAACGCCTCGAAGATGCCGCGCCGGAGCTTGGGCCCGATGCCGGGCTCGTAGGTCTGGGTGTTCGAGCCGAGATCGACCCGCTGGCGCGAGGGCAGCTTGATCGGCGGCGAGCCGAACCAGGTGTCGCCCGGGCTCATCAGGGCGTTCGCCGGCGGCTTCGACTTGATGCCGATGAGAACGTCCTCCGGGATCACCGCGCCCGGCGGCACCACGGCGTCGTTGCCGACGAAGACGCGCGGGCCGGTATGGACCTCGTGCATCGACATCCAGCCGCGCCGGATCTCCTCCTCGCCGAACACCACCTCGTCGGCGATGAAATTGCGCGCGCCGATATCGGCGAGGTCGTAGCGCCCGGCGAGGTTGGTGGAGATCTCGGCCCCCTGCCCCATCCGGGCGCCCATCAGGCGGTACCAGGCCCGCATGTAGACGGTGGCGAACAGGGAGGAGAGCGTCTCCAGCGTCACCTCCGCGGCGAGCGCCACGGCCCATTTGCGCAGGTAGAAGCCGCTGTAGATCGAGTGGGTGCCGGAGGAGACCCGGGGCAGCACGAGCCAGCGGATCGCCGCGATCAGCAGCACCGTGCCCGCCGTCATCAGCATGGCGGTGGGCCAGGTCAGCAGCGGCAGGTACCAGTGGTAGTCGATGTCGGTGATGTCCCCGAGGGAATCGCTGAGCTGGTCGAAGATGTAGAAGGCCGGGAAGATCGGCAGCAGGCCGATGGCGGGGATCGCCGCCAGCAGGAAGGTGTAGAGGGCTGCGAAGGCGAAGCGCCGCCCGGGCGAGGCCGTGGCGGGCGCGGGCAGCGCCTCCGGGTCGGCGTCGCCGACCTTGCGCCCGGGTGAGCCGTCCCAGATCTCGGCGCTCCCCACCCGCGTGCCGGTGGGGATGGTGGTGAGGTCGCCGATCTCGGCATGGTCGCCGATGACCGTGTCGGGCCCGATGACGCAGGAGGCGCCGATGGCCACGTCGGCGCCGATCGCCACGCGACCGATGATCAGCGCATCGCCCACCACCTCCGCGTTGGCGATGACGAGGCGGCCGCCCAGCGAGGCGCCGGGGCCGACGCTGAGCAGGTCCGGCGCCCCGATCTCCGCGTCGGAGATCAGCGCGTCCCGGCCGATGTCGGCGCCCAGCAGCCGCAGGTAGAACACGATGGCGGGCGAGCCCTGGAGCCACTTGACGTGGACGAGCGGCGTCAGGCGCTGCGCCAGCCACCAGCGGTAATAGTACACGCCCCAGAGCGGGTAGCGCCCCGGTTTGGTGCGCCCGAGGATCAGCCACTTGGCCGCCACCGCGATGGCGGCCGTGACGGCGTTGATGCCGATATAGACCAGGAGCAGCACGCCGAGTTCGCCGAAGAAGCCGAGCCCGCCGCCGGTGAGCAGCAGGTAGGTCACGAAGATGCCGAGCCACTGCGCCGTGGCCAGCGCGATGACGAAGGGCAGGGCCGCCGCCTGCGCGAGGCCGCACAGGAAGCGCCGCTTCAGGGAGGGCGCCGGGAAGCTGAGATCGCGGATCGCCATCTCGGTGCCAGCCCCGCCGGTGCGGGCGATGAGGGTGTCGGCCATGGCCCGCAGGGTGCGCTGGCCGTAGACGTCCTGCAGGGTGATGGCGGCCAGCGCCGGCACCTCGCGCACCGCGCCGACGAAGCGGGCGGCCAGCAGCGAGTGGCCGCCGAGATCGGCGAAGAAGTCGCCCTCGAAGGGGATCGCCTGGTTGCCGAAGATGCGGTTGGCGGCGGCGAGCAGCGCGGCTTCGGTCTCGTTGCGCGGCGGCTCCTGCTCGCCCGACGTGTCGGCCACCGTGAGGGTGGCGATGCGCAGGGCCTTGCGGTCGACCTTGCCCGAGGTCAGGCGGGGCAGCACCTCCACGGTCTCGAAATGCCCCGGCACCATGTAGGGCGGCATCTGCTCGGCGAGCGTGTGACGCAGGGCGACCCGGTCGATCTCGGTGCCGCGGTCTGGCACCAGGAAGGCGACGAGGCGGTCGACCCCGTCGTCCTGGCGCAGCACCACCGCCGCCTGGTTGATGCCGGGCAGGACCTGGATGCGCGACTCGATCTCGCCGAGCTCCACCCGGAAGCCGCGGATCTTCACTTGATCGTCGATGCGGCCGTGGAACAGGATGTTGCCGGCGGCATCCAGGGAGACCGCGTCGCCGGAGCGGTACAGGACCGGGTCGGTCCCATCCGAGGCGTAGGGGTTGGCGATGAATTTTTCCGCTGTCAGCTCGGGGCGCTTCAGGTAGCCCTTGGCGACGCCCGGACCGCCGATCAGGAGTTCGCCGGGCTGCCCCCGCGCGAGAAGCTCGAGCGCCTCGCCCGCGACATACACCGAATAATTCGGGATCGGGCCGCCGATGGTCACGGGCACGCCGGACTGCATCTCGGCGGCGGTGGCCACCACCGTGGCCTCGGTCGGACCGTAGGTGTTGAAGAGCTGGCGCGCGCCGCTCGCCCAGCGGGCGACCAGGGGCTCGGGCAGGGCCTCGCCGCCGAGCAGCACGAGGCGCACCGTGGGCAGGTCCCGGGAGATCATCGCCAGCAGCGTCGGCACCGTGTCGAGGACGGTGACGCCGGCCCGGGCGATGATGTCCGGCAGGCTCTCGACGTCGCCCATCATGGCCGGCGAAGCCACGAACAGCGTCGCGCCCACGAGGTAGGGCACCCAGATCTCCTCCATCGAGAGATCGAAGGCCACGGAGGCGCCCTGGAACACCACGTCGTCCGGCCGCATCCCGTAGAGGACGTTCCCCGAGCGCAGGAAAT
Organism: Methylobacterium sp. Leaf111; assembly: GCF_001423285.1. Lineage (NCBI taxonomy): Bacteria > Pseudomonadati > Pseudomonadota > Alphaproteobacteria > Hyphomicrobiales > Methylobacteriaceae > Methylobacterium > Methylobacterium sp. Leaf111. The sequence continues at coordinate 16,086 of NZ_LMNE01000009.1, read as the reverse complement.
GGCAGATGTTGGCGTGGCTGATGACGATGCCCTTCGGCACGCCGGTCGAGCCCGAGGTGTAGATGAGGTAGGCCGGGTGTTCCGGCGTCAGGCCCGCCGCGCGCAGGTCGGGGAGCGCGGCGCGCTCCGGCGTCGCGGACGCGAGGCCCGCGACCGTGAGGCTCGGCGTCCCGGCGGGGGCCTGCGGCTCCAGGGCGGGCGAGACCAGGAGTGCCTTGGCCTGGGCATCCTCCAGGCAGACCGCGACGCGGTCGGCCGGAGCCTCGGCGTCGAAGGGCAACCAGGCCGCGCCCGACAGGGTGATGCCGATCTGGGCGATGAGCAGGTCGGGGCCCCGCGCCATCCAGAGGCCCACCACGTCGCCCGGGCCGATGCCCCGGTGGGCGAGGCCGCGGGCGATCGCACCGGCCCGCGCCTCGACCTCCGCATAGGAGAAGGCCGGATGGGCGCCATCGGGACCGGTCCGGGCGCCGTCGACGAGGGCCGGGTGATCCGGGCGTGCCGCGGCGCTCGCGCGAAAGATCTCGCCCAGGGTCTCGTCGCGGATGAGGTCGGGGCGGACCGCGCCGCGCAGGACCGCCCGCGGACCGGCCGCGTCCGTCGACGGACGCGTGTCCTGAGGCCCGCGCGCTGCCGCCCGGGGCCGAGTCGTCTCGGCGAGACTGGTCATCCGCTGCTCCGCTGCCGGCGCCCGATCGGGAGCCGTCCTTTTGGCCGGGTAGGCGCCCGGATCGCGCCGAAATCACGGCGCGTCTAGCACGTTTGGGCGGTCGGCTTGAACCGGGGTTGAACGCGCAGGCCGCGGCCGGTCAGGCCCAGCGCCAGCCGGCCCGGTCGAGGATGAGGACGCTGCCCTGGCGGATTCCGATGCGGGGCGCGTCGCGGATGCCGAGATGGCCTCGGATCACCAGGATCGCCCGGGCGACGCCGCCATGGGCGACGATCACGGTGGGCCGCGTCAGTTCGACGATGGCGGGCGTGACCCGCTCCACCAGCATGGCATAGCTCTCGCCGGTGCCGCCGGGCGGACGATAGCCCCAGCGGTCGCGGTCGCGGGCCAGGGCACCGGCCGGATCCCAGCGCCGGATCTCGGCCCAGGTCGAGCCCTCCCAGGCGCCGAAGCTGATCTCGGCCAGGCGCGGATCCCGGCGATAGCCCTCCGGGTCGAGGGCGAGGGCCGCCCGCAGCGTTTCCATGGTCCGGCGGGTCCGGGTGAGCGGGCTGGCGACGAAGTCCATGGCGGCGAGGTCGGCACCGTCGGCCGCGGCGGCGAGACGGTCGGCCACGGCGCCGGCCTGACGCAGGCCTTCGGCGTTCAGGTCGATGTCCCGCTGGCCCTGCAGGCGTCCCTCCGCGTTCCAATCGGTCTGGCCGTGGCGGATGAAGTAGATCGGGTTCACGGCATCACGCCCGCCGCTCGGCGGAACGGCCGAGCCGGGCTATCGTTTTCGCACTCACATCCTGGCCCTGCACATCCTGGCCCTGCCCATCGGCAGTCGCCCCGGTCCGCCGTCACCCAAGCAAGCGAGTCTCATCATGTCGAAGCATCACGGCAAGCATCGGCGGGGCCAGAGTCCGGCAGAAACCGGAGCTGCCGCGTCGCAGCGTGACGTTTCGCACCGCAAGGACGCCGCGCGCGGCAAGGCGGAGCAGACGGGTGACGCCCGCCGGTCCGGGCACCGGCCGCCCTCCTCAGCGCACTGGGCCCGCGAGGCCAAGAGCCGGGCGAGCGCGGCCGGCGAAACCATCGATCCCCGCCTCGCCCCCGCCGCCCCCGGCATCGTCACCGTCCGGCCCGGGACCCGCTGTGACCTCGACGCGATCGACGCGAATGCCGATGGCGGCCTCGACAAGGAGGAGGCCAAGGCGGCGCTCGTGGCCGAGCGCGCCCGCATCGCCGCCCTGCAGGAGCGGCTCTACGCCGAGCACAAGCGCAGCCTCCTCGTGGTGTTCCAGGCCATCGACACGGGCGGCAAGGACGGCACCATCCGGGCGGTGTTCGAGGGCGTGAACCCCCAGGGCTGCCGGGTGTGGTCGTTCAAGGTGCCGAGCGCCGAGGAGGGCGATCATGATTTCCTCTGGCGCTACCACGCCAAGGCGCCGGCGCGCGGCATGATCAACGTGTTCAACCGGAGCCATTACGAGGACGTCCTCGTGGTGCGGGTGAAGGACCTCGTGCCGGAGCCGGTCTGGCGGGCCCGCTACGACCAGATCAACGATTTCGAGCGGATGCTCGCCGCCGCCGGCACCACCGTGCTCAAGTTCTTCCTCCACATCTCGAAGGACGAGCAGAAGGAGCGCCTGGAGGCCCGCCTCGCGAACCCGGACAAGCACTGGAAGTTCGATCCGGCCGACCTCGTGGAGCGCCGGTCCTGGGACGCCTACCAGGCGGCCTTCGCGGACGCGCTGACCGCGTGCTCCACGCCGCAAGCGCCCTGGCACGTGGTTCCGGCCAACCGGAAATGGTACCGCAACCTCCTCATCGCCCGCACCATCGCCGACACCCTGGAGGCGATGGACCCACGGTTTCCTGCGGCGCGAGGTGACATTGCGGGGATGACCGTGCCGGATTGATCGGGCATCCGTCGCGCAGGCGTTGTATTCGTTGGAGGCTTTGCTTCCTTGGGAGCGGGCGATTTTCGGAGGTCTCATGCTGACGGTCAGCGGCGTATCGGCGTCCGGGTACCGATCGCTGAAATCGATCCGCTTTCCGATGGATGGCCTATCTGTCTTCATCGGCGCCAATGGCGTCGGGAAGACAAACCTCTACCGTGCCCTGGAACTACTCCAATCGGCCGCGGCCGGGACCCTTACGCGGGATCTGGCCGATGAGGGCGGGATGGAATCGGCGCTTTGGGCCGGGAAACGCAGAATCGGAGACCGAGCAGGCATCACCCTGTCGGTGGACTTGGACGATCCCGACGGCGGATCTATCCCACTGACCTATGAGGTCGGGGTCGGACTGGTTCAGCAATACGTCGAGCAGGGGCAGCGGGTCAGTCTGGGAGCCGCCTTTCCGCTCGAAGCGCAGGTGAAGCGCGAAACCCTGCTGCAAAGCACAGGTCGGCGGCCGGTGACCCTGCTCGATCGAACGGGACCGAAGGGGTTCGCGCGCGGGCTCGACGGGCGCAGGCACGATCTCGCAGCGGGACTCTTCGCCACCGAGACGGCGCTGTCGGCCCTCACGGATGGCGCAGCGTTTCCCGAACTCGATGTGGTCCGTCGAACCCTTCTGGCTTGGCGCTTCCACCACGACTTTCGTACGGACAAGGACTCGGCGCTGAGGCGGCCCTGCCTGGCGGTGACCACGCCGACTCTGTCGTCGGATGCGTCTGATCTGGCAGCCGTGTTCGCAACTTTGGCGTATATCCGCCAGGATACCGTCGATCTCGACGACACAGTGGCCGACGCCTTCCCGGGCGCGCGCCTGTTCATTCCCGAACCCGATCGCCACGCGCGATTCGGACTCGTCTTTCCGGACTACCCCAAGCGCGTTTTCGAGCCCGCCGAACTCTCAGACGGGACCCTTCGCTACCTTGCCCTGGCCGGGGCGCTACTGGCTTATCGCCTTCCACCCTTCATCGCCCTGAACGAGCCGGAGACCAGCCTTCACCCGGATTTGATCGAGCCTCTGGCCCGCATGATCGTCAGGGCCTCGTCCCGGACGCAGGTCTGGTTGGTGACGCATTCCGAGCGTCTGGCCGATGCCCTTGCGCACGCGGAACGATCACGATGCCACCGGGTCGTGAAACGCGACGGCGCGACCTGGATCGACGGTCTCAAGCTGTTCGGCGAATTCGAAGACGAGGATTGAGGCAGGGCGACCCGCGTCTGGAACCCGTCCTCAGTCCTTGTCGAGGCTGAGGTCCGGGGCTTCCGGGTTCTTCATGCCGACGACGTGGTAGCCGGCATCCACGTGGAGGATCTCGCCGGTCATCCCCTTGCTCATGTCCGAGACGAGGTAGGTGGCGGTCTCGCCGACCTCCTCGATGGTCACGGTGCGCCGCAGGGGAGCGTTGTACTCGTTCCACTTCAGGATGTAGCGGAAGTCGCCGATGCCGGAGGCGGCCAGCGTCTTGATCGGGCCCGCCGAGATCGCGTTGACCCGGATCTTGGAGGGGCCGAGATCGGCGGCGAGGTAGCGTACGGAGGCCTCGAGGGCGGCCTTGGCGACGCCCATGACGTTGTAGTGCGGCATCCACTTCTCGGCGCCGTAATAGGTCAGCGTGAGGAGCGAGCCGCCGTTCGGCATCAGCTTCTCGGCGCGCTGGGCCACTGCCGTGAACGAGTAGCACGAGATCAGGAGCGACTTCGTGAAGTTCGCCTCCGAGGTCTCGACGTAGCGGCCCGTCAGCTCGTCCTTGTCCGAGAAGGCGATGCAGTGGACGACGAAGTCGATCCCCTCGGGAAACACCTCGGCGGTGGCGGCGAAGACCTCGTCGATCGAGGCCGGATCGGTGACGTCGCAATGCCCGACCACATGGGCGTCGAGTTCCCGCGCCAGGGGCTCGACGCGCTTCTTGAGGGCGTCACCCTGGTAGGTGAAGGCGAGCTTGGCGCCGTGGGCGGCCGCGCTCTTGGCGATGCCCCAGGCGATCGAGCGGTTGTTGGCGACACCGAGCACCAGGCCGCGCTTGCCGGCGAGAAGGCCGCCGACGTGATCGTGAACCGGGTGCGTGTCCGCCATGTGTCACCTGAGCGAGAGCCGTGGCGCGTGCCGACGGGCCCGTCGGGCGACGGTTCGGCGTGTTCGCGCCGGGCATCCTTAGCGGAGGCGCGCCTGGGACGGAAGTCCGGGGCCTGACAGCGCCGGGAGGCCGTCGCGGAACGGCCCGGAGGCTCGGGCCCCTGGTCGACGAACCGCGCGAGGCGACGCTCCCTCAGTCGGCCTTGGCCGCGCGCCGGGCCCGGGCGAACTCGGTGAGCGCCGCATCCTCGCCGCTGGGCAGCATCACGGCCGTGACCGCCAGGAGGTCGCCCCGGGTCCCGTCCTTCTTCGGCAGGCCCTTGCCCCGGAGGCGGAAGGTCCGGCCCGAGCCGGTCATCGGCGGGATCTTCATCTCGACGGCGCCGGTGAGCGTCGGCACCCGGATCGGGCCGCCCAGGATCGCGTCCTCCAGGGGCACCTCCACGCTGCCGCGCAGGTCCGCACCGTCCACGGTGAAGCGGGGATGGGGCAGGATGCGGATCGTCAGCAGCGCATCTCCCGGCGCGCCCCGCAGGCCGCCCGGATTGCCGAGGCCGCGCAGGCGGATGGTCTGGCCGTCGACCACGCCTTTCGGCACCACCACGTCCACGTCGCGCCCGCCCGGCAGGGAGAGGCGCAGCTTCTCTTCGCTGGCCACCTGCTCCAGGCTGACGCTGAGCTCGGCCGCCACGTCCTCGCCCTTCACGGGGCCGCGCTGCGGTCCGCCGGGGCCGGCGCCGGCGGACCGGAAGGCGTCGCCGAAGAGGTGAGAGAAGATGTCCTCGCCGATGCCGCCCCCGCCGCCCCCGCCGCCGGGGGCGCGGCCCCGCGCGGCGCTCTCGAAGTCGAAGCCGCTTCCGCCGCCGCCGCGCCCGCCAAAGCCCTCGAAGCCCGTGGCGCGCGGCTTGCCGTCCCCGTCGATCTCGCCGCGGTCGAACTGCGCGCGCTTGCCCGCATCACCCAGGATCTCGTACGCGCTGTTGGCCTCCGCGAAGCGGTCCTTGGCCTTGGCGTCGTCCTGGTTGCGGTCGGGATGGTAGGCCTTCGCCAGCTTGCGGTAGGCCTTCTTGATGTCGGCTTCGCTGGCGCCCTTGGAGACACCCAGCACGTCGTAGGGATTTCGCATCGGTCTTCAGGATTCTCGGTGCCGCCTGGGGCCGGGCGTGGGCCCGGCGCCTTCGGATTCGTCTGTCATGTGGACGGCCTGTTGCTTCTCTGCAACGGTCTCGCGCGAGAATTCGCTGCGATTGGCGCGGCGTCAACGCTTCTGTTCGCACTGTGATCCGAATGGACCCGCCATGGCGCGCCGAGACCGCCCTCAGGACGACGCCTTCGCCGCCCGCACCTTGGTCAGGGTCCAATCGCCGCCGGAGGGCTTGCAGCCGGTCCCGCGCACGAAGCGGCTGCCCGCCGGCGAGATGACGGAGGCCAGGAAGTCGCGGCAGACGAGGTCGTTGGCGACGTAGGGCAGACCGGTGGGATTCACCGAGCCGCGCAGGGTCGTTTCCGGGTTGTCCCACTTCACCGGACGGCCGTTGCCCTGCGGATCGAGGGCGACGGCGAGCGCCGCGTTGGCGCGGCGCCAATCCTCGGCGCCGAGGTCGTTGCCGAAGCCCAGCGGGTGCTTGTCGATGCTACCCGTGATCGTCGGCTCGTCCGGCAGCGCCGCGCTCGTTTTGTCGCCGCGCTTGGCCGCCACGGCCACGGCGCCGGCCGCCGTCTCCTCCGCCTGGAAGGTGATGATCGGCAGGCCGCAACCGCTCAAGCCAAGCAGCACGCTGAGGCCGATGGCCCGCGTGGTCCGTTGCGGCACGGTCCGCGACCGGCGGCGGACACGAATTTCCGGGACGGCTTGGGCTTTACAGTCGCGCCGACGCATTACACCTGATCTCAAACGACGTGTTGGGCCGAAACGTTCGTGTCCCACGTCGGTGCCCCCGACCCGGATCTCACCACAGGATTACGCCTTGGAACGGTTAAGGATCGATGATCCCGCTTCCCGCAGCGCGGCCGAAAACGCCTCGGGGCCCGAAGGCGACTTCACCCGCGCCACCGATCCCTGGGCCCTGTTCGCGGCCTGGATGGCCGAGGCCGAAGCCTCGGAGCCCAATGATCCCAACGCCATGGCGCTGGCCACGGCCGGTGCCGACGGCCTGCCGGACGTGCGCGTGGTCCTGCTGAAGGGCGTCGATGCGCGCGGATTCGTGTTCTACACCAACGTCGATTCCGCCAAGGGCGACGAGCTGCGCGAGAACCCGCAGGCCGCCCTGGTGCTGCATTGGAAGAGCCTGGGCCGTCAGGTCCGCGCCCGCGGCCCCGTGACCCGGGTCACGGCCGAGGAGGCGGATGCCTACTTCGCCAGCCGCGCCCGCAACAGCCGCCTCGGGGCCCATGCGAGCCGCCAGTCGCGCCCCCTGGCCGACCGGGCGACCCTCGAGCGCGCGGTCGAGGCCCTGGCCGAGCGCTACGGCGAGGGCCCGGTGCCGCGTCCGGAGAACTGGACGGGCTTTCGCATCGCGCCGGTCTCGATCGAGTTCTGGCAGAACGGCCCCTTCCGCCTGCACGATCGCGTTCGCTTCACCCGCGACGGCGAGGCTTCCGATGGCGGGGCCTGGCGCGGGGCGCGTCTCTATCCCTGAGGCGGATCGACGGCTCCTAGCTGGTTTCCTGGACCGGATCGCCGGCCCTGGCCTGATTCCTGGACCGGATCGACGGCCCTCGGCCGGATTCCTGTACGAGATCGACGGCCCTCGGCCGGATTCCTGTACGAGATCGACGGCCCTCGGCCGGATTCCTGTACGAGATCGACGACCCTCGGCCGGATTCCTGTACGAGATCGACGGCCCTCGGCCGTCGGCGCGCCGGCCCCTTGGTGCGTCGCGGGATGACCCTGGATTTTAGCCCCCGCGCCCCTTAGACCTGGGGGTGGCGTGGGGGTTTCTCGGCGGCACGGCGGTTCCGCCGGCCGGACGCCTCCCGATCCTGAAGGAACGGTCTTGGCCTCATCCAACGAACGCCGGCGCATCATGCTGCTCACGGGGGCGAGCCGTGGGATCGGCCACGCCACCGTCAAACGGTTCTCGGCCGCCGGCTGGCGGGTGATCACCTGCTCGCGCCATCCCTTCCCGGAGAACTGTCCCTGGGAGATGGGCCCGGAGGATCACCTCCAGGTCGATCTGTCCGACCCCCAGGATACGGTGCGGGGCATCGAGGAGGTGGCCGGGCGCCTGGCCGCCGAGGGCGGCCTCCTGCACGCGCTGGTCAACAATGCCGGCATCTCGCCGAAGGGCCCGCTGGGCGAGCGCCTGGGTGCCATCGCCACCGAGTTCGGAGACTGGCAGCGGGTGTTTCAGGTCAACCTCTTCGCCCCCCTCCTCCTGGCCCGCGGCCTCTGCGAGGAGCTGACCCGGGCCAAGGGCTCCATCGTCAACGTCACGTCGATCGCGGGCTCCCGCGTGCATCCCTTCGCGGGCGCTGCCTACGGTACCTCCAAGGCGGCCCTGGCCGGCCTGACCCGTGAGATGGCGAGCGACTTCGGCCCCCTCGGCGTCCGCGTGAACGCCATCTCGCCCGGAGAGATCGACACCGCGATCCTGTCGCCGGGCACCGACAAGATCGTCGCCGGCATCCCGCAGCGCCGCCTCGGCACGCCCGACGAGGTCGCCAAGGCGATCTACTTCCTGTGCACCGAGGCCTCCTCCTACGTGAACGGTGCCGAACTGCACATCAACGGCGGCCAGCATGTCTGAACGGGGGGCGCGCCGCGCGCTTCTCGTCGGGCTCCTGATCGCCGCATCCCCCGCCGGCGCGGAGCCGTCGGTGGCGATCCTCGACCTGCCGTTCCGAGCCCGTGCCCTGCGGGGGCCCGGCAGCGAGGTCGCGATCGCGGTGGCGACCTCCGGCCTGCTGCCCCTCGCCCGCTCCCGCAGCGCCAATCCGGCGGTCGTCGAGCCCGAGGCGCCGATCGCCGTGGTCTGGGGCGATGCCGGCGGCGCGGCCCTCAGCCTCGTCGACGGGCAGGTGACCACCACCCTGCTCGGCGCCGAGGCGGTGGAGGGGCTGGCGGCCACCGAGACCCCGCGCGGCGCCCTGCCCGGCTCCCGGCGCGCGGTCTCCGGCGCCTTGAGCGCCCATCTGGCGGATCCCCGGCCGGCCCTGACCGGCGGCCCCGAGCAGGCCGGCACCCTCGTGATCCGCGAGCGTCAGCCCGTGGCGATGGGCGGCGACCCGAAGCCCGTGCCGGTCGTGACCACCCCTCTCTCGGCCGCACCCGACGCGGCCTTCGCCCTGCGCCGGCCGCGGATCGCCCGGCTGGACGGCAAGCCCATCGTCCTCGCGGTCACGGTCGCGCCCGCCGGCGGGGCCGCCCTCGCCCTGTTCGCCAAGGCCGAGCCCGGTGCCGCGGCGACGCCCGGAGTCGCCTGGACCCTGCTGGCCCGCAGTCCGGAGCAGGCCACCGGCCCGGGAGGCCAGCCCCTGAAGCCGGCTGCCATCGCGGATTTCTCCGGCACCGGCCGGCCCCAGATCGCGACCGTGGCGGCCCCCGACGGCGCCGGCCAGCTGCAGCTCTGGGCCCTGGAGGCCGGCGCCCTGCGCCTGGCCCGGGAGGCGCCGGGCTACACCAACGTCTCCCCGGGCGAGGGCGAGGTCGACCTCGCGGCCCTGGTCGAGCCGGAGCGCGAGGGCGCGCCCGAGCTGGCCCTGCCGATCGCGGACCGGAGCGCCGTGGCGATCCTCTCCCTGAAGGAGGGCGTCCGCGAGCGGTCGCGTGCCCCCCTGCCCGGCCTCGCCGCCTTCGGGCTGGCCAGCCTCGGCCGTGGCCCCGCCACCCGCCTCCTCGTCGGCCTCTCCGACGGGCGCATCGCCGTGGTGACGCCGTGAGCGGGACCGATCCGGAGGCGGCCGCGTCGCGCCTGTTCCCGACGCGGCCCTTCGTCGGCACCTCGATCGCAGTCCTGCGCGACGACCGTGTGCTCCTCGCCGCCCGGGCCAACGAGCCGATGCGCGGCGTCTGGACCCTTCCCGGCGGCCTCGTCGAGGCGGGCGAGCCCCTGGCCGAGGCGGCCCTGCGCGAATTGCAGGAGGAGGTCGGGCTGTCGGCCGAGGTCGTGGGCGTGCTCAGCCCCACCGAGATCATCCTGCGCGACCCCGAGGGCCGCGTGCGCCACCACTACGTCGTCCATCCCCACGCGGCCCTCTGGACCGGCGGCGAGCCGGCGGCCGGCCCGGAAGCCCTGGGCGTGCGCTGGGCCACCCTCGCCGAACTCGAGACCCTGGCGACGACCCCCGGCCTCGCCGCGACCGTTCGCGAGGCCTTCGTCCGGGCCGCCCCACGCGCGGAGCCCGCGGCGTGACGGTTCGTGGTGCGGGGATCGTGATCCTGTGCGGCCTCGCCGTGCTGATGGCCGGGCCGGAGGCCGGGTTCGCCCAGCAATCCCGCGGCGGCTCGTCCCGGCCTGCGCCGAAGCCGTCCGAGAAGGAGAAGGAGCCGCCGCCCGCGCCCGAACCGCCGCCCGCGCCCTACGACCGGGACCTGCTCCGTCTCTCGGAGGTCATCGGCTCCCTCGCCTTCCTGCGCGACCTCTGCACCGCGCCCGATGCCGCCGAGTGGCCGGCCCGGATGAAGGCCTTGATGGAGGCCGAGGGCGTGACCCCGAGCCGGCGCGACCGGCTCGCCGGCGCCTACAATCGCGGCTATCGCGGCTACAGCCTGACCTACCGGGTCTGCACCCCCGCGGCCAACGAGGCGGCCGCCCGCTACGTGGCCGAGGGCGAGCGCCTGTCGCACGCCCTGGCGAGCCGGTTCGGCGGGTAGTGATGCCGGTTGGCCACAGGGTGCGGGCCGCGGGCGGAAACGAAGAATTTGAGTGCCCGCGTTAACCGCTTCGCAATTCCTGGCTTTGCGAACTCCTCCGATCGCCCTATCCTCGTGGTTACTCGCCGGGTCGTTCACCGGCGCAAACGATGATGTGGCCCATGCACATGGATACGGTCTCCGCGCCCTTCGAGGCGGATCTCGACGACAAGCGCGTCGCCTTGAGCTACGTCTCGGAAGCGTTCGCCGAGGGCTGTCTCGACGGGCTCGACGGCGACTGCATGGCCCAGGCCGCCCTGTTCGCGGCCTTCCAGGAACTCGTCACGACCTATGGCGAGGAGGCCACGGCCCGCTACGCCGAGGGCTTCCCGGACCGCATCCGCGGCGGCGCCTTCACCACCAGTCCGCAGCATTAACGAAGCCGGGCGCCGCGGCGCTTCACCGGCGCGGACGACCGAAGGGCAGGCGCCGGGCGCCTGCCCTTTTTGCTGCGCCGGACTCAGGCCCGAGGCAGGGCCTCTTCGAACAGCACCGCCTCGCCGCGGGACGGCGCGGTCAGGGCCCCCTCCCACATCACGCCGTTGCCGCGCACCAGGGTGCCCACCGGCCAGCCCGTCACGGTGACGCCGTCATAGGGCGTCCAGCCGCATTTCGAGGCGATCCACTCGTTGCGAATGGTCTCGCGGCGCTTGAGGTCCACCACCGTCACGTCGGCGTCGTAGCCGACCGCGAGCCGCCCTTTCCGGGCGATGCCGAACAGGCGCTTGGGGCCGGCGCTGGTGAGGTCGACGAAGCGGGCGAGCGACAGCCGGCCGGCGGCGACGTGGTCGAGCATGATCGGCACCAGGGTCTGCACGCCGGTCATGCCCGAGGGCGAATCCGGGTAGGGCTTGGCCTTCTCCTCGAGGAGGTGCGGCGCGTGGTCTGAGCCGAGGATGTCGGCGACGCCCTGGGACAGGCCGTGCCAGAGGCCGTCGCGGTGGTCGGCCCCGCGCACCGGGGGGTTCATCTGCACCAGGGTGCCGAGGCGGGCATAGGCCTCGTCGCCGTCGAGGGTGAGGTGGTGGGGCGTGACCTCGCAGGTCGCCACGTCCTTGGCGTCAGCCAGGTACGCCATCTCCTCCTTCGTCGAGATGTGCAGGATGTGGATGCGGGCACCCGTGGCCCGGGCGATGCGCACGAGGCGCCGGGTCGCCGTCAGGGCGGCCTCCGGCGAGCGCCAGACCGGGTGTGAGGACGGATCGCCCGGCACGCGCCGGTCCTTCTGCGCCCGCAGCATCGGCTCGTCCTCGGCGTGGAAGGCCGCGCGCCGGCGGGTCCGCTTCAGGATCTCGGTGACGCCCGCATCATCCTCGACCAGCAGCGAGCCCGTGGAGGAGCCGACGAACACCTTGATGCCGGCGGCGCCCGGCAGGCGCTCGAGTTCGGGAACCCGATGCGCGTTCTCGTGGGTGCCGCCGACCCAGAACGCGAAGTCGCAATGCATCCGATGGTGCGCTCGGGCGACTTTGTCGGCCAGGGCCTCGGCGCTGGTGGTGAGCGGGTTGGTGTTCGGCATCTCGAACACCGTGGTCACGCCGCCCATGACGGCGGCGCGCGAGCCCGATTCGAGGTCTTCCTTGTGGTCGAGCCCCGGCTCGCGGAAATGCACCTGGCTGTCGATGACGCCGGGCAGCAGGTGCAGGCCGGTGCAGTCGCGCCGCTCGGCGGCTTGCGCCGCCGCGAGGTCGCCGATCGCCGCAATGCGTCCGGCGCGGATGCCGAGGTCGGCGCGTTGCGCGCCGTCCTGGTTCACCACGGTGCCGCCGGTGAGGAGGAGGTCGAAGGGCTGGTCCATTCCGAATCTCCTGGGGCCGTCCGCGTTCCGGACGCACATTGAGACGGGGTCGCGGGCGGCTTATGTCAGGCCCGGACGGGGCGCAATGCCGCCGCCGCTTGTGTCAAGGAGCCGCCATGCCGATCGCCCTGCTGCCGGACCGCACCGTCGTCACCGTCTCGGGCGAGGACGCGACGAGCTTCCTGCAGGGCGTGGTGACCTGCAACGTCGAGACTCTCGAGCCCGGCGAGGCCCGCCTCGGTGCGCTCCTGACGCCGCAGGGCAAGATCCTGTTCGACTTCCTCGTCGGCCGCACGCCGGAGGGCTTCCAGCTCGACGCCGCCGCCGAGCGCGCGCCCGACCTCGCCAAGCGCCTCGGGCTCTACCGCCTGCGCGCCCGGGTGACGATCGCTCTCGAGCCCACCTTCGGTGTGGCCGCCGCCTGGGACGGGGCCGAGACCGCTGCCGCGGTGACCCGCCGGCGCGACGGCCGCCTCGGGGCGCTGGGCGAGCGCCTGATCTTCGCGCTCGGCGCCTTCTCGGCGGATGCGACCGAGGCCGATTACCACGCCCACCGCATCGCCCTCGGCATCCCGGAGGGCGGGCGCGACTTTCCCTGGTCCGACGCCTTCCCGCACGAGGCTCTGATGGACCAGCTCGGCGGCGTCGACTTCCGCAAGGGCTGCTATGTCGGCCAGGAGGTGGTCTCGCGCATGCAACATCGCGGCACGGCCCGGACCCGGATCGTCCCCCTGGTCGCGGTCTCGGACGAGGTGCTGCAGACCGGGGCCGAGATCACCGCCGGGCAGCGTGCGCTCGGCACCGTCGGCAGCGTCGCGGGCGGCCGGGCCCTCGGCACCGTGCGCCTCGACCGCCTCGCCGACGCCCTGGCGGCCGGTGAGCCCCTGCGGGCGGGTACGGTTCCGGTCGGGGTCGAGAAACCGTCCTTCGCGACTTTCGCTTTTCCCGAAACCGCGCTGGCCGGCTGACGCAGCCCCAACATCGACGCCGCCGCCCTGCCCGGCTAAACCCTCGGCGATGCTCACCGACGCCTCCGGCCTGATCCACCATCCCGACGGCTGCGCCCGCTGCTGGTGGGCCGGCCTCGACCCCGTCTACGTCGCCTATCACGACACCGAATGGGGCGTGCCGGAGCGGGACGGCCGTGCCCTCTACGAGAAGCTGATCCTCGACGGCTTCCAGGCCGGCCTGTCCTGGATCACCATCCTGCGCCGGCGCGAGGGATTCCGCCGCGCCTTCGCGGGCTTCGACCCTGAGGCGATCGCGCGATTCACGGACACGGACGTCGCCCGTCTCATGCAGGATACCGGCATCATCCGGAACCGGGCCAAGATCGTCGGCACGATCGCGGGTGCCCGGGCCTACCTCGCCATCGAGGCGCGCGGGCAGGGCTTCTCGGCCTTTCTCTGGGACTTCGTCGACGGCGCGCCGATCCAGGGGACGGCGCGGGATCGGGCGGGCATCGCCACCGAGACCGACATCTCGCGAAAGCTGTCCAAGGCCCTGAAGGCGGAGGGGTTCGCGTTCTGCGGGCCGACCATCGTCCACGCCTTCATGCAGGCGGTCGGCCTCGCCAACGATCACCTCCTCGGCTGCCACCGGCACGGGCCCTGCGCCGCCCTCGGGCCTCGGCCCGCCGGGGGCTCGGCATGAGCGGCGATCCCGGCCGCGCCTGGCAGCGGATGCTGTCGGGCCGGCGCCTCGACCTCCTCGACCCGGCCCCCCGCGACATCGAGATCGCCGACATCGCCCATGGGCTCGCCCGCGTCGCCCGCTGGAACGGGCAGACGGCCGGGCCGCACGTCTTCTCCGTGGCCCAGCACGCCCTGCTGGTGGAGGCCATCGGCCGCGGAGAGGCGCCGGGCCTCGGCGTCGGCCACGGCCTCGAACTGCTGCTGCACGATGCCCCCGAATACGTCATCGGCGACATCATCTCGCCCTTCAAGGCGGCGATCGGCGATTCCTACAAGGCGGTGGAGCGCCGGCTCCTCACCGCCATCCGCCAGCGCTTCGGGCTTCCCGAACCGGGCGCGGCCCTGTCCGCCCTGGTCAAGCGGGCCGACGGCATCGCCGCCTATCACGAGGCGACGCGTCTGGCCGGATTTTCCGGGGCGGAGGCCGATGCGATCTTCGGCGCCTGCGGTCCCCTCGGTCCCGAGGCCGAGGCGCTGCTGGTCCCCTGGCCCACCGCGGTGGCGCAGGCACGCTTTCTCGCCCGTTTCCATGGTCTCGCGCGCCCGGAGTCCGCCTGATGCCGCATCTTCAGGTCTGTCCTCTGTCCCGGCTGCCCGAGACCCTCGACGGGTCCGGTGCGACCCACCTGATGACCCTGATGAAGGTCGGCACCGCGATCGCCCGTCCGGTGGGGATCCCGGAGGGACGCCACTGCGTCGTGGAGGTCAGCGACATCGTCGCGCCGATGGACGGACACGTCACGCCGGGGGAGCCCCACATTGCGCAGATCCTCGACTTCGCGCGAACCTGGGACCGGGCCCAGCCCCTGCTGATCCACTGCTATGCGGGCATCAGCCGCTCGACGGCGGCGGCCTACATCGTCGCCTGCGCCCTGGCCCCGGACCGCGACGAGGCCAAGATCGCCCAGGCGCTCCGGGCCGCCGCCCCGTCGGCGACGCCCAACGCCCTGTTCGTGGCCCTCGCCGATCGCATGCTGGACCGCGATGGCCGGATGGTCGCGGCGATCGCGGAGATCGGTCGCGGCGCGGAGGCCTTCGAGGGTGAGCCGTTTCGGCTGGACTTCAGCTCCGACCTCCAAGTCGTCGCGTAAGCACTTCGAAGAGAAAGCGATCCGGCTTCGGGCGTCCCGCCTGTCGTCGCGCAGAAACCGGGGGGCGAGGTGTGGCGCAAACGCCGCCCCGGACAACGAAACGACGATCCACCGGCCGGATCGGGTTGTCGGCTTCCGGGCCCGCGGCTTAGACCGTCAGAATCATGGGGTAGTTTAGAATGAGTGTCACGCGACCCGACGTTGCGTCGACGTCCGGTACGGACGAGCCGGGCCTCGACCTGCCCTTCGAGAAGGCGTTGGAGCAACTCGAGGACATCGTGCGCCGCCTGGAGAAGGGGGATGTCCCCCTCGACGAATCGGTGGCGATCTACGAGCGCGGCGAGGCGCTGAAGCGCCACTGCGAAGGGCTGCTGCAGAAGGCCGAGGCACGCATCCAGAAGATCACCCTGGGTACCGACGGCAAGGCGGCGGGCGTCGCGCCCCTCGACGTCGAGTAGGGAGCGGTTCCGCTTCCGATCGAAATTCTTCATTGGCGCCAAGTGATTGCGCGCATGTTTTCCCTCCGGGCGTGAGGTTGGTTCGGTGTCACGGCAAGAAACCTCGCAAGAGAAGTCCTCGCAAGACAAGATCGCGCCGGAGCGGGCGCAAGCGACCGCGGTGACCGCGTCGGAGGCGACGGCGATCCTGGACGGTCTGGCGGAGCCTTCGGCGCTGCGTCTGTTGCCGGAGAGCCAGCTTCAGGCGGTGGCGGACGCGGTGCGCACCGAGATGATCGACGCGGTCTCGGTCACGGGCGGGCATCTGGGCTCCGGGCTCGGCGTGGTCGAGCTGACGGTGGCGCTGCACCACGTGTTCGACACCCCCGACGACCGCATCGTCTGGGACGTCGGCCACCAGGCCTAYCCGCACAAGATCCTCACCGGCCGGCGCGACCGCATCCGGACGCTGCGCCAGCCCGGCGGCCTGTCGGGCTTCACCAAGCGCTCGGAGAGCGTCTACGA
>NZ_LMNE01000008.1:0-86959 GCF_001423285.1 Methylobacterium sp. Leaf111 | reverse complement strand
GACGGTGTCCTTGGCCTGGCCGTAGAGGGTCTCGGCGGCGCCTTGCGCCTCGCGGGCACGGCCCTCGAGCGAGTCCCGCTTCGAGCCGGTGAGATCGCCCACCGTTCCCTGAACCTTGCCGCCGAGCTCCTTGGCGGCGCCCGTGATGCGATCCGTGTCGACCATGATGGTTGTCCTTGCTGTGTTCGTGGCTGGGGTTCGTCGCGCGGCGCGCGGCCGAAGCTAGGGTTTGGGGTTAGTCTTGTCCGACTTCGGGCGGGTCTTCGTGGGACCGTCGGACAGGGGGGATTCCTGCTGGGACCGACCCTCGGCCTCGACCTGCCGGTCGCCGATCAGCTTCCCGATGGCTTCCTTGACCGAGCCCTTGACCGCGTCGGTCGAAGCGGGGGCCGAACCGGGTGCGGAGGGCTTGGTGGGACGCATGGGATCCTCAGGGATGGGATGGACGGGGCCGCGGCGGGCCAACGGGCGGGAGGGACATCGCCGCGCAGGTCGCGGCCGTTCGCTGGACCCACAGATGGTCCCGGACGAACCCCCATCAATGATGCAGGCGTACCGGTAGACCGGGTTTATCTACCTGGATGCCGACGTTCCAACCGGGTTGCGGCGAGCGCGACGGAGGCCGCGTTCCCCAACGAAGATCCCTGGGCCGCCACGCGTCCCCGGGCTCCATACCCCTTCCGGGTCGGCCCTCGTCCGTACGTGGTCCTGCGTGTCGACGCCGAGTGTCACTGGATCTCCCATGGCGCACCGCGCCGCTTTCCAAGTCCCGGTCGTAACAAGTGCGTGGGAAGGCAGTTCCGCGTCCGATCCGCGATTGTCTGGTATATCTGGATCATTGACGTGAATGTGATTGCCCAATCACAAGCCTTCAGCGGCTTCGGCTTCTTCAGCGCCGAGCACATCATCGTCTGTTCCAGACCCAAGGGCGATCATCCGTGCAGACAGATGTCAGAGTGCCGAAATCCTCTTCGGACGGTCAGGGATTGCCACGACCGATTCAGGATCTGATCGGCCGGCGATTGAACGAGATTGTTCCGTTCCCCGGTGACGTCGCGGCGGATTCCCGTCTCGGTCAGGTTCTGGTTCGGCTGCGAAGTGCCCTGTCCGCGGCGCAGGCGGACGGACAGGTGCCCGATCCGTTCCGGACCGACCTGATCGCCGCCGTTCCGCGGCTTCGCCGGTATGCCTTCTCCCAGTGCCAGAACGCCGCCGAGGCCGACGACCTCGTTCAGACCACCCTCCTGCGGGCCTGGGAGAACCGGGCCCGGTTCGAGCCGGGGACCAGGCTGATCGCCTGGCTGTTCACGATCCTGCGGAACACCTTCCTCAATCAGCGCAAGCGGCTTCGCCGCGAGGTCGAGGATGTCGACGGTGCCTTCGCGGCGACCCTGCGCCTGGAGCCCGAGCAGGAGCATCGTGTCGGACTGATCGAGCTTCAGGCCGCCCTGAACGGCCTGACGGCCGAACACCGCGAGACGCTGCTCCTCGTGATGGTCGACGGATTGCTCTACGACGAGGCCGCGGTCGTCCTGGGATGTCAGACCGGCACCGTGAAGAGCCGCGTCAGCCGCGCCCGCGAACGCCTGGCCAAGGCCATGGGGGCGGCATGAGCGACTCGGACTCCTCCGCATCGCCGTTCGAACCCGACCGCGTCGGCGCGCGCGCCCAGGCGGCCATCGCCCGGCCCCTCGCCTTTCGACCCGGGGCGCCGGGTCCCGCCGTCTTCGCGAGGCGCGGCGGCTCATCGGCATCATGCCTCATCCGCGGCCCGAGGACAGCAAGCAACAAAACTGCATCTGACCCGGTAAAATCCGAGCAAAATGATGCGTCTGCACCATTGAGCACGCCGATGGCGCGCATATCTCGACGGCATCGCCGATCGTCGACGTAACAACTGTCGCGTCCCAGATATTCGCAGCGTTGTGCCGGGCCTCATGAGTCCCCCGATCAGGTTCGGCATGGCCGCAGGGCCGGGCATCGCGCCACTCCGGGCGCAAGGCCCGGCCCCAAGGTCCCGTCCGGGTTCGAGGCCGCTTCCAACGCTTCGTGAAGACCGTCTTGCGGCGATCATGGGACGAGCGATCATGGCAGAAGCACCGGAAGGTCGCATGGCCGATGCCGACAGGCCTCAGCGCATCCCGGACGACACCCTGCCCGCGATGCCGCCTCGTCCCGGAGCGCCGCATCGTCGGCCGCGGCCTGACGCGCGCGGCCGTCCAGGCCCGGCTGCGCGGCTCGGAGGGAACCGGTGTCTGGATTTGTCCGAACCGGTGACGGGCTCTGTCCGCGGGACGTCCCGCAGGACCGGCTGACGAGACGGTCGGCCGGCGCTGATCTGTCTTCGATCGGGATCGGCCGGATGCGCGCCCGGTCTGATCTGAGCGGAGATACAATTCGTAACATATACCAGGCTATAAGTGCGCAACCGTCGTGACGGGGCGTGTGTTTATAGGCTACCGCAACAGAGGAGATGCGAATGCGACTGAAACTTGCTGGCGCAGCCGTTCTTGCACTGGGTACGATGGCCGCGACCGTCGGTGCCGCCGAGGCTCGTGACGGGTGTGGACCCGGGGGGCATCGCGGCTACTACGGATATTGCCGTCCGAACGTAATCTATCGCCCCATCCTGGCCCGCCCCATCGTCTACGGCTACCGCCGCGTCGGCTGGTATGGCCCGCGGTGGCACCGCTGGGGCGGCTACCGCCCCGTCGGATATCACCGGCCCTGGGGCTGGCACGGCGGCTACCGCCACGTGGGCTGGCATCACCGCTGGTAAGGCGCGGTCGGCGTGAGCTGGGCGCCCGGTTCGAACCGGGCGCCCTTTTCGTTCCCAAGGCCGGCGTCATCGGCATGCCCGATGGGACACGTGCCGCCGCGCTCCGCGGGGATGCGTGGGCCGTGGCCGGGTCGCCCATCGGAGCACCGTCGCCCTGGCCCGGACGGTGGCATCCGACGTCCGACCTGATGGGAAAGTCCAGGGTCCGCGCGCCCGCACTGCGGCCCAGACCTTGCAATGGTCTCCCCCATCGCTCGCCAAACGATGGAACGAGGCCCCGTGGCTCATCAGTCGATCTCGCGCAGAACCCTCCTGGGCGGCACCGCCGTTCTCGGCCTCTCGGCCCTGGCGTCGACGGGCGCCCGGGCGGCCGGGCCGATGACCGTCGGCGTCATCTATGTCGGCCCCAAGGACGATTACGGCTACAACCAGGCCCATGCGAAGGGCGCGGCGGCCCTGAAGGGGCTGCCCGGGGTCGAGGTGGTCGAGGAGGAGAACGTCCGCGAGACCAACGACGTCCAGAAGACCATGGAGAGCATGATCAACATGGACGGGGCGAGCCTGCTCCTGCCGACCTCCTTCGGGTACTTCGATCCCCACGTGCTGATCGAGGCCAGGAAGAACCCGACAGTGCAGTTCCGCCATTGCGGCGGCCTCTGGACCGAGGCGAACCCGAAGAACGCCGGCTCCTATTTCGGCTACATCGCGCAGGGCCAGTACCTGAACGGCATCGTGGCGGCGCACGCCACGAAGTCGAAGAAGCTCGGCTTCGTGGCGGCCAAGCCGATCCCCCAAGTCCTCAACAACATCAACGGCTTCCTGCTCGGCGCCCGCAGCGTCGACCCGTCGATCACCTGCCAGGTCATCTTCACCGGCGAGTGGTCGCTGGCGGTGAAGGAGGCGGAGGCCACCAACGCGCTGATCGATGGCGGCGCCGACGTCATCACCTGCCACGTCGACAGCCCGAAGGTGACGGTGGAGACCGCCGCCCGGCGCGGCGCCTACGTCTGCGGCTACCATGCCGACCAGTCGGCCCTCGCCAAGGACCGGTACCTCACCGGCGCCGAGTGGGACTGGGCCCCGATCTACAAGGGCTTCGTCGCCGACATGCAGGCGGGCAAGGCGCCCCCGAATTTCCTGCGCGGCGGTCTGGCGGACGGTTTCGTCCGGATGAGCCCCTACGGCCCTGCCGTCTCGGAGTCGGCGCGCAAGAACGCGGATGCGGTCAAGGCCGAGATGATGAAGGGCGGGTTCGCCATCATCCGGGGGCCGCTCAAGGACAACAAGGGCAACGCGATCGCCGAGGCCGGCAAGGGTTTTGCCGAGAACGCGCCCGAACTCGAGAGCACCGGCTACCTCGTCGAGGGCGTGAAGGGCTCGGCCTGAGGGACGCGTCCGTCACGCACGCCACCAGCGGGAGGAAGAGCCGTGGTTGCCGAGACTGCTCCGTCGGACATGGTCGTGGCAGGGTCGCGCCCCTCGGCCAGCCTGCCCCTGCGAGCTTGGGGCGCGCGCCGGGCGGAGGCGCTCGCCATCCCGCTCGGGGCGCTCGCCCTCGGCTTCGGCCTGTTCAGCCTGTTCCTCCTCAGCCTCGGCAAATCGCCGGCGGCCTTCCTCGACCTCGTCTACCGGGGCGGCTTCGGGTCCGCCTTCGCCCTGCAGAACAGCCTCCAGCGCGCCGCGCCCCTGCTGTTCGCGGCCCTCTGCGTGGCCCTGCCCGCCCGCCTCGGCCTCGTGGTCATCGGCGGCGAGGGCGCGATCGTGCTCGGCGGCCTCGCCGCGGCGGCTGTGGCCGCGCCCCTGTCGGGCGCAGCCTCCGGCCTCGGCATCGCCGCCATGGCGCTGGCCGCCTTCCTGACCGGGGCGCTCTGGCTCGGGGCGGTGGGCGCCCTGCGGGCCTGGCGCGGCGTCAACGAGACCATCGCCAGCCTGCTGATGTCCTACATCGCCATCGCGCTCGCCAACCACCTGATCGAGGGCCTGCTGCGCGATCCCGGCAGCCTCAACAAGCCGTCGACCCGGACCATCGACGAGGCCTTCCGGGTCGGCCCGATGCCGGGCCTGGAGGTGCATTGGGGCCTCGGCGTCGGGGTTGTGGCCTGCCTCCTCGCCTGGCTCCTGACCGAGCGCACCACCCTGGGCTTCGCCGCCCGCATCGCCGGCGGCAACGTGCGTGCGGCCCAGATCCAGGGCCTGCCGGTCGGGCGCCTGATCGCCGGATTCACCGCCCTCGGGGGGGCGCTGGCGGCCCTGGCCGGATTCTTCGAGGTCGCGGCCGTCCACGGCAACGCCAACGCGTCGCTGATCGCGGGCTACGGCTATACCGGTATCCTCGTCGCGTTCCTGGCCCGCCAGAACCCCCTGGCGATCCCGCCCGTCGCCTTCCTGCTCGGCGGGATCGAGGCGTCGAGCGGCCTGATCCAGCGCCGCCTGCACCTGCCGGACGCCACCATCCTGCTGCTGGAGGGCCTGCTCTTCCTCCTCGTCCTCGTGGGCGAGACGCTGTACGGACGCTTCAAGCCGTTCAGTCCGCATCTCTGGGGCGAGAAGCGCGCCGCCGCGGGCCAGGCCGCGCCATGAGTGACCTCGGCCATGAGTGACCTCGCATGAGTGACCGCGCATGAGTGACCTCGGCCTCTGGAACGTCCTCATCGCGGTGATCGGCGGGGCCATCCGGGTCTCGACGCCGTTCCTCTTCGTCAGCCTCGGCGAGACGATCACGGAGCGCTCGGGCCGGATCAATCTCGGCCTTGAGGGCACCCTGGTGTTCGGGGCGATGTCGGCCTACGCCACGGCGGTGCTGACCGGCTCGGCCTGGGCCGGCGTCGCGGTGGCGGGCGCGGCGGGGGGGCTGTTCGGCCTCGTCCATGGCTGGATCTGCCGGCTGCCGCGGGTCAACGACGTGGCGCTCGGCATCGCCCTGATGCTGTTCGGCTCGGGCCTCGCCTTCTTCTTCGGCAAGGCCTTCATCCAGCCCTCGGCGCCGCAGCTGCCGGCGATCCCCTTCGGCAACTGGTCCGACCTGCCCCAGATCCGCGCCGCCCTCCAGGTCAACGTGCTGTTCCTGATCGGGGCGGTGCTCAGCCTCGTCCTGTGGTGGGGGTTCCGCAACACCCGCACCGGCCTCGTGGTCCGCATCGTCGGCGACAGCGCCGAGGCGGCCCGGGCCATGGGCTACGACGTCGACCGTGTCCGGCTGCTGGCGACCGGAGCCGGCGGGGTGCTCGCCGGCATCGGGGGCGCCTACCTGTCGCTCTATTATCCGGGCTCGTGGAACGAGGGCATCTCCTCCGGGCAGGGCCTGATGGCCGTCGCCCTCGTGGTCTTCGCCCGCTGGAACCCCCTGGCCTGCTTCGGCGCGGCGCTGCTGTTCGGCGGGGCCGGGGCCCTCGGCCCGGCGCTCCAGTCGGTGGGGGTCTCGCAGGGCTACTACCTGTTCTACGCCGCGCCCTACGTCCTCACCCTCGGCGTCCTCATCGCCACCTCGTCGCCGAACCACGCCCTGGCGGGAGCGCCGGGCGAACTCGGCCAGGCGAAGTAAACCTCAGCAATCAGGTAATTCGAATGAACGGACTTGGCGGCCTCAACAAATCCCCGAACGGCGTCGTGCTCGGGCTGGTGCAACTGCAACTGCCGACCGTGGTCACGCCGGCGGACCTCGCCGCGCAGACGCAGCGCATCGTCGACATGGTCGGCAAGGCCCGGCGCAACCTCGCCACCATGGACCTCGTGGTCTTCCCCGAATACGCCCTTCACGGCCTGTCGATGGACACCAACCCCGACATCCTGTGCCGGATGGACGGCCCGGAGGTCGCGGCCTTCGCGAAGGCCTGCCGCCACAACCGGATCTGGGGCTGCTTCTCCCTCATGGAGGTCAACCCGCACGGGAACCCGTTCAACACCGGCATCATCATCGACGAGACCGGCGCGGTGAAGCTCTCCTACCGCAAGATGCACCCTTGGGTGCCCGTCGAGCCCTGGGAGCCCGGCGACATCGGCATCCCGGTCATCGAGGGGCCGCGCGGGGCCAAGATCGCCCTCATCATCTGCCATGACGGGATGTTCCCCGAGATGGCCCGGGAATGCGCCTACAAGGGCGCCGAGATCATGATCCGCACGGCCGGCTACACGGCGCCGATCCGCGAGTCCTGGCGCTTCACCAACCAGTCGAACGCCTTCTGCAACCTGATGGTCACCGCCAACGTCTGCCTGTGCGGTTCGGATGGCTCGTTCGATTCCATGGGCGAGGGCATGATCGTCAACTTCGACGGTCAGATCATCGCCCACGGCACCACGGGGCGCGTCGACGAGATCATCACGGCGGAGGTCCGGCCCGACCTCGTGCGCGAGGCGCGCCTGCATTGGGGCGTCGAGAACAACATCTACCAGCTCGGACACCGCGGCTACACGGCCGTGAAGGGCGGCGCCGGGGACTGCCCCTACACCTACATGCAGGACCTCGCCGCCGGCCGCTACCGCCTGCCGTGGGAGGACGGGGTCAAGGTCGTGGACGGCACCTCCTGCGGGTTCGCCGCGCCCACCCGGTCCTACGGCGCCGGACAGACCCCGGACGCCCGGGAGGCGGCGAAATGAGCGCGGCGCCCCTCACCGTGCCGGCGACGCCCCTTACCGTGCCGGCGGCGCCCCTCGCCCCGACGGCGGTGGACGCGGCGCGCTACGCCGCCGCCGAGCCCTATCCCTGGCCCTTCGACGGGGCACTGAGGCCCGACAACACCGCCCTCGTCATCATCGACATGCAGATCGATTTCTGCGGTCCCGGCGGCTACGTCGACGCCATGGGCTACGATATCGGCCTGACCCGGGCGCCGATCGAGCCGATCGGCCGCCTGCTCGCGGCGGCCCGGCGCCTCGGCTACCCCGTCATCCACACCCGCGAGGGCCACCGCCCGGACCTGGCGGACCTGCCCGAGAACAAGCGCTGGCGCTCGCGCCGGATCGGAGCCGGCATCGGCGATCCCGGGCCCTGCGGGCGCGTGCTGGTGCGGGGCGAGCCGGGCTGGGAGATCATCCCCGAACTGGCGCCCATGCCCGGCGAGCCCGTCATCGACAAGCCCGGCAAGGGCTCGTTCTGCGCCACCGACCTGGCGCTGATCCTCGGGCGGCGCGGCATCCGCAACCTGATCCTCACGGGGATCACCACGGATGTCTGCGTCCACACCACGATGCGCGAGGCCAACGACCGCGGCTTCGAATGCGTGATCGTCTCCGACGCCTGCGCGGCCACCGACCGGGGCAACCACGAGGCCGCCCTCAGGATGGTGACGATGCAGGGCGGCGTCTTCGGCGCCGTGGCGACCTCCGAGGCCCTCCTGGTGGCGATGGGATGATCCGCGATGGTGCCCTTCCCGCAATCGGTTCGTAACGTGGTGCCCCGGGACGGAGACGCGGCAGCGGTGGTGCCCGAGGCCCCGCCGCCCGGTGCCATCGCGGTCGAGACCATCGGCATGTCGAAGCGCTTCGGCACCTTCGCGGCCCTCGACGACGTCTCGATGAAGATCGAGGCGGGCGGCTTCCACGCGCTGCTGGGCGAGAACGGCGCGGGCAAGTCGACCCTGGTGAAGTGCATCATGGGCTTCTACGCGCCGAGCGCGGGCAGCGTCCTGGTGGATGGCCGCGAGGTCGCGATCACCAATCCGAAGGGCGCCCAGGCCCGCGGCCTCGGCATGGTCTACCAGCACTTCACCCTGGTGCCGTCCCTGACGGGCCTCGAGAATCTCGTCATCGCCCGGCCCCGGGTGCCGGCGGTGATCGACTGGCGCGCCGAGCGTGCGGCGCTGGCCGCCTTCATGGAACGGATGCCGTTCCGGCTGAACCTCGAACGCCCGGTGGCCGAGCTCGCGGCCGGGGAGAAGCAGAAGCTCGAGATCATCAAGCAGCTCTTCCTCAAGGCCCGGTTCCTGATCCTCGACGAGCCGACCTCGGTGCTGACGCCGGCGGAGGCCGAGGAGGTGCTGGGCCTCCTGCGCGCCATGGCGGACCGGCGCGAGCTGACGGTGCTGATGATCAGCCACAAGTTCCGCGAGGTCGAGGCGTTCGCCCGCAGCGTCAGCGTCCTGCGCCGCGGCACGCTCGCGGGCGGCGGACGGGTCGGCGAACTCAGCCGGGACGACATGGCGGCGATGATGATGGGCGCCCGCCCGGTGCGCGCCGCCCCCAACCGCGTCGGTCGGCCTGACCCGGACCGGGTCGTCCTGCGCATCGCGGATCTGCGCGCCACCGATGCCTCCGGCCTGCGTCACCTCGCCGTCGACGCCCTCGCGGTGCAGGCCCGCGAGATCGTCGGCGTCGCCGGGGTCTCGGGCAATGGCCAGAAGGAACTCGCCGACGTGCTCGGCGGCCAGATCCGGGCGGCCGCTGGCCGGGTGGAGGTCGGGGGCGAGGCCTATGACGGACGGCGCGCGCAGAGCCGGGCGCGGCGGGTCCGCGTCATCCCGGAGGAGCCGCTGCGCAATGCCTGCGCGCCGCGCATGTCGGTCGCGGAGAACCTGGCCTTCCGGGCCTTCGACCGGCGCGCGGAGCGTGGCGCCTCCGAGGGGGGCGCGGTCCCGGGGCGGCCGACCGTCTGGCTCGACACCGGCGCCATGCGCCGCCGCGCCCGGGACCTCATCGCGCGCTTCGGGGTGAAGACCGCCTCCGCCGAGGCGCCGATCGCCACCCTGTCCGGCGGGAACGTGCAGCGGGCCGTGCTGGCGCGCGAACTCACCGACCCGGTCGACCTCCTCGTCGTCGCCAATCCCTGCTTCGGGCTCGACTTCACCGCCGTCGCCGAGATCCGGGCCCGGATCCTGGCGGCCCGCAACGCCGGGGCGGCGGTCCTGCTGATCAGCGAGGATCTCGACGAGATCCTGGAACTCTCGGACCGCATCGTGGTGATGTCCGACGGCCGCATCGTGCACGCGGTGAGTCGCGCCGAGGCCGACGCCCGCAGCATCGGTCGCCACATGGCGGGGCATCACTGAGGGGTGGGACGGACGTGTCGGACCGACGCTGCCGGGCGTGTCCGGTCCGGCAGGCTAGGTCCGCACGGGGTCGAGGGTGACCGACCAGAGCGCGGTATCGGCGGCGTCCTTCAGGGTGACGGTCATCTGCTCCGTCGCGCCCTCGACCGCGACATGGCCGAAGAACTGGTAGCCCGCGGCGGGCGAGAGGTTGGTCTGGCCCGGCGGGGGGGCCTTCGCGAAGCGCAGCTGGGGCCCGAAGGTGTCGTCGAGGGCGTTGGGACCGAAGGTCCCGGCATGCAGCGGGCCTGCGACGAACTCCCAGAACGGCTCGAACTCCTGAAATCGCGCCCGGTTCGGATCGTAGTAATGCGCCGCCGCGTAGTGCACGTCCGCCGTCAGCCAGACCGTGTTGCGGATGCCCGCATCCCGCAGGAAGCGCAGGAGGTCGGCGATCTCGAGTTCCCGGCCCAGCGGCGGCCCGTCGCCCTGCGCGACGGCCTCCGACCCGAAGGGCGGCTGAGAATCGTAGGGGACGACGAGCCCGATCGGCATGTCGGCCGCGATCACCTTCCAGGTCGCGCGGGAGGCGAGGAGCGCGCGCTTGAGCCAGGCGACCTGCGCCGGGCCGAGGAAGTGAGCCTCCGGTCCGTAGGTGGTCTGCCGGTTCTCGCCGTTCGGCCCGCGATAGGAGCGCATGTCGAGCAGGAACACGTCGACCAGCGGCCCATGCGAGATCTTGCG
The DNA here is from genome assembly GCF_001423285.1 of Methylobacterium sp. Leaf111. NCBI lineage: Bacteria > Pseudomonadati > Pseudomonadota > Alphaproteobacteria > Hyphomicrobiales > Methylobacteriaceae > Methylobacterium > Methylobacterium sp. Leaf111. The sequence continues at coordinate 76,477 of NZ_LMNE01000008.1, read as the reverse complement.
GTAGACGCGGCCGGGCTCCGAGGGCGCGAAGCGCATCGGCATGTATTCGTGGAAGGCGCGCGCGGCGCGGACCTGGAGCGCCAGCACGTTCGGGTCGCGATAGGCCTTCCGCAGGTGTTCGGCCCGGGTCAGGGGCTCGCCCGGCCACCAGTTGTTGGTGACCTCGTGATCGTCCCACTGTGCGAAGATCGGGATCTCGGCGTTCATCGCCAGCACGTTCGCGTCGGTGAGGTTGTAGCGGTAGCGTCCGCGAAACTCTTCCAGGGTCTCGGCCGGCTTCGCCACCGCCTCGGTCACGCGGTTGCGCCAGAGGGTGCCGTCGGGCAGGCGCACCTCCGGTACGATCGGTCCGTCGGCGTAGATCGTGTCGCCGGAATGCAGGAAGAAGTCCGGCCGGTTGCGCAGCATGGCCGCGTAGATCGTCATCCCGCCCCGGGCCTCGTCGATGCCCCAGCCCTGGCCGGCCGTGTCGCCGGACCAGCAGAACGAGACCGAGCGGCGCTCGGCGGGCGCCGTGCGGAAGCGCCCGACCTGCGGCGCCCCGAGGATCGTCGGCGCGGCGAGATCCTGCAGGCGGACCCGGTAGAACACGTCCTGGCCCGGCGGCAGGTCCGTCAGGGCGACCTTCACGGTGCCGTCGCTCGCCGGCAGGGCATCGGCGAAGATGCCGCCGCGAATGTCCGCAAAGCTTTCCGTCGTCGACCACGCGATCATCGCCCGGCAGGGGCGGTCGGCCCGGGCCCAGACCACGGCGGAGGTGCCGTCGACGTCACCGGATTGCAGACCGTGGGTGAGGACCGGGCGGTCCGCGGCCCGGCTGAGGCCGGGCCGGACGACGCCGGTGCCGAGACCGACGAGGCCGGCGGCGGCCCCGGTCAGGAACGGACGACGGGGCAGGCTGGAACGGGACGAGGCGGACATGGCGGCGGACTCCCTTCCGGAGGCTCCGCTATGGCGCATCTGTCTGACGCCCTGACGACGCTGCCCGCGCCGTCCCTAACCCGGTTCGCGTGGATCCGATGCCGGTCTAGCGGGCCGCCTTCGCGGCGCGGCGGCGCTCGGTGAGGATCCATTCCGTGTAGCCGTTCGGCTGCGCGCGGCCCTTGAAGACGAGGTCGCTGGCTGCCTGGAAGGCCGGGCCGTCGTAGTCCGGGGCCATGGGGCGGTAGAGCGGATCGCCGGCGTTCTGGCGATCGACCACCTTCGCCATCCGCTTGAGCGCCGTCATCACCTGCTCCTCGCTGACGACGCCGTGATGGAGCCAGTTCGCGATGTGCTGCGACGAGATCCGCAAGGTCGCCCGGTCCTCCATCAGCCCGACATCATGGATGTCCGGCACCTTCGAGCAGCCCACCCCCTGGTCGATCCAGCGGACGACGTAGCCGAGGATGCCCTGGACGTTGTTGTCGATCTCCTGGGCCACGTCGTCGGGGGCGAAGTTCGACCGGGCCAGCGGGATCTCGAGGATCTCGTCGAGGGCCGAGCGCGGCCGGCGGGCGAGTTCCACCTGCCGCGCCCGCACGTCGGTCTCGTGATAGTGCAGCGCGTGCAGGGTCGCGGCGGTGGGCGACGGCACCCAGGCCGTGCTCGCGCCCGCCTTGGGGTGGGCGCCCTTCTGCATCAGCATGTCGGCCATGGCGTCGGGGGCCGCCCACATGCCCTTGCCGATCTGCGCCCGGTCGAGCAGGCCGCAGACGAGGCCGACATCTACGTTGTTCTCCTCGTAGCCCTTGATCCAGGGCGTCGCCTTCATGTCGTTCTTGCGAATGACCGGGCCGGCCTCCATCGCGGTGTGGATCTCGTCCCCCGTGCGGTCGAGGAAGCCCGTGTTGATGAATACGACCCGCTCGGCCGCGGCCGCGATGCAGGCGGCGAGGTTGACCGTGGTGCGGCGCTCCTCGTCCATGATGCCCATCTTGAGGGTGTTCGCGTCGAGACCCAGCATGGCCTCCACGCGTCCGAACAGTTCGACCGCGAAGGCGACCTCCTCGGGCCCGTGCATCTTCGGCTTGACGATGTAGACCGAACCGCGCCGGCTGTTGCGCAGGCCGGAATCCCCCTTAAGATCGTGGATCGCGATCATCGCGGTGACCGCGGCGTCGAGCATGCCCTCGGGGATCTCGCGGCCCTCGGCGTCGAGCACCGCATCGGTGTCCATGTGGTGGCCGACATTGCGCACCAGCATCAGGGAGCGGCCCGGTACCACCACCTCGCCGCCGTTCGGCGCGATGTAGTGCCGGTCGGGGTTGAGGCGCCGCTCCAGGGTGCGGCCGTCCTTGTGGAGGGAGGCCGTCAAGGTCCCGTTCATCAGGCCGAGCCAGTTGCGGTAGACGACGACCTTGTCGTCGGCATCGACCGTGGCAACGGAATCCTCGAGATCCATGATCGTCGAGACGGCCGATTCCAGCAGGATGTCGGCGACGCCGGACGCATCGAAGCGACCGATCCGATGCGTCCGGTCGAGGACGACCTCGACGTGCAGCCCGTGGTGCCGCAGGAGCAGGGAGGCGGGCATGCTGGCCCGGCCGCGATAGCCCACGAAGAGATCCGGTCGCGCGAGCGGGACGGTCTCTCCGGTGTTCATGTTGCCGACGAGCCCGCCCTGCTCGACCGCATAGGTGACCACGTCGGCATGGCGGCCGCCGGCCAGCGGCACGAAGCGGTCGAGGTAGCTGCGGGCGCGGGTCACGACCCGGGCGCCGCGGGCGCGGTTGTAGCCGCCGCTGCGGATCGCGCCGCCCTCCTCCGAGACCGCGTCGGTGCCGTAGAGGGCATCGTAGAGCGAGCCCCAGCGGGCATTGGCGGCGTTGAGGGCGTAGCGGGCGTTCGAGACCGGCACGACGAGCTGCGGCCCGGCGATGCGGGCGATCTCGTCATCGACGTTCTCCGTCCGCACCGCCACCGGTCCCGGATCGGGCAGGAGATAGCCGATGTCCTTCAGGTACGCCTTGTAGGCCGCCGGATCGAACGGCTTGCCGGCCCGCTCCCGGTGCCAGGCGTCGATCTGCCCCTGGAGCGTGTCGCGCTTGGCCAGCAGGGCCCGGTTCTTCGGCGTCAGGTCGCGCACGATCGCGCCGAGGCCGCCCCAGAACACCTCGGGCGAGATGCCGGTCCCGGGCAGGGCCTCCTCCGCGACGAAATCGTACAGCACGCGGGCGACGGCGAGGCCGCCGATATCCATTCGATCCATCTTCGATCCATTCACGGAAGGTTTGCGCTGGAATGCCACCGGCCGCGGTCGTCGCCAACCCACCGATGTCGAACGCCCGGTCTCGAGTTCTCGCGCAGGGCGTCCCGAAGCCCGACGACGTCCCTGCGACCGTCGTCTCGGCGAGGGCCGCCCGCGCCGGGGTGCGGAAAGCTCCGAGCCGGTGTCCGGAGGGCCACGCAATAGACGCGCCGACCGAGATCGACAAACCCGGTGGGTTGTCGGCCCCGGGGCCTCCCGCCCGGCCCCGGGGCGCAGAGGCGCGCTCGGGGGGGCGGCGGGCGATCGTCCGGATCGCCGCACGGGCGCGCACGATGCGGGCCCGGGTCAGCCAGGGGCGGGAGGGCGCCGCGTCGCGCTCCGCCCTCCGCCGATCATCGCCGGCCCCGGAAGGGTGAGAGGGGGGCGTGCCGGTTGACGTCCTTGTAGAGGAGGTATCGGAAGGGTCCGGGTCCTCCGGCGTAGCAGGCCTGGGGGCAGTAGGCGCGCAGCCAGAGGAAGTCTCCGGCCTGGACCTCGACCCAGTCCCGGTTGAGGCGGTAGACGGCCTTGCCCTCGAGGATGAAGAGGCCGTGCTCCATGACGTGGGTCTCCTCGAAGGGGATCGAGGCGCCGGGGCGCAGGGCGACGATGTTGACGTGCATGTCGTGGCGCAGATCGTCGGGGGCGACGAAGCGGGTGGTGGCCCAGGCCCCGTCGGTGCCGGGCATGGGCACGGGGGCGACGGCGGTCTCGTGAGTGACGAAGGCGGGGGGCACCTCGAGGCCGGGCACGGGGGTGTAGGCCTTGCGGATCCAGTGGAAGCGGGTCGGTCCGGCCCCGTCGTTGCGCAGGCTCCAGGTGGTGCCGGGGGGCAGGTAGGCGTAGGCGCCGGGGGTGAGGGCGTGGACCTGTCCGTCGCGGACGAGGCGGGCCTGTCCCTCGACGACGAACAGCACGGCCTGGGCCTCGGGGTCGGGTTCGGGCCGCTCGCTGCCGCCGCCGGGGGCGAGGGTGACGAGGTACTGGGCGAAGGTCTCGGACATCACGCCCCGGGGGATGACGGCGTAGGCCTCGGTGAACACGGCCCTGCCGGTCATCAGCGCGGTCTGGGGCGGCAGGCCGCCGCAGGGCGGGTTGTMGGGCGAGGCGGTCATGAAGGCGTCTCCGATGATCCGGGTTGGACTGGCGGCAGCCCGGCTTGGCAGCCGTGCCACCGCATGGGGCAGGTGTCGGGGGGCGTCAGGCCGAACGTGGTTCCGCGATCGGCGTCTCGAGGATCGCGGCCGTGTCCGTCGTACCGTGGCCATCGAGGACACGCCGGGCCTGCGCCCGGTCGATGTCGCCTTCCCATGCGGCGATCACCACCGTCGCCACGCAGTTGCCGATCAGGTTGCCGAGAGCGCGGGCGATGCCGACGAACCAATCGATCGACAGCACGAGCACCAGTCCGATGACGGGAATCTCCGGGACCGCCGACAGGGTGGCGGCCAGCACGACGATGGCCGAGCCGGGCACCCCGTGCGCGCCCTTCGAGGTCAGGAGCGCGATGCCGAGGATCAGCATCAGGTGTCCGAAGGAGAGATCCGTGTTGGTGGCCTGGGCGATGAACACCGTGGCGAGGGTCAGGTAGAGTGAGAAGGCATCGAGGTTGAACGAATATCCGGTCGGGATCACGAGGCCGACGGTCGAATCCTTGATGCCGAGGCGCTCCAGCTTGCGCATGACCTGCGGCAGCACGCAGTCCGAGGAGGCGGTGCCGGCCACGACGGTCAGTTCCTCGCGCAGGTAGGCGAGCAGCTTGAGGATGCTGAAGCCGGCCAGGCGCAGGATGCCGCCGAGCACCACGAAGACGAAGAACGCCACGCCCGCGTAGAACAGCACCACCAGCAGGCCGAGCTGCTTCAGCGAGCCAACGCCGTACTTGCCCACCGTGAAGGCGACGGCGCCGAGCACGCCGAGCGGGGCGAGCCTGACGATGAAGCCGATGATCTTGAACAGAACCTCCGTGATGCGCTCCAGGCTGTCGGCCAGCGGCTTGCCGCGCTCGCCCAGAAGGGACAGGCCGGAGCCGAACAGGATCGCGATGATGAGAACCTGCAGGATATCGCCCTTGGCGAAGGCATCGACCAACGTGGTCGGAATGAGCTTCATCAGGAAGTCGACGGTTCCCGTGACCTGACCGACCCGGTCGGTGTAGCCGGCGATCGATTTCGCGTCCAAGGTCGCCACATCGACGTTCATGCCGTGGCCGGGGGCGAACGCGTAGGCGAGGACGAGGCCGAGTACCAGGGCGAGGGTCGTCACCGCCTCGAAGTAGATCAGGGACTTGAGCCCGACGCGACCGACCTTCCGCAGGTCGCCGGCGCCGACGATGCCGTGAACGACGACGCCGAAGACCAGCGGTGCGATCGCCATCTTGATCAGCTTGATGAAGCCGTCGCCGAGGGGCTTCAGCGTGACCGCAAAGTTCGGCCAGACCATGCCCAGGACGATGCCGAGCACCAGGGCGGCGACAACCTGCCCGAACAACGACGCGAAGAACCGCTTCATCATAACGCCTGTACCTCTTCGCGCCGTTCCGTGTCCCGACACCCCGGTTCGACACGGTGTCGTCCGCTCTGCAGGATTCGTGCTGGCATTTTCCTGCATAGTCGTTCGGGTGCCCCCGTCGTGGCGGCACCATGTTGCCAGGGAATCTAGACGTCAAATATTTGATATGTCTTGATTGAGATCTTCTCGCTATGACTGAGCGTATGGAACTTCGGCATCTCCGCTACTTCGTGGCCGTCGCCCGCCATCTCAGCTTCACCGCCGCCGCCGAGAGCCTCGGTGTCGCTCAGCCGCCCCTGAGCCAGCAGATCCGCGATCTCGAAGCGGAGGTCGGCACCGCGCTGTTCGAACGGACGACGCGTCGCGTGTCGTTGACGCGGGCAGGTACCGACTTCCTCGCGCAGGCGCGCGAGATCCTGGACAAGTCCGGCGAAGCCATCGGACGCGCGCGCGCCATCGGTGACGGCGCGGCCGGCATCGTCAATGTCGGCCTGACGGGGTCGATGCTGGCCGGCCCCCTCGGGCGCGCCATCCGCGACTTCTCGGTCACCTATCCCGACGTCGATCTGCGGATCCACGAAATGTCGCCGGACCGCCAGATCTCGATGCTGAAGGCTGGACAGACCGACATCAGTTTCCTGCGCAGCCCACCCCAGGACCTCGACCTCGCCAGCGAACGCGCCTGGTGCGAGACCGTCACCCTCGTCCTGCCGAAAGGCCACCGCCTGGCCAGGACGGCGGCGATCGACCTCGCCGATCTGAGCCGCGAGCGGTTCGTGTTCCTGCGGCTCTCGGATTCGCTGTTCGCGAAATATCTTTGGGAGTGCTGCGTCGAAGCCGGGTTCACCCCGGACATCACGCATCAGGTCGTCGAAGCCGCCTCACTGACGAGCCTCGTCGCGACGGGGCTCGGGATCGCCATCATTCCGGAATTCGTCGCCCGCCTGGCGCACGCGGACGTCGTCTACAAACCCATCAGGGGGAAACCGATCCACGCCGACGTCTATGCCCTGTGGCCGAGGGAGAAGGCCGGGCCTCTGATCGGCAACTTCCTGGACCGTGTTCGCTCCGCCAGACCATAGTTCGCGAAGGCCGCTGCTGGCAGTATCGGGCGTGGAGAGGGAAGGTGCGGAGGACCGGGGTTCGGCCATCGGGCCCCGGCACGACACGGTCATGGCCGTGCGCCGCGCCCTGGAGGATGACGGCGTCGAATTCACCGCCGCGGCAGGTAGGAAGCCGGGAGTACGCGAGGCCCGGTCCAAGATGACCGACCCGGCCTCGAACAACCTTCAGTTTCCCACCGAGCCTGGCCGCCCCGAACGACCGTAGAAGGATCTCAGCGGACGGGAATCTCACCCTGCAGCCAACCTTGCAGGATGGCGAACTGGACGATCTGCGCGCGGCTGGTGATGCCCAGCTTGCAGCATGCTCGCCCCTTCTGGGCTTCGATGGCCTTCGCCGTTGCCCCGACCTGGGATCCGATCTCCTTGCTGGTGTAGCCGTAGGCCACGGATTTCAGGATCTCCCGCTCCCGTTCCGTGAGCGAGGACTTGCCTTCGTGGGCGTGGGTCCAGGCGACCGGGCTTGGGTGGGCGGAGCCGTGCCCGGGAAGGAGCGGGTCGACGTAGGTCCCGCCGGCGCGCACGGCCTCGACGGCCTGCACGATGTTCAGGAAGGCCGAGCGCTTCAGGACGTAGGCGCAGGCCCCGGCCTCGAACGCTTGGTCGACATAGACCCGGCTCTCGTACACGCTCAGGATGATCGCCCGGGTCCTGCTCCGGCGGTCGACGAGCGTGCGGATCACCGCGACGCCGTTCATGTCGGGCATGGCAAGGTCCAGGATGGCGATGTCCGGGGATAGGTCCGCGATGGCCTGCACCGCCGCCGTGCCGCCGTCCACCGACGCGACGATCTCGACGAGGCCCGTGTTGCTGAGGAGGTCGGCGACCCCGTGGCGGAAGACGGGGTGGTCGTCCGCAAGCACGATGCGGATCGGGGCGCGATCAGGCATCATGGTCGACGTCACTCCCCAGGCGTATCCGCGCGACCACGGACGTACCCTGACCGGGCGAGGACTCGACTTGCAGGCTGCCTCCGATGAGGGCCATGCGTTCGCGCATCCCGATCAATCCGAGCTTGCCCTGGGTGACCAGCAAGTGGGACGAGGCGTCGTCGGCCTCGAAGCCCGTGCCGTCGTCGTCGACCGTGAGGGTGAGGCGTCCCGGGCTGAACAGAAGGACGACCGAGACGTAGCTCGGCAGCCCCGCGTGCTTGGCCACGTTGGTGAGCGCCTCCTGCGTGATGCGATAGAGCGTGATGGCATGCTCGGCGGGCAGGTGGAATTCCTTGCCGCTGACCTGCAACTCGGTCGCGATGCGCGTGGTGCGGCTCCACTCCTCCACGAGGTAGCGAAGCGCGGTCACGAAACCGAACTCGTCGAGCGCCGCGGGTCGTAATTCCAGGGTGACGCGACGCAGAGCCTCTCCCACCTGCTGGGCTTGATCGAGGAGGCGGTCGAGTTCGGAGCGCGCATCGTCGCTGGAGAGGTAAGGCAGCAGACGTCGCAATCCGAAATTCAGGGCGACCAGATGCTGGCCCGCATGATCATGAAGGTCGCGCGCGAGCCGACGTCGCTCGTCCTGCCCGGCGCGGTACAGCCGCGTCAGCACCTCGTCGCGTTCCCGTTCGGCCCCCACGCGTGCGGCTGCGTCCGCCTCAAGCCGAGCAAGCAGGTCTTCTCGCTCCTGAAGCAACGCCTGCATTTCCCGAGTGCGCCGCCGGCGTTCCAGCATGACGCGTCGGGCATCGTAAAGCTTCGAGGCGAGGATCCCGAACCGACGGCCGAGCCCCAGCCCGTCGAGATGCAGCACGACGAGCGTGCCGCCCTCGAAACCGCCCAATCGCGCGCGCGTGCCATGGCAGGAATGGCGCTCGAGACTTCCGTCCTCGCATTGGAGGAAGAGCGTTCCGGGCAACGTGGCGGAGGAGGAGGCGCAGCGCTCGAGATAGCGACGGAACTCCACCTCGGTGGCTTTCTGAACGGGTAGGACGTCGCCGATCCGTAGACCGTCCAACGCCTCGCGCGCCGAGGCGTTGGCGGCTTGGAGTTCCCCGCCTCGCCAAACGATGAGCATTGGGGCGGGGACGAACTCGAACAAGGCCTCGAAGTCGGACCTAGACGTCACCCGTCCCGAAGTAGTCCTGTCCTCCCTCGTCGGGGGCATCAGGGTCGAGGTCAATGACGATCCGGCAGCCCGTGCCGCCGCGGGCGATGGTATCTGCAAGCGTGATTCGCCCATATCCTTGGCTCTCCGCAACCATGTGACCAAAGACGTTCGAGGTCACCATGCACATCGAGGGGGACCTCTTCACCAGGTCGCCGAACGGGCAGCGTCGGTTGCCGAGCACGATGCGCCGGGGCGTCGTCTCGATGACGTAGAAATCTCCGCCCAGGCGTCGCTTGAGGTCGATCATGGCGTCCACGGTGGCGAAGAGGTCCAGCCGACGGGGGCCCGCCACCCGAAGGTATCGCGCCTTGATCTCTTCCGAGACGGCCATGCCGACCAGGGCGATGAAGCCACTGGCCTCCGACCTGCCGACGGTATCCTCCAGGGCGCCGGCGAAGGCACCGAAAACCATGCCGAGGAAATCCTCTCGGTCGATGCCAATCGGTGCGTTCTCGAAATCCGGGATGCCAACGGCTTCTCGGCACATCGGCGGCCTCCCCCTCCAGACTTATTGCCACCTTCGTAGCACATCGATGCAGCGAAACCACTAAGTCTTAGTCGGTAGGAATACCGAGGGATGACATATTTTCCGTCATATTCTGACTCGATTGAAGATCGAGGCGGAATATGCAGTCATCTGCATCATATGTGTTGTCATCTCTCCCGGAAGCTGCGCGTGAACTGATCCTGGATCGGCTTCACGAGGTAGGAGAGGGCCGTGCGCTCCTCGGTCGCGACGTGGACCTCCACGGGCATGCCGGGCACCAAGCGGGCTCTCTCGCCCAGACGGTTCAACTCCCCCTCATTCAGCTCGACGTACCCGACGTAGAACGCATCGTCCTTGCCGCCTTTGGTCGTCGACGGCGAGACATAGGTCAGCTTTCCCTTGAGTTCGGGGGTCGTCCTCTGGTTGAAGGCGGTGAACCGCAGCTTGGCCGGACGGCCGACACCGATCTGGTCGATGCTCGCCGGAGAAATGCGAACCTCGATCCGGAGCATGGCGTCCGCGGGCACGACGGTCGCGAGCACGTCCGCCGGCGTGACCACGCCGCCGACGGTGAAGGCCTTCAGCTCGTGCAGGACGCCCGTGGCCGGCGCGCGGATCTCGGTCCGCGTCAGCCGATCCTCCAAGGCGATGCGCCGATTGCCCAATTCCGCGAGCTTGGCATCGACGACGCTGAGTTCCTTCTGGGCCTCGGTGCGCGCGGTATCCGTGATGGCCAGAAGCTGGACCCGGATCTCGCTCGTGCGCACCTTGGCCCGGGCGATGGAGGCTTCCAGCGACCCCTGTTCACCGGTCAGGCGGTGCCGGTCGCGGCTGATGGGCAGGAACTTCGAACTCTCGAACAGGTGCTTGTCGACGAGGCCCTGCAGCTTGCCGTGCTCGCTCGTGAGGATCGCGAGCTCGTCCCGCTTGGCATCCTTCTGCTTGACCAGGCCTGCGACCTCCTCGGCCACCTGACCGATCTGCAACTCCAACTGCTGGCGCTGGCTGTCGCGGCTGGCGAGGTTGCCACGGAACAGGCGGCTCTCGCCATCAAGGATGGCCAGCGCCTCCGCGGCGCCGTCCGATATGCTCGCGGGGAAGGCGATGTCGCGAAGCCCGTCCCGTTCGGCCAGCAGGCGCGCCTTCTTGGCCGACAACTCCACCAGTTGCCCCCGGACGATCGCCAGTTCGGCCCGTGTCTGGGCGTCGTCGATGCGGATGAGGATCTGACCGGCCGTCACGGCCTGCCCGTCTCGGACAAGGATGGCGCCGACGACCCCCCCGTCCCTGTGCTGGACCGCCTTGGCGTTCTGATCGACGGTGACCGCGCCCGGTGCCATGATGGCGCCGTTGAGGTCGGTCGTCGCGGCCCATCCTCCCACCCCGATCAGGAGGCTCACGCCCAGCGCGAACCCGAGGGCGATACGGGGGATGACGGAGAAGGAGGGGTCCGTCCCATGGTCGATCCCGTCGAGAGGCCTGGGGCGATGGACACCGATGGTTCGCGTACTCATGGTCCGGTCCCTTCGATGGATGGATCAATGGATGGGTGTGTTGGCCGGTGACGCGGCCGTCGGCTTCTCGACGAAGAGCAGGGTGTGGTGGCCGTCGAGGACGAGGGTCGTCTCGAAGGAGTCGTTCCCGTCGAGGTCGGCCGAGATGACGGTCACGTCGCCCTCGTCGAAGAGCGCGGCCCGGTAGCGGATGCCCGACACGGTGCCGTCGTTGCGGTCCATCGCCTCGGACAGCGAGTGGCCGACGACGCCCGACCCGTTCTCGAAGAAGGACCATCTCAGAAGGTCGACGTAATCCCCGACTGAGAAGTCGGTGATCTCGACGGAACGGGTTGCCTCCGAGATCCCGGAGCGCGGGTGGAACCCGTAGCCGTCGTTGCCGCCGCCGCCCGTGAGCACGACATCGTCGTCGCCGATGATGAAGCGGTCGTCACCCGATCCGGCTACGATGCGTTCAATGGAATCGACCCTGTCCTCTCCGAGCTCGGTGCCCGAAATGACATGATTGACGAGATCGACGAGCAGGTCTCCGGTCGCGCTGCTCAGGTCCAGCGTATCCGAGCCGTCATCGCCATCGACATGGTCGTCGTCGCCATCCAACGCGAGGATGATCCGATCGTCGCCGGCGCCCGCGCGTAGGGTATCACACCCGGCTCCGTCGCGGAGCGTATCGCGACCCGAGCCGCCATCGAGGAGATCGTCGCCCCCGCGTCCCGCAATAAGGTCATCCCCATCTCCGCCAATCAGGCGGTTGCTCCCGGCACTGCCGGATAGGGTATCGTCGCCGGATCCACCGATCAGCGCCTCCAGCCCATCGAGGAGGTCCCGTCCCGTCTCGGCCCCGGTCGCGATGCCTATGAGCAGGTCGGCGGAGATGCCCGCCCGCGTCCCGGAGAGGTCGAGCGTATCCAGACCAACACCGCCGTCGAACCGGTCGGCCTCACCGTCCGACGATGCGATGAGGATGTCATCGCCGGTGCCGCCCAGCGCGACGTCGCGGCCGTCCCCGTCGAGAATCGTGTCGTCGCCGTCGCCCCCGTCGAGCCCGTCGTTTCCGGCCCCGCCCGAAACGTGGTCGCGGCCCGCGCCACCGGAGAGGGTGTTGGCGGCTGCGCTCCCCGACAGCGTGTCGGCACCAGATCCGCCCCGGACGTCCTCGATCGAGACGAGGAGGTCATGGCCAGTCTCGGCGGCCACCGAGGTACCAGCGGTGAGATCAACCGTAACACCGGATGCGGTCGTGGAAACGTCGAACGTGTCTGTCCCGTCGCCTCCATCGAAGCGGTCGGAATCTCCGTCACGCGCAGCCATGACGATATCGTCGCCTGAGCCTCCGAGAACCGTATCCGATCCCGTCCCGTCCGCGAGGGTATCGTTGTCCGCTCCGCCGTCGACGAGATCGTTGCCGGCCCCGCCCGACACCGTGTCCCGTCCGGCTCCTCCGCGGAGGACCTCGCCCACCGAGCTCCCGGTCAGGACATCGTCGCCCGATCCTGCCCGGACAACCTCGACGGACGCGACCGTGTCGCGTCCCGACCCCTGACCAATAGCCGTGCCGGCGACCAGGTCGACCACGACATCGGTATCAAGGCTCGACAGATCGAGCGTATCCGTCCCTTCGCCGCCGTCGAAACGGTCGGCCTCGCCGTCCAGGGACGCCACGAGGACGTCGTCCCCGTCTTGCCCCAAGGCTACGTCCCGCCCCTGCCCGTCGGAGAGGACGTCGTTGCCATCGCCCCCTTCCAGACGGTCGTCCCCGAGGCCGCCGGAAACGACGTCGCGCCCGGCGCCGCCGAACGCGACGTCGGCCCCCTCCGACCCGTCGAGGCGATCATCGCCCACCTCGCCGAGGAGCAAGTCGCTCCCCATCCCTCCGACGAGGATATCGCTGCCATCTCCGCCGTCGAGCAGGTCGTCCCCGGCGTCGCCCAACAGGATGTCGTCGCCCTCCTCGCCGAAGAGGCGGTCGTTGCCGTTTCCCCCCGAGACCCGATCCGCCCCCGTCCCCGCGAGCACGACGTCGTTCCCGTCGCCGCCCAGGATCACGTCGTCCCCGGCGCCGCCGACGATGTGGTCGTCCCCGGCGCCCCCATCGATGATGTCGGCCGAGGCACGGGCGTCGATGTTGTCGTTGCCACCCCGGCCGTCGATCTCGTCCGCGCACAGCGTTCCGAGCAAGAGGTCGTCGCCGTCCGTGCCGAACATCGGCTCGTGTTCGACGACGTTGAAGACCGCCGTCTGGGTGACGGCGAGTTCGCCATCCGTGACCTCGTACGTGATGGTGACCGGACCGAGGCCATCGGCGTCGTACACCCAGCCGTCGCCGTCGCGGGCCAGCGACCCGGAGGAGACCGTGACGTTGCGGACGGAGAGGCTGTCGCCATCGGGATCCTCGACGTTTCGGAGCAGGTCGGACAGGGCGATGGGAAGCAGCGCGCAGGCGGCCATGTCGGCGAGGTAGACCGCGCCGTTGGTGGTCGGCGCACGGTTGCGCCGGCCTGCAGCGCCGTCCCCGTCATCGTTCGAGGCTGGACGAGGCGTGACGGCGCCGGCGCCGTTCCCCGCGTCGTCGCCGGACCCGGGAGGATTGTCGGCGCCGTTTCCCCTGTCCCCGCCGTTGGTCTGCTTGCCGGGGCCGGCGGTATCCTGTCCCGCGGGACGGTCCGCGTCCGACGGCGTGCCCCTGCCGCCGCCGGGAAGGTCATCGGTGTCGCCCAACCCGCCGGGCGGTCGGGTCGCGGGATCATCGAGGTTTTCGGATCCCGCTCCCTCGTCACCATTGTCCTTGTCCCGGCCCCCGCCGCCGCCGCCGCCGCGGACGCCGGGGGCCCGGTCGGCATTGTCGTTGATGGGGCGTGGGATGACGGGTGACGCCTTGAAGTCGTTGAGGTTCGGCTGGGGGTCGTGCCGGGCGAAATGGAGCGTATGCGCTTGGAGGTGGGTGGCATCGTACTCCGGTGAGGGCATCTCCGTTTGGGGCACGACCCCGGATGACCCCAGCAGGTGATGCTCGTCGGGTGTCTCGCCCGGATCCACGTCCGACGAGGCCATGACGACGAGCTTGGGTGCGGCCTTCGTCTCGTGTCCGGCGGCGCTGGGCTCGACCTCGGCATGAACCGAGGTGTGGAACAGGGACTTCAGGTATCCGGCCACGGCAGCGACCGCGAGGGCCAGGTAGTAGGGCGTGGTCGACGACTTGCCGGCTTCCTTCAGCGCGTACTTCTGCGCTCCGGTCTGGGAGGCTTCGCCGGTCTTCGTGCCCTTCGTCTCGATGATCATGCCGGCACCCGCTCCATGACGGAGCGCTCCCTTGCGATCTTGGCCGGATCGGCACCGGCCGATGCGTCGCGCACGGCCTTGCCGAGAATGGCTTCCTTGGGCCCGAAGGCGGTCAGCTTGCCGTCCTGGACGACCGCGATGGTATCGACGGCCGCCAGCACGCTCGGTCGGTGCGCGATCACCACCGCGATGCCGCCGCGGGCGCGCACGCCCTGGATGGCGGCGGCCAGGGCCGCCTCGCCCTCGCCGTCGAGGTTGGAGTTCGGCTCGTCGAGCACGAGCAGGAAGGGGTTGCCGTACAACGCCCGCGCGAGGGCGATGCGCTGGCGCTGGCCGCCGGACAGGGCGGTCCCGAACGGGCCGAGTTCGGTGCGGTAGCCGTCGGGCAACCGCAGGATCATCTCGTGGACACCCGCGGCGCGGGCGGCGGCGACGACCAGGGCCGGATCGGCATCCTGCGCCAGGCGGGAGATGTTCTCCTCGACCGTCGCGTCCATCAGGCAGACCTCCTGGGGCAGGTAGCCGATGATGCGGCCGAGGCTGTCCTCGTCCCATTGCGACAGGTCGGCCCCGTCGAGGCGGATGCCGCCGCGCAGGAGGGGCCAGATGCCCGTCAGGGCCCGGCTCAGGGTGGTCTTGCCGCCGCCGCTGGGGCCGATGACGCCCAGCGCCTGGCCCGCCTGGAGCTCGAACGCGACGTCCGACAGCAGTACCCGCCCCGAGCCGGGCGCCGCCACCGTGATCGACCCCACGCGGAGGGACGAGTGCGGCATCGGCAACGGCATCGGCCGGTCGAGGCCGGACAGGGCCACGAGGGTCTCCGTCAGCCGCCCGAAGGCCTTGCGGGCCACGGCGATGCCCTTCCAGTTGCCCACGGTCTGGTCGATGGGGGCCAGGGCGCGGGCCGAGGTGATGGATGCCGCGATGATGGACCCTGCGGAGAGCTCGCCGCCGATGACGAGGTAGGCCCCGAGCCCCAGCACGGCCGATTGCAGGATCATGCGCAGGACGCGAGAGATGGCGGCGAAGGTTCCGGTGATGTCCGTCGTCCGGGTCTGGAGTTCCAGGTGCTCGTTGTTGGCGAGGCGGTATCGGTCGACGGCCCGCTCCGCGAACCCCATCGCCTTCAGGACGTCGGCGTTGCGGGCGTTCGAGTCGGCGATGGCATTGCGGGCCACCACGGCCTGCTGGGTCGCCCCCGTCCACCGCCGGGTCAGCAGTTCGGTGAGGATGGTGAGGAGGGTGAGGAGGGCGGCGCCGGCGACGGTGAGTGCCCCGAGCCAGGGGTGGAGCATGTAGACGAAGACGAGGAAGACCGGCGTCCAGGGCAGGTCGAAGAGCGCCACGAGCCCCGGGCTTCCCAGGAAGCCGCGGACCGTGTCGACGTCCCGGCTGCGTTCCATCGCCTCCGCGGTGGAGAAACCGAAGCGCGGCATGTCGATGGAGACACGCTGCGCCAGGGGCGCGATCCGGCGGTCGAGCTGCGCCCCGATCCGCACGAGGATCTGCTGGCGCAGGACGTCGAACAGGCCCTGGAAGACGTAGAGGCCGATGGCAAGCGTCGAGAGCCCGACGAGGGTCGGCAGGCTGCCGCTCGGCAGCGCCCGGTCGTAGACTTGGAGCATGTAGAACGACCCGGTCAGGGCGAGGATGTTGATGATGCCCGACATCGCGACGAGGAACACGAACGGCATCCCGAAATGCCGGGTCAGCGCCTCTGTGCTTCGCTTCTGGGCGAGTTGCTTCTGATCCCTGGAACGCATGTCTCAATCCCCCATGAGCGCGGTTGGGCGGGAGGGGCCCGACGCCGGGCCCTTTCCCACGTCAGAGGGCGAAGTCCGCGGCCGTCGCGGCCGGGGCTCCCTTGATGCTGAACTTGAACTCGGGGGCCGCGTCGCCGCCGGTGTTGCCCGCCACCACGGTGTAGTCCCCGTCCGCCCGGTGCTCCTGGGTGACCAGCAACTCACCGACCCCGGTGAAGGCCGCCCCAGTCGCGAGCGTGAACGCCTGGTTCCCCGCCACGCCCTGGTTCGCGTCGATGCCGCTGAGGTCGACCTTGTCGCCGGGCTGGAAGCTCGCGATGGTGTCGCCGTTCGCCGCGGCGGCCGACCCGAAGCGGTAGGTGTCGGCCCCGCGGCCGCCATCCATCACGTTCACGGCGTCGCTGGCCGTGATCGTGTCATCGCCGGAGCCGGTCACGAGGTTCTCGATGCCCCAGAGGGTATCGGACCCGGATTGGCTGCTGGCGACGCTGCCTCGCCCGGCGAGCCCCGTGCCGAGGTCGGCCGCGATGTTGGCGGTGATGGCCGACATGTCGAGGGTGTCGGCGCCGGTGCCGCCCCCAACCTCGTCGCCCCAGTAGCTGTCGCCGCCATCCCCGACCTCGGCCACGAACAGGTCGTTGCCGTCGCCGCCGATCACCGTATCGTTGCCGGCCCCGGCCGTGACGAGGTCGTTGCCGGCCCCCGCGAGGATGCGGTCCGCGCCGGCGTCGCCGTAGACCATGTCGTCGCCGCTGCCCGCGAGGATGTCGTCGTCGCCGGCCCCGCCGAAGACCACGTCGCGACCGCCGCCGGCATCGACGAAGTCGTTCCCGTCACCGCCGCGGATCACGTCGGCCCCGTCGCCGGCAAGGATGTTGTCGTCCCCGGACAGGCCGAGGAGCGTATCGGCGCCGGGCGTCCCGGACAGGACATCATCGCCGGTCGTACCGGCCACCAGGCTTGCCGGAAGCTCGGCCGGGGGTGTGGTCGTCCCACCACCGGTGGTGCCCCCG
Organism: Methylobacterium sp. Leaf111; assembly: GCF_001423285.1. NCBI lineage: Bacteria > Pseudomonadati > Pseudomonadota > Alphaproteobacteria > Hyphomicrobiales > Methylobacteriaceae > Methylobacterium > Methylobacterium sp. Leaf111. The sequence goes on along the minus strand of NZ_LMNE01000008.1, from coordinate 59,454 downwards.
GTCGCGCCTCCGCCCGACGAACCTCCCCCCGTCCCGGGAGCGGTGGTCCCGTCGTCCGAGTCGTCTCCGTCCTCCGAGTCGTCCCCGTCGTCCGAGCCGCCACTGCCCGTGGTGTCGTCGTCCCCGTCGTCGGAGCCGTCCCCGCCCGCGGTGCCGTCGTCTCCGTCGTCGATGGGCCCGGTGCCGTCGCCCTCCCCGTCAGCCGGCCCATCGCCTCCGGCGGTCCCGTCCTCGTCGCTGACGGCGAAGATGTCCTCCTGCAGGCCGGTCAGCCCGGTGTTGCGCGCGACGATGTCGGAGAAGTTCTGGCCATCGATGATGTTTTGATAGAAGTCGAAATTGTCGAACCGGTCGGTGTAGTAGAAGCGGTCTCCTTCCTGCAGGCGGTCGAACTGCTCATGGAGCACGACCCAGAAGGTCTGGCCCACGACGCCGCCGTTGATGTGCTGCTCGGCCAGGCCGCCGACCCAGAGGTCGACCCGGTCGATGCCATTCACGTATTCGGTGCCGTCCGGCCGCTGATGGATGGCGATGTCGGGGTTTGCGGCCACGAAGGCCGCGCGCATGTCGGCCGTCGCCAGGGCCAGGTCCGGGTAGGCAGCCTTGAACTGCGCGATGACCGTGTCGCTCAGTCCGTTCCGGGCCTGGAAGTCCTCCCAGGAAGCGTAGGGCGTCAGGTCGCCCGCGAAGCCTAGCGCCTCCCGAATGTAGGGATCCGTGGATGCCATGAGGTCGGCGCGAACCTGGTTCAGCGAGCCGAGGCCGACATCGCGGCCGCGGGCAACGTTGAAGGCGAACAGGTCGGCGTTGATCCGCACCAGGTCGTTGCGCACCGCGTCGACGATGTTGAAGTCGACTTCCTCGGCCGGTTGCGTCGCGACCCCGGCGAGGATGGCGTTGGCCCCGAGTTGGGCGTAACCCGGCTGCGGCACGTAGCCGGGCGGCAGGGACGCCGTGAAGACGTCCGGGGCGTTCGAGGGGTTCAGGAAGGCATCGAAGAGCGCGACCTGCCGCGGCGCGCCGTCGGGGCCGATGACCGTCAGGGTCTCGCCGATCAGCGAGTGCCCGACGCGGTACACGGCGGAGGCGAACTCGTGGGAGATCCGGGCGTCGACGTCCGGGTTGTAGCCGTTGTGACCGTGCGTTCCGCTGCCCTTCATGCCGCCGATGAGCTGATCCGCGAACTCGTCGAAGATCACGCGCTGGTACTCGGCCTCGTTGATCATCTTGGCGGCCTGGAACACCTCCTCCGGCGTCCCCTGGAAGCCGGCCTCCACGAGGTTCTCGACGTGGAAGTTGTGGTTGCGCGCCCAGATCGTGTGCATGGCGGTGAGCGACACGTTCTCGTTCGCCCGTCCATCGCCGGCCACGTAGTGGTCGAGCAGGCTGACGAAGGGGTTCGTGTCGAGCAGCAGCGCGTTGCCGCTCCCCATGAAGTTCGAGGCGAAGGCGCTCACCGCCTCGGGATCATACGCGCCGGCCGCATTGAACAGGGAGCCGGTCTTTGTCTCGGAGATGGGGAAATTCGAGAAGTAGGTGCGGAAGCTGATCGCTCCGCCCGGGAGCGAGGGGTCGTGGAAGATCGTGTCCGCGTCCCAATGGTGCTGGATGAGGGCGCGGAGGGTCGGGAGCAGGTTGAAGGCGGGATTGGAGGGATCGGGAGCACCCGCGAGAAGGCGCGCGCCGACGCCCTGGTTGCCGTCGCTCTCGCGCAGGAACTGGCCGACGAGTTCGTGCGAGCCGTAGGCCTGGTTCTGGTCGACGTAGGGTGAGGTCTTGTTGAGGTGCTGGGGCACCCCGTCCACGATGGACGAGACCTCGCCCCGTGTCAGGTCGGCCGGATTGTTGGTTCCGGGCGCGCGCCCCGAGCCTGGCTGGTCGATCAGGACGGTTCCGTTGGCGGCGCTCTTCGGGAGGAAGTCGAGGCCGTGGTCGAAATACTGTCCGAACGCCATGAAGAAGATGTTCGAGCCGTTGGCCTGGTGCGGCAGGTCGGCCTCCTGGGTCCCCAGCACGTTGCTGATGGCGCGCGGATCGAGGCCGGCGTAGAGCGGATTGAGGGCGTTGTTGTTGGTTGCCGGGTCGAAGGCACCGTAATGGGCGTCGGTGAGCCGAATGAACGGCTGGTCCGCGGCGCCGAATTCGGGATGGTCGAGGTTGTTGCCCGCTCCGGACAGGGTGCGGACACCGGTCGCCCCCTCCGTATCGTCGTCGCCCTCGACGGCGGGACGTCCCTGGATGAGGTTCTTGATGCCGGCGAGATCCGCCGCAGTCAGGGTGAACGCTCCGCCGCCGCCCGGCTGCTCCCCGCCCTGGACTGGTGTGGTGCCGAAGGCCGGCGTACCCGAGCTTGCGTAGGTGATGGTGTGAGACCCGTTGGTCAGGGTCGTCATGCCGTTCGCCTGGGTGGCCGTGTAGTCGGCACGCGTCGTGCCGGGGGCGAGTTCGATGACGTCCTGGGGCCGCAGCGTGCCGATGATGGTGTCGTGTCCGCCGTTCGACCGGAAGACGATGCGGTGGGCCGAGGTGAGCCCGGAGATGTCCACCGTATCGTCGCCGGCAGCGCCGTCGATGGTGATGGTGCTGAAGTTCAGGCTGGTCCCGGTGAAGTTGCCCGATACCGTGACGGTGTCGTTCCCGGCGGCACCCTGGTTCAGGCCGCCCCCATCGTTGGCGGTGACGTTGAGCGTGTTCACCTGGATCTCCTCGACGTTGTCGAGCTCGGCGACCACGGTCGTCGTCGTCCCCACGGTGCGGGTGATCACGATCTCGGTCGCGGCCCCGAAGGTCGTTCCGAGCGTGGCCGCGAGCGTGGCGTTCTGCCCACCGGTGAGCGCGTAGATGCCGAACGCTTCCGCCGCTGCGACCCCGTTCAGCACGTAGGTGTCGGTCCCGGCCCCTCCGTCGACGCGGTCGCGCCCGTCGACGCTGAGTTGTGTGATCCGGTCGTTGCCGGCACGGCCATTGATGATGTCGTTGCCGCCCCGACCATCCATCGTGTCGTTGGAGAACAGGAGGGCGTTGGCACCGTTGGCGATATCGTCGCCCGCCGTGCCGACGAAGTTCAGGCCGATGAGAGGGGCACCGGTAAAGTTGTCTCCCACGATGCCGGTCGGTGCGGAGAAGACTTCTTCTGGGTTGCCCTCGCCATCGGTGAAGCTGACACGGACCCTCAGGACTGCGCCGACTTGGGCCTGGGCGGGTGTGAATCCTTGGCCCGTGGCGCCCGCGATGGCGTTCCAGGTCACGCCGTCGGCGGCCAGGACCTGCCATTGGAAGGCGAAGGCGCCGAGGCCGTTGGCATCCGCGATGCCGACCGTTGAGACGCTGAGGGCCTGGCCCTCGGTCGGCGACACCAGCCCGTTCGTCGGCGTGGGGTCGACGATGGCCGGAACGCCGGTCGCCGCGGTGTTGACCCTGACGGCTTCGACGTTCTTCAGCTCCGCGATCACGACGCCGCCGCGGACCACCACCGACTGTGTGTCGTCGCGGAAGGTCAGGGTCGGGAACTGCGCGCGCGCGGCAGCGAGCCCGAGCTGCTGGACCGGAAGCGCGCCGTCGAGGATCCGGAAGGTGTCGGTCCCTGCGCCGCCATCGACGAAGTCGCGTCCGTCCCCGGGGCGCCACGTCACGGAATCGTTCCCGCCGCCCGCGAAGACGAGGTCGTCCCCTGCGCCGCCCGCGAGCGTCTCCGACGCGACGGTACCCACCACGATGTCGGCCCCGGCCGTCCCGGCCGCCCCGATGGCATAGACGTCGGTGTCGCCGACCTGCAGGAACTCGACCTCGGTCAGCGTATCGCGGCCGTCGCCTTCCAAGCCGAGGTTGTCGGTGACGGTGATGACGGCCCCGGTGCGCTCGAAGGCGTAGGCCTCGACCGGGCCGGTCACGATGGCCGTATCCGTGCCCGCATCGCCGTCGATGGCATCGTTGCCGTGTCCGCCCGAGAGCTGGTCGTCGCCGGCCCCGCCCCGGAGCGTGTTGTCGCCGGTCCGGCCGATGAGGACATCGTCGCCGTCGTTGCCTCGAAGGTCGTCGTCGCCGGCCCCTCCGTCGACCCGATCATTCCCGTCGCCGCCGTCGATGATGTCGTTGCCCACATCGCCTTCGATGTCGTCGTCGCCGGCAAGACCCAGGATGACGTTCGCAGCCGTCGAACCGGGAAGATCGTCGTCGCCGGCGGTGCCGACGAAGGCCGTCTCGACGGACAGCGTTTGCTGGGACTGCGTGACGCCCGGAAGCGTGCTCGTCCAGTTCGCGACGGCCCGGACCTCGACGTTCGGATTGGCCGGCGTGAAACGGTCGCCTGAAGGGCCGCCCAGCGCGTTGCCGACGAGACCGTCCCCGGGTCCGACGTTCCGCCAGGTGCCGTTGGCGTCGAGGACTTGCCACTGGACCGTCACCGGGCGCCCGGCGACGAGGCCGGTGAACACGGCGTCGAACCGGCCGATGTCTCCATCGGATGCGACGATGTTCAAGCGGTCGAAGGGTTGGTTGAGGATGAGCGCGACGGCGACCGGCCCGTCCGCGAACTGAAGGGCTTCGATGTTGCGCAGGGTGTCCGTGCCGTCATCGACCGCCGGATCGCTCAGGGTTACGTGCCGGACCGTGAGCGTCCCCGCTTCCGCACCGGTGCCGCGGGTGATGCTGTAATTGGCCCGCACATCGCTGAACACGGCCGTATCGACATCGGACGCGTTCGCGTCAGGCGACACGATCTCCCGCACGATGTGCATCTGGTCCGGCCGGACGTCCCGCGAGAGCAGGAGCTCGAACAGCGACTTGCCCACCCACGACGCCGGCAGGCCGTCGGTGGTGACCTGGCCCTGGGTGAAGGTGTGGCGCAGGCTGTCGACGGAGGTCAGCTGGTTGGCCTGGGTGTTGGAGGCGGACTCGATGGCCGGGGTCGAGGAATCGTCCGGCCGGGTGATGCGGATGCGGACGTTGAGCCAACGGTCGCCGTCCAGGATGTCGTTGCCGCCATTGCCCTGGAGGACGTCGCTTCCCGCGCCGCCGAGCAGGATGTTGCCGGCCTCGAAGAGCCCGTTCGAGCCGAGCGAGACGATCCGGTTCAATCCGTCGATGCGGGCGAGGCCGTCCGCGTCGAGACCGTCGTTGAAGAACACGCCCTCGTTGGCGCCCACGGTCGCGGCACCGGGTTCCTCCGCAAGCCCGTCAGCGGCGGTCCGGTCGTCGCCGATCAACGTGTCGTTGTTCTTCCACCCCGACAGGGCCTCGACCTTGTCGAAGCGGTTGCGCAGGATGTCGGCTTCCTCGGTCGTGAAGATCGGGATGCGCATGTCGGCGTGGGCGTCGCGGGCGTTGCCCTTGAAGATGGCCCAATCGAAGCCGAACATGCCCTCGTTGCGCATGACGCTCTCGCCCTGCACCATGATGTCGTCGCCGGACTCGCCGTCGAAGTCGTGTTCGTCGCCGCCGGCGAACATCACGTCGTGACCCTTGATGGCGGAGTTGAAGAACAGCTCCGAGTTGTCGCCGGCCGTGGTGTCGAAGCCGCCGCCGGCCTCCAGCCAATCGTCGCCCTCGTTGCCCATCAGCAGGTCGGCGCCGTCGCCGCCGATGACGAAATCGTCGCCGTCACCGGAGAACACCTCCGTGGAGTCCACGCCCACGAAGACCACGTCCTTGCCCGTGCCTCCGATCAGGATGTCGATGCCGTTCGAGTTGGCGATGACGTCGTTGCCGCCTTCGCCCTTGAGGAAGTCGCCGCTGTCGCCGGAATCGGTGATGATGTCGTCGCCGTCGCCCCCGTTGACGAGGTCGACGCCGGCACCGGACTCGATCCGGTCGTTGCCGGCATCGCCCCAGATCCCGTCGTCGCCGAAATCGGTGACGATGGTGTCGTTGCCGTTGGTGCCGCCGACGAGGACGTGCTCGCCGCCGGTGAAGCGGAGATAGTTGGCCTCGACGGCCGCGCTTCCGGGATCGTCCCGCATGACCTTGCCGAGGCCCATCGCCTCCAGGATGGCATCGGCTCCGGTCGGGTCGACACCGGGGGCGGATCCGTTCTGGTCGGATTGGTTGGCGGCGTTGACCTCAAGCTCGAAGTCGTAATCCGCGAAGGCGTCGACGCCGATGTGGCGCGGGACGATGTCGTCCCCGGTGCCGCGGATGCCGTCTGGTCCGGGCTCCGCCAGGTTCGTGTTGGCCATCATCAGCTTGGAGAAGGAGTTCTGCTCCAACTCGACCAGGAAGTTCTGACCCTGGGTGCGGGTGAGATAGTAGAAGCGGTCCGCGTCCTGCAGGTTCTCCATCTGCGCCTCGAACACGGCGTTGAAGGTCGAACCGAGAAGGCCACCGAAGGGCATCTGCTTCTCCGCGAGGCCGCCGATCCAGAGGTCGACCGCGTTGTAGCCGGTTTCCCGGCCCGCCCAGGCCCCCCGGGAATTCAGGTAGTCGAGGCGGTCCTCCGGAGCCCCCACCCCACCCAGGACGAGCGCTAGGGCCGCGTCGCGCTTGCCGTCGAGGGTCGTCGCCGCAACCACGGACGGATGTGTCCCATAGGCCGCCACGAAGTTCACGACCGACATCGCGTTCTTGAGATTGCCGGCCATGTCCGCCCAACTGGTATAGGGCGTCAGGAAGGTCGAGCCGGTGGCGGCGAAGAGCTGCGCGCGCGCCTCGTTCAGGGTGGGCGTCCCGGTCTCGCGACCGCGGGCGATGTTGAGGGCGGCGAGGTCGAGGGGCAATCCGAGCAGGTTGTTGCGCAGGGCGTCGACCACGAATTCGTCGATCTCGCTGCCACGCTCGACCGTCATGCCCCGGATGATGGCGGCCGCGGCCTCGTCGTGGCTCAGCCTTGGTGTGCCCGTGGGCGCGAGGTCGCCGGGGCTGTCAAACAGCACGGGGTTGAGGAAGGCCTCGATCAGCCCGAGGCCATCGTCGAGGGCAGCCCCGTCCACCCCGACGCGCGGCAGGTTTTCCGTGAGCATCGAGTGTCCGAAGCGGTAGACCGTATTGGCGAACTCCGCGAAGATGGCCGGGTTGATCTCCGTCACCGCGTTGAACACGAACGGGTCGATCTGGGGCTGCACCTTCCGGGCGAACTCCTCGAAGACGAGGTGCTGGTACTGCATCTCGGTGGCGAAGCGTCCGGCCTGAAACAGGCGCTCGCCGTCCCAATCGAGGCCGTTCGCAATCGTGGTCTGCTCCAGGGCCGAAAGCTGGGCGAAGCCCGCGGGTAACCCCGCGATGTCCGTCTCCAGCCACGCGTTGATGAAGGCGAGGTCGCCCGAGCGCAGGATGGTCAGCTTGTGGGCCTCGACCTGTCGGTTGTGCTCGGAATGGAAGATGTGGTGGACGGCGGTGAGGCCGATGTTCTCGTTCCCGCGTCCGTCGCCGGTGATGAAGTGCCGGTCGAGGAGCTCGTTGTCGTAAGCCAGATTGCGCCCCTGCGCGGTCAGGCCCGTCGTGGAACCGTCCGCGTTGGCGAAGCCCAGGGCGGTGTCTCCGTCCTGGGGAAGCGCGATCCCCCGCGAGGTGGTCGGCACGGCGTCGTTGGCGATGTCGTCGAGGAAGGCGTTGAAGGTGCGGGCGGCCGCGACCGTTTCGCCCGCCTCGATGGTGTTCTGGGTGCCGTTGGGGCCCGCGAGGACCGTGCCGACCGGCAACTGGATGGCGGAGAGGGAGAGCGGCGCCGCGAGGGTGCCGCTGGCATAGACCGGCTGCCCTCCGGGCGTGATCCCGACCATGACCTGGGGCATGCCGTCGGCGCCGGGGATGAAGGCGCCGTAGGGGTCTGTGAGCAATTGGGGGACCGCCGAGACGTCGGCATCGACGAGGTTGATGCCGAGCATCGTCCGCGCCTGTTCCTTGACGTCGGCCCAGGTCGCGAGCCCGCCGTTCACGCCGCCGAGGAGGAGCCCGGTCGCGACGGGCTTCCCGTCGACCAGCGCGTACTCACGCAGGAAGACCTGGTGGGAGGCGTTGGAGGTGTAGGTCTGGTTCTGGTCGACGAAGGGCGTCGTGACGTTGCGCTGTGAGCCCTCGACGGGGGTCGAACGGGTCAGCACCATGAATTGGGTCTGCGCGGTCACCTCGTCGCTCGTGCCGGGCATTCCGTCGGGGCCCTGGGTGACGAGCGGGTCGTCCGCGGTGAGCGGGATGTAGACCGTGCCGTTGCCGCCCTTGGTGATCAGGTCGAGCCCGTGGTCGAAGAACTGCCCGAAGAACGTCATCCAGGCATTGAAGGGCTTGGACAGGCCCTCGTCCGGAGCGACGTTGAGGACATCGATGGAGCCGTTCGTGACGGTGACGCCCGTCCGCTGGAGAATGGTATCCAGCGCGGATTGCAGCTCTGCATGCTCGCCGGCGGGATCCGCCCCTTGCGCCGTCCGCAGAGCCTCGTAGGCCGCCGTGATGAGTCGCTGGTCGCCGAGGATGTCCGTGGAGCCCGCGAGCCTGAGCGCGGCCGCGATGGCCGCCGGATTGTTGAGCGAGGCGTCGACGACAAGGTTGGAGATGATGCGTGGGTCGGCGTCGGCGACGCTGCCACCGGTGCCGTAGTCGGTGTTGGTGACCGCCGGTGCCGGTCCGGGGCCGTCCGGGTCGAAGGCGTCGCCGTCCTGGTCGTTCACGAAGCTTTTGTCGAGAAGCTGGGGCATGGGCTGGCCGGACGAGCCCCAGGTCTCGCGGCCGGGCACGATGTTGTTGAAGGTCCCGTCCACCGTGCGGAGCCCGTAGGGCACGTGCGGATCGGGGATGGCGCGCGGTGCGTCGGCCGCACCCAGCCAGAGGCCATCCGGGTTGTAGAGGCTGCGATCCGTCAGGATGTCGCCGGTGGCGGGGTCGACCCTGAGTTCCGTCAGGTCGATGCCGCTGGCGTGGGCCTCGGCGATCCTGATCTGCCTCAGGATGAAGGTCAGATCCTGCTGATTGAGATGAACCGCCATGACACCCTCCGCACGACATGGGCGGCGATGGCCGGCCCTGATCGGATGCGAGGAGTTCCCTTGTTTTCCGGGACGCCTCCTCCACTTCCGCGAAGGTTCCATGCCTGTGACCCTGCCGGAAGAGTTAAAAAACCCTTAAGGACATAGGAAATTTCCTCGCGTGTTGGTTTTTCCTACAGGATGCAACTTCGCGGGTACTGCTTAGGAGTTATCTTTTCCTCTTTTGTGCTTTGGTGGTCGACTTGCGTACTGCATTCGAGTCCCGTGGCACGTCAGAGAGCCCATAAAAATCCGCGGCAATAGGGTTTGATGCTCAGTCTATTTTGACCGACGTAACGAGGTCGAACCCCGATCCATGGAGCGATTCGTGAGCTTCGTGCCGCGGACGTGCCATCGGTCGAAACGAAGGGCGGCGGGACCCTACGGGAGTTCGTCGACCTCGGTTTCGACAGCCTGGTCTTCAAAGGACGCGGCCATCGCCTTGGCGGGGCTCCCTGCGTAAACAACCGTCTTGGATGGGCGCCCGAGTGCGTGGGCGGTCGGTCCGGTGCTGTCCTTCGAACAGGAAAGATCCCGCGATGGATTCCCAACCCGCGGGCGAAGCCGTCGGCAACGAGGAGCAGGCGTGTCCAGGATCAAAATCCCCGGTGGCCGTGAACAATGGCTCCTGGTGGGCCTGTTGGCCGTGCTCCTCCTTGTTACTCTGGCCACCTATCACCTGACGCGGCTGACGACGCTGACCGTCGCGGTTGCCCCGAAAGGCGGAAGCGAGCCAGCCTTGCTGCAGGCCTACGCGGACGAGTTGGCCCGAAGAAAGCTCGGGATTCGGCTGAAGGTCATCGCCTTCGACGGCGTTCGCGAGAGCGCCGAGGCTCTGAAGGCCGGTAAGGCCGACCTTGCCGTGGTCCGGCCCGACGTCGCGTTGCCCGGGAACGCCCTGACGCTTGCCGTCCTGCGCGAACTCTCGGCCTTCGTCGCGGCGCCCTCCAACGCGGGCATCAAGGGCTTCTCGGACCTGGCCGGCAAGCGCCTCGGCATGCTCGCGAGCCGCACCGCCGACCGAACCCTCGTCGGCACGCTCGTGGCCCACCACGACCTGGAACTCCTGACGGAGCCACAGACCGGGGCCCTCCCGAAGAAGGCCGTGGCGCTCGTGCCCCTGGAGGAAGCCGACGTCGGCCCTGCCCTGCGCGAGCATCGGATCGACGCGCTGGTGATGGTCACGACACCCACCTCGCCCATCGCCAGGCGGCTTGTCGCGTTCGTCAAGGACGAGAGCGAGGACGACGAGATCGCCCTGTTCGGGGTGCCGGATTCTACGGCCGTCCTGGCGCGCTGGCCACGTCTTCAAGCGGTCACGCTCCCGGCGGCCCTGTTCGGCGGCAATCCCCGGCTCCCCGCCGAGGACGTGGTCACCGTCGGCTCGTCCTATCGGCTCGTGGCCCGGGCCGACCTGTCGCGCAGTCTCGCCGCCGAGGTGACTCAGCATCTGTTCGAGATGCGCAGCGCGCTGGCCGACACGGTGTCGGCGGCCAACGCCATCGACAATCCCGCCTACGAGGACACGGCCGACGCCACCAGCGCGCACCTCCCCATCCATCCCGGGGCGATCGACTATTACGAGCGGGAGCAGGAGACCTTCATCGAGCGCTACGAGAGCTGGATCTACCTCGTGGCCATCCTGGCCGGCGGCGTCGGCTCAACGGTAGCCTGGCTTCGCCAGCGTCTGGGCCGCATCCGGCGGGAGCGGATCGAGGTGGCGACGAGCCGCCTGCTCGAACTGCGTGGGGCGGCGCGGCAGGAGACCGACCGCGCGCGTCTGGAGGCCATGGCGGCCGAGGTGGATGATCTGGCCGCGAGCATCGCCCGACAGGCCCTCAATCGACCGACCGAGCTTCGGATGCTCGGGGCGGCCAACGTGGCCATCGACGCCACGCGCTCGACGGTCAGGCGTGCGATGGTGAGCCGCCCCGATTGAAGGGGGCCGCCGTTTGGTATGGCTTTTGAGCCTGTTCGGAGTTGACTTGGTTTGTGGTCCAGGACCCATGCAAGTTCTCGGGCCGTGACAGCGTGGTTGTCGAAGGCTCGGGGCGTCAAGCCACCCAGGGCCGTGTGGGGTCGATCTTCATTGTCGTGGCACCTCCATTCCTCGATGCGCTCATGAGCATCCGCCAGCGATAGGAACCAAGAGGTGATCCTCTCTCGGTTTCACGGACACCCTCGATACTCTCGTTACGGGCGGGGAAGATGTTCGATGGCGAAGACGAGACAGCAAGTTCAAACGCGAGGCGGTGGCCCTGCTGGACAGCAGCGGCCGGCCGCAGATGTAGGTTGCAGCCGAGCTCGGAATCCAACCCTCGATGCTAAGGCAGTGACGCTCGGCGCTGATGGGTGGCTCTTCCCCACCACGGGCAGCAGGATCACCAGGAGCCACGGCTGCGGGCCCGGTGACTTCCCCCTCCCACCAGGCAGCCAGTACGCCGCCGAGGCCTACCGAACGCATTTCGCCGACATGACGGCGACGCCCTCCATGAGCCGGACGGGCTGCTGCGTCGACAACGCCCCGATGGAGAGTTTCTTCCACACCCTTAAGGTCGAACTCGTCCATCAACGACGATGGGCGACCCGAGACGAGGTCCGAGGCGACTTGTTCGTCGACAGCGAGGGCTATGACATCGGCAGCGCATCCGCGCGGCACTCGGTGACATCACGCCCGAGCAGGTCGAACGGAATGCGGGCCAATCCCGTGTCCGTGAGGTCGGGGGAGGATCGCACCGATAGCTCGCCCTCAGCCGTTCCGCACTCAGACGCCCACTATGTGTGCTGAACGCGCACGGCGAGGCGCAGGAAGCTCACTGCACTCGCGATCCCGGCGAAGGCGCCGCCGAGTCCGAGCGCCAGCGCCGGCCCGCGCGCGTCCGCGATGGCGAAGCATGCTGCCACAAGGGCCGCCCCCGTCGTCTGGCCGAGGAGGCGTGCGGTGGCCACGATCCCGCTCGCGCCTCCGGAACGCGTGGGCGGGGCGCTCGTCATGATCGCGCGTAGGTTCGGCGCCTGAAAGAAACCGAAGCCTGCGCCGCAGATCGCCATGCGCCAGGTGATGTCGAAAACGCTCGGATCCGCCGGCAGCGCTGCCAGGAGCGCCATGCCCAAAGCCAGGACGGCGAGCCCGATCCCGCCGAGCAGGCCAGGAGGATAGCGGTCGGACAGGCGACCCGCGAGGGGCGCCATCAACGCGACCACCACCGGCCACGGCGTCATCAGGAAGCCGGTCTCGACCTGCGAGCGGCCGAGCGCGTGCTGGAACAGGAACGGCAGGGAGACGAAAGCGAGGCCTTGGGCCGCGAAGGAGCAGACTGAGGTCAACGCGGACAGCGCGAAGAGCGGACGCTTCAGAAGGTCGGCTGCGAGCATCGGGGCGGGATGTCCGGCCTGTCGGCGCAGAAGCAGCGTGCCGCAGGCGAGCGCGCCGGCGAACTCCGCCAGGATGCGCCAGACCGGTCCCTCGTGGGCTGCATCCCCGAGTCCCAGGACGAGCAGAGCGAAGGCCACGGCGTTGAGGATGGCGCCGGCTCCGTCGAAGCTGTGGCCGGAGCGACCGGTTTCCGTCAGCGCTGTCCAGGCAAGGGCGAGGGCAGCGAGGCCGATCGGTACGTTGACGGCGAACAGCCACGGCCAAGGCGCGGCGACCAGGATCAGGGAAGCCACGGTCGGCCCCACGGCGAAGCCGACGCCGACGACGAAGGCATTGAGCCCGACCCCGCGCCCGAGCTGAGCGGCCGGATAGATAAAGCGGATGAGCGCGATGTTGACCGCCATCAGGGCGCTCGCCCCGACGCCCTGCAGCACACGCGCAGCCACCAGCGTCGGCAGGGACCAGGCAAGCGCGCAGACCAGGGAGGCGAGCGTGAAGAGGACGAGGCCACCGAGGTAGATCTTTCGCTGGCCGACGATCTCGCCCAGCGCCGCGATCGGCAGCAGCGTCGCCACCACGGCGAGCTGATAGGCGTTGACGATCCAGATGGACGCGCCCGGATCGACACCGAGGTCGGCGGCGATGGTCGGCAAGGCTGTGTTGGCGATCGCGGTATCGAGGGTTGCGAGGGCGACGCCCATCAGCACTGCGATCATCGCGCGCCCGCGCTGGCCCGGCGGCAAGCCGTCGCGCGGCGGCACGTCCGGCGTGAGGATTGGCGTTGGCATCGGAAGACAATCTCGCAGAGAGGCGGGTCTGAATGCGTGCGCTGCAGGCCGATGGCAATCCCAGTTTGTGGCTGGGCTTCACAACAACACTCCGGATGTTATGCCGGTGATCGGACAGGCGCCGTCGCTGCGCGCGGCCTGAAGCTTCCGAATTGAGCTTGACTGAGACGGTGGTGAGCAGCCCTTCCACCGGTTGCCTGAGCAGGTTTCGTAGCGCTCAAACACCGAACCTTCGCTCGCGAGGACGGTCCGGACCGGATTGTCCGGCGAGGTTGGGACGGGACCCATTTGTCCGTTCCATGACCGCTTCGGCTGGAGTTCTGCCCGTCCGCTCCTGGACAGAGAATGAAGCGAACAGCCATTCTTATTCGGCAAGCTTTGATCTTCCGATGGCGCCCGTCAGACGTTGATCGCGTTCACCTCCCGAAGCCGACAGCACACGGACGGCTTAGATGCCGGCATACCAATCGTAGTCCTGGTCTTCCCAGTAGCCGCCCTTGCCCTCGCCAAGACGGGCGAAGCTCTCGACCACCTCGATACGCATCACGTACTTGGCCTGTTTGTAGCCGAGATTGCGTTCGACCCGCAGGCGCAGCGGTGCGCCGTTGGACACCGGTAGCGCCTGCCCGTTCATGTCGTAGGCGAGGATCGTCTGCGGGTGGAACGCGTTCACGAGGTCGATGCTCTCGTAGTACCGGACCGGCGATCCGGCGCTGGCCGCAGACTCGTCCGATGCCTGCTGGCCGCCGGAATCCTTTCTGCTCTCGCCGCCGCCCGACTGCTTGGTCATGGCCGGGTTGGCGTTGCCCGCGGGCGCCGCCTCGTCCGTCTCCGCGTCGTCGCCCCCACCTTCGAGCGGATTGCCCTGGTCCATGGTGTCGGCGCAGTGGAACACCACGTAGCGTGCCTCCGGCTTGAGCTTGGCCCGGATCAGGAGGTCAGCGAGCGGCACCCCGGTCCACTTGCCGATGGCGCTCCAGCCCTCGACGCAATCGTGCCGCGTGATCTGAGTGCGGGCGGGAAGCGTGCGGAGGTCCGCCAGGGACAGCCGGAAAGGTGCCTCCACGAGACCGCCGACCTCCAGGTGGTACTTGACGAACTTGCCCGTCGCCAGGGCCTTGTACGCCCTGTCCGGCGGATCCTCGGTGCCGTTCGGCTTGAACCACGGGGAGATGTCGGCCTCGGCATATTCCGGTGCCAGCGCTTGGTCGGTGAGGAGCAGGCGTTGGACGAACAGGTTGGCATCCTCGCCGGTCTTGAGCATGCGCTGGAACCACGCCGCGTTGCCGAGGCGGTCGCATCCGCCGAGCATGGCCGCAGCGGCCGTCGCGGACGCCCCCGTCAGGAGGGTGCGTCGGCTGGGAAAAGGGCTCATGCCCGACGCTCCTCCGGGGCGCCGGTCGGTTCGATTTGGCGCTCGATGACGAACCAACCGGTGAGCATGCCGCGCATGTTGTTCCAGAAGCCCGAGAGCAGGACCAGGGCGACGTGCACGACGACGAACAGGACCAGCAGTGCCGCCACGACGAAGTGCACCGTGCGGGCCGATTGGCGCCCGTCGAACACCGTCAGCAGGAACGGGAAGGCCGCGTTCATCGCCGGCGACATCGCGAGGCCGGCCAGGACCTGCACCGGCAGGAGCACGAACAGAACGACGAGATAGGTGAGCTTCTGAATGACGTTGTAGCGCTTGGCCTCGTTCCCTTGCGGGAAGCGCAATGTCAGGTGCTCCCACACCGACGCGCCGAAGTGCCGAACCTGATCGCGCGACGGGATCAGGCGGAATCGAAGCTGTCCGCTGACCAGCCCGTAGAGCAGATAGGCGAGGCCGTTCAGGACGAAGGCCCAGGCGAAGAAGAAATGCCAGCTTCGGCCGCCCGTCAGATCCTGGTCGCTCGGCAAGGTCGCCCAGGCGGGAAATCCACGGTCGGCCGACTCGCCGTTGGAGCCCGTCGATGAGCCGAGCCAGCCCGTCGTTTCGAAACCTTGTCCGAAGACCGTCGTCACCCCTTTGGGCGGATCGTCCTCCGTCGACGCCATTGCCATCAGCGGTGTGTCGAAGGTCGAGACGTTGCCCCAGTACAGGGCCGGGTGAGCGTTGAAGATCTGCAAGCCGCTCATGAGCAGGACCAGGAGGCACACCGCATTGACCCAATGCGTGATGCGGATGGCTACGGGATGCCTGAACATCCATCGGCGACGCTCGACCTCACTGATCTCGGGCGTAGAGCGGATGGGGTCAGTGCGCGCCAAACGGTCTTCCTCGAAGTCGTCGCCGTCAGGGTGGAGGCCCCTGCGTCGGGACCTCCGGAAGCGTCAACGGCTTGAAATCACATGCCGCGGTTCATCATGCGCTTCTTCATCATGCGGCGCTTCATCATCTGCTTCCGCATCATGCGCTTCTTCATCATCATCCGCTCACTGCGGTCCATGCGGACCTGGGTGACGCCGCTCTCGGACTGAAGGCCGTTGACGGACATCGGGGCGGCCATGGCCGAACCGGCGGCGAGGGCGATGCCGCCGAGGGCGGTCAAGGCGGTCAGCGCAAGGGTGAACTTCTTCATGTGGAATCTCCTGTAGAGGTGAACATCATATCCAACCCACAGGGTAACAGTATGATTATGTTGTTGTTCCTCGAAAAATAAAGAATTACTTTTATATACTGCAATTTTTTAGCAAGAGACAGCCCGCGCTCACATCAAGGCTTTTGGCCTGGGCACGATTCCTATCCTCGCGTATCGTTACGGAACGGGCCGGCGAAAAGTTTCAGGCCCCCGGCGGGAGGCCGCCGAGTCCGATCTCGACCTTATGCACGCGGGCGACTTCGACCTGACAATATCAATGCTCGCCGTATCGGGGCTCGCTCTTGCACCGGAGGCGGCCCCTCGCCCGCTCGGGGGCAGGACCTGCAGATGTGGCGATGCTGCTCACCTCACGGATCGACGAACGACCGTGTGTGGACGCCCCATCGGATTCAAGGGGGTGTTGGAGAGATTTGTGCGCGCAGGATCAGGGGCTGCCGTGTGTCCGGCCTGTTGATGCAGCCATCATCACGGCTGCTGGCCTGTATGGAGAGCGCGGATCGGGTCCAAGTCGCTTTGGCGCGCTCGAGGCGCTTGGCTATAGTCGACAGGAGGGCAGCTGTCGCCCGGTGCGGCTTCGGGATCGTTGCTTGGCTCATCGGAACCGGCGGCGCCGATGTGATCGACGGCGGGGAAGCTTGTTCAGCGTGAGACGGTGTCAGCGTCTCGTGGAGTAGCTTGTCTTTGGGTTCGTGGTTG
Organism: Methylobacterium sp. Leaf111; assembly: GCF_001423285.1. Classification (NCBI taxonomy): domain Bacteria; kingdom Pseudomonadati; phylum Pseudomonadota; class Alphaproteobacteria; order Hyphomicrobiales; family Methylobacteriaceae; genus Methylobacterium; species Methylobacterium sp. Leaf111. The sequence continues at coordinate 43,058 of NZ_LMNE01000008.1, read as the reverse complement.
AAGTCACCGGCGTAGCGGGCTTGCAGGGCCTCGGCGAGGTCGATGCCGGCGCGTATGACGGCTTGGCGGGCACGCTGCCAGTCATCCGGTGCAAGGTCTGCGCAAATGATACCCTGCTTCTTGAGCATCGCCTCGGTGACGACACGCGCCTCGTCCAGGCGATTGCCGGCGAGCGCCCTGCGGGTCTTGGCAGCGACCTCGCCTTAATAGGCGCCGCGGGTCTCCGAGACGGTATCGTCGTGCGGTGGTGTTCGCAGCCGGATGGCGTTCTCACGCTTCAGCACGGTCGCGTAGAAGTCCTGCACGAGGCGGGCGAGTTGAGCATCAGTGAGCATGGGTGTCGCACGCACGGCGCCGAAGAGGCGCTCCGAGGCGACGTATAGCGTGGCGGTGTGGAGCTTGGCAGTCCGATGATCGACCGTGCCGAGGCTGCGCGTGAGTTCACGTCGTTTGATCAAACCGCGCAGCTCTGGCGGAACGGTCCGCCGGAAGTGCAACGTCCGAGCGCGCCGGACGACGTTCGTGATGGAGGTACCCACGCCGCTTGCCTGCCGCCTGGAGGCGGACTTTGTAGCAGCGGATTGTAGCAACCGGCTCAACCCGCAGGGCAGCGAGACGGAAAGCTGAGTGTTGAGAGTGACTTAGTTCTGGCAGTGGCTGGGGGACCAGGATTCGAACCTGGACTAGAGGAGTCAGAGTCCACTGTTCTACCGTTAAACTATCCCCCAACATCCTCGCGTGGCACGAGGCAGGATCCGGTTGTTCGTTTCAAGCGCTGCTGAGGGCTAGCGGTTGAGACCCGGTCCGTTCCGGTGCAGGGGCGATAGCATGGCTTTCCGGACCGATGCAAGCCCACATCTGAACGCCCGCCCGTGAGGCGATTCGCGCTGCCTCAGGCGCTGCCGGGCGGTTCCAGGCGGGCCTCGATCATGCCGAGGGTGCGCAGGATCGCCAGGGCGACGATCTCGCAATCGGTGTCCCCCTCCGGAGTAGCCGGGAGGATCGCCACGGTGCTGACTTCGTCGTCCGTCAGGAACCCCACCACCACCTTGTAGACATCGCCCTCCGGTGCGCCTTCGTCGTGGACGAGGCAGACCCGGCAGCCATGGGCCTCGCCGTACACGCGCTGGGTCAGGACCTGGACGCGACGGGGATCGGCTGGTTCCGTGCGGCGTGGGGCGCCGAAGGTGGGGCGAATGATGTTGTCCATTCTCGCTCCTATACCCGACCCTCCCCGCTTCGGGGAGGCCCCTGCCCGCTTCGGCCCCGTGCGGGCCTCATCGTACGAGGCGGCCGCTCTGGTCTTCGTGGGCGAGCTTGAGCAGGTTCTGGCCGTAGGCGGTCTTGGCAAAGAGCTTGCCGCGGGCGATGAGCTGGTCCTTGCCGATGAAGCCCTGCAGGTAGGCGATCTCCTCCAGGCAGGCCACCTGCAGGCCCTGGCGGTGCTGGAGCGTGCGGACGAACTCGGCCGCCTCCAGCAGGCTGTCATGGGTGCCCGTGTCGAGCCAGGCATAGCCCCGGCTCATGCGCTCCACGTGCAGCTGCCCGCGTTCGAGATACGCCTCGTTGACGCTGGTGATCTCGAGCTCGCCCCGGGCCGAGGGCGTCACCGCCGCGGCGATGTCGAGGACCTGGTTGTCGTAGAAGTACAGCCCCGTCACCGCCCAGGGGCTCTCGGGCGTGACCGGCTTCTCGACGAGGCGCAGGGGCCGCCCGTCCGGGCCGAGGGTCACCACGCCGTAGGCCGAGGGATCGTCGACGTGGTAGGCGAACACCGTGGCGCCGCTCGCGCGCGCCCGGGCCCTGCGTAGCATCTCGCTCATGCCCGAGCCGAAGAACAGGTTGTCGCCCAGCACCAGGGCCACGCTGTCCGCGCCCACGAACTCGCGCCCGATCAGGAAGGCCTGGGCCAGGCCCTCCGGCCGGGGCTGGATCGCGTAGCTGAAGGACAGCCCGAACTGCTCGCCGGTGCCGAACAGGCGCTGGTAGTTGTCCAGGTGCTCGGGGCTGGAGATGATCAGGATCTCGCGGATGCCCGCCAGCATCAGCACCGAGACCGGGTAGTAGATCATCGGCTTGTCGTAGACCGGCAGCAGCTGCTTGTTGATCGACAGGGTGGCCGGGTGCAGGCGCGTGCCCGTGCCGCCGGCCAGAACGATCCCCTTCATGCCTGTGTCTCCGTCGTTGTCCGTTCAGGGCCGACCAGCCGGTCGNGTGGCCGGGTGCAGGCGCGTGCCCGTGCCGCCGGCCAGAACGATCCCCTTCATGCCTGTGTCTCCGTCGTTGTCCGTTCAGGGCCGACCAGCCGGTCGAGGATGTCGTCGAGGGCCTGTTCCCAGGGGCGCGGCCTCAGGCCGTAGGCGGCCGTCAGGCTCGCGGTCGACAGCACCGAATGGGCCGGGCGCCGCGCCGGGGTCGGGAAGGCGCTGGTGGGAATGGCGTCCACCGGCACGGAATGGCCGCCGCGCCGCGCCGCGCCYGCCACGATGGCGCGGGCAAAGCCGCACCAGGTGGTGGCGCCCGCATTGACGAAGTGGTGCGTGCCGGTGGGGGCGGTGGGATCGCGCGCCAGCGCCTGRGCGATCRCCGCCAGGCCCGCGGCGAGGTCGCCCGCGCTGGTCGGGTTGCCGTGCTGGTCGTCGACCACGCTGAGGCGTTCGCGCTCGTTCGACAGGCGCAGCATCGTCTTGACGAAGTTGCCCCGGTGCGGGCTCACCACCCAGGCGGTGCGGAGGATGGCGTGGCGGGGGTTGGCGCTGCGCACCGCGATCTCGCCGGCCGCCTTGCTGGCGCCGTAGACGCTCCGCGGGTCGACCGGCGTGTCGGGGGTGCAGGGCGTGGACGAGGGGGATGCCGGCCCGGGCGGTGGCGGCGGCCAGGAGCGCCGGCGCCACCGCGTTCAGGGCCCAGGCCGCGGCGATCTCGCTCTCGGCCCGGTCCACGGCGGTGTAGGCGGCCGCGTTGACCACCGCCGCGTAGGGGCGCGCGCTCAGGGCGGCGTCGATCGCGGCGGCGTCSGTGACGTCGAGCGCCGTGCGGCTCGGGGCGTGCAGGCGGGTGCCGGCGTCCCAGAGCGCCGGGTTCTGCAGCTCGGTGCCGACCTGGCCGGCACCACCGAGGATGAGGATGTCGCGCGTCTCGGGCATCGGCTCAGGCGCGGCCGGTGGGGGCKGTGCCCAGGCCGAGGCGCTCGCCGGTGTAGCGGCCCTCGCGGATCGGGCGCCACCAGGCTTCGTTGGCCAGATACCAGCGCACGGTCTCCTCCAGGGCCCGCTCGAAGTCCTGGGTCGGGTGCCAGCCATCCGAGGTCTGGCGCCTCCTGACCGAACAATTCACCGTCNCCCACCAGGGCATAGCCGAGGAGCGTCGCCGGCCATCGGGCATCGGCTCAGGCGCGGCCGGTGGGGGCKGTGCCCAGGCCGAGGCGCTCGCCGGTGTAGCGGCCCTCGCGGATCGGGCGCCACCAGGCTTCGTTGGCCAGATACCAGCGCACGGTCTCCTCCAGGGCCCGCTCGAAGTCCTGGGTCGGGTGCCAGCCGAGCTCGGCCTCGGCCTTGGACGGGTCGATGGCGTAGCGCCGGTCGTGGCCGGGCCGGTCGGCCACGGAGGTGATCAGCCGGTCGTGGGGGGCGTGGTCCGGGCGCAGGCGGTCGAAGGCGGCGCAGAGCGCGTGGACGACGCTGAGGTTGTTGCGCACCGCGCGCCCGCCSAGCAGGTAGGTCTCGCCGACCCGGCCCCTCTCGAGCACSGCCACGAGGCCGCGGGCATGGTCCTCCACGTGGATCCAGTCGCGCTCGTTCAGGCCGTCGCCGTAGACGGGCAGCGGCTTGCCCTCCAGGGCGTTGAGGATCATCAGCGGGATGAGCTTCTCGGGGAAGTGGCGCGGGCCGTARTTGTTCGAGCAGTTCGTCACYAGGACCGGCAGGCCGTAGGTCTCGTGCCAGGCSCGGGCCAGGTGGTCGGAGGCGGCCTTGGAGGCCGAGTAGGGCGAGCGCGGGTCGTAGCGGCTGGCTTCGGTGAAGAAGCCGTCGGGCGGCAGCGAGCCGTAGACCTCGTCGGTGGAGACGTGCAGGAAGCGGAAGGCCGCCTTCTCGGCGCCTGCGAGCCCGTCCCAGTGGCTGCGGGCCCCGTCNGGCAGCGAGCCGTAGACCTCGTCGGTGGAGACGTGCAGGAAGCGGAAGGCCGCCTTCTCGGCGCCTGCGAGCCCGTCCCAGTGGCTGCGGGCCCCGTCGAGCATGACCTGGGTGCCGACGACGTTGGTGCGGATGAAGGCGCCCGGGCCGGTGATCGAGCGGTCGACATGGCTCTCGGCGGCCAGGTGCATCACCGCCTCGGGCCGGAAGTCGGCGTAGAGGGCGTGCACGGCCCCCGGGTCGCAGATGGATTGTCCGCCAGCGGCTGGAGCGAGATCGGGTTGGCCGCGTAGGTCAGCGCGTCGAGCGTCGCCACCTCGTGTCCGAGGTCCTGCACCAGGTGCAGAACCAGAGCCGATCCGATGAAGCCGCAACCGCCCGTCACCAAGATGCGCATGGGATGAAAGATCTCTCGAGAAATCGGATCGGGCCGAGCCCGGTGGAGAAGCCTCAGAACAGTGGCGGAAGATCGGCCAGGCGCGGGGCGACCCGGTCCTTGGCCGAGAGCTGGGCGTCGGCCTCGCTCACCGGCCAGGCGATGCCGAGCGCCGGATCGTTCCAGAGCAGGCCGCCATCGTGCTCGGGGCTGTAGACCCCGCCGGCCACCTTGTAGGCCACCATCGTGTCGGGCTCCAGGGTGCAGAAGCCGTGCCCGAAGCCGACTGGGATGTAGAGCTGCTCGCCGCCCTCGGCATCGAGCCGCACGGCCACGTGCCGGCCATAGGTGGGCGAGGCGCGCCGCAGGTCGACGGCCACGTCCAGGATGGCACCCGCGAGCACCCGGATGAGCTTGGCCTGGGCCATGGGCGCGCGCTGGAAGTGCAGCCCGCGCACGGTGCCGCGCGGGGCGGAGAAGNTCCAGGATGGCACCCGCGAGCACCCGGATGAGCTTGGCCTGGGCCATGGGCGCGCGCTGGAAGTGCAGCCCGCGCACGGTGCCGCGCGGGGCGGAGAAGGACTGGTTGTCCTGGATGAAGACATCCGCGATGCCGGCGCGCGCCAGGATGTCCGCCCGGTAGGTCTCCGAGAACCAGCCCCGCGCATCGCCGAAGCGCGTGGGAACCACCCGCCGGACCGCCGGAATCTCCGTCTCAATCACCTGCATGCCCGGAAGACCTCAAGATCACGAATCTGTCCCGTCCTTGACGAGCCTGAATCCCAGGCTGTCAAGGATCGGAGGGGGATTTTCAAAGGGGCCGCGATGCGTCGGAGCCGTCCCGAGCCCGCGGCCCTGTTTCCGACACAGGACTTCGCGACAGGAGACGGCGTTTGATGTTGACGGACCTCCTCCTCAGCGCGGGGGATGGTCCGGACGGAAAGTATCGATGATCGCCATTCAGATCATATCCGGAACGTTCGGCGCTGGGCCGGGATCTTACGAATTCGGCGTCTTCGGGCTGCCCGATGGAAGCCTGCGCGGAGTCGAGGACTTGGAGGCCTTGACGCTCGCGCCGCCGGAGCAGGCGGTGCCACGGCGCACCGGTATCGTCCAGGGATTGCGGCAGGCCCTGACGGCCACCGGTCCCCTGCCGAATCCGCTCGGCCTCGCCGCCTCCTTCATGCATGCCGGCCTCGACGTCCTCGGGTGCAACGCGCGGCCGGCCTGGTCCGTCGAGCTTCGATTCCGGGACGGGGTCCACGCTCTGGTCCGGACCGATGCCGAGACGGCCGCGCAGATCGAGCGGGACCGGGAGGTGGTGCAGCGCGCCAGCCTGCGCCTGCCTCCATCCCGCCCGGCAGTACCGCCGGCCGAGACCCAGCCCCAGATGCCCGAAGAGGCGGAGGGCGAGGCCGCCTCGATCGACGCGTCCGTCCCCGATGGGCAGACCCTGGCCTCCCTCTTCGCCTATGAGAAGCGCGGAGGCCGCGTGCGCCGCCTGTCCAAGGCACTCGACGGCGCCTGATCCGCCGCGAGGGAAGGAGATCAGCCCGTGATGATGCTCACATGGGCCGCAACGACCCTCCAGCCGTCGGGGAAGCGGATCCATGTCTGGCTCTGGCGTCCGATGCGCCCCGGGGTGCTCGACCGGGTGAACAGCGTCATGGCGATTCCGGTATCGGATCCGTAGGTGGTTATCACCGTGTCCCTCAGGTCGCGGGCCAGGCCCTCGGGTGACCGCGCCCGACGGAAGGCGCGGATTGCCTCCATGCCGTACAGGTTCTCGGCCCCGCCGTAGCGGATCGTGCGCGGATCATCGTGGAACAGGGCCTCCAGCGTCGGCACGTCGTTGCCCACCAGGGCCGCCTCGTAGGCCGCGAAGGCGGCCTCCACCTCGGCCTTCACGGCCGGATCGTCGATGATCATCGCGGTCTCGCTCACAGGTTCGCCACGGGGGCGCGGACGACGCCGTCCCGCTCCAACTGGTGCGCCACGCGCAGGGCGTGGTCCTCGCGCCAGGGGGCGGCGATGACCTGAACGCCGAGGGGCAGGCCGTCGTCCAGGCGCACGGGCACCGCCACCACCGGCAGGCCGATGAAGGATATCGGCTGGGTGAACACCCCGATATTGGCCCGCACCGGCAGGGTCACCCCGTCGAGGACGAAGGTGGCCTGGCCCGAACGGGGCGCGCGGCAAGGCGTGGCGGGGGCCAGGATCACGTCGACCTCGCGGAACAGATCGAGGACGGCGGACCGGTACCAGCGGCGGAAGCGCTGCGCACGCTCGACCAGCGGGGCCGGGATCATCGCCCCGGCGATCAGCCGGTCGCGTACGGCCGGATCAAAATCCTCCCCCCGGGTCCGGAGGCGGTCGAGATGGAGCGCGGCTCCTTCGGCTGCCGTGATGAGGTAGGCCGCCGCCCGGGCGCGGGCCGCCTCCGGAATCGCGACGCTGCGCGTGACGCCGAGGGCCCGGGCGATGGCGGCCACCGCCGCGAACGCCTCGGCGTCGCCACCGCGCGCGAAGTAGCCGCCCGCCACCGCGACGCGCAGGTTCCCGAGCCCGTTGGTGAGGTGAGACAGGGCCGGCTCTGCGGGGCGCGTCGTGGCCACCGGGTCGTCCGGGTCCGGCCCCTGCATGGCGTCGTAGCTCAGGGCGAGGTCCGTGACGCTGCGCGCCATGGGCCCGACATGGTCGAGGCTGCCCACGAAGGGAAAGCTGCCCGCCCGGGTCAGGCGGCCGTAGGTGGGTTTGAGGCCGAAGCAGCCGCAGAAGGTGGAGGGGACACGGATCGAGCCGTTGGTGTCGGAGCCGAGGGCGATCGGCACCAGCCCGGCCCCGACGGCCCCTCCCGAGCCTCCGGACGAGCCGCCGGACATGTGGCCGAGATCGTGCGGGTTCCGGGTCGGTCCGTCATGGACGTTCTCGCCGGTGAAATCGTAGGCGTACTCGCCCATGTTGAGGCCGCCGACGAGGATCGCGCCCGCCGCCTCCATGCGGCGCACCAGGGCGGCATCGCGCTCCGCCGGGGCCCGATCGCGGTTGATCTTCGCGCCGGCCCGGGTCGGCAGACCGGCGATGTCGAACAGATTCTTGACCGCAAAGGGAACGCCAGCCAGCGGCCCCAGGGGCTCACCCCGGCCCCGGGCCGCATCCAGGGCCTCGGCGCGGGCCTGGGCGCGCGCGGCGAGAATGTCCGTGAAGGCGTTCACCGCGCCGTCGACCCGCGCGATGCGCGCCAGGGTCGCGGCGACGTTCGCGCAGGCGCTGGTGGTCCCATCCCGAAACGCCGTCGCCAGCGCCTCAGCCGTCATCGTGCTCGGATCGTGCATCGTGTCCGGACCGCTCATGCTTCGTAGACCGGGGCGGCTTCCGCCTCGTCGGGCAGGGAAAACTCGGCCACATGCGCGGCGGCCGTGCGCAGGACGGCGAGATTGCTGCCGATGGCGCCGATCCAGGCCGGGTCGAGGGGAATCGCGAGCAGCCCGGCTGCCGCTTCGATGTAGGCGTCGAGGCCGCCGGTGGACGGGTCGTTGCGCTCCGACATGGGTTTTCTCCCAGTGATGTCCCTCCGCGCGACCGGAACGCCGGCGGCGTGGCGGGGAGTTCTTCTGCCGGCAGGGCGGCGTGGGTCGAGGGCGGGATTCGCGGCGCGATGGCCGCCGCCCGCGCGGCCCCAACGAGCTGCCCGGCAACCCGGGTGTAAGCAAGCGCCAGGCCGGGCGTCACCGCGGGCCTGTGCGGAAAGCCGGAAACGATGGGGGCCGAACAGCGCAGGCCGCGGCACCCGCCCTTAGCGTGCGCCGCCGAGGGCTTCGACCTCCGCCGCCGAGGAGGAGACCCAGCCGAAGATGCCGCCCTGGGCGGCGATCATCGCGAGGCCGACCCGGTGGAACTCGGGGCGGTAGGAGGCGCAGCCATCCCCGATCGCCACGCAGCGGTAGCCGCGGTCGTTGGCCTCGCGGATCGTCGTGTGCACGCAGACCTCGGTGGTCACCCCGCAGACCAGCAGGGTCGCGATGCGGCGGGCGGAGAGGACCGCGCCGAGATCGGTGGCGTAGAAGGCGCCCTTCCCGGGCTTGTCGATGACTACCTCGCCCCGGATCGGCGCCAGTTCGGGAACGATGGCGTGGCCCGGTTCGCCGCGGATCAGGATGCGCCCCATCGGACCCGGCGCGCCGATGCGCGCGGTGGGCGTCCCTCGCTCCAGCTTGGCCGGCGGCGCATCGGAGAGGTCGGGCTTGTGGCCTTCCCGCGTATGCACGATGAGGAGGCCGGCACTCCGCGCCGCCGCCAGCACCGCCCGGATCGGGGGCACCGCCGTCTGCAGCAGGGTGACGTCGTTGCCGAGGGTCTCGCCGAAGCCGCCCGGCTCCAGGAAGTCGCGCTGCATGTCGATGATGACCAGCGCGGTGGTCGCCGGATCGAAGGTCAGAGGGGCGGGGTCGGCCGCGATGACGGGAAGCATGCTCGGGGCACCGGGCCGGAGGGCGCGCGACCCGGGAGGGACGGCGTCGCGTTCCGCCCCGATCCCGAATCTTCGGTAATCATGGATGCAGGGTCCGCCGGAGACACGCCCAAATGATGCGCGGCGCTGCATCCTTCCCATGCAGGTTGGGCCGGCCCGCGCCTCGGCGCCTCAGGCGCAACGAGGCTTGCCCGCCGGGAGGCAGGACCGATTTCCGGACGGGACGCACCCACGTCGCGTTTCCCAAGCGGTCGCGTCCCGTCGGACGCGAGAGACCAGGCGGCGTATGGCCGCCAAGACCACTCGGCCGCGAAGGCGCGGAATCGGCGGTCCGGGGCGCGTGACCCGGGGCAGCGGCGCCGTGGGAGATGGACGCCGCGATGCCCAACAACGATGCAACCCTGGCTAGAAATTAGACCATATGGTCTAACTCGTATTCGTCCTGTGGCGCTTCCCCGTCGCGCGCCTGCCGATGTTCGAGCCCGCGAAGGGTCGTTCCCGCAGGGCGAACCAAGGCAATGTTGCGTCCATGCATCACCCCGTCTGGTTGTGCGGGAAGGCCGGGCGGGTGGCACATCGGTTGCGGTCAATTGCCCCAACGGGTGCTTAAACCCGGGGGGACTTTATCGATGATCGCGACATTCACACGACCGCTGGTGGCCGCCGCTCTGGGCCTTGCTACCCTGATGCCGGCCCTGGCCGCTGACCTCGCCAAGGAGAAGGCGCCGGTCGCACCCGCGGAGGTGCCCTCCGGGTTCTTCCTGTTCTCCGACACGCAGATCAGCTACCGTTACCAGTTCCCGACGGCCAGGCCCGGCTCCCAGGTCCAGCGGGCCGACGGCAGCTTCCGCAACCAGGACGCGCCCAAGAACATCCTCAACATCTCGCATGCGGATGCCTGGGCCTACGGCACCAACTTCTTCACCCTCGACATCCTCAAGTCGGGATCGCAGTTCTCGGCGGGCACCACCGACGGAACCGGTGCGCCGACCTTCTACGATTACGGGAACACCGAGGCCTACGGCCTCTATCGCGGAACCCTGAGCCTGAACGCCCTGACGGGGACGAAGGCCTTCGTGGTGCCCGGCATCATCAAGGACGTGTCGCTCGCCTACGGCTTCGACGCCAATGCCCAGAACGATGCCTTCGGCTCCAAGAAGCGCGACGTGGTCGGCGGTCTGAACTTTGCATTCGACGTCCCGGCCGGGTTCCTCAGCGCCTCGGTCCATGCCTACAAGGAGTGGAATCGCAACGGCTTCAACGTCGCTCCGAACCGGGATACCAGTTTCAACACGGTCCCGGAATTCGAGATCGTCTACAGCTTCCCGCTCGCCTTCACGGGTCTGCCGCTCAGCATCGCGGGCTTCAACAACATCGTCCTGCCCAAGGGGCGCGGTGTGAACGATCCGTCCGCCTTCGCCACCAACCCGAAGACGGGTCTCGAATTCCTGTCGCGGACCAACCTCGTCCTCGATGTCGGCAAGCTGATCTACGACCAGCCGAACCGGGTCGACGTCTTCATCGGCTTCCAGTACTGGCTCAACAAGTTCGGCAACATCGAGCGCGCCAACTTCAAGGGGACCGAAGAGAAGAGCTTCCTGGCCGGCGTCTCCTTCCACGTCTTCTGAGGGCTGGCACCTGTTCTCACGACGGGCCCCTTGCCCGGAACGACCATCCACGCAAGCGATGGTCTGCATGACGAGGCCGGATTTCCATCCGGCCTCCGGATTTCCGGACGGGCCATGGTGATGGCCGGTCCACATCGAGGGAACACCGGATCAGCATGGTCGAGACCCCCGCGACGCGACGTCTCTGGATCCGCAACCCGCTGGCGATCCTGGCGCCGGATTCCGCCGGGGGCCTCGTCGTCGCGGGCTCCCGCATCGTCGAGCGGGTGCCCGCGGGAGGCATGCCCGCCGCGCCCGTCGACGAGATCTTCGACGCCGGCCGCCACGTGGTCGTCCCGGGCCTCGTCAACACCCATCACCACTTCTTCCAGACGCTCACCCGCGCCCATCCGGCGGCGATCAACAAGCCGCTCTTTCCCTGGCTGAAGGCGCTCTACACGGTCTGGGATAGGATCACCCCCGAGGCGTTCCGGCTGGCGACGCGTCTCGCCTACACCGAGCTGCTGCTCTCCGGCTGCACCACGGCCGGCGATCACCATTACCTCTTCCCGAAGGGGCTGGAATCCTCCGTCGACATCCAGGTGGAGGAGGCCGGGCCTGTCGGGATCCGCGCCTTCGTCACCCGCGGCTCGATGAGCCTGTCCGAGCGCGACGGCGGCCTGCCGCCCGAATGCCTGACCCAGGACGACGACACCATCCTGGCCGACAGCGAACGGGTGCTGCGCCTGTTCCACGACCCCAAGCCCGGCGCGATGGTGCAGATCGGGCTGGCCCCCTGCTCGCCCTTCAACGTGACGAAGCGGCTGATGCGCGAGAGCGCGGCGCTGGCCGAGCGCCACGATTGCCGCCTGCACACCCATCTCGGCGAGACGCTGGACGAGGACCGCTACTGCGTCGAAATGTTTGGCCAGCGCCCGGTCGATTACCTCGAGGAGGTCGGCTGGATGGGCCCGCGCACCTGGCTCGCCCATGGCATCCACTTCAACGACGCCGAGGTGAAGCGTCTCGGCGCGGCCGGCGTCGGCGTCTGCCACTGCCCGACCTCGAACATGACCCTGGCCTCCGGCCAGTGCCGGACCTGCGAATTGGAGGCGGCCGGCTCGCCCGTCGGCCTCGGGGTCGACGGCTCGGCCTCAAACGACAGCTCGAACCTGATGGAGGGCGTCCGTCACGCCCTGATGATCAACCGTCTGACCTACGGCGCCGAGGCCGTGACCCATCTCGACGCCCTGCGCTGGGCGACGGAGGGGTCCGCGGCCTGTCTCGGGCGGAGCGACATCGGCCGGATCGCGGAGGGCTGCGAGGCGGACCTGGCTCTTTTCACCCTCGACGAACTGCGCTTCTCCGGCGCGCACGATCCGCTGGCCGCCCTGGTGCTCTGCGGCGCTCACCGGGCCGACCGGGTGATGGTGGCGGGGTCGTGGCGCGTGGTCGACGGCCAGCCTCTCGGGATGGAGACCGGCCAGCTGCGCGAGGCCCATACCCGCCTCGCCCACGCGCTGTTCGGGACGCTCTAGCGTGGCCCCCGTCGTCCCCCCTGCCCGCACGCAGGGGCCGACGCCTCTCTTCGGCGCGTACGGCATCGTCAAGCGCTTCGGCGCCTTCACGGCCAATGACGGGGTCGATCTCGAGATCCGGGCCGGCGAGATTCACGCCCTGCTGGGCGAGAACGGCGCCGGCAAGTCGACCCTGATGAAGATCCTCTACGGGCTCCTGGAGCCCACCGAAGGGGTCGTCACCCATCGGGGCGATGTCGTGCGCCTCGCCCATCCGGAGGCCGCCCGCGCCCTCGGCATCGGCATGGTGTTCCAGCATTTTTCGCTCTGCGAGAACCTGACGGTCGCCGAGAACATCGCCCTGGTGATGCCCAAGGGCCTGGGCGGCCGAGCCCTGAAGGCCCGGATCGCGGCGGTCGGGACGACCTACGGCCTGCACCTCGACCCCGACCGGCCAGTCTGGTCGCTCTCGGCCGGCGAGCGCCAGCGCATCGAGATCATCCGCTGCCTGCTGCAGGACCCCAAGCTCGTGATCCTCGACGAGCCGACCTCGGTGCTCACCCCAGGCGAGGCCGAATTGCTGTTCACCGTTCTGGAGCGCCTGCGCGACGAGGGCCGGGCGCTGCTCTACATCTCGCACCGCCTCGACGAGGTGCGCCGGCTGTGCTCGCGCGCCACCATCCTGCGTGGCGGCCGGGTGGTGGGGGCCTGCGATCCCCGCGCCGAGACCGCCCGCTCTCTCGCCGCCCTGATGGTGGGGGCACAGGTAGGCGCGGTGACGGCGCCCGCCGGCGTGGCGACCGGGCCGGAGCGCTTGGTCCTGTCCGGGCTCACCCTCCCCGCCCCCGGCCTGCACGGCACCGCCCTCGATGGCATCTCGCTGAGCGTGCGCGGCGGCGAGATCGTCGGCCTCGCCGGGATCGCCGGCAACGGGCAGGCGGAGCTGTTCGACGCCCTTTCGGGCGAGACCCTGGCGCCGGAACCCGGCATGGTGCGGTTCGACGGCGTCGAATCCGGGCGCCTCGGCATCACCGCCCGGCGGCGGGGCGGCGCCGGCTTCGTGCCCGAGGAGCGCAACGGCCATGGCGCCGTGCCGACCCTGAGCCTGTCCGACAACGCGATCCTGTCGCGCCACGCCACGGCGCGCCTGAGCCGCTTCGGCGTCCTGCGCCGCGCGGCCGCCAAGGCCCTGGCCCGGGACGTGGTCGCGGCCTTCGACGTGCGCAAGGCGGGCCCCGATCCCGCCGCCGGCACCCTGTCGGGCGGCAACCTGCAGAAATACCTGATGGGACGCGAGATCCTGGCCGAGCCCGGCATCCTCGTGGTCAACCAGCCGACCTGGGGCGTCGACGCCCTGGCGGCCGCCCATATCCGGCAGGCGCTGCTCGACCTCGCGGCCCGCGGCGCCGCCGTGCTGGTGATCAGCCAGGACCTCGACGAACTGTTCGCGATCACCGGCCGCATCGCCGTGCTGCATCACGGCACCCTGTCGCCGGCGGCGCCGGCCGCCGAGACCACCCGCGAGGCCCTGGGGCTGCGCATGGGCGGGGCGGCGCCGGCCGAGGATCCGGTGACGGGCGCGCCGGACCACGCCCGGGAGGCGGCCCATGCGCATTGACCTGACGCCGCGCATCGGCCGGTCGGCCCTGATGGACGCGCTCTCGCCTATCCTGGCCTTCCTGGCCGCGCTGGCGATCGGCGGGCTCGTCGTGGCCGCCCTGGGCCGCTCGCCGGCCGCCGCCTTCGTCACCTACTTCGTGGCGCCCCTGAGCGAGGTCTGGTCGCTGCAGGAGGTGGCCATCAAGGCCGCGCCGCTCGCCCTCATCGCCACCGGCCTCGCCTTCTGCTACCGCGCCAACATCTGGAATATCGGGGCCGAAGGGCAGTTCGTCGTCGGCGGCCTGTTCGGCGGCTGGATCGGCGTCGCCGCGCACGGGATCCCCGGCGACCCCCTCTGGGTGCTGCCCCTGATGCTTCTCGTCGGCACGGGGGCCGGCATGGTCTACGGGCTGATCCCCGCCCTCCTCAAGGTGCGCCTCGGCGTCTCCGAGATCCTCACCAGCCTGATGCTGGTCTACGTGGCCGAACTGCTGCTCGACTACATGGCGCGCGGCCCCTTGCGCGATCCGGCGGGCTTCAACTTCCCCCAGAGCGTCACCTTCGACGACGCTGCCCGCCTGCCCTACCTGATGGAGGGCGGCACCCTGCATGCCGGCGTCGCCCTCGCGCTGGCGGTCGTGGTCCTCGCCACCCTGGTGCTCGGCCGCACCCTGTTCGGCTTCGCCGTGCGGGTGGTGGGGGCGAGCCCGCGCGCGGCCCGCTTCGCCGGCTTCGGCGACGCACGCCTGACGCTCGCGGTCTTCGCCGTCTCCGGCGCCGCCGCGGGGCTGGCCGGCATCAGCGAGGTGGCGGGCCGGATCGGCCAGCTCCAGCCCTCGATCTCGCCGGGCTACGGCTTCACCGCCATCATCGTGGCCTTCCTGGGACGGCTCTCGCCGATGGGGATCCTGGTGGCGGCCCTGGTCATCGCCCTGACCACCATCGGGGGCGAGGGCGCGCAGATCGACCTGAAACTCCCCCTCGACCTGACCCGGGCCTTCCAGGGCCTGCTGCTCGCCCTGGTGCTCGGGGCCGACGCGCTGTCGCGCTACAGGGTCCGCTTCGTGCCGGGAGCGACCGCGTGACCGTTCATGGCCTGACCCTCGACATCGTCCAGATGGTGCTCGTCACCATCGTGGCCGCCGCCACCCCGCTGATGATCGCGGCGCTCGGCGAACTCGTGGCCGAGCGCGCGGGCGTGCTCAACCTCGGCGTCGAGGGCATGATGGTGCTGGGCGCCGCCGCCGGTTTCGCGGTGGCGGTGGAGACCGGCTCGACCTTCGTCGGCGCGGTGGCCGGCGCCGGGGCGGGCCTCGCCCTCTCGGCCCTGTTCGGCCTCCTCACGGTGGTGCTGAGCGCCAACCAGGTCGCCTCCGGACTCGCCATGACGATCCTGGGTCTCGGGCTCTCGGGCCTCGTCGGGGCCTCCTATGTCGGCCTCAAGCGCGATCCGGCGCCGCATCTCGCCCTGCCCGGCCTCACTGACCTGCCCGGCCTCGGCCGCCTGCTCTTCGGGCAGGACGGCTTCGTCTATCTCGCCTTCGCGCTGGCGGCCGGGGTGTCGTGGTTCCTGTGGCGCACCCGCGCCGGCCTGATCCTGCGGGCCATCGGCGACGACCACACCGCCACCCACGCGCTGGGCCTGCAGGTGCGCAGGGTGCGCTTCCGCGCGGTGCTGTTCGGCGGCGCCTGCGCGGGTCTGGCCGGGGCCTACCTGTCGCTGTCCTACACCCCGTTCTGGGCGCCCGCGATGACGGCTGGGCGCGGCTGGATCGCCCTGGCCCTCGTGGTCTTCGCCTCGTGGCGCCCGTTCCGGGTGCTGGCCGGCGCCCTGCTGTTCGGCGGCGCCACGGTGCTTCAACTCAACGCCCAGGCCGCCGGCCTCGGCCTGCCGGGGCAGGCGCTCTCCGCGCTGCCCTACCTTGCCACCATCCTGGCCCTGGTCTTGCTCTCCCTCGGCAGGCGCCGGGGCGGCTCCCTCGCCCCGGCGGCCCTCGGCCGGGTCTTCACCCCGCACCGGTAGGCGCGCACTCTCGAAGGATCTTTGAACGATGCGGATCGTGCAGGGGGCCCTGGTGGCCGTTCTCGCCCTCGGACTCGGGGGCGCGCAGGCGCAGGAGAAGAAGCCCGGCGAGAAGCTGAAGGTCGGCTTCGTCTATGTCGGCCCGGTGGCCGATTACGGCTACTCGTACCAGCACGACCAGAGCCGCAAGGCGCTCGCCGCGGCGCTGGGCGACAAGGTCGAGACCAGCTTCCTCGAGAACGTACCGGAGGCCGACAGCGAGCGCTCCATCGAGAGTTTCGCGCGCTCCGGCTACGGCCTGATCTTCACCACCTCGTTCGGCTTCATGGAGCCGACCCTCAAGGTCGCCAAGAAATTCCCGAAGGTGAAGTTCGAGCACGCCACCGGCTACAAGCGGGCGCCCAACGTCTCGACCTACTCGGCCCGCTTCTACGAGGGCCGCTACGTCTGCGGCGTGATCGCCGGGCGCCTCTCGAAGACGGGCACGCTGGGCTACATCGCCTCGTTCCCGATCCCCGAGGTGGTGAGCGGCATCAACGCCTTCATGCTCGGCGCCCAGTCGGTGAACCCCGACATCAAGATCAAGATCGTCTGGGTGAACACCTGGTTCGACCCGGGCAAGGAGGCGGAGGCCGCCAAGGCGCTGCTGGCCCAGGGCGCCGACATCCTGTCGCAGCACACCGATTCCGCCGCGCCGTTGCAGGAGGCGGAGAAGCAGGGCAAGCTCGCCTTCGGACAATCCTCGGACCAGATGCGCTTCGCCCCCAAGGCCCAGCTCACCTCCATCGTCGACGACTGGGACGGCTACGTCGTCGGCGAGGCCAAGGCCGTCCTCGACGGCACCTGGAAGAGCCACGACACTTGGGGCGGCATCAAGGACGGCATGGTCGTGCTGGCGCCCTTCGCCAACATGCCCGACGACGTGAAGGCCCAGGCCGAGGCCACCAAGAAGGCGATCGCGGACGGCACGCTCCTGCCCTTCCACGGCCCCGTCTTCAAGCAGGACGGCAGCGAGGCGGTGAAGGCCGGCGAGAACGCTCCCGATCCGATGATCCTCGGCATGAACTGGTACGTGAAGGGCATCAGCGACACGCTGCCGCGATAGGGGGTTCGAGAGCCCTCTCCCACCGCGGGGAGAGGGACCGGTGTTCGACGAAGAGGTCGCATGAGACACGCCATCCGCTTCCTCCTCGGGCCCGACGCGCGCACGATCGAGGCCTGCGACCCGACTCTGACGGTGCTCGACTGGCTGCGCGGTCCCGAGCAACTGATCGGGACCAAGGAGGGCTGCAACGAGGGGGATTGCGGGGCCTGCACCGTGGTGGTGGTCCGCCCCGAGGGGCCGTCCGGCGCCGAGCGCCTGCGCTACCGCGCGGTGGATGCCTGCATCACCTTCCTGGGGATGCTCGACGGCTGCCAGCTCCTCACCGTGGAGCACCTGCGTGGGGCCGACGGCACCCTCCATCCGGTCCAGCGCCTGATGGTGGAGGAGCACGGCTCGCAATGCGGCTTCTGCACGCCGGGCTTCGTCATGTCGCTGTTCGCGATGACCAAGGATTCTCCTACCAAGGACCTGCTCGCCGAGACCGGCCCGCTCCGAACCTCGGCGAGCCCCATCGACGACGCGCTCGCGGGCAACCTCTGCCGCTGCACCGGCTACGCTCCCATCGTGCGCGCGGCCGAGCGTGCGTTGGCCGCACCGGAAGCGGATACCTTCGATGCCGCCCACGACGCCACCCTCGCCCGGCTGCTGGCCCTGCGCGACGACGAGACCGTGGCGGTCTCCGGGCCGAAGGGCCGCTTCTTCGCCCCCGCCACCCTTCCGGCGCTCGTCGATCTCATGGCCGAGCACCCCCAGGCGACGATCGTGGCCGGGGCCACCGACGTCGCCCTCTGGGTGACCAAGGGCCTGCGCGTCCTCGACCCGGTGATCTGGCTCGGGCGGGTGCGAAGCCTGCGCGTCGTGGGCGAGGGCCCCGATCACCTGTATCTCGGAGCCGGCGTGAGCCTCTCCGAGGCCGGCACGCACCTCGCCGGCCTGCACCCAGATCTCGGGGAGCTCTTCCGCCGCCACGGCGCCGCCCAGACCCGCAATGCCGGCACCCTCGGCGGTAACATCGCCAACGGCTCGCCCATCGGCGACGCGGCGCCGGCCCTGATCGCCCTCGGGGCGAGCCTCCATCTCATCGGCCGTGGCAGCGAGCGCGAGATTCCCCTCGAAGACTTCTTCGTCGCCTATGGCCGGCAGGACCTGCGTCCGGGCGAGTTCGTCGCCGGGGTGCGGGTGCCGAAGCTCGGCCCGGAGACGGTCTTTCGCGCCTACAAGATCTCGAAGCGCTTCGACGAGGACATCTCCGCCGTCCTCGGCGCCTTCCGGCTGACCGTCGACGCTGGCACGACCCGGCAGGCCCGCATCGCCTACGGCGGCATGGCGGGCACCCCGAAGCGGGCCGTCCAGGCCGAGGCCGCGCTCATGGGCCAGTCCCTCGACCCGGCCGTCATCCCCGCCTTCAAGGCGGCGGTGGCCCGGGATTTTACGCCCCTCTCGGACATGCGGGCCTCGGCCGCCTACCGCCTCAAGGTCGCCGGCAACCTCATCGAGCGGCTGATCCACGAGGCCGCGCCGGAGGCCCCGGAAACCCGCCTTGCCACCGTCGGAGCGCCGGCCCATGCTTGATCGCACGCCTCCGGCCCCGAAGGTGGACGACCGGATCGCGGGCGGCGCCCACACGCCGCGCATCCACGACAGCGCCGCCCGACACGTCAGTGGCTCGGCCCTCTACATCGACGACATGGCCGAGCCGGCCGGCCTACTCCACGTCTGCCTGGGGCTGAGCGAACGCGCTCATGCCCGCCTCGTCTCGGTGGATCTGGCGCCCGTGCGGGGCGCCGAGGGCGTGGTCGCGGTGTTCACCGGCGCCGACGTGCCGGGCGTCAACGAGATCTCCTCCTCGCACCGGGACGACGAGCCGATGCTGGCCGAGGACACGGTGTCGTATGTCGGCCAGCCGATCTTCGCGGTGGCGGCCCTGACCCGCGATGCGGCCCGCCGCGCCGCCCGCCTTGCCGTGATCGCCTACGAGGATTTCGACCCCGTCCTCACCTACCGGCAAGCGCGGGCGGACGGAAAACTTGTCTGGCCGCCCATGACCCTGAAGCGCGGCGATTCCGACGCGGGGCTCGCCGAGGCCCCGGGTATCGTCCGCGGCCGGATGGCGATCGGCGGCCAGGAACACTTCTACCTCGAGGGCCAGATCGCCCTGGCGATCCCGGGTGAGGACGACGAGGTCACGGTCCACACCTCGACCCAGCACCCTTCCGAGGCCCAGGCCCTCGCCGCCAAGGTGCTGGGCACGGTGAATTCGGCCGTGACCGCCGAGGTCCGTCGGATGGGCGGCGGCTTCGGCGGCAAGGAGAGCCAGTCGAACCTGTTCGCCTGCGTGGCGGCCCTGGTGGCCAAGACGACCGGCCGCGCCGCCAAGATCCGGCCCGACCGCGACGACGACATGGTCATCACCGGCAAGCGCCACGATTTCGAGGTCGACTACCTCGTGGGGCACGACGCGGACGGGAAGATTCTCGCCGTCGACATGCAGCTCGCCGCCCGCTGCGGCTGGGCCGCCGACCTGTCGGGGCCGGTCACCGACCGGGCCCTGTTCCACGCCGACAACTGCTACCACTACCCGGCGGTGCACCTGACCTCGCGGCCCTACCGCACGAACACTCAGTCCAACACCGCCTTCCGGGGCTTCGGCGGGCCCCAGGGCATGGTGGCGGCCGAGCGGGTGATCGAGGAGGTGGCCTATGCCTGCGGCCTCGACCCGCTGGAGGTGCGTAAGCGCAACTTCTACGGCACCGAGACCGACAACGTCACGCCGTACCACCAGACCATTGCCGACAATTGCATCCGGGATCTGGTGGCCAAGCTGGAAGCGGACTGCGATTACGCCGCCCGCCGCGCGGCTTTGCATGCGGCGAACGAAACCAGCCCGGTGATCAAGCGCGGCCTCGCCCTGACGCCGGTGAAGTTCGGCATCTCCTTCACCTCCACCGCCTACAACCAGGCCGGCGCCCTGGTGCACATCTACAACGACGGCTCGGTCGGCTTGAATCACGGCGGCACCGAGATGGGCCAGGGGCTCTACGTCAAGGTCGCGCAGGTGGTGGCGGAGGAATTCCAGATCGATGCCGACCGGGTCCGCATCACCGCGACCACGACGGGCAAGGTGCCCAACACCTCGGCCACGGCCGCCTCGTCGGGGGCCGACCTCAACGGCATGGCGGCCCGCGCCGCCGCCCAGACCCTGAAGGGCCGCCTCGTGGCCTTCGCAGCCGAGGCCTGGAGCGTCGCGCCCGAGACGGTGCTGTTCCTGCCGAATCGGGTCCGGGTCGGCAACCAGGAGATCGCCTGGGCCACGCTGATCCACAAGGCCTACCTCGCCCGCATCCAGCTCTCGGCCACGGGCTTCTACAAGACGCCGACCATCCATTGGGACCGCGAGGCCGGCCGGGGCCACCCGTTCTACTACTTCGCCTACGGCGCGGCCTGCGTGCAGGCGGCGGTGGACACCCTGACCGGCGAGTACCGGATCGAGCGGGCCGACATCCTGCACGATTGCGGCCGTTCCCTGAACCCGGCGGTGGATCGGGGCCAGATCGAGGGCGGCTTCATCCAGGGGCTCGGCTGGCTCACCACCGAGGAGCTGTGGTGGGACGGCAAGGGCGCTTTGGGCACCCACGCCCCCTCCACCTACAAGATCCCGGCCTGCGGCGACCGCCCGCGCATCTTCAACGTGGCGCTCTACGAGAACCAGAACCGAGAGGCGACGATCTACCGTTCGAAAGCGGTGGGCGAGCCTCCGCTGATGCTCGGCATCGCCGGCCTGCACGCCCTCTCGGATGCGGTGGCGAGCGTCGCCGGCCACCGGTACTGCCCCCGCCTCGATGCCCCGGCGACCCCGGAGCGCGTCCTCGACGCCGTCGACCGGATGCGGGCGCTGGCAGACGCGCAATCTGCGCAGCCGTGAGCGCCGATTCGTCGGAGGCGCTGGCGGAAGCTCTGGCGACCGCCCTCGCGGCGGGCGAGCCGGCGGCCCTCGTCGCCCTGTCGGAGGCGCGGGGCTCGACGCCGCGCGGGGCGGGCACCGCCATGCTGGTGATGCCCGAACGGGTCGCCGGCACCATCGGGGGCGGCACCTATGAATGGGCGGGCATCGCCCGCGCCCGGGCGCTTCTGGCGGCGGGCGAGGCCGAGGCGATCCTGCGCAGGCCCCTGGGACCCGAGACCGGCCAGTGCTGCGGCGGGCACGTGACCCTGGTGATCCACCGGGCCGATGCCGGTACGCTTGCCGCCCTCCGGGCTTCGGAGGCCGAATCCGCCGCACGGGCGCCCCTGGTGATGATCTACGGCGCGGGCCATGTCGGGCGCGCCCTGGCCCTGGCGCTCGATCCGCTGCCCCTCCGTACGCGGATCATCGATGACCGGCCCGAGGAGATCGCACGGGTGTCGGGCGCGCGCGTCGCGCGGATCGTCGGCTCGGCCAGCGCCGCGGCGGAAGCCGCACTGCCCGGAGCCGCCCACGTGGTGGTCACCCACAGCCACGCCCTCGACAGCCTGATCTGCGCCAGCCTGCTGGAGGCGAACACCTTCGCGTATCTCGGTCTGATCGGGTCCGCCACGAAGCGGGCAACCTTCCTCGGCGCCTTTCGGGCGATGGGCCTGGACGAGGCAGCGCTGGCTCGCCTCGTCTGCCCGATCGGCGGGACGCCGGTCCGCGATAAGCGCCCCGCGGTCATCGCCGCCCTGGTGGCGGCCGAACTCCTCGCCGCCTTCGCGTCCTGAGCTTCAGGGACGTCCGGGCGGCGTCGAAGGCGCCTCGGTGCCGTGCACCGGCCGCTCCTCGATCGGAATGCCGCCGGCCCGGGGCGGAACCGGGATCGCATCGCCGCTGCGGATCGCCTCCGCCTCGTTGCGGGGGCCGGCCCGCCCCTCGGTTCCCCCCGGGGCGGTGGCAGCCTCCATGCCGGCGGGCGCGCCGGCGCCCTGGGCCAGGACCGGTCCGGCAAGGCCGAGGGAGAGGCTGAGAAGGCTGAGCATACGGATCATGCGGTCTGGTTTCCTGGAAGCGGATGGTCAAGGCCGTTTCAACGGTGGCGGCGGGTGAGCGCCGGCTGGTGGCGGGTCTTGTGCCGGTGTCGGAAGGCGGAGCGGCCGCGCAGGCCGCCTGGGGCGGTGACCCGGGGCTGGCCCCCCGGCGCGATCAGGGTGCCCTGGGCCCGGGCGGCCGGGGCAAACATCAGGGGACCCGTCAGGAGCAGCGCCGCGGCAAGACCGCGCGCCATCAGGGTCCGAACCGAAAGCCGATGCGTCAAATCCCATCCTCCCTGCGCCCCACGTGACCGGGGGCGATCAAGTTGCACGCAAAGGACATGCCGGAGCGGACTGAAATTCCAAGGCTTTGTCACATCGTGCCGATGCCGCGGTCTCGGACCGCTCAGCTGCCGCGATAGGTCTGGTAGCTCCACGGGCTCGCCACCAGGGGCACGTGGTAATGCCCTTCCGGATCGGCGACCCCGAAGCGCAGCGTGACGATGTCGAGGAAGGGCGGTTCGGGCAGGCCCGGACAGGTGGCGCGGAAGTGATCGCCGATGCGGAAACGCAGCTCGTAGGCGGCCACCGGAACGGGGCGTCCGCCGATCAGCGGCGCATCGGTGCGCCCGTCGGCATTCGTCACCGTCCGGGCGACCAGCACGGTCTCGGTCTCCGACACCCATTCGTGGAGCTCCACCGGGATCCCCGGCGCCGGCCGGCCCGCCACGGTGTCGAGGACGTGGGTGGAGATCCGGCCCGTGACGCGCGGCGCGCCCGGCCCGCTCACCAGGGTGCCGAGGCGAAGGGCGGCGATGCGGAACACCTCTGCGAGGGCGGTCCGGCGCTCGCTCTCCGGGTCGGCGGCGAGGCGTGCCTGAAAGGTGCGCAGCAACGAGGCGCGACCGTGGCGCTTGACGCAGAGGATGAAGGGAAACCCGAAGGTCCGGCCATAGGCCGCATTCAGCGCCGCGAACCGCGCGTCTTCCGCCTCCGAGAGCCGATCGAGGCCGGCGGCCGCCTGCTCGGCGATGGAGTCGGGGGCGATCGTGCCGGCGTGGGCCCCACGCCCGGCCAACTTGGGATGGTTGGTGAGAAGGGCGTGGCGGGCCGCCTCGGGCGCGGCGTCGACCGCCTCCTGCAGAGCGGCGAGCAGGGCCTCGACCGTGGAGAACGGCCGCTGCGCGGCGGCGGCCTCGGCGACCCAGGGCGCGTGCTCGAACACCGCCCCGAGGGCGGCGACGAAATCGCCGTGCGAGGCTTGGTTCAGGGCGTCGAGGGTCGGCATCGCGGATCCATCCTGCGTAAGGTCGGAGGGCCGTGGAAGCCATAGCAGGCAGCGGGCCATCCGGCGCGGGCGCGTCGCCGCGCAAGGATCGCCAGGCGCATGAAAATGTGGTCTGGCCGGCGCTCCCGCTCGATCGATGAATGCCGGACGGGCAGCGAGGCCAGCCATGATCCGCAAGACGCACCTTCCGCCCGACGCGACGCTGATCCAAGTCGCCGGTGAGCTCGCCGAGCCCGAGGAGTACCTGCGCCGGCTCCTCGGGAACATGCGATTCTGCCAGAAACGGCACGGCGACGCCCTGGTGCGGATCGGGGTGACCGGGAAGGGCAAGGGCCGGGGTCTCAGCCCCTCTTACCGGATCGACTACCGGGTGGACGGGGTCGAGACGGTCTTCAACGGATTCGGCGGCACCTCGCACAGCGCCTTCACCGAAACCAACGTGCGCGAGACGAACTGGAGCCGGTCCCACGCGACGATCCAGGAGGTCCAGCGCCTCTACGACGACCTGCGCAAGGGCCCTCCCCGCGCACCGTGAGCCTGCCGGAGACTCCCGTCCGTCGCCTGCCGATCCGGCTTCAGGCGAAGAAGGGATCGGCATTTGGCGGCACTGTATGACTTCATACGGTCGAAAGTCCGCTGTGTGAGATGAAGGAAGGCTCGATGCTCGATTCTAGACCAAGCGATCGGCTGTTTCGGGTCGATTAAAGGTTGCATGTCAGATCTCACGGACCAGAAACCCGTGGGTGTGATGAGAATGGCCGGAGTGTCGCCGTCTCGGAGTGAGCCAGTAGCTGTCGAGGTCTTGAGCCAACCTGCGCCGGACCCGCAGCTGGACGCCGTATGCCGGACAGCGGCCGCGCTCTTCGGCGTTCGCTACGCCTTCGTCTCGCAACTGGACGGCGCCTGTCAGTGGTTCCTCGGCCGCGAGGGCCTGATCCTTCCGGGCACGCAGCGGGAGATCGCGTTCTGCGCCCACACGATTCGCGGCGAAGCCCATGCGCCCCTGATCGTGCTCGATACCCGTCGCGATCGACGTTTCGCCGCCAATCCGCTGGTCACGGGAGCCCCGTTCCTGCGCTTCTATGCCGGCGTGTCGATCGCTCTGGGTGACGGCCGCCATGCCGGCACCGTCTGCATTGCCGACACCGTTCCGCGCACCGGCTTCAGTGCGGCCCAGGTCCGGCGCCTGTCCGACCTTGCCCTCTTCGTCGAGGCGACCCTGCGCGGGCGCGCCGCCGAGTCGGAGGCCTGTCAGGCGCGCCATCGGGCCGAGGCCTCGGACACCCTCCTCCGCACCACCCTGGAACGCATGGATCAGGGCCTCCTGATGACCGATGCCGCGGACCGGATCCGGATCTTCAACCGCCGCGTGGCGACTCTGATAGGTGTGCCGGAGGAACTCCTCTACGATGGTGCGCCCTTCGCGGCCGTCCGGGCCCACCAGGCGGCGACCGGCGAGTTCGCCCACCTGCCCGACGCCTTGCGAGCCTGGCTGGAGTACGGTGCACCGGAGGCCCGCATCTACGATTACGAGCGCGTCCGCCCCGACGGGACCGTGCTTCAGGTCCGCACCCTGCCCCTGCCGCGGGGCGGGCTCGTGCGGACCTTCACCGACATGACGGCGCGCCGGGCGGCCGAGAGCGCCCTGCGCGCGAGCGAAGGCCGCTATCGGCTCCTCGCCGAGAATGCCAACGACGTCATCGTCCTCGGCGATATCGCCATGCGCTGCCTCTACGTCTCGCCCGCCGTGCGGACGGTCCTCGGTTACGAGCCGGAGGACCTCATCGGAACCACCGCGGCCGAGTTCTGCCACCCCGATGACGCAGCGGACCTTACGGAGCACTGGTCTCAGCTGAAGGCCGGTCGGGAGGGGCGGTTCGTCACCTGCCTGCGGCATCGTCACAAGGCTGGTCACTACGTCTGGATCGAGGCCTCCGTCCGCGTTCTGCCGGATGCGCAGGCCGAGGACCGGATCACCTACGTGGCGACCCTGCGCGACGTCAGCGCCCGTCGTGAGGCCGAGGAGCGGGTCCGTCACATGGCGCTGCACGACGCCCTGACCGGATTGCCGAACAGGACGCTGTTCCGCGACCGCCTGGATCAGGCGATCGCCCATGCGCGCCGGGTTCGGACCGGCTTCGCTGTGCTGGCCTGCGACCTCGATCGCTTCAAGGCCGTCAACGACAGTCTCGGCCATCCGGCCGGCGACGCGTTGCTGCGCATCGTCGCCGAGCGGATGCGCGCGGCTCTGCGACCCTACGATACCATCGCTCGCCTCGGCGGCGACGAATTTGCCATCGTGCTCACTTATCTCGATGACGCGCGGGAAGCGGCCTGCCTCGCGGAGCGGCTGATCGCGGCGGTGAGCGAACCGATCGATCTCGACGGGCAGAGCGTCGAAGTCGGCGTCAGTATCG
Organism: Methylobacterium sp. Leaf111; assembly: GCF_001423285.1. Classification (NCBI taxonomy): domain Bacteria; kingdom Pseudomonadati; phylum Pseudomonadota; class Alphaproteobacteria; order Hyphomicrobiales; family Methylobacteriaceae; genus Methylobacterium; species Methylobacterium sp. Leaf111. The sequence goes on along the minus strand of NZ_LMNE01000008.1, from coordinate 17,539 downwards.
GCCTGACCGTCGCGACGGAGCAGGACTGTGACCCGGACGAGCTGTTCAAGCGCGCCGACATCGCCCTTTACGAGGCCAAGGCGGCGGGGCGGAACACCCATCGGGAGTTCGAGCCGGATGCGGGGGCGCGCATCGCCACGCGCGGTCTCCTCGCCCTCGACATGAAGGAAGCGATCCGCCGCGATGCCTTCCATCTCGCCTACCAGCCCGTGGTCGATGCCGCGACGGGGACGGTGGTGGGCTTCGAGGCCCTGATGCGCTGGCGCCATCCCGTGCAGGGCGATCTCGCGCCCGGCGCCTTCATTCCCCTCGCCGAGGAGACGGGGCTCATCGTGCCTCTCGGCGCCTGGGCCCTGCAGGAGGCTTGCCGGGAGGCGGCGGGCTGGCCCGCGCCGATCCGCGTCGCGGTGAACGTCTCGGCGGTGCAATTGCGGCGCCCGGGCCTCGAGGCCACGGTGCTGTCGGCCCTGGCCGCGAGCGGCCTCCCGGCGAACCGCCTCAAGCTGGAGGTGACCGAGAGCGTGCTGATGCAGGATGCCGAGGCGGTCCTCGCCTGCCTGCACCGTTTGCGGGGCCGCGGCGTCCGGATCGCCCTCGACGATTTCGGCACCGGCTACTCCTCGCTGAGCTACCTGCGCCGCTTTCCTTTCGACCAGATCAAGATCGACCGTTCCTTCATCCGCGACATTGCCGATCCTGATGCCGCCGCGATCGTGCGGGCGGTGGTCGGCATCGGCGAGCGCCTCGGCATGGGCATCGTCGCCGAGGGCGTCGAGACCCCGGAGCAGCTCGACCTCGTGCGCCGGGAAGGCTGCACGCAGGTCCAGGGCTTCCTGTTCAGCCCGCCGCTGCCGCCGCGGGAGGCGTCCGCCTACATCGCGGCCCGTGCCGACCGGGCCGGAGCCTCACGGGGTCCGCGCGTGGCCGCCGGTCAAGGCTGAGCCTCCGCCGCGCGGGCGGCCGCGACGAGGCGTTCCGCGTCCTCCTTCAGGAGCAGCCGCTCCGCCACCAGGCCGTCCGCCGCGCGGGCAACCGCCGCCGTCCGGTCGCCTCGGGTCGGGTAGCGCTCGGCCAGGGAGCGGCGCGGGTCCCCCTTCGCCTCGCGCTCGGCCCGGGTCTCGGCCAGGGGCAGCCGACTGCCCTCCCGGTCGCAGAGCTCGCCCGCCGGGAAGGGCTCGGCGTAGAGGTTCCAGCCGGTCTGGGTCGCGAGCGGGGCAGCGACGTCGGGCAGGCGGATGCCGGCGATCTCGTGGCCGTCGGCATCGACTTTCGGCACTAGGGGGCGGTACTGCGAACCGCCCTCCGGACGGGGATCGACGGCGCTGGCGAAGCGCGCGATCGCGTTCGGGGCATCCGGCAGGCGCAAGCCCGGGATGTAGGGAAACCCGGTCTCCGCGGCGGGCACCAGCGTCCCGTCCGCGAGATTCGGCACGCGGCTCGGCGGCGGCGCGACCCCGCGGGCGACCCAGTCCTCCAGGGCGATCAAGAGGGCGCGCAGGGCCGGGGCGGGGCTCAGGGTGTTGCGCGGATGGAGGCACGGCCCGCGGGCCGCACTCAGGCCGGCGCGCCCGTAATGGAATCCGCTGGAGACGAGATAGGCCCGGGCGGTGTCCGGCAGGGCGACGTCGGTTTGGCCCAGGGAATCGGTGGTGAGGAGCGAGGCCCCCTTCTGCCAGTACTCGGTGCTGGTGTTGACCTCCATCAGCAGCGGGTCGAACCCGTCCCCGCGCAGCAGCGAGCCGGTCCGGCCGGTGACGGGATCGTGCTGGGGAGCGGCCGAGAACGGGAACGCGTTCTCGGGGTAGAGGTGGTCCTCGTGCTGGGTGTTGGTGCGCGAGGGCTGGCCGAAACGGGCATTGAGGTACACCCCGCCGATGCCGGAGATGTGCAGCAGCATCCCGTCGAAGACGCGCCGGCCGTCCTCGTCCTGATTGAAGCCCTGGTGGATGTAGTCCCGCAGGAAGCGCCCGCTCTGGGAGATGCCGAGGGCGACCGCGTGGCGGATCGCGCCGCCCGCCGGGTTCTCGGACGAGGCCGGTCCGCGGAGATGGGCGACGACGTCCCGGGTGGCGGCGAAGCCGATGCCGAGCACCTTCGGGTTCGCGGCCGGATAGGTCAGGGTGTAGAGTGTGCCCGGCTCCGGCTTGACGGTGGCGGGCAGGAGGCGGAGCTCGCCGGGCCCGGCGAAGGTCCAGGCACCGTCCGGGACGGGGCGCGGCGTGTCCGCCTCCCGGCGGCGCACGGTGAGGCGGGCGCCGGCCTTGTCGGGGTTCGCCGCCTTGAAGGTGAGGAAGAACGGCGCCTCGGGCGGCCCCCGGGTGGCGCTCACGAGTTCGTCCCGCACGGTCTCGACGATGGGCGCCCCGCCTTGCGTGGCCACCGGTACGTCGATCGCCATGCCGCCCAGCTGACGCAGGGCCTCCGCCTCCCAGCCCGACCAGACCACGGTGTCACCCCGGCGCAGGATCAGGGCGGTGCCCGCATCCTGGGCGGTGCGCGGATCGTTCACCGCCTGGGCCGCCTGCGGGGGCGCGTCGAGGACCCAGTTGAACAGGAACTTCCGGCCGCGGTTCAGCGCCTCGTAGAGCAGCGTGCCGCTGGCGCGGGCCGGATCCTTCGGCCGGAGCATGAACAGGTCGGTGCTGTATTCCACGAGCCCGCGCGTGTTTCGGGGCGCCCGTATGAGGTCGACAATGCCGGCGTTGCGCGGGTCGGCCGGGTCGAGCTCCCCGCGCACGACGCCGATCACCCGTTCGTAGGCGCCCGCCTCGCCGAAGCTCTGGCCGTCGGCGAAGGGCTCGACGGTCCGGATCTCGACGGCGGTGACCCGGGCCAGGGCCGGCTGGGCGAGGCCCGCGCAGAGGAGCGCGCCCACGAGAGCGGTGGTCCTGACCATGTGCCTGTTCCTCGCCCGACCAGCGTCAAGCTGCGCTGTTGGTCCGGATCTTACACCGGACCGCCCCACGGTCGAGGGCGTGCGCGCCGCCGGGTGAGGATCGGCCGGATGGCACGTGGTTTGCGGACCTCGGGACCGGCAGCCCGGCGGGGCTCGCGGGACGGGGGACCGACGCGTGGATCACGGTTCTGCTCAGACCAGCCCGGCCCGGATCGTCCCGGCCACCCGGGTTCCTCCGGTGGCGCTCGGCCTGCTCGCCCTCCAGCACGTCCTGGTGATGTATGCCGGGGCCGTGGCGGTGCCGCTCATCGTCGGGCGCGCCCTCGGGCTGCCGCCCGAGCAGGTGGCGATGCTGGTGAGCGCCGACCTGTTCGCCTGCGGCCTCGCCACCCTGATCCAGAGCTGGGGCCTGCCCGGCATCGGCATCCGCATGCCGGTGATGATGGGCGTGACCTTCGCGGCGGTGACGCCGATGATCGCCCTGGGCACCAACCCGGCCCTCGGGCTCGCGGGCATCTACGGCGCCGTCATCGTCGCGGGCCTGTTCGCGCTCCTCGCCGCGCCCCTGGTGGGGCGTCTCCTGCCCCTGTTCCCGCCGGTGGTGACCGGCACGGTGATCCTCGTCATCGGCATCTCGCTGATGCGGGTGGGCGTGAACTGGGCCGCCGGCGGCCTCGGCAACCCGCGCTACGGGGCCCTGCTCTATCTCGGCCTCGCGCTGTTCGTCCTCCTCGTCATCCTGGGCCTGACCCGGTACGCCCGCGGCTTCGTCGCCTCGGCCTCCGTGCTGATCGGCATCGTGGTCGGCATGGCGGCGGCGGGAGCCTTCGGCCTCGTCGACCTGTCGCGGGTGGCCACGGCGCCGTGGTTCGACGTGGTGCGGCCCTTCGCCTTCGGGGCGCCGACCTTCGACCTCGTCGCCAGCCTCACCCTGTGCCTCGTCATGGTGGTGGTGATGATCGAATCCACCGGCATGTTCCTGGCGCTCGCCGAGATCACCGGCGAGACCGTGGACGCGGCGCGCCTGATCCGGGGCCTGCGCGCCGATGGCCTCGGCACCGTGCTGGGCGGGGTCTTCAACACCTTCCCGTACACCGCGTTCTCGCAGAACATCGGCCTCGTCGGCGTCACCGGCGTGCGCTCGCGCTGGGTCGCGGTGATCGGCGGCGTGGTGATGCTGGTCCTCGGCCTGATCCCGAAGCTCGCCGCCCTGGTGGAGGCCGTGCCGCCCTGCATCCTCGGCGGGGCCGGGCTCGTCATGTTCGGCATGGTGGCGGCCACCGGCACCCGCATCCTCGGGGCGGTGGATTTCGCCGCCAACCGCAACAACCTGTTCGTCGTCGCGGTGTCGGTGGGCTTCGGCCTGATCCCCCTGGTGGCGCCCGCCTTCTTCAAGCAGATGCCCGACGTGCTGCATCCGCTGCTGGAATCCGGCATCCTCCTCGCCGCCCTGTCGGCCGTGAGCCTGAACCTGTTCTTCAACGGGCTCGGCAGTCGGGCGGACGCCCGGGCCGCGGCGGCCCGCCTCGCCCACGCCGCCGAGGCGTGAGACCCGCGCGTCCCATCACCGGAGGAGACCCATCATGGCCCTGACGAAGGCACGCTACGGCAAGGGTCGGGTGCGGGTGCTCCGGCTCGCCCGGGAGAGCGCCCGCCACGCGGTGCGCGAACTCACCCTGACGGTGCTGCTGGAGGGCGATTTCGGCGCGGCCTGGACGGCGGGCGACAACCGGCAGGTGATCGCCACCGACAGCATCAAGAACATCGTCAACGTCACGGCCGCCCAATACGTCGAGGCCGAGACCGAGGCCTTCGTCGGCCACGTCGCCGCCCTGTTCCTGGAACGCTACGCGCAGGTCGCCGCCGTCACCATCGAGGCCCTGGAGACCCGCTGGCTGCGCCGGACCGTCGACGGGGTGCCGCACGCCCACACCTTCACCCTCGACGGCAACGGCGCGCCCTTCGTCCGCCTCGTCGCCGACCGGACCGGCGCGGTGCTGCAATCGGGCCTGCGCGGCTACACCCTGATGAAGACCACCGAATCCGGCTGGGCCGATTTCGTCGACGACGCCTTCCGGACCCTGCCCGACACCCACGACCGCATCTGCGCCACCAGCATGGACGCGACCTGGACCTGGACCGCGCCGCCCACCGACCCGGTGGCGACCAACGCGACGGTGCTCGACACGCTGATCACGGTCTTCGCCACCACCTACAGCGCCGGCGTGCAGGACAGCATGTACCGCATGGGCGAGGCGGTGCTGGCGGCCCGGCCGGACATCGCCGAGATCCACTTCGCGATGCCCAACAAGCACTACCTCCCGATGAACCTCGCGCCCTTCGGCATCGCCCACGGGGGCCAGGTCTTCCTGCCCACCGACGAGCCGCACGGCCAGATCGAGGCCACCCTCACGCGCGGCGCCTGACGCCGCGACGCGGTCCCGGACGGATCGGATCACGGCGATTCCGCCTCCGGGCGGGCCGGCGCGCCACAACCCGCATCCCGAAAATCCGGCCGTCGGCGTGCCGATCTGCACACGGCGTCCAGAATCGTGCCAAGGCAGCTGCGTTGCCGAAAAGACGGGCGGTCTCCGCCCAAGGCATAGAAATCACTGACGATTCCGAAGCTTTCCGTTGCTTCCGTCGGGGGATAGGCGCCGGACCGCATGCCGCTTTGCTCATCCTTGATGCACGCGCATCGAGCAGTCCGTGTTGTTTTTGGTGGCATACGCGCACAGATTGCAGGAACTCGAACACACCCCCTCGCGTCTTTGCGAGACGTGTTCCGATCAAGGATCCCTGCCATGCGCCATCGTCACCTCACCGCCGCCCTCGCCATCGCCCTGGGCCTGTCCGCGTCCGGAGCCCTCGCCCAGAGCTACACCGCGCCTGCCGGCATCCCGGCGGCCGTGGCGCCCGCTGGTCTCGAAGGGCGTGCCGCCGCCCACAACCTGAACGCGTTGCGCCGGAGCCATGGCCAGCCCGTCGCGCAGCGGCACCTCACCGATGACCTCACCACCGGTTCGGTGCGCGCCCCCCGCACCGACCGCTGGTAAGTCCCGGGTCCGATCCGCCCGCCGCCTTCGGGATGCCGAGCGGCACGCGATCTCGCGGGCAAGCCTGCGCGGTCCGATCCCGACGACGGCCGGTGTTCCCAGGCGGGGGCGCCGGCCGTCGTCGTTCCGGGAGCCCCCGTTTCCGGAGGGGTCCGGGGCGGATGGCGTTCAGGCCGCCGCTTCGCGCGGGGCCACGACGCCGAGCGGCACGGTGTGATAGCGTCGATCGGCGTAGACGAGGCCGTGCCCGTCGCCGGGTTCGGCCAGGCCCACCACCTCGCAATAGAGCACGTCGTGGGTGCCGACCGCGTGACGCCCGACGATGCGGCAATCGAAGGCGGAGAGCGCCCCGGGGAGGGCCGGCGCTCCGGTCACCAGGGTGGTCCAGGTGGCCGCGGCGAAGCGCGTCTCCATCGGGGTGCGCCCGCCGAAGGCCGCCGCGATCTCGGATTGCTCCGCCGCCAGGGTGTTGACGCAGAGCACGTCGTTGGCGCTCACGGCCGCGTAGGCCGAGGACGACCGGTTGATGCAGACCAGCAGCGTCGGCGGCCCGTCGCTCACGCTGCACACCGCCGAGGCGGTGAAACCGGCCCGGCCGCCCGGCCCGTCGGTGGTGACGAGATGGACCGCGCCGGCCACGCGCGCCATGGCGCCGCGGAAGGCGTCGGCCTCGACGGGAAGGGTGTCGGCCTCGACGGATGATGGGTGCGCCGCGTCGCTCGGCCTCGTCTGGCTCACGGTGATCACTCCTGTCGGTCGAGGAACGCCACGAGCGTCCGGTTGAAGGCGTCGGCGCGGGTGACGCTGTGCGCGTGGCCGCCGCTGGGGACCCGGTCGAGCTGCGCGTTCGGCAGGCCGCGCGCAAGGTCTTCCGAACACAGATAGGGCACCAGGACGTCGTCGTCCGCCGCCATCACCAGGGTCTCGTGCGGGATGTGCGGGAGATCCGCCGTCAGGTCGAAGGCCTCGAGGGCGGCGATCCGGGCCAGGACGGTCTCGCGCCCGGGGAACTGCGCCAGGGCGTGCGCCTCGTCCTCGGCCACCCGGGCCGCGTTCCGGGACAGCCATTCCGCCGGGTAGAGGAAGATCGCCTGGGCGCGGACATAGGCCTCGGGGCTCTCGGCCAACAGCACCTTCCGGGCAGCAAAGCAGCGCTTCGTGGCGGAATCCGCCCGGGCCCAGCCGTTGACCACGGCGAGGCGACCGACGCGCTCCGGGGCGGTCCGGGCGAGTTCGAGGCCGATCAGGCCGCCGAGGGCGTGGCCGACGACGTCGCAGCGTTCGACCCCGCAGGCTTCCATCACCGCGAGGGCGTCCCGGGCCATGGCGGCGATGTCGTGGCCGGGCTCCAGGCTCCCGCCCGAGCGGCCGGTGCCGCGATGGTCGTAGGTGATGACGCGGAACCGCTGGGTCAGCGCCGCCATCTGCGGCGCGAAGTAGGCGGCCGAGCCGCCGAGGCCCGGCGAGAGCAGGACCGTGCGGTCGCCGATGCCGTGGACGGCATGGTGGAGCGATCCGGCCATGCCGCCTCAGGCCCCGCCCACATGCGCCACCGAGGCGATCTCCACCAGGGCGTCGGGCTTTACCAGGCCGCACTGGATGCAGTAGCGCGCCGGCTTCTCGCCGGGGAAATACTCGGCATAGACCCCGTTGATGGCAGCGTAGTCGGCCCAGTCCTTAAGGAAGACGTGGTTGAAGGTGACGTCGTCCATGCTGCCCCCGGCGGCGGCGACCACGCCCTTGATCGTCTCCAGCACGTGCCGGGTCTGGGCGGCGGCGTCGCCCACGTGCACGACGTTGGCCTCGGCATCGAGGGGCAGCGTGCCCGAGACGTAGAGGACGCCGTCCGCCAGGGTGCCGGGAACGTAGGGGGCCAGCGGCTTGCCGGTGCCGGGCGGGATGATCGCGGTCTTGGGCATCTTCGGGGGCTCCTCGGGGATATCTGAATCGGGGCGACTCCGCGCAGGAGGCGCCGACGTGTCTTCCTGCCCGCATGGGGAGGGGGAACGCGGTCCGGCACGGGTTCCGGCTTCGCGCCGGCGGCCCTATGCGGCGGCCTCCGTGCGATCGAGGTCCGGTGCGACGGCCGCTTCGAAGGCGGCGACGTCCGAGACCCAGCCGAAGAAGGTCTCGATGTTGGCGAGCGCCCCCGCCTGCAGGGCCGGCGGGCCGGCCTGGTGGGTGGCGTCGGCCAGCACGATGCCGAAATATTCGAGGAAGAAGCCGTCGCGCAGGGTCGATTCCACGCAGACGTTGGTGGCGATGCCGGTGAAGACCAGGGTGCGGATGCCGGCCGCGCGCAGCAGGCTGTCGAGCTGGGTGTTGTAGAAGCCGCTGTAGCGCGGCTTGCCCAGTACGATGTCGCCGGGCTCGGGCCGGAGGGCGTCGACCAGGGCGTAGTCCCAGGTTCCCTTGGCCAGCAGGCGTTCGTTCATGCCCGGCTGGGCCCGCATGGTCTTGAGGGCGTTGGACTTGTGCCAGTTCGGCGAACCCGGTCCGCCGGCCTCGACGTAGTCCGGGTCCCAGCCGTTCTGGAACCAGACGATCCGGATCCCGGCGGACCGCGCCGCCGTCACCGCGCGTGCGATCTGCGCCACCACCGGTCCGGTGCCCGAGACGTCGAAGCCGGCGAGATCGAGGTAGCCGCCCGGGCTGGTGTAGGCGTTCTGCATGTCGACGACGATGAGCGCGGTGGCGGATCCGTCGAAGGCGATGGGTTCGGGCCGGGCCGCCAGGGTGATGCCGCCCTGGCGCCCCTCTGCGTCGGTGTAGCCGGCCGGTCTTGCGCTCTGGTCCATCACGCCACCTTGACCATGGTCTCGGCGTCCCCTGCGGCGGGGGCGTCGTCCGCGATGTGGGCGCGGCTCTTCATCAGGGGCTGGATGCGGGTGCCGTAGGCGTCGAGCCCCTTGAGGAAGTCGTCGAACACCAGGAGCACGCCCTCGGTGCCCGGCACGGTGGCGACCTCGTCGAGCATCCGCGCCACCTCGGCGTAGGAGCCGACCAGCGTGCCCATGTTGATGTTCACCGCGGAGGTCGGGTCCGCCATCTGGCGCACGTTGGTGTCGGTGCCGGACTTGGTGTCGGCGGCCCCCTGGACCCCGAGCCAGGCGATGGCCTCCTGGTCGGCGCCGGCCTTGTAGTGCTCCCAGGTGGCGCGGGCGGCCTCGTCGGTCTCGTCGGCGATGACCATGAACAGCACGTAGGAGGAGACGTCGCGGCCGGTGGCGGCCATCCCCATCGTGGCCTTGGCCTCCTCCAGCCGCGCCACCGTGGGGGCGAAGGCCGTGGGCGTGTTCACGCCCTTGCCGAAGCAGAAATTGTAGTCGGCGTACCTCGCCGTGAACGCCATGCCGGCGCTGGACTGGCCGGCGCAGATGATCTTCATCGCGGCCTGCGGGCGCGGGCTCAGGCGGCAATCGTCCATCTGGAAGAATTCGCCCTTGCGGTCGCAGACCCCCGTCTCCCACAGGTCGCGCAGCACCTGTGCGTATTCCGAGAGGTACTCGTACCGGCGGGAGAAGTATTCGTCCCCGGGCCACAGGCCCATCTGCGCGTATTCCGGCCGCTGCCAGCCGGTGACGAGGTTGAGGCCGAAGCGCCCGTTCGAGATCGAGTCGATGGTCGCGGCCATGCGGGCCGTGATGGCGGGGGGCATGCACAGGGTGGCGGCCGTGGCGAACAGCTTGATCCGGCTGGTGACGGCCGCCAGGCCCGCCATCAGGGTGAAGGATTCGAGGTTGTGGTCCCAGAACTCGGTCTTGCCGCCGAAGCCCCGCAGCTTGATCATCGACAGCGCGAAGTCGAGGCCGTAGCCCTCGGCCTTGAGCACGATCTGCTTGTTCAGCTCGAAGCTCGGCTTGTACTGCGGCGCGTTCTCCGACAGGAGCCAGCCGTTGTTTCCGATCGGTATGAAGACGCCGACGTTCATGGCAACCTCGCTCGCACGGGCAGGACCCGGCTGAAGGACAAGACTTCGCAACAGGCACGGACTGGACAAAGCAAGACGAGGGCCTGTCGGGACCGGACGGGAGACTGGAATCACCCCCGGCACCGACGATCCAACTCTATTCAGACCAAATGGTCAAACTCCATTCGGCGTTTTTCCGGCGGTTGCATAAAGTCTCTTCGGTTTGCCCAGCGGTTGAGCGCTTCTTGCCCAGATCGGCGGCGGATTCCGCCCCCTACGGTCTCGGATTCAGGCCGAGGCCGGCCAGGATCAGCTCCTGCGTGCTGCCGACGACCGCTTCGAAGAAGGCCGGATCGTCGAGGCTTCGCCCGGTGACGGCATCCACCTGCACGGCGAAGTCGGCATAGTGCTGGGTGATCGCCCAGATCGAGAAGATCAGGTGATGGGGGTCGTGCGGGCCGATCCGTCCCTGCGCGCTCCAGCTCCGGATGACGGTGGCCTTGGCCTCGACGAGGTCGCGCAAGGGGCCTTCCAGCTCCGGCCGCAGCAGCGGCGCCCCCTGCACGATCTCCAGGCAGAACAGGCGCGAGGCCTGGGGCGCGTCGCGCGACAGGGTCAGCTTGGCGCGGATGTAGTGCCGGAAGGCCTCGGCCGGCTCGCTGTCGGCGTCGAAGGCCTGGAGCGGATCGAGCCAGACCGCGAGCACCCGGCGCAGGACCGCAACGTAGAGCGCCTCCTTGGAGGGGAAGTAGTAGAGCAGGTTGGTCTTCGAGAGGCCGGCCCGCTCGGCGATGCCCTCGACGCTGGCGCCGTGCAGCCCGACGCTCGAAAACAGGGCGAGCCCCGCATCGAGGATCATCACGCGGCGCGCCTCGCCGTCCTTGCGGCGCCGGCGCGCGGGCGGGGGGGCGACGGCGGCGTCCGGGCTGGTCTCTGTCATGGCCCGCATCGAAGCCCGCGGCGGCGGCGCCTGGCAAGGGGGGCGAGCCGGCATGTCCCGCGCTATTGCGGCGCGCCGCCCTCAGGCGGGCGGGTGCGTCCGCATCCAGTGCTCGGCGATGTCGATGCGCCGGGCGATCCAGACCCGGTCGTGGGCGGCGATGTGGTCGAGGAAGCGGACCAGGGCGCCGATCCGCCCGGGCCGGCCGACGAGCCGGCAATGCAGGCCCACCGACATCATCTTGGGTGCCTCCGCCCCCTCGGCGTAGAGCGCGTCGAAGGTGTCGCGCAGGTAGGTGAAGAGGTGGTCGCCCGTGTTGAAGCCCTGGATCGCCGCGCATTTCATGTCGTTGGCGTCCAGCGTGTAGGGCACCACCAGGCCCCGGCCGCTGGGCTCGTCGATCCAGTACGGCAGGTCGTCGGCGTAGGAATCGGCCAGATAGGTCATCCCGGCCTCGATCCCGAGGTCGAGGGTGTGGGGCGAGGAGCGCCCGGTGTACCAGCCGCGCGGGCGGGCGCCCGTGATCTCGGTGTGGATGCGGATCGCCTCCTCCATGTGCGCCTTCTCCTCGGCGCGGGTGAAGTCGCGGTAGTCGATCCACTTGAGGCCGTGGCAGGCGATCTCCCAGTCGGCCTCCCGCATCGCCGCGGCGACGTCCGGGTGGCGGGCGAGCGCGGTGGCGACCGCGAAGGCGGTGACGGGAATTTTTCGCGATTGGAACAGCCGCCAGAGGCGCCAGAACCCGGCCCGCGAGCCGTACTCGAACAGGGATTCCAGGCTCATGTGGCGCTGGCCCGGCCAGGGCTGCGCCCCGACGATCTCCGACAGGAAGGCCTCGGAGGCCGCATCCCCGTGCAGGATGCAGTTCTCGCCCCCCTCCTCGTAGTTCAGCACGATCTGCACCGCGATGCGCGCGCCGTCGGGCCAATGCGGGTGCGGCGGGGTGCGGCCGTAGCCGACGAGGTCGCGGGGATAGGTCAACGGCCGGCCCTCGGGACGGAGAGAAGGATCGCCCCCGCTGTTCGGCCGGGGACCCGCATCCTGTCAACCGGAGGGCGGGCCGCGGCCCGCTTGCGCTCGCTGCCCAGGGATGCATCCATGCGCGCCGCGTTCCCGGCGCGCGGCTCCGCCGCGCACGGTCCTTGCCTTCCCGGGCCCGAGACGTCCGCGCCCAACCTCCGAGGTCCCCGTGCTCCTGACCCCACGCGAAAAGGACAAGCTCCTCCTCGCCATGGCCGCGCAGGTGGCCCGCAACCGGCTCGGCCGCGGCGTGAAGCTGAACTACCCGGAGGCGGTGGCGCTGATCAGCGACTTCGTGGTCGAGGGCGCCCGGGACGGGCGCTCGGTCTCGGAGCTGATGCAGGCCGGCGGGCACGTGCTCACCGCCGAGCAGTGCATGGACGGCATCCCCGAGATGATCCACGACATCCAGGTCGAGGCGACCTTCCCGGACGGGACCAAGCTCGTCACCGTGCACCACCCGATCCGGGGCGCGGCCTCGGCGGAGGTGCCCGGCACCGTGACCACGCAGCCCGGCGAGATCGTCTTCAACGCCGATCTGCCCCGCACGGTCGTGACGGTGTCCAACGTCGGCGACCGGCCGATCCAGGTCGGCTCGCATTACCACTTCTACGAGGTCAATCCCGGCCTGACCTTCGACCGCGCGGCGGCGCGCGGCCAGCGCCTCGACATCGCCCCCGGCACGGCGGTGCGCTTCGAGCCCGGCGTGACCCGGGAGGTGGTGCTGGTGCCGCTCGGTGGAGGCCGCACCGTGTACGGCTTCCGCGGCGACGTGATGGGAGCACTCTGACGCCATGGCCAACATGCCCCCCCGCGCCGCCCTGCCCCGGGCCGCCTATGCCGACATGTTCGGCCCCACCACCGGCGACCGCATCCGCCTCGCCGACACGTCGCTGGTGATCGAGGTGGAGCGGGACCACACCACCTACGGCGAGGAGGTGAAGTTCGGCGGCGGCAAGGTCATCCGCGACGGCATGGGGCAATCCCAGGTCACCAACCAGGACGGCGCCGTCGACACCGTCATCACCAACGCGGTGGTCCTCGACCATTGGGGCGTGGTGAAGTGCGACGTCGGCCTCGTGAAGGGCCGGATTGCCAGGCTCGGCAAGGCCGGCAACCCGGACATCCAGCCCGGCGTGGACATCGTGGTCGGCCCCGGCACCGAAGTGATCGCCGGAGAAGGCAAGATCCTCACGGCCGGCGGGTTCGACAGTCACATCCACTACATCTGCCCGCAGCAGATCGACGAGGCCCTGTGCTCGGGCATCACCACGATGCTCGGCGGCGGCACCGGGCCGGCGCACGGCACCTTCGCCACCACCTGCACCCCCGGCCCCTGGCACCTCGCCCGGATGATCGAGGCGGCGGATGCCTTCCCGATGAACCTCGCCTTCGCGGGCAAGGGCAACGCCGCCCGGCCCGAGAGCCTGGTGGAGATGATCCGCGCCGGCGCCTGCGCCCTCAAGCTCCACGAGGACTGGGGCACCACCCCCGCGGCCATCGACACCTGCCTCACGGTCGCCGACCTCCACGACGTGCAGGTGATGATCCACTCCGACACCCTCAACGAATCCGGCTTCGTCGAGGACACGATCCGGGCCTTCGCGGGGCGGACCATCCACGCCTTCCACACCGAGGGGGCGGGCGGCGGCCACGCACCGGACATCATCAAGGTGGCGGGGCTCGCCAACGTGCTGCCCTCCTCCACCAATCCGACGCGCCCCTATACGAAAAACACCATCGACGAGCATCTCGACATGCTGATGGTGTGCCATCACCTCGACCCGGCGATCCCCGAGGATCTGGCCTTCGCGGAGAGCCGCATCCGCCGCGAGACCATCGCGGCCGAGGACATCCTGCACGACATCGGCGCCCTCTCGATGATGTCGTCGGACAGCCAGGCCATGGGCCGGGTCGGCGAGGTCGTCATCCGCACCTGGCAGACGGCCGACAAGATGAAGCGCCAGCGCGGCGCCCTGCCCGGGGACACCTCCGGCAACGACAACCTGCGCGCCCGCCGCTACGTGGCGAAGTACACCATCAACCCCGCCATCGCGCACGGCGTCTCGGCCCATATCGGCTCGGTGGAGCCGGGCAAGCTCGCCGACCTCGTCCTGTGGAATCCGGCTTTCTTCGGGGTGAAGCCCGATCTCGTCATCAAGGGCGGCGCCATCGCCACCGCCCCGATGGGCGACCCCAACGCCTCGATCCCGACGCCGCAGCCGGTACATTACAGACCGATGTTCGGGGCTTACGGCCGGGTGCCCTTCGCCACCGCCCTGACCTTCGTGTCGAAGGCGGCGATCGAGGACGGGCTCGGCGACCGCCTCGGCGTGCAGAAGCGCCTCGTCGCCGTCGAGAACGTGCGCGGCGGCATCTCGAAGAAGAGCATGATCCTCAACGACGCCACCCCCGACATCGAGGTCGACCCCGAGACCTACGACGTCCGCGCCGACGGCGAATTGCTGGTCTGCGAGCCCGCCGACGTCCTGCCGATGGCGCAGCGGTACTTCCTGTTTTGAGGCGATGCGTTCCGTTTTGCGGTAGGATGCGGCCGACGCCCGCGGAGCTTTCCATGTCCAAGGCTGCCCTCAGCCCATCCCAGGGGCACGAACTCTACGAGACTGACCTCTATCTGTGGACGCAGGATCAGGCCGCCCTGCTGCGGGCGGGGCGACGGCAGGACATCGACTGGCACCACATCGCCGAGGAGATCGAGAGCTTGGGCGGATCGCAGAAATCCGAGATCCGGAATCGGCTCGCCGTGCTGTTGCAGCACCTGCTGAAGTGGGAGCTTCAACCGGAACAGCGGAAATACGGCTGGCGTGCCTCGATCGTCGAACAGCGCCTTCAGATCGAGGGGCTCCTCGAGGTCAGCCCGAGTCTCCGGGCTTGGCCGGAGACGGTCCTGACCAAGGCCTATCAGCTCGGGCGCGTCCGCGCGGCGAGCGAGACCGGGCTGGCGGAACAGACCTTTCCGTCGCCGTGCCCCTACACCCTGGCGCAGATCCTGGACGATGACTTCTATCCCGGCCCCATCGAGCCCCGCTTCACCTGATGAAACCCGCCGCTCCCGTGATCCCCCGCACCGCATCGTCCCACGCCCCATGATCCGCGCCACGAAAGTCCTGCGTCGCGACGCGCTCGCCGGCGAGATCGTCGACCGCATCGTCCTCGACCACGGCGACCGGCACCGCCGGCGCGTGGCGATGCGCAGCGCGGGCGGGCTGCGCTTCCTGCTCGACCTGCCGGAGCCCACCGTGCTCGACGACGGCGACGCCCTGGTGCTGCAGGACGGCCGGCTGGTCTGGGTCGAGGCCGCGCCGGAGCCGCTGCTGGAGATCCGGGCCCCCGACGACCACGCCCTCAAGCGCCTGATCTGGCACATCGGCAACCGGCACATCCCCGCCGAGATCGGCGCCGACGCCGTCTATATCGGTTTCGACCACGTGCTCGCCGAGATGGTGCGGGGCTTAGGCGGCAGCGCCGAGCCGGTGGAACGCCCGTTCCGGCCGGAGGGCGGCGCCTATGCGGGCGCGGGCGCAGTCCACCCCCATCACGGCCACTCCCATCACCACGACGGCCATCACCACGACCATCCGCACGACCATGATTGAGGCCCTGCGCCTGATGGCGTGGCTGTCGCCGGGCTACCCGGTGGGGGCCTATGCCTACTCGCACGGGCTCGAGGGCGCGGTGGAGAGCGGTGAGGTCGGCGACGAGGCCTCGCTGACGGCCTGGCTCGCCGACGTGCTCGAACACGGCTCGGGCCGCAACGACCTGATCCTGGCGGCGCACGCCCATGCGGCGGCGCGCGCGGACGACGCCGCCGGGCTCAGCGAGGTCAACGACCTCGCCCTGGCCCTCGCCCCATCGCGAGAGCTGCACCTCGAGACGAGCCAGCAGGGCCGCAGTTTCCTCGACGCCACCGTGGCGGCCTGGGGCACGCCCGGCCTCGACCGGCTCGCCGCGGGCCTGACCGGTGCGGTCGCCTACCCGGTGGCCGTCGGGCTCGCGGCCGGGGCCCACCGCATGGCGTTGGTCCCGGTGCTCGCCGGCTTCGGCCTCGCCTTCCTGCAGAACCTCGTCTCGGCGGCCCTGCGCTGCGCGCCCATCGGCCAGAGCGCGGGCACCCGGATCATCGCCGCCTTGACGCCGCGGGTGACGGCGCTCGCCGCCACGATTCCGGCCCTCTCGCTCGACGATCTCGGCAGCGCCACCCTGAACCTCGACCTCGGCTCGTTCCGGCACGAGACCCAGTATTCCCGGATCTTCCGCTCCTGAGGCCCCCTCTTGAGGATCGTGTCATGAACTCCGCCAACGGCTCCGCTCTCAACGGCCCGCTCCGCGTCGGCATCGGTGGCCCCGTCGGCTCCGGCAAGACCGCCCTGATGGAGCAGCTCTGCAAGCGTTTTCGCGATACCTACGAGATCTGCGCGATCACCAACGACATCTATACGAAGGAGGATGCCCGCCTCCTCACCGTGGCCGGCGCCCTGCCGGAGGAGCGGATCATGGGCGTCGAGACGGGGGGGTGCCCGCACACGGCGATCCGCGAGGACGCCTCGATCAACCTCGCGGCGGTGGCGGAGATGCGCCGGCGCTTCCCGAAGCTCGACCTCATCCTGATCGAGTCCGGCGGCGACAACCTTGCGGCCACCTTCTCGCCGGAGCTCGCCGACCTGACCCTCTACGTCATCGACGTGGCGGGCGGCGAGAAGATCCCCCGCAAGGGCGGCCCCGGCATCACCCGCTCGGACCTCCTCATCGTCAACAAGACCGACCTCGCGCCCCTGGTGGGCGCCGATCTCGGCATCATGGAATCCGACACCAAGCGCATGCGCGGCGCCCGGCCCTACGTGTTCTCGTCGCTCCGCGACGGCCACGGGGCGGACGCCATCGCGCGCTTCGTGGTGGAGGCGGGCGGCCTGAGCTAGCTGCTGAGCCGGACACCGAGAAGGGCCCGGATCGCTCCGGGCCCTTTTTCATCCGATCGTTCGCGTCGCCGCTCAGGCGGCGCGCACGGTGGCCAGGAAGCGCTGGACCTCGGCGCTGAGGTGCTCGGACTGGCGCGAGAGCTCGGAGGAGGCGCCCAGCACCTGGGCGGCGGCCGCGCCGGTCTCCTCGGCCGCGCCCGCCACGCCCGCGATGTTGGCCGTCACCGCCCCCGTCCCCATCGCCGCCTGCGCCACGTTGCGCACGATCTCCTGGGTGGCCGCCCCCTGCTCCTCCACCGCCGCCGAGATCGAGGTGGCGACACCGCTGATCTCGCGGATGCGCGCCGCGATCCCGTCGATGGCTGCCCGGCGATCGAGGTGATCATCGTGACCACGTCGCCGATGCGCGCCACGGCCGTGTTCAGGGTCTGCACGAAGGTGGCGGTCTGAGCGGCCTCCGCCACGGCGGTCTGGGCCATGGCGGCCGAGCTGCCGACCTGGCGGCCGATCTCCTGCACCGAGGAGCCGAGTTCCTCGGCCGCGGCCGCCACGGTGTTGACGTTGGCGGCGGCCTCGTCGGCGGCCGCGGCCACGCTGCTGGACTGGTTGGCGGTCTGGGTGGCGGTGCCGGCCATGCTCTGGGCGGTGGCCTGCAGCTCGGTGGCCGAACTCGTCACCATGYCGATGATGCCGCCCACCGCCCCTTCGAAGCTGTCGGCCATCGCCCGCATCGCCGCCTGGCGCTGCGCCTCCGCCCCCGCCCGCGCCAGGACCGTCTCC